>NZ_LLZG01000132.1 GCF_001509475.1 Streptomyces regalis
TGGACCGGCACCTGCACCACCTGCCACCGCCCCCTGCCCAGAACATCCGCCACCAGCCCAAACCCAAGAGCCAGAGCAACCTAACGGAGTCCTACTAGCCGGGGTGCAGGCCCTTGCCGCGAATTGTGTCGGCCTACTGGTGGCGACCGAGCAGGTCGAAAATCTCTGCCCGGAGTTCCTGCGCCATGCGGAGGTGGGTGCTGAGGATGGGTGAGGTTTCGGCGCCCAGATCGCAGTAAAACGCAACGCTCTCTTCCACCATGGTCAGCCCTGTGGCGAGGTCGTGTTGCCCGTTTCGCCGGACCCAGGCGGCCAAGCAGAGAGTACGGGCGAGTTCCGGTGTGTTGACCGCGGGATCGGCATGCGCAAGCTGCCGCTGGATCTC
The DNA here is from genome assembly GCF_001509475.1 of Streptomyces regalis. Classification (GTDB taxonomy): domain Bacteria; phylum Actinomycetota; class Actinomycetes; order Streptomycetales; family Streptomycetaceae; genus Streptomyces; species Streptomyces regalis. The sequence goes on from NZ_LLZG01000132.1 coordinate 386, forward strand.
CACTGCCTTAGCGGAGATCTCTGCGGCGGTCGAGTGCTGCTCATCTCCTGAGTAGGCGCCGGCCAGGCTGGCCAGTGCCTTGGCCAGGTGGTGGTAATCCTGGGAGTTCTGGAAGAAGTCTGCTGCCTGGCGGTGGTCGTCGATAGCCTCGGAGAATCTCTCCATGTGCTGCAGTGCGTCGCCGCGGTTGTGCAGGGCAAGGGCCTCGCCATGCCGGTCGTGTGTCTCTCGGAGGCGGGGGATGGCTTCCCCGTACAGGGTGACGGCTTGCTCGAACTTCCCGGTTTCTCGTAGGGCGGCACCGAGGTTGACCAGGGTCATGGCGTCACCGCGGTTGTCGCCGGTCGCCCGCATGATGCTGAGGGCCTGGCTCAGGACGGGGATGGCTTTGCCGGGCTGGCACATTTCCCGCAAGGCCGAGCCGAGATTGTTCAGGGCCCGCGCCTGGCCACGGAGATCCTGGATTTCGCTGAAGATGGCTGCAGCTGTGGTGTGGGCGTTGGTGCATTCGTCGTACTCCCGCGTCTCCCGCCGGGCGACGCCGAGTGCGTCCAGCGCCATAGCCCGGCCGTGCCAGTCGCCAGCCTCTGCGAAGGCGTCGGCCGCTGTCTGGAGAAGAAGGACCGCTGCATCGAACTGCCGCAGCTCCCGTTGGGCGATGCCGAGATGGACCATGGCCCGACCTGCGTTCTGGTAGTCGCCAGCTTGCTGGAGGATGGCCAGCGCGGTGGCGGTGACGGCGGTCCAGTCGGCGAAGTAGCGGTGCTGCTCGAAGAACCCGGCCAAGCTGAAGGCGAGGCTGGCCGCCGTAGCAGCAGCCCCGGTCTCGTGAGCGGTGGTGACGGTGGCGACCAGGTTTGCCCGCTCGTTCTCCAGCCACTCCAGCGCCTTCTCCCGGTCGGTGAAGAGCAAGGAGGGTGGACAGTCGGAATCAGAGGCGAGGTGCGTGCTGGCAGCGGATGCCAGGGTCCGGTAGCGCTCAAGAAGCCGGGAGCGGGCCGCGATCAGGGTTTCGCGCCCCTCTTGCTTCAGATGGTCGGTGGCGTAGAGACGGACCAGGTCGTGCATGCGCCAGCGTCCCCAGGCGGATCCAAAGGTCTCGATCAGGTGGGCTCGGTTCAGGTCCTGAAGGATCTCCTCGGCGGTGAACGCATCCACGTCGGCGAGAGCAGCGGCGCTCTCGGTCGACAGATCGGGGCCGGGATTGAGGGGGTAGAGCCTGAACAACCGTGCCGACGCTGTCCTGAGGTGCTGGTACGACAGGTCGAAGGCGGCGCGCACCGCACGGTCCTCGCGGCGTAACCGATCAAGTCGGGAGTGCTCTGTCCGTAGCGCCTGGGCAAGCGAGGTCAGTGGGCGGGTCGGAGCGTCGGCGAGCAGGGCGGCAGCGATACGCAAGGCCAGGGGCAGGCCCGCGCACAGGTCGGCAATGGCAGCGGCTGCTCCGGGATTTTCTTGGACGCGCATGTCGGCGGGTCCGCGGGCCTGCAGCAGGGCTTGGTGCAGCAGGGCGATGGACGCGTCGGTGTCCAGGACGTTCAGGTCGTGGAGGCGGGCGTCAATATCGAGGGTGTGGCGGGAGGTGATCAGGACGGCGGTGATCCCGTCGGTGGGCAGTAACGGAGCTGCCTGGTCGGCACTGGAGGCGTTGTCGATGACGACTAGGATCCGTCGGCCCTGTTCGATGAAAGCAGCCAGCGCACTGCGGTACAGCCGCTGTAGGTCTTGCAGCCCGCTGGGGATTTGTTCGCCGGGAATGCCCAGAGCGCGCAGAAAACCGTCCAGTGCCTGCTCAGGGGAGAGTCGGCGTTCGGGGTCGTAACCGAACAGATCGACGAACAGCACTCCCCCCGGGAACCAGTCCGGTTCGCGCAGGGCGCGGGTGGCGACCTGGACAACCAGCTCGGTCTTGCCAACACCGGCCAGCCCCGCCACTGCTACCCGTGACAGCTGAGGCGCCACCAGAACTGCCTGTTGTTCCTCACGGGGGGCCAGCGCGTCGAGTAGCTCCTCCACGTGTGCGTCGCGCCCGGTGAACGTGGGGGAGGGAGCGGGAAGTCCGGAGAGTGCCGGTGTGATCTTTGGGGGCAGCGCCACGGTGATGTTGCGGCCCTGGATCACCTGATGGAAGAACACGCCGCCGCTGATTGTGTTGGACACGGTCCAGCTGTCGTCGGCCATGCGGCTCAGCCTTGCGAGGACCGCGTCTCGCCTTCGGGGGCGGTGGGGGGAGGGGCTGTGTTGAAGGACAAGCCGGAGAAGTCCCGGCCCTGCAATACCGGCCCGTGCTGGGTGCCGCCGCTGATCGTGTTGTGGACGTCGCCGTCGCCGGTACGCACGAGCTTCGCCTGCTCATGCCACTGCAGCAGGTCGGCAGAGAACCCCGTGTCCACTGCGGCCCGCACTGCCAGAGCGGTGCTCAATGCCTGAGCACGCGCTGTATCTCCGGGACTCTCCTGAAGCCTGACCAGCTCCGTCTCCCCGGAACTGACGGCGGGAGCCTGTGAGGATTCGTCCTGGCCACGCGTGAAGGGGCGGCGCACCAGCGTGGTCAGCCCCGCCCAAGCTTGCCGTCCGAGCTCTCCGCCGGCGCCTCCTGCCAGTGCCGCGAGCAACGCCACCGAAATCGGATCCATGCTGTACCACCCTCGGTATCTCTTGCTTCACCAGGAGTGGACACGCTACGAGGGTCTGCGGTTGCAGAGGGCGCTGATTCGGCAATTCTGTCCTGGGCCCGACAACGTTCACAGACAGACCGGGGTGAGTACTTCGAGGCGGGGAACCGCCACAGAAGATCAACGCAGATGCTGATGACTATGGCGTCCATGGGGCGGATACGGCCCCATCGGGCTCCATAGCGTAACGGAGTAGCTGTTGCCATACGGGGCTTTTGCGACCTCGCGTGCGCGCGAGCTGGGTGAGCAGGCGTGCGTCGCCCTCGTTCGCGGCTTGCCGCGCGAGGTCTTCGGCCAAGTGCATGTCTCCGGTTGTTTCGTAGAGCCGGGCGAGAGCATGTCGAGCTTGTCGGTCGCCGGCGTTGACGGCGAGCTGCAGGGCCTTTTTTGCGCCTTCGTTGTCGCCGGAGGCGCGCAGCAGGTGGCCGAGTTCTCGCTGAGAGCGTGTGTCTCCTGTGTCTGCGGCGAGTTGGTAGAGGTGCTTCTCGGCTGCCGTGTCGCCGTTCTTACGGCGTCGTTCGGCCAACTTCCTCAAGGGGACAGGGTCGCCTTTGGCGGCGGCTTGCAGTGCCAGTCGTTCTGCCTCGTCGGTGTCACCGGCATCGTCCCTCGCCGTGACGAGCCGTCTCAGAGCCCGGTCGCCGGCCAATTGGTGCAGGCGCTCAGCTTCCGATTCTTCCCCTCTACGTTCCCGCATGAGAGCCATGTTGAGCAATGCTGTGCCTTCGGCCGAGTGGCGCAGCTGTGAGGCGAACCGCTCCCGGACACTGGACGGGATGCCTTCACGAAGAAGGCGGAGAATGTGGGTCGCTGACTTTTCTGCGCCGGTTCGGTACAGCTGTTCGGCTTCCTGGAGGTCGCCTGCCTCTTCTCGGATCCGCGCCAGCTCTTCGTACGGGTTGTCGCGGGTCATGCCCGTGGCGTCGCACTGGATGGCCTCTCGGTACAGACGCTCGGCTGCCTCGACGTTTCCGGCCGAACGGTGTGCACCGGCGACGCGGATAAAAGCTCCCGCAAAGCCCATGCGTGCTGCTTCTGAGGCGAGACGTTCGGCTTCGGCGAGGTCGCCTGCCCGGAGGCGACGTCGAGCGAGCTCGGAGACTTCTTTCCCGCCAGCGAGACGGAGAAGACGCTCTTCCTCCGCGGCCGGGAAGTCAGGGTTCTGGCTTCGACTACGGGCGAGACTGACCAGGGCCTTCTGCTCACCTCTCTGGTTGGCTTGAACAGCGAGACGCTCAGCCTCTTCGAACTGCCCTGCCATTTCTCGTATGTGGGAGAGGGCTACGAGGGCGGTGGCCTCGCCCGCGTCGGCGGCGGCTGAGTAGAGACGGTCGGCCTCTTCGTGGTCGGCTGCCTGGGTTCGTTCCTCTGCCAGGCGCACCATCGCACCTGTGTGTCCGGCTTCGGCGGCCTGTTGGAACAGCTGCAGGGCTGTCGCTTTGTCACCCACGCGGTCCAGTAGCTGTGCTGCAGACACGAGCCCCTGAATCTGCCCGAGGGCGGCGGCCTTAGCGTAGAGGGCATAAGCGAGGCGCAGGCGCCAACGTTCCTCGGCGGCTCTGCCAAGCGCCAGGAGATCACCGGCGGTTGCGAGGTGGTTCACTGCGGCGTTCCAGAACCCCAGAGGTGGGCAGAGGCTGGTGCGCTCTTCCTGGCCGGTCTGGTCAAGGTAGTCGGCCAGCCGGTAGCGCAACCCATCAGGCTCCGTTTGCCCCAGCCGGGGTCGCATACGGGTAAGAGCACCGAGGGTGCCGCGTGCCGAAGTGGCCAGGTACGCCAGGCACTGCTCAAGCCAGTTCTCGCCGATGCTGTCGAACTGCCGGTCTGTGAGGTACCCGACGGCTGCTTCTTCCAAGAACGACAGCGGGAGACCCTCAGCGTGTCCGAGCCGACGCGCGTCCATCGAGGCGTGGATGAGTGCTTTTGCTGCGGGACCGGCGGTGCGGTAACGCTCCAACAGTGCGGGGACACCAGCAAGGTACTGGGTAATTTCGCCGTGCTGAGCATTCCTAAGGGCCTGCTGCAGCCGTGGGTCGGCTTCGGCTGCGGTACCGAGTGCGTCGAGGTCGTTCTCCCCGAAGGCATCGGCCACAGCGATGCCGGTGCCGGAAAGCAGCGCTCTGGCCTGCGCGTTTGGGTCAGCCGGGTTTTCGGTGTTCGGAGGAGTTGTCAAGATCGACCAGTACTCAGGCCAGAGTGTTCCCAAGACCAGTATCGGTGCGCGGTCGGGGTCACGAAGCAGTTCCCGAAGTGCTGCCGCGACTTGCTCCCCAGTGTCGCTGCCGGGAGTCAGCAGGTAGTGCTGAGCCTCGTTCAGCCACACCACTGTGTGAGGCTGGACCGACCCGATTCCATCAAGCAACGCTCCTGTGCGCGTTGGCTGAATGGGGTGCCACAATCTCCACTCGTCAGGAAGTTGGTGCACCGCCTCCCAGCACGCCCTCGTCTTACCGCAGGCAGATCCTCCCACCAGCATTGCGGCCGTGCTTGATCCCATAGTGGCCTGTTCAACTGCTGCGGACAGTTCGCTGTCGTGGCTGCGGGCAACGTAGAGCGGCAGTTCCGGGCCATCGCTCTCATGGGGAGGATCGATGGCGGGGTGTACCTCGAACGCGATGGCGTCGCGCAGTTGGCGAACCAGGTGGCCGGAGGGGATATCCGAGGTGTTCTGGCTGTCAGCGCCAAGAGCTATTGAAGAGAAGTCGCGCCCCATGAAGACTGGCGCGTTGAACGTGCCCCCAGAGATCAGGTTGCCTTGCGCCACCGTCCTCGGCTCCCGTCGTCGTGAGGTTCCGTTGTACTGATAGTTGTCGCGTGACTTCTCTCCACCACCCCAGGCCATCGCAGGTTTGGTGTCCGCCACGGCGGACACCGTCGGTCGTGGGCGTGCTGGAGAAGCCCGGCCGGAGTGAGGGGCGTCGACTACACGCACGGACTCTCTCCCCGGCACGTGGATGCCTGTTGTCATCACATTACTCAGGTTGAATTGGCGATGTCCGGTTCGTCGATCAGTCCGTCGAGATCCAGGCCGGTGGTCGGTAAGCAGCCAACGATCAGGTGCGGCCGGTAC
>NZ_LLZG01000133.1 GCF_001509475.1 Streptomyces regalis
CGCCGTCGTCGCAGGCGCCTTGCGGGCACTGGATGAGCCGGATCTTCGTCGTGCCCGGACCGACGGCCTTGAAGTCGAAGTAGTCCGTTCCGCTCCCGCTGCCGACAGCGTCGTCGTCGGCCTCGATCTTCTCCCGCTTGTCCGTGTTGCGGACGACGTCAGGGTCGGGCTCCGGCGAGGTCAGATACCACCACTCGCCCATCGCAGTGGCGACAGGAACGGACAGCGTGAACTCCTCCCCCACATCCACCTGTATGTGCTTCTCATCCAGCTCATAGGTGTCCGGCCCGGTGAGGCCGCACCCCGCGAGCACGGTCATCAGCAGGGCGGGAAGGGCGAGTCGGCGCAGGACGCTGGTCATGACGCTCTTTTCTCAGTCGGCGGGCAGGTGGACGGCGTACGCGTCGGGCATGCGGTCGTCGGAGGCCTTGTCCATGTGGCCGTTGACGAAGTCGTCCTCGCTGACCCAGGTCGTGGTGCCCCACGGGTTGTAGATCTGCAGCATGTCGCCCTCCTGCCCGATCACCATCATCTGGTGTCCGTGCCGGCCGTCCTCGTCGTACCCCTCCACTTCGAAGGGGACGGGCTTGCCCTCGGCAACGGACTTCTCGATGTCCGGCAGCACGTCACGGCGCTCGTCCGCACCGCGAACCTCCTGGAACTCGTAACTGCTGCCGGTGTGCGGGCTGATCTCGCTGTTGGCGATCTTGTTCTGCCCGTCGTTGTCCATTCCCGTCGGGACGTCGGACCACCAATGCGCGTAGCTGCCGTCGCCTTCCTCGTGCAGGCGCATCTGTTCGTCGTGGAGACGGTCGCGGAAGGCGTCGGGGTCGTTCTCCTGCCCGGACGGTCCGCCGGTCAGCTCCAGCGCGTAGAGGGGATCGACCATGGCGCGGGCGGTCACGGTGCTCGACGGCACACAGGTGTTGCCGTCCTGGGACCACGCCTCGTCGCCGAACCACTGGTAGTCGGTGTTTTTGTTCCCCCCGTCCCTCTTGAGCCCCTCGTCCACCTTGCTGTCGTCGGCCGTGACGACCGGGCTGAGGTGCTGCTGAAGCCAGTACGGGTCCTTGCCGTGAATCTTGTCGCGGAACTGGCCGACCTCGTCCACGTCATAGCCCGCGGCCAGCGCCTTGACCAGGTACGCCCGCTCCTGCGGCGTCTTGGCATCGGCGAGCATCCGCTCGAAGCGGGCCTCGTCCTGCGCGTTCATCTTCTCCATGAAGCGGCCGGAACGTTCGAGGTCGTTCGCGGTGAGGAGTTCGTTCTGCTCCTGCGGGCCCCCGTATACGCCGACGTCGGCGAGGACGAGGCGGTCGGCGGCGGAGATGTTGTCGGTGTGCATCTGCCCGGCACGGGCCTCGGCCGCGTACTTGTTCAGCTCCCGCGCCGCCGCCCGCGCCGCGTCGTCCGCCTCCTGCGCGGCGTAGTAGAGGAAGTTGGCCCCCGTTCCCGCGATCTCCTGGGCCCGCTTGCGTTCGGCTTCCTCGGCGTCCTTCTCGACCATGTCGTCGAAGAAGCCGTCCTCGCCGCCAAGCATCGTGCGGGCCCTGCGCAGCTGCTCGCGGCCGTCGCCGTCCTTGGACTGGGCGGAGGTGAGCGCGTCGGAGAGGTCATAGAGGGCCTTGGACGCCTTACGGAACGCCTCGGCCATCTGCTCGGCGGAACGGCCGGCCGCCGCCACCACCTCGGCCGCCTTGGCGCCGGTGCTGCCCACCCACACCGACGGAAGCCCAGACGCGGCAACCTTCTCGACCCGGGCCTGTACGTCCGCGGCATCGTCGGCCTGGCTCTTGTAGCGCTGGGCGACGGCGTCCAGGGTGCTCGGGGAACCGACCGGCGCGATGACACCGAGGAGGTTGTCGATGGCCTCCAGGACCTCGTTCTTACTGTCGGCCGCCGCGAGGTCTCCTGTGTAGCGGTCGATCTTTTGCTTGCGGTCGGTGGTGGATTCGCCTGCGTCAGCCATGTGGTGAGAGCCCCGTTGTCCTTGCTGTGCTTGCTGTCCGTGCTCAGGTGTCAGGTGGAAGCACACACTCGGCCGGGTACGCGCGGTCGCCGGTGTGTCGATCTGTGTGGGTGGCGTGAGCCGGTCCGTCAGTCGAAGTCGGCGAGGCTCGGCGGACGCTCGCCCGGGGTGGGCTGCGTGCCGATGGGCGGCCCACCGAGGGCGGCGGGGTGCGTGCCCGGGGTGAGGCCCGTGGTCAGTCCCGGGTGGCCGGCGGCGGGTGCGGGCATGGTCGTCAGGCCGTCGTCCGCGCCCGCGGAGTGCAGCGCGACGACGGTGTCGTGGTCGGCGCTCTCGTAGTTCCGCTGGGAGATGCCGACCTTGTCCGAGAGTTCGTGCAGCGCGGCTTCCAGCGTCTTCGCCTCGGCCTGCCAGGCGGCGGCGAAGTTGTCGTACGCGGGGCCGGAGTCGGAGCCGCCGAGAGCGTCCGGTGCGTAGCACATGTGGTCTTCCACGGCCTTGCGTATGGCGCCGACGTCGTCGCCTGCCCGGTCGAGCTTTCCGGCCTCGCCGTCCATGCCGCTCGCGTGGATCCTGTAGCCGTCCGAGCCCGCAACGGACATGCTCCCCGCCCCCTGATCTGAACGGCCGAACACCCCGTGGCGGTCCAGGCCTTCTGACCAGGGACGATACCTGATCTCGTGTCATGAGCACGTGGCCTCACGTGCCGCTGTCCGGGGCGGACGGACCGGGCTTCGGCCTTTGGCGTCATACCCATGCGTTCCCAAGCTTCAGGCCCTGCTTGCCGCGATCGACCGGTGAACGCCCGGCGGCATCGCCGCCGCCGGGGGCTTTGCGGTGCGGTCTCGCGGAGCAGTTGCCTCTCCGCGAGGCCGTTCTGACACGTCGTCCGGTCCCGCTGCTCACGGCCAGGGAGCCGGCCCCGGGAGTCCGGCCTCGCGATCAAGCCGCGCGGGCGCGGTCGAAACAGCAGACGGCCCCGGAAGCGGGGTTCTGATGCATCCGGCGAACTGGCGAACTCCGCCGACAGCATCAGCGGGATGCTTCCCGGGCCGTCGTACGGCCGTCCGCCCCGCCCCCCGCCAGGTGAGGCCGACGGCCCTCCATGCCACCCCGGCGCCTTGACTACAAGAGGTCGAACACGTCGGGCAGTGGCGGGAAGTGGGGCGCGCAGTCGCCACACGCGTACACGCTGAATCCGGGCCTGGGGTTCTGGTGCACCTCGGAGACGAGGACCGGGGTGTCGGTGATCCGGTCGCAGCGCACGCACATCCGCACGGGGCGGCGTACGACGGTCGACGCATCGCTGCGGGCGCACCGCTGGCAGACCTGCCGGTGCCGGACGGTTCCCCCGCTGTCCATGGTCACGGTCACGAGCGGCTGCTCGGTCGACCCGCACATCTCGCACACACCTGCCCACTCGTGGTCGGTGACATCGCGGTGCGGGCCGTCATGCCCCACGGTCCGCAGACATGCAAGCCCCGCTGCGCCGGGGAGCGGTGCCCCGCACTCCGCCACGCCCGGCCGCTGGAGCCAGGCGTGACCGCAGGCGTCGCGGTGGTCTCCGTCGTGGCCTTGCCCGAGAGCGCAGGGTAGGCGGTGATGTCCGTGGCCGGCCGCTCCCACCCGGTTCGGCGGGCGCCGCACAGCGCGGTGCCGGTGCCGGTGGCGGTCATCAGGCCGCCCTCCGAGCGCCGATCACGTGCTGATCAAGGTCGATGCCGAAGTCCGCGCGGACCAGGACGAGGCGGCGTTCCCGCTTCCGCTGCCTCTCCTCGAACGCGACCAGGTAGAGGCGGACCAGGGCGACCTCCTCGCCTTTGAGCGGCGGCTCCAGCCCGTAGGGGCTCCTCGGCAACGGGGGCCAGGCCGGGGACGCCGGAGGGGCGAGCAGCGGCGGCACTGTGGCCGCACGCTCGGCACGGTGCCGACCCCGCGGACGCGGGCCGAACACCTCCAGCACCGATGAGCGCCGGCAGTTCGCGTCGGCCCCGCGATCTCGCGCGCGTCTGTGCCCGCGCGATTAAAAGCGAGAACAGCCCTGGCTGCTCACAGAATTGAGCGAATGGCCTTGGTAACTGGCTGTTCTCCAACCGTCCGTGTGGTCGGTGTGCCCCTGGTGGCACTTCGCCCCGCCGAGCACAAACCCGACGGGGCGAATTCGCCAACAGGATCCCTGAACAGGGACGGGGCCGTCATCACGCCCGATGCCGATCGTTCGCCGAACGGTCGCGTTCGTCAGCCGTCCGTACCGAACGCGATCACATGGGACTTGCTCGTGTCCGAAGTCGTCAGCTCGCTCGCGTACACGGCGGACATGTACAGATGCCCCTGCGCGTAGACGATCTCGGCGTAGTCCGGAGACATACGGGTCTCCACATCCCGCACCGCCTTCGTGGCCGGGTTCTCCAGCAGCTTGGTCTCCTTGAAGCTGCCGCCGTCGATGCTGACGATCTGCCCGCCCTTGTCGTACGGCGGACGCTTGTACGCGATCACATTGCCGCCGTCCATGCGCAGCGGCGCGATCGTGTACCCGTCGCCCGCGTCCGCGCGCTGCCCGGTCTGCTTGCCGGTGGCCAGGTCGAACGCGACGATCTCGTTGGTCCGGCCGCGTACGCCGCCGCTCTTGTGCTCCTCGGTCTGCACATAGAGCCGGTCGTTGCCCACCACGACGCCCGTGCAGGACTCGATCTTGGTGACGCCGGAGCAGCGGGCCGCGAACTGACCGCCCGGCACGGAGATACGGATGCGCAGCTTGCCGGTCTTGTTGTCGATGGAGAAGGCGTCCGTGATGCCGATGGAGTCGGACTCGCCGAGTTCGGCGGCCACGACGAGCGGCTCGGTGGAGATCACGCTGGCGTACTCGACGCCCTCCGCCATCTTGTACTCGGAGATCACCTTCCCGGTCTTCGGGTCGATGGTCTGGATGTTCAGCTGGGGCTGGTCGTAGGTGCCGCACTTGCGGACCGCGACCAGCTTCTCGCCGCCGGCGTACCCGAGGTCGTAGCAGCCGTCGTTGGCCTTCGGGACCCACAGCGGCTTGCCGGACTCGAGGTCGAACGCGGCGCCGCCGCTGGTGCCGCCCGCGGCGACCGTGCCACCGCCGACGGTGACGTTGTCGTACCGGATCAGGTCGCCTTCGACCGTGGCGGTCTTCGTCCACAGCTTCTTGCCGGCGTCGAGGTCGAGCGCCGCGACCTGGGTGCAGCCGTGCGAGGGCTTCTCCTTGGTCGGCATGGCGGGCTCGAAGGCGATGGCCGTCAGGTCGTCATCGGTGAGGTGCTTGCTGGCCTGACAGACCGGCCCGGGCAGCGGGATCGTCCACAGCTTGGTGCCCTTGTCGGGGTCGTAGCCGACGATCTCGGCGACGCCGCTCTTGACGTACGCCCTGTCGGTCAGCCACGAACCGGACACGGAGATGCTGGACTTGTCGTCGACGTCGGGCGGCGGCACCCGGAACAGGACGTGGGAGCCGGGGTTGGCGGGCACCTTCTCGGTGCCGCCGGGGAAGTCGCCGCCGCTGCCTCCCGTGCCGTTGTCCCCGCCGCCGGTGCCGCCGCTGGAGCTCGCGGTGTCGTCCTTGCCGCCCTCGTCAACGGACTTGGCGTACCACACGCCACCGCCGATGATCAGCGCGATCACCACGACGGTCGCCGCCACGATGACGGCCACCTGCGCATTGAACTTCGAGCCGCCGGCCGACGCTGCGGGCTGAGGGTACTGCGGCGTGGCCGGCTGCTGATAGCCGTAACCGGGAGGCTGCGCGTACTGGTTCTGCTGCTGCCCGTGCGGGTTCGTCGGCTGTCCGTACGGATTCTGCGGCTGCTGCCCGTAGGCAGCGGGCTGCTGGCCGGGGTAGCCGTACCCGGCCGGAGGGGTCTGCGGGGCTCCTTGGGGTGCCTGGGGATAGCCGTACCCGGGCTGCTGCGGCGCGGCGGGCGGCGGCGCGGGCGGGCCCTGGGGCGCCGGAGGTGTCTGAGGTGCCTGCCCGGGCGGCTGCGGAGGCTGCTGCGGTGGCTGCGGTGCGCCGAACCCTCCCCCCGGCGGGGGCTGGTGGGGCGGGGGAGGCGGCTGGGTCATGGCGTGGGT
>NZ_LLZG01000134.1 GCF_001509475.1 Streptomyces regalis
GTGCGGGGGCGGGACGGGGAGTTGCCGCGGTTGGGGGTCGCTTCGGCGACCGGGGGATGGTTCTGCTCGTCGGGGACATTGGTACTGGGCAGGGAGTAAGACTGGATCGAGACTGTCGAGAGCAAATCGAGAGGAAACAGGCATGGCCCTGACCCGCGAAGAGCGTGAACAGTTCCTGGCCGAGCCCCATATCGCCGCGCTGGCGGTCGACGCGGGCGCGGGGCGCGCTCCACTGACCGTGCCGATCTGGTACCAGTACGAGCCCGGCGGCGACGTATGGATCATGACCGGGCTGGACTCCCGCAAGAACCGGCTGATCCAGGCGGCGGGCCGGTTCTCCCTGATGGTCGACCGGCTCGACCCCACCATCCGGTACGCGTCCGTCGAGGGGCCGGTCGTCAGGACGACCCCCGCCACCCTCGAACAGCTCCGCGAGATCTCCGCCCGCTACCTCCCGGCCGAGAAGGTCGACGGCTATGTCGACTTCGCCTGGAAGAACCACGGCGAGCAGGTCGTCATCCACATGCGGCCCGAACGCTGGGTGTCGTCCGACCTCGGACAGGTCTGAGCCCGCGCCGCACGTGACAATCAGGGCATGGGAACGGATCTTCATGAGCTGCTGAGGTCGCTTCGGGTGTGGGACGTCGACCTGCCCTCCTTCGACCCCGCCACGGCACCCGCGGAACCCCTCGCCCTCTTCACGGCCTGGTTCGCGCAGGCGGTCGCGGCAGGACAGGTGGAACCCCACACGATATCCCTCGCCACGACGGACGAGGAGGGCCTGCCGGACGTGCGGACGGTGATGCTGCACGGCGCCGACGCGTCCGGCTGGTCCTTCGCGACGCACATCGACAGCCGCAAGGGGCGTCAGCTCACCGCCCGCCCGTACGCGGCCCTCGGCTTCTACTGGCCCGCCCAGGGCCGCCAGGTGCGCCTGCGGGGCCCGGTCACGAACGCCCCGTCCGCCGAGTCCCAGGCCGACCTGCACGCCCGTTCGACCGGCGCGCTGGCGGCTGCCCTGACCGGCCGCCAGAGCCAAGTGCTCGGCTCCCTGGAGGAGCTGGCGCATACGTCGGAAGCGGCCTGGGAGCGGGCCCTGCGCGAGCCTGAAGCTCCGGTGCCCACCTGGACGCTGTACCACCTGCGCCCGCAGACGGTGGAGTTCTTCCAGGGGGAAGCCCGGCGACGGCATGTGCGGCTGAACTACCGCCGTACCGAGGAAGGCTGGGCGAAGGAGCTGCTCTGGCCCTGAGGACCTGCCGCCGCTCAGAAGGTGCGGCTCCCCCGGAAGTCGTACGCCGCGAAGTCGGCCACCGCCCGGTATCCGATGCGCTGGTAGAGGCTGTTGCTCGTCCGGTTGGCCAGGTCCGTGAAGAGCAGCACCTCACGCACCCCGGAGGCGAGCACGGCCCGGCTGACCTGTGCGGTGGCCGCGCCCGCGTAGCCGCGTCCGCGCAGGTGGGCCGGGGTGTAGACGGGGGCGACCCGGACCTGGCCGGCGACCAGCGGGGTCACGCCGGCCATGGCGAGGGGCGTGCCGTCCTCGCTCTCCCAGAAGGTGACGCCTCCGTAGGAGATCCGCGAGTCGGCCCATGCGGCGGCGTCGCGTGCGACGTGGTCGCCGACGGCCTCGACGAACTCGCCGTACCAGCGCACCAGCTGCTCCCGGTCCTCTTTTCCCGCGACCCGGGGCCGGCCCGGCGGAAGCGGCTGCGGGGCGGTCAGGTTGCCGAGCCGGTACAGGCGTTGGCGCTGGATGACCGTCGCTCTGGCGCCCGACTGCCGACGCCAGGCGGCGGTGAAGGCCTCGGCGGTCTCGCGGGCCGCAATGACGCCGGGGACCGAGTGGCCGAGGGCGACCAGGTGGGCGGCGAGGGACTCGGCCTCTTCAGGGGTGAGAGGGGTGACGTTCAGCCGGAAGGGCGGGGTCCGGAAGTAGGCGGCACGCACCTGCCCGTCCAGCTCCAGCACGCCGAAGACGGGTGCCTCGTCGCTGTACGCACGCAACCCGCTCCTGCGCAGCGTCTCGGTCACCGTCAGGGCGACGGTGTGCAGATCGGGGCGTGAGCGCAGGAAGCCACCGGCGTGGGAGAGGAAACCGGTGAGGTCCTGGGTGCAGTACCAGTCGTCCGGGCGCATACCTCATGATCCCGCGCCCGGGCGACGGTTGTGCACCCTTTTCCGCCGTGGACACGAAGCCGACACAAGACCCCACTCCCAGGCGGGTGTTGAGGAGCGCGAGGTTCACACCCTTCGTGGCCTACGGGTTGACGTCCGGATCGGTCGCGAGCCGCGCGTGCAGGTGCATGTCCCGGTACGCGTCGTGCCGCTCCGCCTCCCACATCGCACCCCGCAGGGTCCCCTCGTGGCGGAAACCGCACCGCTCGGCGATGTGGCAGGAGGAGTCGTGGCCGACGGCGTGGTCGAGTTCGAGGCGGTGCAGGCCCAGCTCGGTGAGGGCCCAGCGGGCGGTGAGGGCGAGGGCGTGGGTGGCGACGCGGCGGCCGCGGGCCTCGGGCAGGACCCAGTAGCCGACGCGGGCGGTGTTCATGACCCGGTTGATGACGTTGACGCCGATGTGTCCGAGGGGTGTGCCGGTCGCCGCGTCGGTGACGCAGTACGACGCCGCCGTGCCCTCCGCGTTCTTCCGTACCGTGTCGCGCAGGGATTCCCGGGCGCTGTCGAGGTCCGTGGTGATCTTCAGCGGGGTGTTCCAGCGCCGGAGCTCCGGGTCGATGCGCCCCCGGAACCACGTCTCGACGTCGACCTCGGAGTCCGCGTCCCAGGGGCGCAGGCGCAGACCGTGGCCGTGCAGGTCGGGGAACGGGTGGGCCGGGGTTCGTATGCCGGGATGGGTCATGCGGTCATTGAAACTCGCCCCGGTCACCCACGGGCCCGGAACACCGGAACCCCGTCGCGGAAGACGACCTCCACCTCCATCCCGGCCCGCAGCCGCCCGGCGTCCGCACACTCCACGACCTCGGTCATCATCCGCGGCCCCTCGGCGAGGTCGACGACCGCGGCGACGTACGGCGTCCGCTCCCCGAAGGGCAGCAGGTCGTTGCGGTGGACGACGGACCAGGTGTAGAGGGCGGCCCGGCCGCTCGCGGGCTCCCACGTCACGTCCTCGCTCCAGCAGTGGGGGCAGAACTCGCGGGGGTAGTGGTGGGCGCGCCCGCAGGTCCGACAGCGGCGGATCAGCAGCCGCCCTTCGGCCGCCGCGTCCCAGTACGCGCGCGTGAAGGCGTCGGCTTCCGGGATGTCGTAGCGCGGACCGGCGGAGCGTGGACTGTGAGAGGGCGGGCTGTCGGAGCGCGAACCGGCAGAGCGTGGGCCATCGGAGCGCGGATCGGCGGCGCGGGGGTTGTCGGAGGGCGCGCCGGCCATCAGAACAGCCCCAGCGCGCTGTCCACCGACCACGACTGCCATGACATGCCGCCCAGCGCGACCAGTGAGATCAGCGCCATCATCGAGTTCTGCCCCTGCTCGGCCCAGTCGTGGATCATCAGGGCGAAGTAGAGGCCGTTGAGCAGCAGCCCGCCGACGAGGGCGATCGGGGTCAGGAACCCGAGGACGAGCCCGAGCCCCAGGGCCAGTTCCGCGTAGAGGACGACGTACGCCATCGTGCGCGGCCGTGGCACGACGACCGTCTCGAAGCCGGAGCGTACGGCGTTCCAGCGGTGCTTGGCCGCCACGTCCGCCGCCCACCCGATCCCGGATCCCTCGAACCAGCTCTTCTTGTCCTTGTGGCGCCAGCTCTCCAGCCACCACAGCCCGAGGCCTATGCGGAGCACGGCCAGCCATTCCGCACCTGTGAGCCAGATCGCGTCCATGGATCTGACGGTACGTCAGATGAGAGGGGCCTGACAATCGCCTGTGCATCCGCGCCAGTTTCGGCGTCGTGCCTTTTGCCGCGGTCAGCGGTCCGAAGCCGGCTCGGCAGTGCCGTCCGAGGTCGTTCCGGGTTTCGTATAGAGGATGTCGCGGGCCTGCTCCGCGGCGCGGGTCATGCTCTCCGCGACGAAGTCGACGAAGCGGGCGATGTTCTCGAGGCGGATGGCGGCGGGGGTGTCGGGGCCGAGGATGCCGACGCCCTGCCGTGCGGTCTCGGCGAGCTGGGCGGTGGACCGGGCGCTGGCGATCATCCCCTGGTACCAGACGTCGTCGTCGACGATGTAGCGCTCGCGGCGGCGTTCGTCGCGCTCCCGGCGGATGAGGCCCTGGCTTTCGAGGAACGTGACCGATTTGGAGACGGACGCCGGGCTGACCTGGAGGCGCTGGACGAGTTCGGACGCGGTGAGGCTGCCCGCGTCGGAGGTGTAGAGGCAGGTCAGCACCCGGGACATCATCTTGGGCAGGCCCTGTGCCATGAGGAGGGTGGTCCACGCCTCCTCGTACTCGCGTACGGCCTCGGCGTCGCGCCCGTGGGCCTGCTCGGGCGCCTGCGACCCGCGGGGCGCGGCCTGCCTGCGGCGGTGGGCGCGGCGTTCGGTGGCGCGGTGGGCCAGGTCGGCGCGGTAAGCGGTGGGGCCGCCGTTGCGCATCACCTCACGCGTGATCGTCGAGGTGGGACGGTCCAGGCGCCTGGCGATCTCCGCGTAGGCGAGGCCGTCGGCCAGCCCCAGCGCGATCTGCTGACGTTCCTGCTGAGTGAGCCTGCCTCCCGGCACCGTGATCTCCCTTCGTGCTTCCTTGACGCCTCCAGGATAGCGTTCACTCGCCATTCATTGCAACGGATAGGCGGCTGACGTTGCGTTAAATCCAGAGCCGTTGCAACGATTTCTCAGTTCTCACCTGCGCTGATACCAATTAAGCGCAACGATCACGTTGCCAGATCTATGAACGCAACGTAGCTTTTCCAACGTCAGAAACGCCACCGAGCACAGGAGAGCACGATGCAGAAGTTCGACACCCCCGCCCCGGTCTCCGCCATCCTCGACATCCCCGCCGGGCGCATCCAGTTCATCGCCGCCGACCGGACCGACACCACGGTCGAGGTCCTGCCCGCCAACGCCTCCAAGAGCCGCGATGTGAAGGCGGCGGAGCAGATCGAGGTCGCGTACGCCGACGGCGTCCTGCGGATCGCGGCCCCGGCGGCGAACAACCGGCTCCTCGGCGCTTTCGGATCCGTCGAGGTCACCATCCAGCTGCCGGCCGGCTCCCGCGTCGAGGGGAAGACGGCCGCCGCCGAACTCCGCGGCGTCGGACGCCTCGGCGACGTCGCCTACGAGAGCGCGCAGGGCCCCGTCAAGCTCGATGAGGCCGCGAGCGTCCGCCTGGCCATCGCCGCCGGTGACGTCACCCTCGGCCGTCTGACCGGCTCCGCGGAGATCAGCACGCAGCAGGGCGACATCCAGATCGCCGAGGCAGTGCGCGGCACGGTCACGCTGAGCACTCAGTCCGGCGACATCTCGGTCAGTGCCGCCCCCGGCGTCTCCGCCGCCCTGGACGCGGGCACCTCCTACGGCCGGATCCACAACGCCCTCATGAACCCCACCGGCACCCCCGAGCTGACCGTCCACGCCACCACCTCCCAGGGCGACATCACCGCCCGCAGTTTCTGAAGACCCCTCAAGACCTCCGAGACCTCTGAGACCTCTGAAGACCTCCGAAGGAGCAGGACACCTCTCATGACCGACCTGGCCATCGCGGCGAACGGACTGCGCAAGTCCTACGGCGACAAAGTCGTGCTCGACGGTGTCGACGTGGCCGTACCCGAAGGAACGATCTTCGCCCTGCTCGGGCCGAACGGCGCAGGCAAGACCACCGCCGTCAAGATCCTCTCCACCCTGATCTCCGCCGGCCCGGGCACCGGCGACATCCACATCGGCGGCCACAACCTGGCCGCCGACCCCCAGGCGGTGCGTGCCGCGATCGGTGTCACCGGGCAGTTCTCCGCCGTCGACGGCCTGATCACCGGCGAGGAGAACATGCTCCTCATGGCGGACCTGCACCACCT
>NZ_LLZG01000135.1 GCF_001509475.1 Streptomyces regalis
TCCGAGGTGAGTGAAGACGGCAATCTCCACTACGCCCGGAGGTCCATTCACGATCAACAACCGGTAGCAGGCGTGTCACCAACCTCCCGGCCGAGTACAGCTAGAGCTTCTCCACCGGCGCGTACCGCAGCAGCAACCGCTTCGGCTTGATGTCACCGAAGTCGATCGTCGCCTCGGCGTTCGCGCCCGTGCCCTTGACCGCCATCACAGTGCCGAGCCCGAACTGGTCGTGCGTGACCCGGTCCCCGACCGCCAGCTGGGCGACCGGCCTCTCCGAGGTACGGCGGGTGGCGAAACCGGATGCGCCCGAGGCCGCGGAGCGCGAGCGGGACGAGGACAGCGAGGCTGCCACACCGGACGCCGGGCCGGAGGAGACCGGCGAGGACGCACCCGTGCGCTTCCAGTCCACGTGCTGCGCCGGGATCTCCTCCAGGAAGCGGGACGGCGGGTTGTATGACGGCTGCCCCCACGCGCTGCGCATCGACGAGCGCGTCAGATACAGCCGCTCACGCGCGCGCGTGATGCCGACGTAAGCCAGGCGCCGCTCCTCCTCCAGCTCCTTGGTCTGGCCGAGGGCGCGCATGTGCGGGAAGACGCCGTCCTCCATGCCGGTGAGGAAGACGACCGGGAACTCCAGTCCCTTGGCGGTGTGCAGGGTCATCAGGGTGATGACGCCGGAGCCGTCCTCGTCCTCGTCGGGGATCTGGTCGGAGTCGGCGACCAGCGCGACCCGCTCCAGGAAGTCGGAGAGCGAGCCGGACGCCTCCCCCTCCGCCGACTCCTGCTCGAACTCCAGGGCCACGGCCGCGAGTTCCTGGAGGTTCTCGATACGCGTCTCGTCCTGCGGGTCGGTGGAGGCCTGCAACTCGGCGAGGTACCCCGTGCGTTCGAGCACTGCCTCCAGGACGGTGGCCGGGCCCGCGCCGGACTCGACGATCGTACGGAGCTCCTCCATCAGCGTGTTGAACCGCTTGACGGCGTTGGTCGACCGCGCGGCCATGCCGTACGCCTCGTCGACGCGCTTGAGCGCCTGCGGGAAGCTGATCTTCTCGCGCTGGGACAGGGCGTCGATCATCGCCTCGGCGCGCTCGCCGATGCCCCGCTTGGGGACGTTCAGGATCCGGCGCAGCGGCACCGAGTCCTCCGGGTTGGCCAGCACCCGCAGGTACGCCAGGACGTCCCGGACCTCCTTGCGCTCGTAGAACCGAACCCCGCCGACGACCTTGTAGGGCAGGCCGACGCGGATGAAGACCTCTTCGAAGACACGGGACTGAGCGTTCGTCCGGTAGAAGACGGCGACATCACCCGCCTTCGCGTCGCCCGCGTCCGTCAAACGGTCTATCTCGTCGGCGACGAACTGCGCCTCGTCGTGCTCGGTGTCGGCGACATAGCCGGTGATGCGCGCGCCCGCGCCCGCGTTGGTCCACAGGTTCTTGGGGCGGCGCGACTCGTTGCGCTCGATGACCGCGTTGGCGGCGGTGAGGATCGTCTGCGTGGAGCGGTAGTTCTGCTCCAGCAGGATGGTCGTCGCGTCCGGGTAGTCCTCCTCGAACTGGAGGATGTTGCGGATCGTCGCGCCGCGGAAGGCGTAGATCGACTGGTCGGCGTCACCCACGACGCACAGCTCAGCGGGCGGGATGTCGTTCTCGCTGGGCGGTACGTCGACCGGATGCTCACCGGTCCCGACCAGCTCGCGCACCAGCGCGTACTGCGCGTGGTTGGTGTCCTGGTACTCGTCCACCAGCACATGGCGGAAGCGACGGCGGTAGTGCTCGGCGACGTCCGGGAAGGCACGCAGCAGGTTGACCGTCGTCATGATCAGGTCGTCGAAGTCGAGGGCGTTGGCCTCCCGCAACCGCGACTGGTACATGGCGTAGGCCTGGGCGAGGGTCTTCTCGAAGCCGTCACTCGCCTGAGCGGCGAAGTCCTCCTCGTCGATCAGCTCGTTCTTCAGGTTGCTGATCTTGGCGCTGAACGACTTGGGCGGGAACTTCTTCGGGTCGAGGTCCAGGTCCCGGCAGACGAGCGCCATCAGCCGCTTGCTGTCGGCGGCGTCGTAGATCGAGAACGACGACGTGAACCCGAGCTTCTTGCTCTCTCTGCGCAGGATGCGCACGCACGCGCTGTGGAAGGTCATCACCCACATCGCGTTCGCGCGCGGGCCGACGAGCTGCTCGACGCGCTCCTTCATCTCACCGGCGGCCTTGTTGGTGAAGGTGATCGCGAGAACCTGCCCCGGGTGCACATTCCGCTCGGCCAGCAGGTGGGCGATGCGATGGGTGAGCACGCGCGTCTTTCCGGACCCGGCACCGGCCACGATGAGCAGCGGGCTGCCGGAGTGGACGACGGCGGCGCGCTGGTTGTCGTTCAGCCCCTCCAGGAGCGCGGCCGCGTCGAGGGCCGGGCGCGGGGCGCCGTCGCGGTAGTAGGCGTCCCGGTCCGGAGGCACGTCGAACTTCCCGCCGAACAGATCGTCCGGAACCGGCTCCGGAGAGTGATCGTCCTCGGGCGGCGGCGGCTGTTCTTCCTCGTGGGCCCGTGGGGCCTGGAGGTCCGCCAGGAAGCTGTCGTCAAAGAGGCTGCTCATCGCTCTCCGAGTCTAGGGCGCCCCACTGACAGTCCGCGGCCACCCCGAGAACATCGCCTGTTTCAAACCCGGATGATCTTGCAGATCCGACCACCCCCACCACCTTCTCCCCCTCCCTCACCCTCCACACCCCTCCCGTCACGATCCGCAACCGACCCGAAACCGGACTTCCCGCCGAGGATCCGGACGCCCACCGCCGGCCAAAAGAGGCTGAAGGTGATCGAAAGCCGACACTCAACCCAAAATGATCACAACTCTCCGCAGACTCACACCCATCGACCACAGTTCGCAGCGCCCTGACTCAAGGTCACGAAAATGTATCGGGCATATCGAACATCAACCTTCACAGGGGCCACACGAGTTGGCTACCGTGCCGGACAGGCCGTACGACCCCCACCGGCGAACGTCGCCGGGCCGCACGGCCTCCGCCGAGTCCGGTGCGCCGCCGCGCAGCCGGAGCCGGGGACCCACCGAACTTTGGGGTGAATCGGCCCGACCCCACCCAGGGACAGGCCGTAGGGCAACCCTTCCGGACCACCCGCCCGAACCCGACAGCTAACTCGGTAGGCGGAGTACGGAAGGAGTCGCCTCCCTTGGCGTCGCACCGCAAGTCGCGTCCCGCGGGTACGCGCGTAGCAGGCATACGGACCCCCGCCCTCGCCACGGCGGCCCTCACCTCCGTGGCCCTGCTGTCCCAGACGGCCAACGCGAGCCCCTCGGCGGACGACAGGCCGAGCCTCGAAGAGGTCGAGAAGAAGGTCAACGACCTCTACCACCAGGCGGAGTCGGCCACCGAGAAGTACAACGCGGCCAAAGAGAAGACCGCGAAGCAGCGCAAGCGCGTCGATACCCTCCTCGACGACGTCGCCCAGCGCACCCAGAAGCTCAACGACGCGCGCGAGGAACTCGGCCGCAACGCCGCCGCCCAGTACCGCACAGGAGCCGCCGCCCCCGACACGGCGACCTTCCTCCTCGCGGACACCCCGCAGGACTACTTCGACCAGACCCAGCTGATGGACCGCATGACGGGACGTCAGAAGGAAGCGGTCGACGACTACTTCACGCAGCAGTCCGCGACGATGAAGAAGCGCCAGGAGGCCACCCAGAGCCTCGAGGCGCTCACCGAGTCGCAGAACGACCTGCAGACCGCCAAGTCCACCGTCCAGAAGAAGCTCTCCGACGCACGCGAACTGCTCTCGAAGCTGACGGCGGAGGAGAAGGCCCGCCTGGCCGCGATCGAGAAGCGCAAGCAGGAGGAGGCCGCCCGCAAGGCGGCGGAACTGGCCCGGCAACAAGCGGAGGCCGAGGCCGAGCGCCAGCGCCAGGAGGCGGCCCAGGAGCAGGAGACCACCGAGCCGCCGTTCGACTCGAGCGCCTCGGACTCATCCTCCTCGGACTCATCCTCCTCGGACTCATCCTCCTCGGACTCCTCGTACGCCACCAAGGCCGAGAAGGCCCTCGCCTTCGCCCGCTCCCAGATAGGCAAGCCCTACGTCTGGGGCGCCACCGGCCCCGACTCCTACGACTGCTCCGGCCTCACCCAGGCCGCCTGGAAGGCCGCGGACGTCGACATCCCCCGCGTCACCTACGACCAGGTCAACGCCGGCACCACGGTCCCGCTCTCCAGCGCCCAGCCCGGCGACCTGGTCTTCTTCTACGACGACGTCACACACGTGGGCCTCTACATCGGCAACGGCATGATGATCCACGCCCCCAAGCCCGGCACGTATGTCCGCGAGGAGTCGATCTACTACGACGGGGAGTCGTCGATCCACAGCGTGGTCCGCCCGGCCTGACGCCACGCTGTAGGGCCGCTTTAGACCTGTCGGATTCTCAGCGATCTGTCGTCAACTTGTCGCCTACGACAGATCGCTGAGAATCGCTCCGTAGAGTGATTCTCAGCTACTCACAGCATTCTTGCGGTCCTCGGGCGTATCCGCAGCTTAAGCGACTGGAACAGGCAGGATGGCTCACCAGCCGCCCAGAGATCGAGGAGTCCTGGTTCGGGCGCGCACCCGCCGGCTGCGGCCCAGGCCGCCGCCGCACCTACTACTCCTTCACGCCTGAAGGAGTCCGTGCCGCAGCCCATGAAATCCAGCACCACAAGAAACGACCTCCCTCACGATCCAAACGGCTTTAGAGTCCGCTTCATGCATGCCGATCAGCTCAAGACCTCGTCGAAAAGATGGATGACTGCGGCACTCGCAGCATTCTCCGAGGGGCCGGAGTCATACGACTTCGCCGTTCACCACGCTGGGATCGCCGCCGAGCACCTACTGAAGGCATATCTCGCGAGCCTCCACCCTGCACTGATAGTCGAGGCCAGAGACTTCGACTCACTGCTTCACGCCACAGGTCACCCCGCCCACGCATCAGCCCCAGCGAGTCGAGTGAAGACGATCGGCCTGGTGGAGGCCCATGCACGAGTGCACAAGATCCTGCGCAGCCAACTCCCGGTCGGCAAGCAGGCCCTTGACCCCGTCGCGAACGCACGCAACGGCGTTGCTCACAGCGGCATCCATGACGTCGCCGAGGTTCAGACAGTCTTCACCACATGCCTCCGACTGATCGACCCGCTGCTCATCGAATTGAAGATCGATCCGGATACCTACTGGGGTGATTACCGGTCTCTGCACGACAGGCTGATCGAGGAACGTGTCCGGGCCGCCCGCATTCGGCTGGAGGTCAAGCTGGCCAAGTCCCGCGCCATCTTCGAACAGCGCTATGGACACCTGGGGACGAACGAGCGGGAAATCGTGCTTGCCACGATCACAAAGCACTCGCATGTCTATATGGAGCACAACGAAGAAAGGCCCTGCCCTGCCTGCGGCTCGAAGGGCTGGCTCATCGGAACCACCCATGTCGACTCAACGAACGAGCCCGTCGTGGTATTTACGCCTTACGTGTTCGCCTGTTCAGCCTGCGACCTCGACGTCGAGAATGAGGAGTTCTGGGAACTTGGGGATCTCAGTGACGAAGTCGTACTCGACGACCCGCCAGAAGTCTTCTACGAAAACTGGGAGCCGGACTACGACTTCGTCCCCGACGACCCCGAAGACCCCACGATCGATGCAAATTGGGAACCAGACGAAGACAGCTATCGGGACAGGTGACTCCACCTTAGACCTGTCGGATCCTCAGCCATTCACAGCGTTCTTGCGCTCCCCGGGCGCATGGGAGGGCACTGCCCATGTGCAGTCTCGGCCGAGATCACCTTCTGTGTCGCTGCTTCTGCAGGCGTTACTCAGGTTGAATTGGCGATGTCCGGGCTGTGGTGACGGGTCGTGATCCCTGCGGTACGACGTCCTCATGCGGTACGCGCAAGGGGGCGGGCTGA
>NZ_LLZG01000136.1 GCF_001509475.1 Streptomyces regalis
CGGCCGCTACGCGCCCGGCCCCTCAAATTCCCCGAGGCTCCGCGCCCCCCTCACCCGACGCGATTCGTCCCGGCCCCACAACCCCCCGCTTCCCCCCCCCCCCCCGCTCCGCCAGACTGCCCCACGGGCGCTACGCGCCCGAACCCTCAGATGCCGCGACGCTCCGCGCCGCCCTCACCAGACGCGATTCCTCCCGGCGCTGCAGCCCCGGGGTTCCTCATGAGACTCCGCTGAAGCGCCGCACGTAGCCCCGCTGCCACGGCGTCTCCACGGCGTGCCGGTCGTAGCCCCGCCGCACGAAGTCCACGGCCTCCTCGGCCGGTACGCCGTCCAGCACTGCCAGACACGCCAGCGCCGTCCCCGTACGGCCGCGGCCGCCGCCGCATGCGATCTCGACCCGTTCGTGTGCGTCGGCGGCCCGCTCCCAGGCCTCGGCGAAGGCGGTGCGGGCGGTGGCGCGGTCGGACGGGAGGCGGAAGTCGGGCCAGCGGATCCAGTGGGATTCCCAGGGGACTTCGGGGGGTGGCTCGGCGAGGAGATAGACGCCGTACGAAGGGGTCTGTGCCCCCGGGTCGAGGGGGCGGCGCAGGCCCCGGCCCCGGATCAGTCGCCCGGAGGGCAGCCGGAGCACGCCCGGTCCCCGCTCGTCCCACCGCTTGTCGCTGTCCGCCACACTCTCCACACGCCCATTCGAACCCGGCCCCGCACACCGGGCAACCGAATCCCCCGCATCGGTGGTCTGGAGGGCGAGGGAGGGTGCTTGATGCAGGCCGAACAAGAGGCCCAGTTCCAGGAATTCGTCAGGGCGCGGTGGTCCCACCTGGTGCGGACCGCGTATCTGCTCACGGGCGACGCGCACCATGCCGAGGACCTGACGCAGACGGCGCTGGCGAAGGCGTACCGCTCATGGCGGCGGGTGGCACGCGCCGACAATCCGGAGGCGTACGTCCGGCGCATGCTGGTCAGCTGCAACAGCGACCGATTTCGCAAACGGCGGGTCGCCGAGTCGTTGACCGCCGCGCCGCCGGAGACGGCGGGGCGCGAGGCCGGCTATGCGGGCGTGGACGAGCGCGGCGCGCTGCTCGGCGCGCTCGCCCAACTGCCGCCCAAACAGCGGGCAGTGGTCGTGATGCGCTATTGGGAGGACCTGTCCGAGGCGGAGGTGGCCGACGTGCTCGGCTGCTCCATCGGCACGGTCAAGAGCCAGGCGTCGAAAGGGCTGGCGAAGTTGCGTACGTATCCGGGGCTCGCTCGGATGACGCCGTCCGGGCTAGGAGGCAGCAGGTGAACGACGACGAGCAGCGACAGGGAGCTGGAGCACAGAGCGAGCCGGACTTCGAGGAGCAGGTGCGGGAACTGCTCGCCGAGGGCGCGTACACGATCCACCCGTCGCCGGCGCCGTATCCGGCGATCCGGCGCCGGGGCATGGTCGAGCGGCGGCGCCGGGTGGCGGCGGCCGGGGCGGTGCTGGTGACGCTGGCGGCGATGCCGGTGGGCGCGTATGCGCTGAGCGGTGGGGGTGCGGGCGGGGGCGTGGCTACCACCCCGACGCCCTCGGTCAGTGCGACTCGGGCCCCGTCGCCGGCCCCGTCCCCGACGCCGAGTGGGCCCGCGCGGCCGGCCACGAAGGGGCAGCTGCTCGACGGGGTCACCTTCGAGCAGGCCGCGGACGGGCTGGAGAAGTGCCTGGCCTACCAGCGCTCGGGATCCTTCGCGGGCGACACGGACCTGGGCACGTCGGAGGACTACCGGATCCTGCTGGCCATGCGCAGCACCGGCGACTCCAACACGCCCGGCGACGGCATGTACGTCGTCGCGGTGAACGAGAAGCCGCAGCAGATCCGGCTGATCTGCAACATCAAGGAGGGCGAGGCCCAGGGCCTCAGCACCAGAGTCGGCAACGACGCCGACGCCATTCCGGACGAGGGCCCGGTGTTCGTCGACCCCAACAACGGCAAGCTCTACCAGCAGTCGTTCCTCGACCGGGGCAACTGGAAGCTGCCGTTCCGCTGGGGCATCATCGGCACGGTCAAGTCGTCGGTGACCAAGGTGACGGTCTCCTACGGCGACTCCAGCGCCGAGGCCGGCCTGGACCACGGCTGGTTCGTGGCGTCCGGCGTGCTCAACGAGCAGGTCACCGTCGCGCCGCACATCAAGGGCTACGACGCCGACGGCAAGCTGGTCTACGACTCCGACGAGGACAAGTACTACGAGCGGACCCTGCCGTAGCACCGAGCCACATCAGGGATCCGCAGCACCGACGGGCCGGGGGCGCCGCACAGGGGACGGCGCCCCCGGCCCCGCCGTTGCTACGGCTGCGGCTCGCCGGCCGGCACCGCTCCGTTGACCGCGGCCGCCAGACTGAAGGGCGCCATCCGGTTCCTGAGCGGCCTGGTCACCTGTTTCGCCACGCACGACGGCATCCCCGCAGTCGCGTCCGCCGCCTGGCGCCGGTACGCGCTGGGCGACATGCCGACCAGCTCGGTGAAGCGCGTGCTGAAGGTGCCCAGCGATGAGCAGCCGACCGTGAAACAGACCTCGGTGACACTGAGGTCGCCCCGGCGCAGCAGCGCCATCGCGCGCTCGATGCGGCGCGTCATCAGGTAGCCGTACGGCGACTCGCCGTAGGCGGTCTTGAACTCGCGGCTGAGGTGCCCGGCCGACATGTGCACGCCGCGCGCGAGCGCCTCGACGTCCAGCGGCTGCGCGTACTCCCGGTCCATCCGGTCGCGGACGCGGCGCAGCGCGACGAGGGTGCGCAGGCGCTGTTCCTCCGGTGTCGAGTGGCTGGATCCCACACCCGCATCTTCCCGGGCGGCCTCCCACCTCGTCCACTCCCGCGTCCGACGGGAGCGGGACGAGAGGAGGGCCAGCACCGGTGCCGAGGCGAGACACATCGCGGGTCAGCCGCCGACGTACGCCGCGAGGTGCTCACCGGTGAGGGTGCAGCGCTCGGCGACGAGGTCGGCGGGGGTGCCCTCGAAGACGATCCGGCCGCCGTCGTGGCCGGCGCCGGGGCCGAGGTCGATGATCCAGTCGGCGTGCGCCATGACCGCCTGGTGGTGCTCGATGACGATCACCGACTTTCCGGAGTCGACGAGCCGGTCCAGCAGGCCGAGCAGCTGCTCGACGTCGGCGAGGTGGAGGCCGGTGGTCGGCTCGTCGAGGACGTACACGCCGCCCTTGTCGCCCATGTGCACGGCCAGCTTCAGCCGCTGCCGCTCACCGCCGGACAGCGTGGTCAGCGGCTGGCCGAGGGTGAGGTAGCCGAGTCCGACGTCCGCCATCCGCTCGACGATCTTGTGCGCGGCGGGAATCCGCGCCTCGCCCGCGCGGAAGAACTCCTCGGCCTCGGTCACCGACATCGCGAGCACTTCGCTGATGTCCCGGCCGCCGAGGTGGTACTCCAGGACCGAGGCGTCGAACCGCTTGCCCTCGCACTCCTCGCAGGTGGTGGCGACGCTCTGCATGATCGCCAGGTCGGTGTAGATGACACCGGCGCCGTTGCAGGTGGGGCAGGCGCCCTCGGAGTTGGCGCTGAACAACGCTGGCTTCACGCCGTTGACCTTGGCGAACGCCTTGCGGATCGGGTCGAGCAGTCCGGTGTACGTCGCCGGGTTGCTGCGCCTGGAGCCGCGGATCGCGGTCTGGTCGACGGAGACCACGCCCTCCGGGGCCGGGATGGAACCGTGGACGAGCGAGCTCTTGCCGGAGCCGGCGACGCCGGTGACGACGCAGAGCACGCCGAGCGGGATGTCGACGTCGACGTTCTGGAGGTTGTTGGCCGTCGCCCCGCGGATCGCGAGCGTGCCGGTGGCCTTGCGGACGGTCTCCTTCAGCGCGGCCCGGTCACCGAGATGACGCCCGGTGACGGTGTCACTCGCCCGCAGCCCCTCCAGGGTGCCCTCGAAGCAGACGGTGCCGCCCGCGGTGCCGGCGCCGGGGCCGAGGTCGACGACGTGGTCGGCGATGGCGATCGTCTCCGGCTTGTGCTCCACGACCAGCACGGTGTTGCCCTTGTCGCGCAGGCGCAGCAGCAGGTTGTTCATCCGCTGGATGTCGTGCGGGTGCAGCCCGATGGTGGGCTCGTCGAAGACGTACGTGACGTCGGTCAGCGACGACCCGAGGTGGCGGATCATCTTGGTGCGCTGCGCCTCGCCGCCGGAGAGCGTGCCCGAGGCCCGGTCGAGCGAGAGGTAGCCGAGGCCGATCTCCACGAACGAGTCGAGGGTGTGCTGGAGCTTGGCGAGCAGCGGCGCCACCGAAGGCTCCTCGATCCCCCGGACCCATTCCGCCAGGTCACGGATCTCCATCGAGCAGGCGTCGGCGATGTTGACCTTGCCTATCTTCGAGGAGCGGGCCAGCTCGCTGAGCCGGGTGCCGTCGCACTCCGGACACTCGGTGAAGGTGACCGCCCGGTCCACGAAGGCCCGGATGTGCGGCTGCATCGACTCGCGGTCCTTGGCGAGGAACGTCTTCTGGATCTTCGGGATCAGCCCCTCGTAGGTGAGGTTGACGCCGTTGATCTTCACCTTGGTCGGCTCACGGTAGAGAAAGTCGTGCCGCTCCTTCTTGCTGTACTCCCGGATCGGCTTCTCCTTGTCGAAGAACCCGGACTCGGCGATGACCCGCACGACCCACCCGTCCCCCGTGTAGGTGGGAATCGTGAACGGATCCTCGGACAGCGACTTCGCATCGTCGAAGAGCTGGGTGAGGTCGATGTCGGAGACCGTGCCCCGCCCCTCGCAGTGCGTGCACATGCCGCCGGTGCGGCTGAAGGTCACCTTCTCGGTCTTGGTCCTGTCGGCGCCGCGGTCCACCGTGAGCCCACCGCTCGCCGAGACCGAGGCGACGTTGAAGGAGTACGCGCCGGGCGGGCCGATGTGCGGCTTGCCGAGCCGGCTGAAGAGGATGCGGAGCATGGCGGCGGCGTCGGTGGCGGTGCCGACGGTGGAGCGCGGGTCCGACCCCATCCGCTGCTGATCGACGGTGATGGCGGTGGTCAGCCCGTCCAGTACGTCGACCTCGGGCCGCGCCAGGTTCGGCATGAAGCCCTGCAGGAAGGCGCTGTACGTCTCGTTGATCAGCCGCTGCGACTCCGCGGCGATCGTGTCGAACACCAGCGAGCTCTTGCCCGAGCCGGAGACGCCGGTGAAAACCGTCAGCCGGCGCTTCGGGATCTCGATGCTGACGTCCTTGAGGTTGTTCTCACGCGCTCCGTGCACCCGGATCAGATCATGGCTGTCGGCAATGTGCGGCTCGGTCATCGCTCAGCCCCGTTCCTGGATACGGATCAGGTTGCCCGCGGGGTCCCGGAACGCGCAGTCGCGGATGCCGTACGGCTGGTCGGTCGGTTCCTGGACGACCTCGGCGCCGCTCGCCTGCACCTTCTCGAAGGTGTCGTCGACGTTCGGGGTGGCCAGCAGGATCCAGCCGTAGGTCCCCTTGGCCATCATCTCGGCGATGGTGCGGCGCTCGTCCTCGGTGATGCCGGGGTCGGCGGCGGGCGGGGCCAGGAGGATGGACGTGCCGGGCTGGCCGGCGGGGCCGACGGTGATCCAGCGCATCTTGCCCTGCCCGACATCGGTACGGACTTCAAAACCGAGGGCGTCGCGGTAGAAGGCCAGGGAGGCCTCCGGGTCGTCGTGCGGAAGAAAGCTGGCGTGAATCGAGATGTCCATGCCCGTCACGCTAGCCGCGGCTCGGGGGCGGCGCTTCTCGATTCCTGACCTGTACGGGCGGCCCCGCCGGTTCCGCCGTTCTTCGCCCCCGCCGCCCCTACCCGTCCCATCCCCAGGGGGCTCTGCCCCCTGGACCCCCGCTCCTCGAACGCCGGAGGGGCTGAGTTTTTCAGCCCGTCCGGCGTTTGAGGACGAGGCCCGTTCAGGGC
>NZ_LLZG01000137.1 GCF_001509475.1 Streptomyces regalis
CCCGCGTTCCCCCTCCCTCACCGCCCTCCCACCCCGCGAAGCCCTCCGCCTCCGCATCCGCTGGGTGCAGGAACTGCAGGTGCGGCTTGTGCGGGAGGTGGCTCGGCGGCTGGGGATCGCAGTGGAGCGTGTCGGGCTGTTGCGGTGGGGGGAGCTGGCCACTGTGCTGGACGGTGGGGCCCTGCCCGGCGACCTCCACGCGCGCGTGCCGCGGGCCGAGTCGCCGCCGTTGCCGGACGCCTTCCGGCTCACGGACGGTCAGGTCGTCGTCGCCGAGCGGGGAGGCGGACGGCGCGACGGTGTGCGGGGCGTGTCCGCGGGGCGCGTCGTCGGGACCGTGTGGGACGGCACGGGCCCGCGGCCGGCGGACGCCGTGCTGGTCGTGCGCACCCTGGACCCCGGGCTCGCCCCGTTGCTTCCCGGCCTCACCGGGCTGGTCGCCCAGACCGGCAGCCCGTTGTCCCATCTGGCCGTCCTGGCAAGGGAGTTCGGACTCCCCGCGGTCGTCGGCGCCACCGACGCCGTACGCCGCTTCCCGCCCGGCTCCCGACTCACCGTCGACGGGACGGCAGGTGACGTACGACTGGGGGACACGCCATGAGGAAGATCACGTACGTCTTCGGAGCGCTGGTCGCCGCCGGCGCGGGCACCTACCTCGTCGTCTATCTGTACCGGTGGCAGTGGCAGCGGGCGATGATCTGCGGAGTGCTGCTGCTGGTCGTCGAGGTGATGCTGTTCGGCCTGGCGACGCTGGGGCGGCTGAACGGGCTGGAGGAGCGGCTGCGCGACACCGACCGGCGGCAGCGGGAGCTGGACGCCCGCCAGGAGGACATCCTGACGCGGCTGCGCGAGCCGGCCGTGGCGCACGAGGAGAGGCGGTTCCGGTGGCTGGAGGACCCAGCGGACCGGACGTACGTCTTCGTGCCGGTCCTCATGGTCGCCGGCGTACTGCTGTCCGGGCTCGCCTGGGTGGTGCAGAAGGTCGCGACGGCCACGGCGAGACCCGCCGAGCGCCGCCTGGCCGGACGGCTGGCCGTGCTCGCCGCGCCCGACCCGGCGGCCCCCGGAGATCTGGACGACCTGCCACCGCTGGGCGGCGGGCCCGGGGGCCGTACCGCACGTCTCGCCACCGTCACCGTCGTCGGCGCCGCCCTGCTCGCCGCGCTGATCGTGGGGCTCGCCGACCTCACCCAGACCCGGAAGGAAGAGGCCAACGAGAACGAGGCCACCTCCGTGGTCGTCCAGATCGAGCTGCGGGGCACGGACATGTCGTCCGACGGAAAGGCTCTGGCCGCCCAGCAGATCTGGGAGAGCTGCCGGCACTCCACGGCCGCACCGCTGCGGCACGCCTCGCTGGGCGACCTGGGAGACGGCACGTTCGCCGGAGTCGTGCGGCCCGCCCTCACCGAGCACGACCTCATGCGGCTGCGCGGCTGCCTGGAGGACGCGCCCCTGGAGCGCGCCCACCTCACGGTGGTCGGTGTCGGCGACGCGGAGGCGGTCGAAGGCTGACCGTGCCGCTTACCCCGCGCGCCGAGCAACTAAACATGACAAATGAGACTAATGGCACAGAAACGGACGTATCACCCAGTTGATCACATAACCCGGGTTACGATTCCACCCTCGTCCCCTAGTCCCCCGGGTCTCCCATGGCTGTCCTCACCGCAACCCTGCCCACCGCTGCTCTCCGCAAGCGCCCGCTGTCCAGGCGCGCACTGCGGATCCTCCTCGGCATCGTCATCGGCTACATCGCCCTGTGGGCCGCCGGCGCCGGCAGCATCCTGGGCATGTCGTACCTGGCCCGCGAGGAGACTCCGGCACCTGCCGGCACGCGCTCCGTCCAGGGCGTGAACCACTTCCAGCCCGTGGACACCGACGGTCGACTGTGGCGCGGCTCCGCCCCTTCCCCGGCCGGTTACCGGGCGCTGGCGAGCATGGGCATCACCACCGTCGTCGACCTGCGCGCCGAGGACCTGAGCGCGGCCGAGCTGGCCGAACCGGGTGACGCCGGGCTGAAGGCCGTGCGCATGCCGATCCGCGACGGTCAGACGCCGTCGCCCCAGCAGGTACAGCACTTCCTCGACACCGTCGCCTCGGCGTCCGGCCCGGTGTTCGTCCACTGCGGCGCGGGTGTCGGCCGTACGGGCGCGATGGTCGCGGCGTACCTCGTGAAGACCGGTGAGGAGTCGCCGTCGCAGGCGGTCCGGCGCAACCTCGCGGTCGGACCGCCCTCGATCGAGCAGATCTACTACGGGCTGAACCTCAGCCCGGCCAAGGTGGAGCAGCCCCCGCTGCCGGTGGTGGTCCTCAGCCGCCTGGTGGACGCTCCGCGGCGCATGATGTCGTACCTGTAGGTCACACCTGTAGGTCACACCTCTAAGTCGCACCTGCAGGCCGTACCCGTAAGGGACGAACTACGGCTTGCGCCCCACTGCCCCGTACCCGGGGATGACCCCGTCATCCTGTCCGGGTACGGGCTCACCCAGTTCGGGGTGCCAGTGGTGCGGTACCGCGACGCCGGGCTCGACGAGTTCGAGGCCGTCGAAGAAGCGGGTGAACTCCTCGCGGGAGCGCAGGGCCAGCGTGACGCCGGCCGCCTTGAGTTTCTCGGTCGCCGCCTTCGACTCCTCGGGAGTGAAGTCGGCGGTCGCGTGGGTCATCACCAGGTAGCTGCCGGAGGGGAGTTCGGACAGCAGCCGGCCGACCAGTTCGTGCGCGCCGTCCTCGTCGGGGACGAAGTGCAGCAGCGCGACGAGAGAAAGAGCCACCGGGCGGCTGAAGTCCAGGGCCTTCTTCGCCCCCTCGACGATGGCACCGGGGTTGCGCACATCGGCTTGCAGGTACTCGGTCGCGCCTTCGTCCGTGCCGCGCAGCAGGGCCGCCGCGTGAGCCAGCACGATGGGGTCGTTGTCGCAGTAGACGACGCGCGCGTCGGGGGCGATCTGCTGGGCGATCTGATGGAGGTTCGGCTCGGTCGGGATTCCGGTGCCGATGTCCAGGAACTGGCGTACGCCGTTCTTGGCGAGCCAGCGGGTGGCGCGGTGCATGAACGCGCGGTTGACCCGCGCCATCACCGGGACGCGCGGGTCGAGGGCGAGCATCTGCTTCCCCATGGCCTCGTCGACGGGGTAGTTGTCCTTGCCGCCGAGATACCAGTCGTACATCCGCGCGGGATGCGGCTTGCTGGTGTCGATCTCGTTCATGAGGCACTCCGTAAGACGCAAAGGGTTATCAACTAAGCACCAAGTAAAGGAAGTTGTGCGAGAGACAGGGCAGTGGCTCAAGTGGCTCAAGTGCTCAGGAAAGGAGGAAGTCCGCCTCCCCAGCCTTGGCCCCCTCGATGAACGCCGTCATCTCGTCCGTGGTGTAGATCAGCGCCGGCCCGTCCGGGTCGGTCGACTGACGGACGGCGATCCGGCCGTCGGCGAGCTTCATCGCCTCCAGGCAGTTGCCGCCGTTGCCGCCGCTCCACGGCTTGTGCCAGCCCTCGCTGCCCAAGTCCCGCGCGGGCATGCCGTTGTAGACGTGTATGCGCGGCTTGATGCGATCCATTCACAGCTCCTTGCGGAGATCCCGGAGGATCCCCTTCGTGCGATGTGCCGTTGCGGCCTGCGCCGCCATGCGGTCCATGACCTCGAGATGGGTCGCCACCTCGGTGCGCGCGTCGAGATAGACGGCGCCGGTCAGGTGCTCGCTGTAGACCATGTCCGGCAGTTCTGACATGGCAAATCGGAACAGCACGAAGGGCCCGTACGTGCCGGGGTGCGGCCCGTTCGCGAACGGGGCCACCTGCAGCGTCACGTTGGGCAGCTTCGTGACCTCGAGCAGCCGGTCGATCTGGGCACGCATCACCTCCGGGCCGCCGACCTGGCGGCGCAGCACGGTCTCGTCCATCACGACCCACAGGCGGGGTGCGTCCTCGCGGGTGAGCAGTTGCTGACGTTGTATGCGCAGGGCGACATGGCGCTCGATGTCGTCGGGGCTGGTCTGGCCGATGGCGCCCGACGTCAGCACTCCGCGCGCGTAGTCCTCGGTCTGCAACAGGCCGGGCACGAAGTGGGGTTCGTACGACCTGATGAGCGCGGCGGCGCCCTCCAGGCTGACGTACATCGAGAACCAGCCGGGCAGGATGTCGTGGAACCGCTGCCACCAGCCGGGTTTGTTGGCCTCCTCGGCCAGTTGCACAAAGCCGTCGGCTTCCTCGTCGGAGATGCCGTAGGCCTTCAGGAGCAGTTGGAGGTACGGGATCTTGAGCGCGACCTCGGCCATCTCCATACGGCGGACCGTGGCGGGGGCGACGCGGAGGATGCGGGCGGCCTCCTCACGCTTGAGCCCGGCGCGTTCCCGCAGGTCCAGCAGGCGTCGGCCGAGGACGACCTGACCGACCGTCGGCGCGGACCGCGGCTCGCTCACGCTCCACCTCCACGAATGAGTCCCGACAGGCCGATTGGATCCCGACAGGCCGACGGCGCCATTCGAAGACCTGTTTCGAAGACCCCGGGCAGAACCGGCGGATCTTCGGTGATCCCAACTGGCGCCGTTCGACATGCTGTTGCGAGCAGTGTGCCACGGCCTTCCACCGCGTCACACGGCACTCTGCATTTTTCAGAGTGACACTTGCCAAGTGTTCACGGCGGGGCGATAGTGGCAAGCGTGATTCCGTCCCCGCCCTTAGGAACAGACGCCGCCGCGGCCCCCCACGGCCTCGGCGCCGCCCCGGGAGTCGGCCCCCAGCGGGGCGCCGCTGCGGAGCGCCGGTTCCGTTTCGAACTGGCCGCGCATCCGGGTTCTCCCGCGCAGGCCAGACGCCTGACCCGGGCTCGGCTGAACGGCTGGGCGGTGTGCGAGGACACCTGCGACACGGCGGCTCTGGTCGTGTCCGAGCTGGTCACCAACGCGATCGTGCACACCGCGAGCGAGCACATCGTCTGTGAGCTGCACGACGGTGGCGAGCTGGTGCGCATAGCCGTGCGCGACGAAGGATGCGCGCCGGGTGAGCCCCATCCGTTGGCGGCGAGGCCCGAGGAGGAGCACGGGAGGGGACTGCTTCTCATCGACGCCCTCTGCCACACGTGGGGGACCCGGGAGCAGGGCTCCGGGCTGGTCGTCTGGGCGGATCTGCGGCGCGCGGCCGGGTTCCCGGAGACCTCGCGGTTCCCGGACACCTCCCGTGTCGACACCGGGCCGCGCAATGACCTCGGGTGGGGGTCCCGGCCCAAGCCCGGTCCGTCCGGAGGTTCGGGCGACGAGGACGAGGCGCAGGCGCGGCACGGTGGGGGAACGGGGCCCGCATGGCTGTGAGCGGCGCGTCCGGCGGCGGTCAGGTGCTGAGCCTGGACTCGCTGGTCCGGCTCCGCCGCGGTCTGCGCTCCGCTGCGGTTCCTCGACGGCTGCCCGTTCCTGACGGTATGACGGCGCCGTTGGGCTGTGACGCGGTGGCGGTTCCCACGCGTTTCGGGCCTCTGATCATGCCCCGGCTGCCTCGTGTGGGGTGCGTGTACGCCGATGAGACGCACTGGTGGTGGATCGTGCCGTCCGACTCCGACTACGCGCTGGAGTGGCCGGCGGGTGTGCGGTACGTGACGGGGGCGG
Source organism: Streptomyces regalis (assembly GCF_001509475.1). GTDB lineage: Bacteria > Actinomycetota > Actinomycetes > Streptomycetales > Streptomycetaceae > Streptomyces > Streptomyces regalis. The sequence continues at coordinate 5,593 of NZ_LLZG01000137.1, forward strand.
TTGTGCTGGACACTCCTCAGCTGATTCATCGGCCGGACGGGACGGTGCCTTATACGCCGCCGATTCCGTTGTATTTGGCGTTGTGTCGGGTTACGGGGACTACGCCCACCTGGTCGCGACAGATCAGCGCGTGAGGCTCCGCCGGTAGGGCGGTTTCTCTCGCCCCCGCCGCCCCTACCCGTCCCATCCCCCAGGGGCTCCGCCCCTTCGACCCCGCCTCCTGGGGGCCTGCGGCCCCCAGACCCCCGCTTCGGCCCTGAACGGGCCTCGTCCTCAAACGCCGGACG
>NZ_LLZG01000138.1 GCF_001509475.1 Streptomyces regalis
GTCGAACGCGGCATAGAGGCTGCCGCGGCCCAGGCCGGTCGCGGCGCTGATGTCGTCGACGCTCGTGCCGTTGTAGCCCGAAGCGCGGAACTGCCGCTCAGCGGCATGCAGGACGTGGTCACGGTCAAAGCTTCGTGGTCTCGCCATACACCGAAGATACGGCCGATCCACCGTATTTGACAACCCAGTACAGAACCGTCTAGGTTTCTGACTGTTCAGTAAAAAACCGTGCTGAGCTCACCGGACAGGCTGCGTGCACGCCTGGCGCGATGGAGGGCAACCCATGCCTTTGAACTCCTCCGTGCCTCCCGGCGTTGCGACGCCGTCCAGGCCGGCAAGGCCCGGTCTGGTCCTCGCGATCCTGGCGACGGCGAGTTTCATCGCCGTACTGGATCTGTACATCACGAACGTCGGGCTGTCCTGCATCGGCCGCGGTGTCCGCGGGTTCTCGCTGTCGAACCTGAGCTGGGTGCTCGGCGCGTACGCGATCACCTATGCCGCTTACTTGCTACTTGGTCCGGGCTTGCCAGACCGCGACGCCGCGAAGGCGGCTTGGAGGTTGAACTCATGACACAGGTGACCCAGCGACCGCCCTTTGGCGAGGACTCCCCGGCCAGGGGGTCCCGGGCGAGCGACCGCGTCCGTCATCGGACGGTTCAGGCAGGCGGACTGGAGGTTCCGATCCTTGAGGCCGGCAGCGGGCCGCTCGTTGTGCTCCTCCACGGGTTTCCCGACCATGCCGCCAGCTGGACAGGGATCCTCGACCGCCTCGCGCAGGAGGGGTACTGGGCGGTCGCGCCCGCACAGCGCGGATACTGGCCCGGCGGCGTGGCCCCCGACGGCTCCTACAACATTGCCTCGACCGGCCAGGACGTCCTGACCCTGATCGAAGCGCTCGGGCGTGAGCAGGCGGATCTCATCGGCCACGACTTCGGCGCCGCGGCAGCGTACGCGGCAGCGACCCTCGACCCGAGCCGTGTCCGCAAGCTGGTCACCATGGCGGCGCCCCATGGCCGTCAAACGATGAACGCCTTGGTCACCGACGGTGACCAGCAGCGACGCAGCTGGTACATGTTCTTCTTCCAGTCAGCCATGGCGGAGGCGGCCGTCGAGCACGACGACTTCGCCTTCATCGACCGCCTCTGGCGGGAATGGTCACCCGGCTACGAGCTGCCGGACGCGGAGCGGGCCGCGCTCAAGGAAACCCTGGGTGCTCCAGGGGTCCTGACCGAGATCCTGGGCTACTACCGCCAGTTGTTCACGCCCCCCGCGGACGAGGCGACCCAAGCCCTGCAAGCCCGAACCTTCGGCGCCATCACCGTCCCGACGCTGTACCTCCACGGTGCCGACGACAACTGCTTTTCCGTGGAGGTGAGCGACGGCATGGACGACCTGTTCACCAACGTCTTCGAACGCATCGTCATACCCGGCGCAGGGCACTTCCCGCACGTCGAACAGCCCAAGACGGTCGCCGACCACATCCTGGGCTTTCTGAACAGCTGACCCCCTGCAACCACCCAGAACTCGAAGGGCTGACCGAACCATGACTGACAAGGAAAGGCAGGAGGCCATGACTGCGACGGCTCCTGCGTACGAGAGCGACGTACTGGCCGAGGGGACCGTCGACGCGGTGGTGATCGGCGGGGGCGCCGCGGGGCTGAACGGTGCACTGATCCTCGCCCGCTCCCGCCGCTCGGTCGTCGTGATCGACAGCGGCTCCCCGCGCAACGCGCCAGCGGAGGCCGTGCACGGCCTGCTCGCCCTGGACGGCACCCCGCCGTCCGAGATCCTTCGACGCGGCCGGGAGCAGGTGCGCCAGTACGGCGGACGCGTCATCCACGGCGAGGTGGCCTCGGCCGAGTCCGCCGCCCCGTCGGCGGACGGGGACCTGCGGTTCACCGTCACCCTGGCCGACGGCCGCCACATCACCGCTCGCCGCATCCTGGTGGCCACCGGCCTCAAGGATGTGCTGCCCCAGGTGCCCGGGCTCGCCGAGCACTGGGGGGACAGTGTGGTGCACTGCCCGTACTGCCACGGCTGGGAGGTGCGTGATGAGCCCATCGGCGTCCTCGCCACCGGACCGGTCTCCATCGAGCACGCGTATCTGTTCCGTCAGCTGACCGAGGACCTGACCTACTTCACCCACGGCACCGACCTGGACGAGGACAGCCGCGCCCGCTTCGCCGCCCGCGGCATCCGCGTCATCGACACCCCGGTCACCGAGGTCGTCAACGACGCCGACGGTGCCCTCGCCGGGGTGCGCCTGGCCGACGGCCAGGTCGTGGCCCGCCGCGTCGTCGCGGTCGCCGCGCAGCTGCAGGCCCGCACAAAGGGCCTGGAAGGTCTGGGCCTGCCGGTGCAGGACCTGCCGAAGGGCCGTGGTTTCGCCTCCGGCACGGCCGGCGCCACCGAGGTGCCGGGTGTGTGGGTGGCCGGCAACGCCACCGATCTGGTCGCCCAGGTCGGGGCCTCCGCAGCGGCCGGCGTACTGGCCGGCGCCGACATCAACAGGATGCTGACCATCGCGGACACCGACGCCGCCCTCCAGGAGATCGCCGAGGCAAGCCCCACAGCGGCCACTCGATGATCTTGAAGCCCTGAGATCTCAGCCCGTCACCCGCTCGCCTCACCTTCAGCGGTGAGGAAATCGATCTGTTTTCCCGTCTGGAAACTGATCAGTTTCCAGACGGTTTTCAGTCATGCCCAGCAAGCAGGCAGCAGGACCGTCGCGCCGAGGTCAGCGCCACCCTCCTCGACTTCCTCGCCCCGCCTCGACGACTTCACATCCTCGGCTTCCTGAACGGCCGACCCACCCCCACCAGATGGAGGACACAACAATGACGGAACGCAATCCCATTCTGATCACCGGCGCCGGCGGCCAAATCGGTGGCGTGAGCAGGCTGATGGTCGACATGCTGCTCGAACAGGGCCACTCAGTGCGCGCGTTCGTGCGACGGGACGACGAACGCGCGCAGTCGCTGCGCGAGGCCGGGGCCGAGGTCTTCGTCGGCGACCTGCTCAAATTCGCGGACGTGGCCGCCGCGCTGAAGGGTGTCCGGCGCATCTACTTCAGCATGAGCCTGTCGCCGTACTACGCCGATGCCCTCACCCTGATGGCCGCGGCGGCGCGAGCCCAGGGCGACATCGAGGCCTTCGTGCACATGTCCGACTACGAGCAGTCGTACATGACGCTCGAGAAGATGACCACACCGGATGAGGAGCGGCGTTCTTGGCTCGGCGGACTGGTCACGGACTGGTCACCGCAGCAGCGGGCGCACTGGGTCTGCGAGCAGGTGCTGGACTGGTCCGGCCTCCCGACCGTCAACGTGCGTGCGACCCTGTTCGTCGAGAACGCCTTGATCACCTGGATGCAACAGGGCCCGCTGAGCAACGGTGAACTGCGCCTGCCCTTCGGCAACCAGCGGCTCGCGCCCATCGCCGCTCACGACGTGGCAGAGGTGTGCGTGAAGATACTGGTCGACCCCGCACCGCACATCTCGAAGTCCTACGAGCTCACCGGTCCGGAGCTGAAGGACATGTACGGGTTCGCTGAGGACTACGCAGCCGCGCTGGGACGCCAGGTCGCCTACATCCCCGAGGAATTGGAGGCCTGGCACGAGGCCTTCGTAGACGAGACCTTCCTGCGGGAAACCCTGGGCGACACTGCGGCCCAGCACGTGGCGGCGCACATGAAGACCCTGACCAGGCTGGTCGCCGGCGGGCGGTACGACGTCGTCACCAACCAACTGGAAACCCTGCTCGGGCGCCCACCGCGGACCATGCGGTGGGCGCTGCAGAACAATGCTCACCTGCGCGAGCTGGCGGTTGCCCCGAACCACTGAGCGCTCCGGAGCAAGACATGACGCCACCCGATGGCCAAAAGATGGCCAACTAAGTGATTCCGCTCGTCTGCCCCGTCCCTTTCAGGAGCTACTGATGTCCTTCCTTGCGAATACCCCCGTGGAGAAGATGCCCGGGCCTTATGCGCGGCGCTGGTGGGCGCTGCTCGTGCTGTGCCTGAGTCTGCTGATCACGGTGATGGCGAACACGTCGCTGATCGTCGCCGCCCCCGACATGACCACCGACCTGGGCCTGAGCAGCAGTGATCTGCAGTGGGTCGTCGACAGCTACACCGTTCCGTACGCGGCGCTGATGCTGGTGCTGGGCGCGATCGGCGACAAGTACAGCCGGCGCGGCGCGCTGGTGCTGGGTCTGCTGATCTTCGCCGGCGGTTCGGTGATGGGGAGCATGGTCGACGAGACCTCGCTGGTCATCGTGGCCCGCGCGATCATGGGTGTCGGTGCCGCGGTCGTGATGCCGGCCACGCTGTCCCTGGTGGTCGCGACCTTCCCCCGGAGCGAGCGGACCAAGGCCATCACCGCCTGGGCCGCGACCTCCGGACTGGCGGTAGCCGTCGGCCCGCTGGTCTCCGGCTGGCTGCTTGAGGACCACGCCTGGGGCTCGACCTTCCTGATCAACGTGCCGATCGCCGTCCTCGCCGTGTTCGGCGCGCTCGCCCTGGTACCGCCGTCCAAGGCGGAGGGCATGGGCCGGATCGACTACGTCGGTGGTCTGCTGTCGATCGTCACCGTCGGCTCCCTGATCTACGCCGCCATCGAGGGCCCGCACTCCGGCTGGGGCGTCGGCCCCGTCACCGCCGCCGTGGTCGCCGGTGCCGGTCTGGTCGCCTTCGTCGCCTGGGAGCTGCGGCACCCGCACCCGATGCTGGACGTCCGCAAGTTCGCGCTGCGGCCCTTCAGCGGCTCGATGCTCGCGGTGCTGTTCTTCTTCTTCGGTATGTTCGCCGTGATCTACTACGTGACGCAGTTCCTGCAGTTCGTCCTCGGCTACGGCGCCCTGGACACGGGTGTACGGCTGCTGCCGCTGGCCGGTGCGGTGTTCCTCGGGTCCGCGCTGACCGGGATGCTCACCCCGAAGCTGGGGGTGAAGCCGATGGTCGTGACCGGCATGGCCGTCGGCACGGCGGGCATGTTCCTGCTCACCCAGATCGACAAGGGCTCGACGTACGGGGACTTCGTGGCGCCGATGATGATGTTGGGCCTCGCGCTCGGACTGGCCATCTCCCCGGCGACCGACACGATCATGGGTTCCTTCCCCGAGTCCGAGCTGGGCGTCGGCGGCGGTGTCAACGACACCGCGCTGGAGCTGGGCGGGGCGCTGGGCATCGCGGTGCTGGGCTCGCTGCTGGGCACGGCCTACCGCGACGAGCTGACCGACCTGGTGGGCAACCGGCTCCCGGCGGAGGCGATGGAGACCGCCAAGGACTCGGTCGGCGCCGGCCTGGCCGTCGCGGAGCGGGTCGGGCAGGATCCCTCCGCCGGGCCCCAGCAGGCCCAGGCCGCCGTGGACGCCGTCCACCAGGCCTTCGCCCACGGAGTCGCCCAGACCAGCCTCATCGGCGGGATCATCATGGCCGCCGGAACACTGATCGTCCTCGCGCTTCTGCCGGGCCGGCGCGGGTTCGCGAGGAAGAGCGCCGAGCCGGGGGCCGGGACGACGGCGAGCGAGGCGGCGACTGTACGGGAGCACACCGGGGCCACCCGCTAGATCGTCGGCGGGGCACGAAGGCAGAAGGTGCTCTGACAGGGTAGCGGATCCGTCCCGCGTCGCTCGCCCGGTTGTCGGTGATCGGTGACGCGTCTTGTCGAGCTTCTTCGAGCTTCTTCGACCTGCTCCGGGGCGCGCTTGACCTCAAGTTGACTTGAGATTTTACGTTGCTTGCGCGGGCCCATCCAGGGCCGAATCGCGGACTCTCCCGACCACCCGGAATCGAGGCACCTCCATGTCCCAGTCCCCGCGCACCCTCACCTCCCAGCCCCCGCGCGCCCTCGCCCCCCAAT
>NZ_LLZG01000139.1 GCF_001509475.1 Streptomyces regalis
TCGCCCAGTTCGGCCAGGCGTCGGCCCACCTCTTCCGCGGTCTGCGGGCGGTCCTCCGGCTCCTTGGCGAGCAGCGCGAGTATCAGCCGGCTCCAGGCGTCCGGGACGTCCGCGCGCAGCCCGCGAGGCGAAGCGGGCCGCTCGGCCAGATGCTTCTGCATCAGCGTGAACGCACTGGGCGCCTCGAACGGCGGGCGCCCAGTAACCAGTTCGTAGAGCACACAGCCGAGCGAGTAGAGATCACTGCGTCCGTCGGCCGGCCGCTTCGGGTCCGCCGTGATCTGTTCGGGCGACATGTAGGCGGGTGTGCCCACCGTCGCACCGGTGGCGGTCAGCGCGGTCGCTGTGCCGGGGTTGTCGAGGAACCGGGCGATACCGAAGTCCAGCACCTTGACGTCGCGCTCGCCCGCCGCGCCTTCGGTCACCATCACGTTCGCCGGTTTCATGTCCCGGTGCACCACCCCGGAGGCATGAGCCGTGGCCAGCGCCCGGCAGATCTGGCTCCCCCAGCGGCTCACGTCGTGCAGCGCAAGCCGCTCCCCGCTCCGGACCAGCTCGTCCAGCGGGCGGCCGTGAAGCAGCTCCATCACGAGGTAGGGCAGCTCCGGGCCGTCGCCCCGGCGTGCCGCGCCGAGTTCGTGCACCGTGACGATGTGCGGGCTCGACAGCCCCGCGAGGACCTGCGCCTCCTGGACGAACCGCGCCACGAGTTTCGGGTCGTGGACCTGCCTCAGACCGGTGATGAGTTTGACGGCCACATCCCGGCGGAGTCGCTCGTCACGGGCGCGCCACACCTCCCCCATCCCTCCGTCGCCGATCTGGTGGGCCAGTAGATAACGCCCGTCCAGCAACTGCTCTGCCATCCGCCCCCTCCACCGGTCAGGTGCGCGCATGATGGCGTGATCGCGGGCGGGTGCGCAAAGCGGCAGTTCAGGTGGCTCGTACGCTTATTTTCTGGATGCCTGTTTGATCGACCTTTCGTTCGATACGTCGGACTCAGCCGGTGGCGTCCACCAGCGCCAGTTCGTGCAGGCGCTCCGGCGGGCCCGGGCGGGCGTAGTACCAGCCCTGGGCCGTGTCGCAGCCCAGGATGCGGAGCTGCTCGGCCTGGGCTCCGGTCTCCACGCCCTCCACCGTCACCGCGAGGCTCAGGCTGTGGGCCAGCGAGACGATCCCCTCGACGATCTTCAGGTCGACGGGGTCGGCCGGGAACTGCTGCATGCTCTGAGTGAAGGAGCGATCCAGCTTGAGGACGCTCACCGGCAGCCGACGCAGGTTGGCGAGGTTGGAGTAGCCGGTGCCGAAGTCGTCCAGGGCGATGTCGACGCCCATCTCGGCCAGGCGGCGCAGGGGCTTCAGCAGGTCGTCGTCGGCGCCGATGAGGGCGGACTCCGTGACTTCCAGACAGAGGGCGTCCGGCGCCACGCCCGCGCGCTCCAGGATGTCCACCGTGTCCTGGACCAGTCCGGGGTGGTTGAGCTGGCACGGCGAGAGGTTGACGTTGATGCGGAGCGGGCCCGCGCCGTCGTGGCGTTCCCGCCACTCGCGCGCCTGACGCACCGACTGCTCCAGGACCCAGCGGCCGAGCGGAACGATCAGTCCCGTGTGCTCGGCGAGCGGGATGAACCGGTCCGGGCCGAGGACGCCGTGCTGCGGGTGCAGCCAGCGCACCAGGGCCTCGGCGCCGCGCACGCTGCCGTCGCCGAGGTGGACCAGCGGCTGGTACTCGATGAAGAACTCGCCCCGGTCCAGGGCCGCCGGCAGCGCCGTGGTCAGCCCGTGCCGGGTGATGGCGCGGGCGTCGGCCTCCGGGTCGGCCAGCTCGAAGCGGTTGCCGCCCGCCGACTTGGCCCGGTACATGGTGATGTCCGCGCTGCGCAGGACCTCCGCCGGGCTGCGCTCGCCCGCCGGGCCCTCGACGATGCCGATGCTGCCGCGCACGGTCAGCTCCCGGCCGTCGACGCTGATCGGGGCGATCAGTGCGTTCATGATCCGGGCGGCCAGGTCGTCGACCTCGCGCTCGGTGTCGGAGCCGGTCGTCAGCGCCACGAACTCGTCGCCGCCGAGCCGCGCGACCATCTCGCCGGGCGCGGTGGCGCAGGACTGCAGGCGGTCGGCGACCTCGACGAGCAGCCGGTCGCCGGCCGCGTGGCCGAGGCTGTCGTTGACGGTCTTGAAACCGTCGAGGTCGAGGTAGCACAGGCCGAACCGCTGTCCTTCGCCGGCACCCAGCGCCTTCTCCAGGCGTTCGAAGAAGAACGTGCGGTTGGGCAGGCCCGTGAGGGCGTCGTGCGTGGCCTCGTAGCGCAGCCGCAGGTTGAGCAGGCGCCGCTCGGTGGTGTCCTCCATCAGGGCGAGCTGGTACTGCGGGTCGCCGTCGGCGTCACGCAGCAGGGAGACCGTGAGGTTGGTCCACAGGACCGTCCCGTCAGGGCGGTAGAAGGCCTTCTCGACGTGGTAGTGCTCGCGCTCGCCGCGCACCAGTTCGTCGTAGAGCTTCCAGGTCTGCGGGGCGTCCTCGGGGTGGGTCCACTCCTTGACGTTGCGGCTGCGGACCGCCTGTTCGGAGACCCCGAACATGCGCAGCAACGCGCCGTTGACCTGCAGTATGTTGCCCTCGAGGTCGGCGATGCCGATCCCTATGGCCGCGCCCTCGAAGACCGCGCGGAAGCGGGCCTCGGTGGCGTGCAGGGCCTGCGCCACGACGCCCTGCGCCTTGAGGGCGGCCGCGGAGATCGCCTCCTGCTCGGCCAGCGTCCGCTCGCGCAGCGCCTGGGCGAACCCGGCGGCCATGGCGTGCTGGAGCCGCGCCGAGCGTGCCCGCTGGTCCTCCTGGTCGCCGTCGGTGCCGCAGTAGAGCACCAGGTAGGCGTCCACGCAGTCCAGCGAGCGGCTCAGCGCCTCGGGGTCGGTGCAGTGCGCGGCGACGAGCGCGGCGCCGACCGCCTTGCCCGCGTCCGCGTCGAACGTCCTGGCCCTGAGTGCCTCGCTCAACCGCCGGGCCAGCGGCAGCAGTTGCTCCTCGAACTCCGGCCGGGTCGACGACGTCGAGGTCACCGGGAAGACCGCCCGGCTCCAGATCGTCGCGAACCGGCGCAGTCTGTCCTCCGGCCCGTCCGGCCCCGCGCTCACGCCGTACGCCCCACGCCGGCGAACCCGGAGAAGGCATAAGGATCCTCGTCCTCCGGTGCGGTGTCCGGCCGCCAGAGCGGCATCGGCACCAGACCCGGTTCCACCATGTCGTACCCCTCGAAGAACCGCGCGATCCCCTCGCGCGAGCGCATGATCAGCGGGTTGCGAATGTCCCTGTATACGTCGACCGTGCCCTTGGCCCGCTCCTCGGGCAGCGGGATTCCCTCGTACGAGGCATGCGTGAGCACCAGCATGCTGCCCGGCGCGAGTGCGTCGCGCAGCTCGGCCACCGCCGCGTACGGGTCGTCCTCGTCCTCCACGAAGTGCAGTATGGCAACGAGCAGCAGCGCCACTGGCCGGTTCAGGTCGATGAGGCGCTCGACCTGCGAACTCGTCAGGATGTCCTGGGGCTTACGCAGATCCGCGGCGACGACGTCCGCGCCGTCGGTGCCCTCCAGGACGGCCTGGCTGTGCGCGACGGCGACCGGGTCGTGGTCCACGTAGACGACGTGGGCGCCGGGACTGGCCGACTGGGCCACCTCGTGGACGTTGCCGAACGTCGGGATGCCGGAGCCGATGTCCAGGAACTGAGTGATGCCCTCGTCGATCGCGAAGCGCACCGCGCGGCGCATGAACGCCCGGTTCGCCTGCATGATCTTGGGGAGCCCCGGCATGAACTCCATGGCCTTGCGGGCCGCTTCCCGGTCGACCTCGAAGTTGTGCGAACCGCCCAGGTAGTAGTCGTAGATTCGCGAAACACTGGGCACCGAGATGTCGATGCTCCGTGGGGCCCAGGCGGGACGCTCCATCTATCTCTCCAAGGCGTAGGCGATCCGGTGTTCGAGCAGAGGCTACTGATCGCCCGCCAAAGGAGCGAGCGGAAACGGAAATTGACCATCCGTTCCCGGTCACTGCCAGCGGCACGTGCCGGATTGATGCCCCGCACACCCTCCGCCTAAAGCGCCCGAAGCATTCCACAGAGCTCGGAATCATGGCGAAGAGGGCGAAGAATCATGGTGAATGACGACAAACCGGCCCGCCCCCTGAGCGTGGAGCTTCAGGGGGCGGACCGGTGGGTCGGGCGCGCCGTCCGTTCGTCCGGCACTCTCGCTGTGCTCGTCCCTCCCTTCCGTGGTGCGTACTCGGCTGGGTGAGGCGATCAACCCTGGGGAGGTGTGATCCTTACTTCTCCGACGCGCCGACCGGCTTGCCGTCGGGGCGAACGGCGAACCAAGTGCCGCCGACGCCCTGACCGTTGGTGTCGCCGGGCTTCTTGTCACCGGCGAAGGTGTAGATCGGTACGCAGTCGATGGACTGCTGCTTGATGCCGTCGGGGCGGTCGAAGACGACGTAGCCCCGGTTGGGGGTGGACCCCTGCAGATCGATGCCCTCGGTGTCCTCGGCGTCGACCGGGGCGACGACGGGCCACTTCTCCAGGCACTCGCCGGTGCACTTGGTCGACATCGGCCACTGGGTGTCCTTCATGAAGCGGTAGACCGTGTGGCCGTTCTTGTCGATGACGATCTCGCCGAGCTTGGGGTCCTTACGCGTGGACAGACCGGGCAGGTCGGCCGCCTCCGCACCCGCGCCGCCCTGCGCCTTCTTGCCGTCGGGGGCCAGCGCGTACCAAGTTCCGCCCACGCCCTGACCGTTGACGTCGCCGGCGTTGACGTCCTTCGCAAAGCGGTACGCCGGCCAGCCGTCGACCGTCAGCTGCTTGGTGCCGTCGGAGCGGGTGACCGAGCCCAGCAGCGCCTTGTCGATACCGGTGCCGGCCGTGGCGTCGTCCGCGGGGACCGGCGGCCACTTCTTCGCGCAGTCGCCGTCACAGTTCGACTTGGCGGGGTCCGCGGTGTCCTTGTCGAAGCGGTAGAGAGTCAGACCGGCGCTGTCGGTCAGCAGCTCGCCGAGTTCCTGGTTGGTGGAAACGGACAGCTCACCGGCGGAAGCGGCCTGCGTTTCCGCGCTCTCCTGGCCCGCCGCACCGGGGTCGTAACCGGATCCGTTCCCAAGGCCGGTACCGGCACTTCCGTAATCACCGGCCGCGGCCGTGGCACCCACGTTCTGGCTGCTCGCCGGCGGCGCGGTTTCCGAGCCGCACGCCGTCGTCAGCGCCGCCACTGCCACGGCGCTCACCACGAGCGAGGCGCTCCGCCACGAGGTCTTCATCGTCAACTCCCCATAATCACAAGGGTGTTGCAGCGCCCTGCTGCGCCGCCGCACGACATGGGGTACGCACGAAAGCCACTGTCGTGTTCAACCGACGCACAAATTTCTTTCGGAAAGCTGTGACAGCACCGGCATCACGCCGGTGAGGCCGCTCCTCGTGTCGCACACAGATGCGCCTTTGCCGTCACGCGTGCGCCCGCTCAGCAAACCTTTCGAGGGCCATACGTCGCTCGTTCGAGGCAATCCACCCGCGCTCGTGCATGCGGGAGCATGCTCGGGGCTCAGGATCTTCGTCGTGCATGGACTCGAACCGACCCAATCCACCCTGGTGACAAGGGTGTTGACGGTGGCGGCGCTGACCTGGCTCCTGGTGGCGGCACCAGCCGGCGCGGCCTCGGCCACCGTCTGCGCGTACGCCGACACGGGCCCGGACGGTGCCCAGGCCGTGGCGGTCGTCGGGAGCCTCACCTGGCCGACCCCC
>NZ_LLZG01000140.1 GCF_001509475.1 Streptomyces regalis
GGCGGGCGGCGCGCAGCGGGGACACGTGGGCTTCGGGGGCGCCGGCCGCCGTGAGCTTGTCCGCCATGTACGAGAACCAGCGCTCGGGACGGGTCGCGCGGGTGCGCCGTACGATCGCCGCGTCCGCCGCGTGCATCGCGAGCCAGGCGCCGGAGGACTCGCGCACCTTGCCGGACAAGCCGTGGTGGTCGGGGTGGTGGTGGGTGATGACCACGCCGTGGATCTCGGAGGGCGCGGTGCCGCACGCCGTCAGGCCCTCGGCGAGGGTGTCCCAGGAGGCCGGGTCGTCCCAGCCGGTGTCGACGAGCACCGGGCCGCGGTCGGTGTCGACGACGTACACGAGGGTGTGGCCGAGCGGGTTGTCAGGGATGGGGACCTCGATGGACCGGACGCCGCCGCCGTGGTCGTACACCTGCGCCATGGGTTCCCCAATCGCCGCGATGCGTTCCGGCCGACCGGGTCACTATAACTAGAACGAGTTTCGATGGGAGCCCGAGTCATCTACCAGCAGTCCGGGGAGAGCGAGGTAGGGAAGTGCTCGCAGGGGACCCAGACAGGCATCTCGGCGGGCTCGGCCTGCCTTCTGCGCTCGGGGGTCCAGTACTCCCTGATCTCCTGCGGGCTCTTCGTCTCCCTGTCGACGGACACCCCGTTGCTCCGCTTCACTTCGTCCCAGGACGACGCCATCCATACGGCGCCGCAGACGGCCACCGTCATCGCCGACGTGAAAGCCGCCCAGTGGCGCTTGCGTGCTGTCATCCTCAAGTCCCCTCCCCCCACTTGATCAGCGTAGGGGCGAGGTGTGTGCGGTCCGTGGACTCCTCCGGGTGGAACTGGTATCAGTTCTGTGTATCTGATAGATCGTCAGAATCGCGCTCCGGGGAGGCAGTCGGCCATGACCGAGCTCGTGGAACACGGACAGCTGTTCATCGGCGGGGAGTTGACCGACCCCCTCGGCAACGACGTCATCGAGGTGATCTCGCCGCACACGGAAGAGCTCATCGGACGCGTACCGCACGCCACGCCGGCCGACGTCGACCGGGCGGTCGCGGTGGCGCGGCGGGCGTTCGACGAAGGCCCCTGGCCAAGGATGTCGCTCGACGAGCGCATCGAGGTCGTCACCCGCATCAAGGACGGCATCGCCCTGCGCCACGAGGAGATCGCCCGCGTGATCTCCTCCGAGAACGGCTCCCCGTACTCCTGGAGCGTCCTCGCGCAGGCCCTCGGCGCGATGATGGTGTGGGACGCGGCGATCACGGTCGCGCGGAACTTCACGTACGAGGAACAGCGCGACGGCGTGCTGGGGAAGATCCTCGTGCGGCGCGAGCCGGTCGGGGTCGTGGCGGCCGTCGTCCCCTGGAACGTCCCGCAGTTCGTCGCCGCCGCCAAGCTCGCGCCCGCGCTGCTCACCGGGTGCACGGTGATCCTCAAGCCGTCGCCGGAGTCGCCGCTGGACGCCTACCTCCTCGCGGAGATCGCGAAGGACGCCGGGCTGCCGGACGGGGTCCTGTCCATCCTCCCGGCGGACCGCGAGGTGAGCGAGTACCTGGTCGGGCACCCACGGATCGACAAGGTCTCCTTCACCGGCTCGGTGGGGGCCGGGAAGCGCGTGATGGAGGTCGCGGCCCGCAATCTCACCCGCGTGACCCTGGAGTTGGGCGGCAAGTCGGCGGCCGTGGTCCTGCCGGACGCGGACGTCGAGGCGACGGTCGCCGGCGTGGTCCCGGCGGCGTGGATGAACAACGGCCAGGCGTGCGTGGCCCAGACCCGCATCCTGCTCCCCCGCTCCCGCTACGACGAGTTCGCCGAGGCCTTCGCCGCGGCGGCGGGCGCGCTGGTGGTCGGCGACCCGCTGGACCCGGCGACCCAGGTGGGGCCGCTGGTGGCGCAGCGGCAGCAGCGCAGGAACCTCGACTACATCCGTATCGGCCAGGAGGAGGGCGCGAAGATCCTCACCGGTGGCGGGCGTCCGCAGGGGCTGGAGCGGGGCTGGTATGTCGAGCCGACGCTCTTCGGGGACGTCGACAACTCGATGCGGATCGCGCGCGAAGAGATCTTCGGCCCCGTGATCTGCCTCCTTCCCTACGGCGACGAGTCCGAGGCCGTGAAGATCGCGAACGACTCCGACTACGGCCTGAGCGGCAGCGTCTGGACGGCCGACACCGCGCACGGCATCGAGGTCGCCCGCCAGGTCCGCACCGGCACCTACTCGGTGAACACCTTCAGCCTGGACATGCTGGGCCCGTTCGGCGGCTACAAGAACTCCGGGCTGGGGCGCGAATTCGGCCCCGAGGGCTTCGGCGAATACCTGGAGCACAAGATGATCCATCTTCCGGCCGGCTGGGAGGCGTGAGCGATGGGGGTGCCTCCCGCGCGAGCGTGTTCGAGCGTGAGGGCGGGCGACCGCTGGCACGTCGAGGTCGACCGGTCGGTGTGCATCGGCTCGGCCCAGTGCGTCCACCACGCCCCCGACGGCTTCCACCTCGACACCGGCCGCCAGTCCCGTCCGGCCGACCCGGAGACCGACGCCAACGAGAGGATCCTGGCCGCGGCGGAGAGCTGCCCGGTGGAGGCGATCGTGATCACGATGCTGGGGAGCGGGGAGCCGGTGTTTCCGCCGGAGGACTGAGGCTGGAGATCGAGGGCCGTTTCGAACGCCGGTGACGGTGATGCCCGATTTTGCCCAGGAAAATTGCCCTTCGGGGTGTTCTCTCTGGGGGGAGATGTTCTATTATGAAAGTCGGCCTACGGGACGAGTGAGGGAGTTCGAACCGGAGTAGCCGACTCTGGCGGGAAGCAGACGGCTTCCGCTGGGGCCGACGTCGACGGTCCGGGCTGAGAGGCCGGAAAGTCGGAAGACCGAGAGGTCGGAAGACCGGAAGGCGACCCCTAGTACCTGATCCGGGTAATGCCGGCGCAGGGAACCCGTCTCGTAGGTCATTCATCTGCCCGGACGCCTCGTGCGACCGGGCTTCTCCATGTGCCCCTGTGTCCCCTCTGCGTCCGTGGGTGCCGTCAGGTCGATCAGACGGCACACCGTCTCGATGTCGATCTTCACCTGGGCGATCGAGGCGCGGCCCGAGAGCCAGGTGATCAGGGCCGAGTGCCAGGTGTGCTCGATGACGCGGACCGCGGAGAGCTGCTCGGGGGTCGGGTTCTCCAGGCCCATCGCGTCCAGGATGATCACCGTCGTCTGCCGGGACACCTGGTCGACCTCGGGCGAGACGCTGCGGTCGGCGAAGGTCAGGGCCCGGACCATGGCATCGGCCAGGTGCGGCTCGCGCTGCAGGGCGCGGAACGCGCGCATCAGGGTCTCCGCCACCCGCTCCGCCGCCGTCCGCCCCTGCGGCGGCTTCTTCCGCAGCGTGCCGTGCATGTGCTCCAGCTGGTCCTGCATCGTGGCGACCAGCAGATGCACCTTGGACGGGAAGTAGCGGTACAGGGTGCCGAGCGCCACCTGCGAGGACTCCGCGACTTCCCGCATCTGCACGGCGTCGAAACCACCCCGGCTGGCGAGCTGCGCGCTGGCGTGCAGGATGCGCCGACGACGGGCCTCCTGCCGCTCGGTGAGGGGCGGCGAGGCCGGGCTCGCGCTACTGACTTCCGCAGGCATGGATCCCGTTCCGTGACAGTCGGTGAGGGTGAGTGACCGGACAGAGCATGCCAGCGCGTCGGCCGTGGCGTGAATCACCTGATCCATCGCTCACAGCGGCGCTACCTGCCGGTAGATTCAGAGCCTCTTGAACGATCAAGTCTGAAACTTGTTCTAGATTAGCGTCCCGGCGTAATCTCGCGGGACAGTGCAGGGAGAAGGGGGCCCAGAGTGACCGCTGAGGCCAGGGAGGCCGGGTCTCCACAGGACCCTGCCGCCGACGGCGAGCGACCGCTCGACATCGCGCTCCTCACCTATAAAGGGAACCCGTTCTGCGGCGGCCAAGGCGTCTACGTACGGCACCTCTCCCGCGAGCTGGCCCGCCTCGGCCACCGCGTCGAGGTCATCGGCTCCCAGCCCTACCCCGTCCTCGACGAGGGCGCGGAGTACGCCGACCGCCTCACCCTCACCGAGCTCCCCAGCCTCGACCTGTACCGCCAGCCCGACCCCTTCCGCACCCCGGGGCGCGACGAGTACCGCGACTGGATCGACGCGCTGGAAGTGGCCACCATGTGGACCGGCGGCTTCCCCGAGCCGCTGACCTTCTCGCTGCGCGCCCGCCGCCATCTGCGCGCCCGGCGCGGCGAGTTCGACGTCGTGCACGACAACCAGACCCTGGGATACGGATTGCTGGGCGAGGTCGGCGCCCCGCTCGTCACCACCATCCACCACCCCATCACCGTCGACCGCCAGTTGGAGCTGGACGCGGCCGAGGGCTGGCAGCGGCGGATGTCGGTGCGCCGGTGGTACGCCTTCACGCGCATGCAGAAGCGGGTCGCCCGCCGCCTGCCGTCGGTGCTGACCGTGTCGGGTACCTCCCGCGCCGAGATCGTCGACCATCTCGGCGTACGCCAGGACCGTATCCACGTGGTCCACATCGGCGCGGACACCGACCTGTTCTCGCCGGATCCGTCGGTACGGCAGATCCCCGGCCGGATCGTCACGACCTCCAGCGCCGACGTCCCGCTGAAGGGCCTGGTCTTCCTCGTCGAGGCACTCGCCAAGGTGCGCACCGAGCACCCCGACGCCCACCTCGTCGTCGTCGGCAAGCGACCCGAGGAGGGGCCGGTCGCGCAGGCCGTCGAACGGTACGGCCTCGAAGGCGCCGTCGAGTTCGTCAAGGGCATCTCCGACGCCGAGCTCGTCGACCTGGTGCGCTCGGCGCAGGTGGCGTGCGTGCCGTCGCTGTACGAGGGCTTCTCCCTGCCGGCCGCCGAAGCCATGGCCACGGGGACGCCGCTGGTCGCCACGACCGGCGGTGCGATCCCCGAGGTCGCCGGGCGCGACGGCGAGACGTGTCTGGCGGTACCGCCGGGGGACCCCGGGGCGCTGGCCGCCGGGCTGAGCCGGCTGCTGGCCGATGCGGAGCTGCGGGACCGCCTGGGCGCGGCCGGCCGTGACCGCGTCCTGCGGAACTTCACCTGGGCGAAGGCAGCCGAGGGCACGGTGGCCCGCTACCGCGAGGCCATAGCCGACTCGGTGCGCCCGGCCTCCACCCGCTCCGTGACACCAGCGACGGCCCGCTCGGCGTCCGAGACCCCCGACCTCTCCACGGCCTCGACAACTGCCGCAGCGGCAAGGCCGGCCGAGGACGCGAAGAACGACGAGCCCGCCCGCGTGGCCGAGGCGACCGGGGCCGGTGAGCCCGCCCGTGTGGTTGAGGCGGCCGGGGCCAGTAAGCGTGCGCGCGTGGGCAAGGTGGCCGCGGCCGGTGAGTCTGCCCGCGTGGCCGATGCGGTCGGGGCCGGTGAGCCTGCTCGTGGGATCGGGGCTGCGAAGAGCGGTGAGTCCGCGTGGCTGGTCGGGGCCGCCAGGAATGGCGAGTC
>NZ_LLZG01000141.1 GCF_001509475.1 Streptomyces regalis
ACGACACGACCCCGCTGCCGCTCGGCACCGGGGTGCTGCCGCTCGCCGAGTGCGTGGAGGTGCTCTCCCGGCACGGCTGGGACGGCTGGCTGTGCTGGGAGTACGAGAAGCGGTGGTACGAGGATGCCGCACCGCTGGACGGACTGCTGGACGCGGGCCGCGAGCATCTGTCGCGGCTACTCAACGACTCGGCGTGACACGGGCGTTGACACCACAATTCTCAGCCGTGTTCTCGACTAAGAATTTCGGGCAACGAAATTCCAGGGACACCTGTCTCGCCGTCAATAATTGAACGATGGATAAACGGTGCGATTCGGATGCTCAACGACTAGTCTGGAAAAAGGCGTTGGCATGTGAAATGCCGCGTCCATGAAGAAAGGGAATTACTGGAAGACCAAGGAGGAGGTGAACCATGATGCGTACGTACGAGCGTCCGACGCTGACGCCAGTCGGTTCCTTCCGCGTCACCGGTCTCGGCACGCACCGAGGTCCGGAAAGGGTTCTTCCCGCCAGGTTCAGCCTGTGACGCGTCGGTAGTTCCCCAGGCGGTTGCCTCGAGGAACGGTACCGGGTGGCGGTGTGTGTCTCGTTTCCACCGCCCCCGGGCCCCCGAGTCACGCCGTAGTCCGGGTGCTAGGAGGACATCGCCGTGGGTCGCCTCACTGTGGGCCGTTTTCCCGACGTGGACGACGTCCCCGACTGGTTCGTCGTTCTTCCGGACTGTGCTGCCGCAGCCCCGGTCGGCGTCGCCCTGCGCAACCGTGGTGCGCAGGAGGTCAGCCACCCGTCGGGGCGGCCCTGGCTGCTCGGCCGCTGGTCCCGGAACGCCGTGGTGGTGGGTGAGGCGGGGCAGGCCAGGATCGCGGTGCTGGGTGAGCATGCCGTCACCGGCGGGCGGCTGAGCACGGTGGCCGGGCGGATGCGCTCGGTCGCCGGTCTCGACGGGTTGGCCGGGTCACTGGCCGGGAGTCACTACCTGGTCGCGTCGGTCGCCGGGGACGTAAGGGTCCAAGGGAGCGTCACCGGCCTTCGACCGGTGTTCCACGCCCGGATCGGTGACGCCGCTGTGGCCGGCGACCGGGCGGACGTCCTGGCCCACCTGCTCGACGCGGACGTCGACGAACGGCGGCTGGCCGTCCGACTGCTGAACTCGTCCGCGCTGCATCCGCTGGCGGGCGAGCCCGTGTGGCATGGCGTGAGCGCGCTGGCGACCGGCCACTGCCTGGTGCTCGACGGAGCCGGGCGGCGGCGGTCGGTCAGGTGGTGGAACCCCCCGGAGCCGGTCGTGCCGATGGCCGAGGGCGCCCGGGCGTTGCGGGAGGCGTTGTCCGCCGCTGTCGAGGTCCGGGGCCGGGGCCGGGACCTGGTGAGCTGCGATCTGGGCGGCCTGGATTCGACCTCCGTGTACTGTCTGGCGGCCGGCGGGGGCACGGCGAGGGTCGTCGCCTACACCGCCGACGGCCTCGACCCCCTCGGCGACGACGTGACCTGGGCCCGCCGCACCGTCACCGCGCTGGGCGGCCTGGAACACCACGTCATCGCCGGGGACCGGCTGCCGATGGTCTACGAGGGTCTGCGCGACATCGACGACCGTATGGACGAGCCGTGCCCGGCCGCTGTCCACCGCGACCGGTGGCTGCTCATCCCCCGGTCGGCCGCGGCCCGCGGCTCGCGGCTGCACCTGACCGGCTTCGGCGGGGACGAGTTGCTCGCCGGTTCGCCGGCTCATCTGCACACGCTGCTGCGCGCCCACCCCAGGACCGCGTTGCGGCGGGTGCGCGGTTTCGCCGCCCAACGCCCGTGGTCGTTGCGGGAGACACTGCGGCAGCTTGGGGACAGCAGCCCCTACCGGGCATGGCTCGCCCGGGTCGGCGACGCGCTCACCGCCGTACCGCCCGCCATGGACACCCCGACCCTGGACTGGGGGACGCCCCCGCGGCTGCCCCCGTGGGCGACACCGGACGCCGTGGCAGCCGTGCGCGAGCTGGTCCGCGACGCGGCCCGTGCCGCGGAGCCGCTGGCCCCGACGCGCGGTCAGCACGTCGAGCTGGAGGCGATGCGGAGCACGTCGCGCATGGTCCGGCAGTTGGGACAGATGGCCGCGCGGCTCGGGGTGACCATCGCCGCTCCGTACTACGACGACAGGGTGGTCGAAGCGGGCCTGGCCGTGCGGGCGCAGGACCGGATCACACCCTGGCGGTACAAGCCGCTCATCGTCGAGGCCATGCGCGGCGTCGTTCCCGACGAGAGCCTTTCCCGCCAGACCAAGGACGAGGGTTCCCATGAGGTGGAGGCGGGGATGCGGGAACACCGGGCCGAGCTGCTGGCCCTGTGCGAGGACTCGCGGCTGGCCCGGTTGGGCCTGATCGACGCTGACGTGTTGCGTGGGGTGTGCAGCCGCCCGCTGCCTCCGTCCCTGCAGTTCGACGCGCTGTACCAGACCGTGGCGTGCGAGGTGTGGCTCCGTACGCTCCAGGGCGCGGCCGTACCGTCCTGAAGTCCGAGGTCCGAGGTCCGAGGTATCGAGATCGAGGGAGAGCTCATGACGCTCAAACTGCGTGAGGGTGTGTTCACGACCGAGACGGAGTACGGGATCGCGCTCCTCGACGAGGATCACGACCAGTACTGGACGCTCAATCCCACCGCTGCCGTGGTCGTACGGACGCTGCTGGACGGCGGCGGCGCGGCGGAGGCCGTGCGGGCGCTCACCGCCGAGTACGCGGTGGACGCCGACAGCGCGGACCAGGACGTGCGGGAGCTGATCGGTGAGCTGCGCTCGGCCGGCCTGGTGGAGGAGGACACCGGGCGCCGCACGCAGGGACGGCGGCCATGAGCTCGACGGAAGTCGTCGTCCACGATCCGCGCTCGGTCCCCCTGCCGCGCCGGGTCCTGGTGCGGCTTGTGGTGGCCGTCGCACGGCTGCTGGCCGCCCAGCGCCCCCGGCGCATCCGTACCGTACTGGGCAGGCTCAGCCGGGGCGCCCGTCCGGCCACCGTCGAGCAGACGCGGGCGGCCCGGGACGCCGTGGTCGCGGTCAGCCTGGCATGTGCCGGACGGGAGGGGTGCCTGCCCCGGACCCTGGCCACGGCCCTGCTGTGCCGCCTGCACGGCCGGTGGCCCACCTGGTGCGTGGGCGCGCGGCGCCTGCCGCCCTTCGGGGCGCACGCCTGGGTGGAGGCGGAGGGGGTGCCGGTGGGCGAGGAGTATCCGCCGGACTACTTCCGGCCGCTGTTCACCGTGCCGTGCGCCGAGCAGCATGCCTCGTCGGTTGCTTCGGCCGGGAGCCCCGGACGCGATACGGAAAGCCACAGGTGACCGCGTGAGTCCCCGGGACGTCCTGCGCCTGCTGCGCGGGCACCGCCGGAGGGTCGGCCTCGCCGTGCTGCTGATGCTGGGGGCCTCGGCTCTCGGCCTGGTCCAGCCCCTGCTGGTGAAGCAGGTGATCGAGTCGGCCACGTCCGGGAGCCCGATCGGGCCGGTGATCGTCCTGCTGGTCGCCCTCTTCCTCGCCCAGGCGCTGGTGCAGAGCCTGGCCCAGTACGTCCTGGCCCGTACCGGCGAAGGGGTCGTGCTGGGCATCCGGCTCGGACTGATCCGGCATGTGCTGCGGCTGCCCATGGCCTCCTACGCGCGGCACCGCGTCGGCGATCTCATCTCGCGCGTCAGCGCCGACAGCACCGCACTGCGGCTGCTCGTCGCGGAGGGGTTCACGGACGCGGTGACCGGCGGTATCGCGCTGATCGGGGTCGTGGCGCTGATGCTCTGGCTCGACTGGCTGATGTTCCTGATCGTGCTGGCCGTGGTCGCGTTCGCCACCGTGCTCGTCGGCTCGGTGCTGCGCGGCATCTCGGCGGCGTCGCTGGTCACCCAGCAGGCGACGGGTGCGATGACCGCCGATTTGGAACGCGCGCTGGGAGCCATCCGAACCGTCCGGGCCAGCCGCGCCGAGCAGCGCGAGTCGGACAGGATCGGCGGCCGGGCCAGGTCGGCGTACGCGGGCAGCGTGCGGATCGCGAAGCTGGACGCGGTGGTGGGCCCGGCCGTCGAACTGGCCGTCAAGGGCTCGTTCGTCGTCGTGCTGCTCGTCGGGGGCCTGCGGGTCGCCGACCGGCAGGGATCGGTGGCGGACCTCGCCGCCTTCCTCCTCTACATGATCTATCTGGTGGGGCCGATCGGGATGGTGTTCCAGTCCGTCAGCACCATGCAGCAGGGCGTGGGCGCGTACCGCCGGATCACCGAGGTGCTGGCCCTGCCCGCGGAGCGGGAGACCGGACCCGAACCCCCGGCGGCGCCGCAGAAGGCCGACCGGCCGCACCCCGTGCTGGCCTTCCGAGACGTGTGGTTCGGCTACGAACCGGGCCGCCCCGTCCTGCGCGGGGTGACCTTCGAAGTGCCCGAGCACGCCCATGTGGCCCTCATCGGCAGCTCCGGAGTCGGAAAGTCCACGGTCTTCACGCTCGTCGAGCGGTTCTACGACCCCGACCGCGGCCGGATCGAGTTCGCCGGCCGTGACATCCGGACCGTCAGCCGCTCCGCGCACCGGGCCCGGATCGGCCTGGTGGAGCAGCAGGCGCCGGTGCTGTACGGCACTCTGCGGGAGAACCTGACCTACGCCGTCCCGGACGCCGCACCCGACGAGGTCGACCGGGTGGTCGGGCTCGTCCACCTCACGGACCTGGTCACCCAGCTGCCGCACGGCCTGGACACCGACGCCGGGGAGCACGGCATGGCGCTGTCCGGCGGTGAGCGCCAGCGCATCGCCATCGCCCGCTCCCTGCTGGCCCGGCCCCGCCTGCTCCTGCTGGACGAGCCGACCGCCCACCTGGACGCGGTCAACGAGGCGGCACTGGCCCGGTCGATCCGCGACGCGTCGGCCCAGTGCACGCTGCTGGTGATCGCCCACCGCATGTCGACCATCCGCGCCGCGGACCTGATCCTCGTCCTCGACGAGGGGCGCATCGTCGCCACGGGCAGCCACGAGCAGCTCGTCGCCACCAGCGAGCACTACCGGATCCTGGTCCGCGCCCAGCAGGCCGGAGCGGTCGGCGCCTCCCGGGCGGGGGCAGGCTGAGCGGGGGATCTCCGAGGGACGGCGTCGAGTTGCGCACGCACCCGGAGGAGCCGGTGCACACCGGCCTGGATGCCGCCCAGCGGGCGGACGTGGTGGGCGAGTTCAAGGCGGCCGGCATCGAGCTGCTGGGGCTCGCCGGGTACGCGCGCGTGGCCGCGCCGGGCGACGACGGGCCCGTGATCGAGGAGATCCGCACCCTGCTCGACCTCGCCCACGACCTCGGCGCCGGCTTCGTCCGCGTCTTCCCCGAGCAGAGCCGGCAATCGGCGGACGCGATCGCCGCGCGGCGGCTCGGTACGGCCGCGGAGTACGCCGCCGACATGGGCGTACGGATCCTGCTGGAGACCCACGACTCGCACCGCA
>NZ_LLZG01000142.1 GCF_001509475.1 Streptomyces regalis
CCCTCAACGCGCACAAGTCCGGCACCGTCAAGGGCCTGTCCGCCGAGGTCGGCGCCTCCCTCACCTCCGGCGCACCCATCTGCGAAATCAAGGACTGAGTCGTACAACGCCCCGAGGCGCCCGGCGGACTGAGCAATCAGCCCACCGGGCGCTTCTTTCTCGGCGTGCACGGCGACTGGCCGATGGCATGCTGAACCCACGGAACAAATACGGAACAAGTGAAGGAAGGGCAGGTGAACTCCATGGCTCAGCCGCCGGCAGGCATGCGCGCCGACGCCCGCCGCAACTACGAGCGCCTGCTCACCGAGGCCCGCTCCGCCTTCGCCGAGCACGGCACGGACGCGTCCCTGGAGGACGTGGCCCGTCGGGCGGGCGTCGGCATCGGCACCCTCTACCGTCACTTCCCCAACCGCGACGCCCTGTTGAGCGCCGTCTTCGAGGACGCCGTCAACGACCTGCTGGCCCGCTCCCACGAACTCCTGCACGCCCCGGAGCCCTGCACGGCACTGGTGACGTGGCTGCGCGAGATGGTCAGCCACGCGGGCGAGTACCGGGGCCTGGCCAGGTCCCTGATGTCCGTCTCGTGCGACACCACCTCGGCCCTGGCGCGATGCAGCGGCCCGATCAGAGAAGCAGGCGGCGCCCTGCTGGCACGCGCCCAGGAGGCGGGCACGGTCCGGGAGGACGTGGCCATCGCCGACCTCCTCCAACTCACACACGCAATCGCATTGGCGGCGGAGGAGACACCGGGGGACCCAGAGCTGGCGGACAGATTGCTACGCCTGACTCTGCGGGGTTTGAAAAGCGGTTGAAGTCAACCGACCTAGGGGCAGCCAACCCAGGGGCGCGGGGCTGAATCAACATGCGGCTCCGCCGCGTGGGCGCGACCAGCCACAAACCACCCGCACCCGCGCAACAACACAGACCCCTACGGCGAAGCGGCGCCCAAACGTACCGTCAACGCCGCCGCAAATCCGCAACCCGGGCCCGCTCCCGCTCCGTCGGCCCCTGCTCCCCGAGCACCGCTGCAGCAGGCCGCAACCCCGACCCGCCCGGCACTTGACCCCGCCGAGGTCCCGGCAGGGAACCCGCACGCCGCCGCGCCGGGACCTCGTCACCCCCCGGGCTCCCGGTCGCCCCGGCCACGGCGATCTGCACCCCCTGGTCGGCCAGGGCCTGCAGCTCGGTGTGGGCGCGATCGTCGTGAGCCGGCGGATCATCGGTGACGAGCCGCGTGATGACCTCCGTAGGCACCGTCTGGAACATCGTGTCCGTACCGAGCTTCGTATGGTCGGCGAGGACGACGACCTCCGCGGCCGCCTGCACCAGCGCCCGGTCGACGGACGCCGAGAGCATGTTGGACGTCGACAGCCCGCGCTCGGCGGTGAGCCCGCTCCCGGAGATGAAGGCCCGAGACACCCGAAGCCCTTGCAGGGACTGCTCGGCGCCACTGCCCACCAGCGCGTAGTTCGAACCGCGGAGCGTACCGCCGGTCATCACGACCTCGACCCGGTTGGCATGGGCCAACGCCTGTGCCACCAGAAGGGAGTTGGTGACGACGGTCAGTCCGGGGACGCGAGCGAGCCGGCGGGCCAGCTCCTGCGTGGTGGTCCCCGCCCCGACCACGATCGCCTCGCCCTCCTCCACGAAGTTCGCGGCGAGGTCGGCGATGGCCGTCTTCTCGGCGGTCGCGAGATGTGATTTCTGCGGAAAGCCGGACTCCCGCGTGAACCCGCCCGGCAATACCGCACCGCCATGCCGGCGGTCGAGGAGTCCTTCTGCCTCCAGTGCGCGCACGTCCCGCCGTACGGTCACTTCGGAGGTCTGGACGACGCGGGCGAGCTCACGGAGCGACACGGCCCCGTTCGCTCGCACCATTTCGAGGATCAATTGGCGACGTTCTGCAGCGAACACGAAACTGACAGTAACCCCAACGACCGTCTGGTTTCAGCAGTTTGCGCCGAATAACAGAAGTTGTTCGCACGCGAGGACGAGAAGTGGTATAGAGCCTAGTCCCGCCGCCTATGCCGCACGCATGCTCGACAACTCCCCGTGACCAGCGGGGAGTTGGTTCTGACCGTCAGAGTTCGCCGCCGGACTTCCGCGTGTGCAGCTGCCGTGCCACCTCGGCGATCGACCCCGAAAGGGAGGGGTACACGGTGAAGGCGTTCGCGATCTGTTCGACCGTCAGATTGTTGTCGACCGCGATCGAGATCGGATGGATCAGTTCCGAGGCGCGCGGCGACACGACCACGCCGCCGACCACGATGCCCGTACCCGGACGGCAGAAGATCTTGACGAAGCCGTCCCGGATGCCCTGCATCTTGGCGCGCGGGTTGCGCAGCAGCGGCAACTTGACGACCCGGGCGTCGATCTTGTCCGCGTCCACGTCCGCCTGGGTGTAGCCGACGGTGGCGATCTCGGGGTCGGTGAAGACGTTGGAGGACACGGTCTTCAGGTTCAGCGGGGCCACCGCGTCGCCGAGGAAGTGGTACATGGCGATACGTCCCTGCATCGCCGCGACGGACGCGAGGGCGAAGACACCGGTGACGTCACCGGCGGCGTACACACCCGGCGCGGTCGTCCTGGACACCTTGTCGGTCCAGATGTGACCGGACTCGCGCAGCTTGACGCCGGCCTCCTCCAGGCCCATGCCCGCGGAGTTCGGGATGGCGCCGACGGCCATGAGGCAGTGGGTGCCGCTGATGACACGCCCGTCGGCGAGGGTGACCTCCACCCGGTCGCCGACGCGCTTGGCGGCGGCGGCACGCGAGCGCGCCATGACGTTCATGCCGCGGCGCCGGAAGACGTCTTCGAGGACGGCGGCGGCGTCCGGGTCCTCGCCCGGCAGCACGCGGTCCCGGGACGACACGAGGGTGACCCGCGACCCGAGCGCCTGGTAGGCGCCGGCGAACTCGGCACCGGTGACACCGGAGCCGACCACGATGAGCTCCTCGGGCAGCTCGGTGAGGTCGTAGACCTGGGTCCAGTTGAGGATGCGCTCGCCGTCGGGCTGGGCGTCGGGCAGCTCGCGCGGGTGACCGCCGGTGGCGATGAGGACGGCGTCGGCGACGAGCGTCTCCTCGGTGCCGTCCGCGGCCCGCACCACGACCTTCCGCGACCCGTCGAGGCCCTGCATGCCCTCCAGCCGGCCGCGCCCGCGCAGCACACGCGCACCGGCCCGGGTGACGGACGCGGTGATGTCGTGGGACTGGGCGAGAGCGAGCCGCTTCACACGCCGGTTGACCTTGCCCAGATCGACGCCCACGACCCGTGCAGGCGTGTCGATGTGCGGCGTGTCGTCGGCGACGATGATCCCCAGCTCCTCGTACGAGGAATCGAAGGTGGTCATCACCTCGGCCGTAGCGATAAGGGTCTTCGACGGCACGCAGTCGGTGAGCACCGACGCCCCGCCCAGACCGTCGCAGTCGACGACGGTCACCTCCGCGCCGAGCTGGGCGGCCACCAGGGCCGCCTCGTATCCGCCGGGTCCGCCACCGATGATCACGATCCGAGTCACGTACTCCATTGTCCCGCACGCCACACCGTGCCACTGCCTGGGGGCCCGCCCGAGACACCACTGTTACGGGAGGAGCGGACGATTCCCCTGCCGTACCCTCTCTGCATGTCGCTCTACGCCGCGTACGCCGGCAATCTCGACGCGCGGCTGATGACCCGCCGCGCCCCGCACTCGCCGCTGCGCGCCACCGGCTGGCTGAACGGGTGGCGGCTGACGTTCGGGGGCGAGCAGCTGGGCTGGGACGGCGCGCTGGCGACGCTCGTCGAGGAGCCGAAGGAGCAGGTCTTCGTCGCGCTGTACGAGATCGCCCCGATGGACGAGGAGTCCCTGGACCGTTGGGAGGGCGTCGGCCTGGGCATCTACCGGCGGCTCCGGGTCCGGGTGGACACGCTGGAGGGCGAGGAGCCGGCGTGGGTCTACGTGCTGAACGCCTACGAGGGCGGCCTGCCGTCGGCCCGCTATCTGGGCGAGCTCGCGGACGCGGCGGAGTCGGCGGGCGCACCGCACGACTACGTGATGGAACTGCGGAAGCGCCCCTGCTGAGCATCGCCGACCTCACCACCCCCTCCGGCCCCACTGGCCCCACCGGCCACAGGTTTTCGTTGGAAACGACAAGACAACGATCGCCATCCCGTGAGCTCCGTCATCTACGCGCGTAGGCCCAAACCGGCTACCCTCAGTCGCGTGAACGCATCTCTTCTTCCGGACGACATCCAGGGCGACCCCCACGCCGCCGCCGACGCCGCCGCCGCGCGCCTGCGCGAACTCACCGGCGCCGAGACCCACGACGTCGCCCTCGTGATGGGCTCCGGCTGGGCACCGGCCGTGGACGCCCTCGGCGCCCCCGAGGCCGAGTTCCAGGTCACCGAGCTGCCCGGGTTCCCCCCGCCGGCGGTGGAAGGGCACGGCGGCAAGATCCGCTCCTACCGGATCGGCAACAAGCGCGTCCTCGTCTTCCTGGGCCGCACCCACTACTACGAGGGCCGCGGGGTGGCCGCCGTCGCCCACGGCGTCCGCACGGCCGTGGCCGCCGGCTGCAAGACGCTCGTCCTCACCAACGGCTGCGGCGGCCTGCGCGAGGGCATGCGCCCCGGGCAGCCGGTGCTGATCAGCGACCACATCAACCTCACGGCGACGTCGCCGATCGTCGGCGCGAACTTCGTCGACCTCACGGACCTGTACTCGCCGCGCCTGCGTGCGCTGTGCAAGGAGATCGACCCCACGCTGGAGGAGGGCGTCTACGCCCAGTTCCCCGGCCCGCACTACGAGACTCCGGCCGAGATCCGCATGGCCCGTGTCATCGGCGCGGACCTGGTGGGCATGTCGACGGTGCTGGAAGCCATCGCGGCGCGTGAGGCGGGCGCCGAGGTGCTCGGCATCTCCCTGGTGACCAACCTCGCCGCCGGTATGACGGGTGAGCCCCTCAACCACGAGGAGGTCCTGCAGGCTGGGCGCGACTCGGCTACGCAGATGGGCTCGCTGCTGGCGCAGGTGCTGGGGCGGCTGTAGGCGTTTCCTCGCCCCCGCCGCCCCTACCCGTCCCGTCCCTGGGGGCTGCCGCCCCCAGACCCCCGCTTCGGCCCTGAACGGGCCTCGTCCTCAAACGCCGGACGGGAACGCCGGACGGGCTGAAAAACTCAGCCCCTCCGGCGTTTGAGGAGCGGGGGTCCAGGGGGCAGAGCCCCCTGGCCGGGGTCGAAGGGGCGGAGCCCCTTCAGGATGGGACGGGTAGGGGCGGCGGGGGCGAAGAAAGCCCCCCACCCCGACCCGCACCGCACGACACGAACGAGAGGCTGACCGACGTGCACGACGATCTCATCGCCCGGGCCCAGGCATGGCTCGCCGAGGACCCGGACCCGGAGACCCGCGACGAGCTCGCCAAGCTCATCGACGCCGCGGACCTCGAAGAGCTCGCCGCGCGCTTCAGCGGCACCCTCCAGTTCGGCACCGCCGGCCTGCGCGGAGAACTCGGCGCCGGCCCCATGCGCATGAACCGCACCGTCGTCATCCGCGCAGCCGCCGGCCTCGCCGCGTACCTCAAGAAGCAGGGTCCCCCCCACGGGGAAAAGGGTGACGGCCTGGTCGTCATCGGCTACGACGCCCGCCACAAGTCGGAGGACTTCGCCCGCGACACGGCCGCCGTGATGACCGGCGCAGGGCTGCGGGCCGCCGTACTCCCCCGCCCCCTCCCCACCCCCGTCCTGGCCTACGCCATAAGGCACCTGGGCGCGGTCGCCGGAGTCGAGGTCACCGCCAGCCACAACCCGCCCCGCGAC
The DNA here is from genome assembly GCF_001509475.1 of Streptomyces regalis. Lineage (GTDB taxonomy): Bacteria > Actinomycetota > Actinomycetes > Streptomycetales > Streptomycetaceae > Streptomyces > Streptomyces regalis. The sequence continues at coordinate 5,797 of NZ_LLZG01000142.1, forward strand.
AACGGCTACAAGGTCTACCTCGGCGACGGCTCCCAGATCGTCCCGCCCGCGGACATCGACATCGCGGAGGAGATCGCCGCCGTCCCGTCCCTCACCGTCGTCCCCCGCCCCACCGAGGGCTGGGAGACGCTCGACGACAGCGTCCTTGACGCCTACCTCGCCCGCACGGACGCGGTCCTGGCCCCCGGCTCCCCGCGCACCGCCCGCACCGTCTACACGGCGATGCACGGCGTCGGCAAGGACGTGCTGCTCGCCGCCTTCGCGCGCGCCGGCTTCCCCGCCCCGGCCCTCGTCGCCGAGCAGGCCGAACCCGACCCGGACTTCCCCACCGTCTCCTTCCCCAACCCGGAGGAGCCCGGCGCGATGGACCTGGCCTTCGCCAAGGCCCGCGAGACCGACCCCGACCTCGTCATCGCCAACGACCCCGACGCCGACCGCTGCGCCGCGGCCGTCAAGGACGGCGAGGACTGGCGGATGCTGCGCGGCGACGAGGTCGGGGCCCTGCTCGCCGCACACCTCGTCAACCGCGGAGTACAGGGCACCTTCGCCGAGTCGATCGTCTCCTCCTCCCTCCTCGGCCGTATCGCCGAGAAGGCGAACCTCCCCTACGAAGAGACCCTCACCGGCTTCAAGTGGATCGCCCGCGTCGACGGCCTGCGCTACGGCTACGAGGAAGCCCTCGGCTACTGCGTCGACCCCGAGGGCGTACGCGACAAGGACGGCATCACCGCCGCCCTGCTGATCACCGAGCTCGCCTCCGTCCTCAAGGCCGAGGGCCGCACGCTCCTCGACCTGCTCGACGACCTCGCCGTGGAGCACGGCCTGCACGCCACCGACCAGCTCTCGGTCCGCGTCCAGGACCTGTCGGTCATCGCCGACGCCATGCGCCGGCTGCGCGAGCAGCCGCCGACCGAGCTGGCCGGCCTGGCCATCACCCGCGCCGAGGACCTCACCCAGGGCACGGACACCCTCCCGCCCACCGACGGCCTGCGCTACACCCTCGAGGGCGCCCGCGTCATCGTCCGCCCCAGCGGCACGGAGCCCAAGCTGAAGTGCTACCTGGAGGTCGTCGTCCCGGTCCCGGCCCACGCCGACCTCCCGGCCGCCCGTGCCAAGGCGACCGACCTGCTCGAGACGATCAAGCGGGACCTGTCCGCGGCGGCCGGCATCTGAGCCGTACGCGACTCCCCGGTCGTTCGTCCCCGGTCGTCCTCGTTCGTTCGCAGTCGTTCCCGAAAGGGTGCCCCCATCCGGAGGCGCCCTTTCGGGCGATTTCCTCCCGGCGGTTGACCCGCGCTCCACGCCCCGCCCCGCCCCCCGGGCAACGGTGGACGGGAAAGCGCACCACCGAGCCGCCTGGAGCCGCGCCGTGTCCACGACCGCATCCCGGCCGACACCCCGAGCGACCCCCACCCCCGGGAACCACATCCACCCCGGCTTCCGCCCCTCGCCACCCCCACGCGTCCTCGCCGCTCCACTGCACGCCCTGCGCGACGCGGCCCCCGCCCTCCTCGCCTACCTCGCCGTACGCGGCACGAGCCTGCTGCTGCTCACCGTGTGGGCGCACCGCCAACAGCACGGCGTCTGGCCGATCCTGGCGACGCAGTGGGACGCCGACTGGTATCTCGGCATCGCCGACCACGGCTACGCGCGCGAACTCGGCACCGCGTACAGCGCCAACAACCTCGCCTTCTTCCCGCTCTACCCGGTCCTGGTCAAGGCGGTCGCGGCGGTCACCCCGGGCACGCTCGCCAGCACCGGCCTCGCCCTCGCCGTCATCGCCTCCTTCGTCGCCGCGTGGGGCGTCTTCGCCGTCGGCGACCGGCTGCACGGACGCCGGGTCGGCACGCTCCTCACGGTCCTGTGGGCCGCGCTCCCGGTCGGCCTCGTGCAGTGGATGGGCTACACCGAGTCCCTGTTCACGGCGCTGGCGGCCTGGTCGCTGTACGCCGTGCTCACCGGCCGCCTCCTCACCGCGGCCTGGCTCGCGGCGCTCGCGGGCCTGACCCGCCCGACCGGCATCGCGGTGGCGGCAGCGGTCACGGTGGCGGCCCTGCTCGCGCTACGCCGCCGCTTCCGCCTCCGTACCCTCGCGGCCGCCGCGCTCGCGCCGCTCGGCTGGTGCGGATACGTCGGCTGGGTGGGCCTGCGGGTGGGCCGCTGGGACGGCTACTTCGCCGTACAGCGGCTGTGGCGCAACGAGCTGGACGGCGGCCGCGAGACCCTGCGCCTGATGCGGCGGCTGCTGGTGTACGAAGCCAACCCCGGGTTGTTCCTGGTGATGGTGACGCTCACGCTGATCGCGTCGGTGGTGCTGTTCGGGCTGTCCGTGTGGGACCGGCAGCCCGTGCCGCTGCTGGTCTTCACGGCCGTACTGCTGGCGATCGTCCTGGGCAGCGGCGGCGTCTACTTCCCCCGCGCCCGCTTCCTCCTCCCCGCCTTCCCGCTCCTGCTCCCCGTCGCCCTGCACCTGTCCCACGCCTCCCCCCGCTACCGCACCCTCGCCCTCACGGCGGCGGTCACCGGCTCGGCGTACTGCGGCGCGTACATGGCACTGGTGTATCCGGGCGCACCTTGACGCCGATCGTCGATCTGCTGTCGAGCCGCGTGCTCGCGGACATCGATCCGTGCGCTCACGCCCACAGCAGCAGCGCCGTCCACTCCAGCGCAACGAGCACCGCGAGTGGCCACAGCGGGCGTCGGCGCTGCCGCTCGTCGCTCACGCCGATCGGCCGTGCGGCGGGGTCCTGCCACATGGCCACCCTCGAAGCCCGCCGAACAGCGCCGGCCCACCGGCCGGCGCATCGGCCGCCGGCAGGGCGGCCAGGACAACGGACGCCCGCAACCGCACCGGCGGCAGCGGCTGACGTGGGGCGTACTCGTCGCTTCCCAGACCGCTCGGACCGGCAAGCCCCTCGCCCGCACGCCCCTCAGGACATCGCCAGCAGAATCACCAGCAACACAGCCCCCGCAACCGCCGGCCCGACCACCTCGTAGGCCCACCGCACGGTCACCTCACCCTGCGCGGACTCGGCTGTCTCCCGGTTCTCCAGCAGTTCGCGCAGGTCGTCCATGACCTTGTCGGTCTCGGCCCGCATCGGCCCATCCGCGTCGGCATCCCCTCGCGGTGCCCCGAACCCGAGCCCTCCGAGCCCCATGCCCCCGCCCGCGCGGCCACCCCGCTCACCCCGCGCGGCAGCGCTCCGCTCCGCGGCCGCCCGGGCCGACCGGCGCGCCGCCTTCTTGCGGGCCCGCAACGAGACCGGGACCGCCCAGAGCTGGAACTTGGTGCCGGACTTGGTGACGGCCTCGTTCGAGTATCCGGACCGGAGTGAGGCGATCTGCCCCCAGGGCAGCACGATCACGCGGAGCGGGTTGCGGATGCGCAGCCGGTCCTCGTTGGCGTAGACGGCGGGGCGCAGGGTGAACGCGGAGACCAGCGGCACGATCAGGATCAGCGCCGCGAGCGCCAGCCACTGGGTGCGCCCCTCGCCCCGTACCAGCGCGTCGACGCCCAGCCAGAGCACGATGGCCAGCAGGGCGACGCCGCCGACGATGCCCATGGGCGAGCGGAAGACCCGGTCCTTCGAGGCGGGGTCCGGGGTGGGGGGCTGGTGCTCCGGGGTCGTCATGGCCCCGATTGTGCCCGACGCCTCGGACGGCGCTCATACGCACCACCCCCGCACAAGATGAGCATCCGGGCCTGTACAGCCGCTACGCGCGTAGATATGCTCGTCTGGTGACCATGCCCACCAATGCATCTGCCGCAGCTCACGCCCTCACGGACGTCACCGCGTCCGACAGCACGCTGCGCCGCTTCCTTCACGGGCTGCCCGGCGTCGACGCGGTCGGCCTGGAGGGGCGGGCCGCGTCCCTCGGTACCCGTTCCATCAAGACGACCGCCAAGGCGTACGCCATCGACCTCGCCATCTCGATGGTCGACCTGACGACGCTGGAAGGCGCGGACACCCCGGGCAAGGTCCGGGCGCTCGGCGCCAAGGCGGTCCACCCCGACCCGACCGACCGGACGACCCCCGCGACGGCGGCCGTCTGCGTCTATCCCGACATGGTGGCCACCGCCAAGGAGGCCGTCGCCGGCTCGACCGTGAAGGTCGCCTCCGTCGCCACCGCCTTCCCGGCGGGCCGCGCCCCGCTCACCGTGAAGCTGGCGGACGTCCGCGAGGCCGTCGCCGCCGGTGCCGACGAGATCGACATGGTCATCGACCGCGGGGCGTTCCTCGCGGGGAACTACATGAAGGTGTACGACGAGATCGTCGCCGTGAAGGAGGCCTGCGGGACCAGCGCCCGCCTCAAGGTCATCTTCGAGACCGGCGAGCTGTCGACGTACGACAACATCCGCCGCGCGAGCTGGCTCGGCATGCTGGCCGGGGCGGACTTCATCAAGACGTCCACCGGCAAGGTCGCCGTCAACGCCACCCCCGCCAACACGCTCCTTATGCTGGAAGCGGTACGCGACTTCCGCACCCAGACCGGCATCCAGGTGGGTGTGAAGCCGGCCGGCGGGATCAGGACGACCAAGGACGCCATCAAGTTCCTCGTCCTGGTCAACGAGACCGCGGGCGAGGACTGGCTGGACAACCACTGGTTCCGCTTCGGCGCCTCCTCGCTCCTGAACGACCTGCTGATGCAGCGTCAGAAGCTGGCCACCGGCCGCTACTCCGGCCCCGACTACGTGACGGTGGACTGATCACCATGGCATCGGTATTCACATACGCACCGGCCCCCGAGTCCCGCGGAATCGTCGACATCGCGCCCTCGTACGGCCTGTTCATCGACGGCGAGTTCGTGGAAGCGGCCGACGGCAAGGTCTTCAAGACCGTCTCCCCGTCCACCGAGGAGGTTCTCTCCGAGGTAGCCCAGGCCGGCGAGGCGGACGTGGAGCGCGCCGTGCAGGCCGCCCGCAAGGCCTTCGCGAAGTGGTCGGCGCTGCCCGGCTCCGAGCGCGCGAAGTACCTGTTCCGCATCGCCCGGATCATCCAGGAGCGCAGCCGCGAGCTGGCCGTCCTGGAGACGCTGGACAACGGCAAGCCCATCAAGGAGACCCGCGACGCCGACCTCCCCCTGGTCGCCGCGCACTTCTTCTACTACGCGGGCTGGGCCGACAAGCTGGAGCACGCCGGCTTCGGTGCGAACCCCAAGCCGCTGGGCGTCGCCGGCCAGGTCATCCCCTGGAACTTCCCGCTGCTGATGCTGGCGTGGAAGATCGCCCCGGCGCTGGCCACCGGCAACACGGTGGTGCTCAAGCCCGCCGAGACGACCCCCCTCTCGGCCCTGTTCTTCGCGGACATCTGCCGCCAGGCGGGCCTGCCCAAGGGCGTCGTCAACATCCTTCCCGGATACGGCGACACGGGCGCCGCGCTCGTCGCGCACCCGGACGTGAACAAGGTCGCCTTCACCGGCTCCACGGCCGTCGGCAAGGAGATCGCCCGCACGGTCGCAGGCAGCCGCAAGAAGCTCACCCTGGAACTGGGCGGCAAGGGCGCCAACATCGTCTTCGACGACGCCCCCCTCGACCAGGCCGTCGAAGGCATCGTGAACGGCATCTTCTTCAACCAGGGCCAGGTCTGCTGCGCGGGCAGCCGCCTCCTGGTCCAGGAGTCGATCCAGGACGAGCTGCTGGAGTCCCTCAAGCGCCGCCTGTCGACCCTCCGCCTCGGCGACCCCCTGGACAAGAACACCGACATCGGCGCGATCAACTCCGCGGAGCAGCTCTCCCGCATCACCTCGCTCGTCGAGCAGGGCGAGGCGGAGGGCGCCGAGCGCTGGTCCCCGGCGTGCGAGATCCCGTCCTCCGGCTACTGGTTCGCCCCGACGCTCTTCACGAACGTCACCCAGGCGCACCGGATCGCCCGCGACGAGATCTTCGGCCCGGTCCTGTCGGTCCTCACCTTCCGCACCCCGGACGAGGCCGTCGCCAAGGCCAACAACACGCAGTACGGCCTGTCGGCGGGCATCTGGACGGAGAAGGGGTCGCGGATCCTGGCCGTGGCGGGCAAGCTCCGCGCAGGCGTCGTCTGGTCCAACACGTTCAACAAGTTCGACCCGACCTCGCCGTTCGGCGGCTACAAGGAGTCGGGCTTCGGCCGCGAGGGCGGCCGCCACGGCCTGGAGGCGTACCTCGATGTCTGAGAAGTCCGAGCAGCAGCGACTTGGTGTCTTCAAGACCTACAAGCTGTACGTCGGCGGGAAGTTCCCGCGTTCCGAGAGCGGCCGGGTGTACGAGGTGACGGACTCGAAGGGCAAGTGGCTGGCCAACGCGCCGCTGTCGTCACGCAAGGACGCCCGTGACGCGGTGGTCGCCGCCCGCAAGGCGTTCGGCGCCTGGTCGGGGGCCACGGCCTACAACCGGGGCCAGATCCTCTACCGCATCGCCGAGATGCTGGAGGGCCGCCGCGACCAGTACGTCCGTGAAGTGGCCGACGCGGAGGGCCTGTCGAAGTCGAAGGCGGGCTCCGTCGTGGACGCGGCGATCGACCGCTGGGTCTGGTACGCGGGCTGGACCGACAAGATCGCCCAGGTGGTCGGCGGCGGAAACCCGGTCGCGGGCCCGTTCTTCAACCTCTCCTCCCCGGAGCCGACGGGCGTGGTGGCCGTCCTGGCCCCGCAGGAGTCGTCCTTCCTGGGCCTGGTCTCGGTCGTCGCCCCGGTGATCGCCACCGGCAACACGGCGATCGTGGTGGCGTCCGAGAAGTCCCCGCTCCCGGCCCTCTCCCTCGGCGAGGTCCTGGCCACTTCCGACCTCCCCGGCGGTGTCGTCAACGTCCTCTCCGGCCGTACGGCGGAGATCGCGGCGCCGCTGGCCGCGCACCAGGACGTCAACGCGATCGACCTCGCGGGCGCCGACGAGGTACTGGCGAAGGAGCTGGAGATCGCCGCGGCGGACAACCTGAAGCGCGTCCTGCGTCCACAGCCTGTGGATTACGCGGCCACGCCGGGCATCGACCGTATGACGGCGTTCCTGGAGACGAAGACCGTCTGGCACCCCACGGGGTCGCTGGGCGCGTCGGGCTCGTCGTACTGAGGTCCGACGGGCACCCGGCGGGCACCGAGACCGGAGAGCCGCGTTTCCCCTCCGTCCAGGGGAAACGCGGCTCTCTGCCACGCCGCCCTTCCGATGCACAGGGTGATCACTCCGACACGAAGGGCAGCGGGGATGTGACGCGCGCTTCAAAGGCGGTACGCGGGGTCGTCCCCTGACCCGGCGATGCCTCACACTGGTGTCCCGTGAGTTCCCAATCGCCCATACCGACGCGAGTCGTGCTGCTCTGCGGCCCCTCCGGCTCCGGCAAGTCCCTCCTCGCGGCCCGTTCCGGTCTTCCGGTGCTACGGCTCGACGACTTCTACAAAGAGGGCGACGACCCGACCCTGCCGCAGGTCCCCGGGAGCTCCGACATCGACTGGGACCACCCCGACTCGTGGGACGCCGACACGGCCGTGGCGGCGATCACGGAGCTGTGCCGCACGGGCCGTACGAACGTTCCGCTGTACGACATCTCGCTCAGCGCGCGCACCGGCGAGGAGTCCGTCGAGGTCGGCCGTACCCCGCTGTTCATCGCGGAGGGCATCTTCGCGGCCGAGATCGTGAGCCGCTGCCGGGAACTCGGCGTGCTGGCCGACGCGCTGTGCCTGAGCCGCGGCCCGGTGAAGACCTTCCGCCGCCGCTTCGTGCGCGACCTGAAGGAGGGCCGCAAGTCGGTCCCGTTCCTCCTGCGCCGCGGCTGGCGCCTGATGCGTCTGGAGCGCTCGATCATCGCCCACCAGACCGCGCTCGGCGCCCACACCTGCGACCGGGACGAGGCCCTCGGCCGCCTCACCGCGGCCGCGGCGGGGCGCTGCCCGGCGGCGACTCCGGCCACCTGAACGAACACGGCGCCTTCTCCGTCGTAGGACCGGAAAACGGTCCCCGTGGAAAGGAAGCCGATGATCACCCACCTGCGTACCGGCCGACGGTTGCTCCTGTCAGCCCTGCTCCTCGCGGGGGCCGTCGGCTGCGCGGGGTCGGGGGGCGGCATGTCGGGCGGTGAGGCCGCGGCCTCCTGCTCAGGGTTGGTGACGTACGACAACCGCGGCTATCTGCCCACCACGGACACGGACTTCACCGTGGGCGAGCGGCTCGGCACCGCGACGATCGTGGAGTGCGACGACACCCCGAACGACCCCGGGGTCGGCATTCCGGAGAGCAGGACCGGCGCGTACACGGTCAGGGGAAGCGATCCGGCCGACGCCATCGCCGTCGGCGACTCGGCCGCCGAAGCGCGCCTGATGAAGGTTCGCTGACCGCACAGCGAAGCGGGACTGGACGGACCCCCCGGCCCTCCAGCCCCGCTCACGTTGTGCCCCACCGCTGTCCCCCGTGGTGGAGCATCCCCCGTGTTTCCCCCGTAGGTCCCCCGTGGGCCCCCCAGCCCCCGTGGGTCCCCCCACTTGTTACCGCTCCCCTTCGGTCCCCCCGGACCTTCAGGCGACGAGCTCCCCGAAGGCGTCCTCCTCGTCACGGCCGAAGCTGAGGACCTCGTCCTCGCGCAGCCGGCGGAGCGACCGCCAGATGCTGGACTTCACCGTGCCGACACTGATGTCGAGGATCTCCGCGATCTCCGGGTCGGTGCGGCCCTCGTAGTAACGAAGGACCAGCATCGTGCGCTGGAGTTCGGGGAGCCGAGCCAGCGCCTGCCACAGGACCGCGCGCAGCTCGGTGCCGCGCATCGCGTCCGTGTCGCCGGGCGTCTCCGGCAGTTCCTCGGTCGGGTATTCGTTCAGCTTGCGGCGGCGCCACGCGCTGATGTGCAGGTTGGTCATGGTGCGGCGGAGGTATCCGCCGACCGCGGCCTTGTCGCTGATCCGGTCCCAGGCCCGGTATGTCGAGAAGAGGGCGCTCTGCAGGAGGTCCTCGGCCTCGAAGCGGTCACCGGTCAGGTGGTAGGCGGTTGCGTACAGGGAGGCGCGGCGCTCCTGGACGTAGGCGGTGAACTCCGCCTCCGACAGCGAGCGACGCCGCTCCCCCGAGTCCTCCCTGTACGCGGCTCCCCCGACCGTGCCCATAGCGGCTACCGCCGCGGGCTCCCCCGTGAAACCGTCCACCACCGTCATGTACGTGGTGTGCTGACGCCCGGTGCCGCGAGCGCACCCCCGCCCGCTCACGGCACCGGACTTCTCGGAACCCCGGCCCCCGTTCACGTCGTGCAGACGCGTGATCACTGCGCTGGTGCTGGTGCCGTGCAGCGTGTTCATCTCGCGCCCCCCGTCGTGGACTTCCGGTGTTCTGCTTGGTGCGGCTTGCTGTCTTGCCTGTGCCGAAAAGCTTGCCCGGGCACCTTCATGGACGTGTCCGCCGACTGTCACAGACCTGTCACAGGGGCCCGTGTCAGAGGTCGCCCCCAGGCGCCCGACAGCACAGCCACAGACATAAGCGCTACGTGCGCGTAGCCGTACAGCTCGTACAGGTGTCGAAAGACCGCCTCGCATGGGCCAGAATGACCCCCGTGCCTTCCCTGTTGCTGATCGAGGACGACGACGCCATCCGCACGGCCCTGGAGCTCTCACTGACGCGCCAGGGACACCGTGTGGCCACGGCTGCCACCGGCGAGGACGGCCTGAAACTGCTGCGTGAGCAGCGGCCGGACCTGATCGTGCTGGACGTGATGCTGCCCGGCATCGACGGCTTCGAGGTGTGCCGGCGCATCCGGCGCACCGACCAGCTGCCGATCATCCTGCTGACCGCGCGCAGCGACGACATCGACGTCGTGGTCGGACTGGAGTCCGGCGCCGACGACTATGTCGTCAAACCCGTCCAGGGGCGGGTCCTCGACGCCCGGATCCGGGCCGTGCTGCGGCGGGGGGAGCGCGAGTCGAACGACGCGGCGACCTACGGCAGCCTGGTCATCGACCGTGCCGCGATGACCGTGACGAAGAACGGCGAGGACCTCCAGCTGACCCCGACCGAGCTGCGCCTGCTGCTCGAACTGAGCCGCCGCCCGGGGCAGGCCCTGTCCCGCCAGCAACTCCTGCGCCTCGTCTGGGAGCACGACTATCTCGGCGACTCGCGCCTCGTCGACGCCTGCGTCCAGCGACTGCGCGCCAAGGTCGAGGACGTCCCGTCGTCCCCCACCCTGATCCGTACCGTCCGTGGTGTCGGCTACCGCCTGGACGCGCCTCAGTGACAAAGGCGCAGGGGGGTTTCCGCGGCTGGGTCGCGGCTCGTAAGGGAGTGTGGTCGCGGCTGCGCTTCACCAGTCTTCGACTGCGCCTGGTGGTCGTCTTCGGCCTGGTGGCGCTCACAGCCGCCGTATCGGCCTCCGGGATCGCCTACTGGCTCAACCGCGAGGCGGTACTCAAGCGCACCCAGGACGCGGTGCTGCGCGACTTCGAGCAGGAGATGCAGACCCGCGCGGGCCTGCTGCCCGAGACGCCGACACAGGACGAACTGCAGCACACCGCAGGCCAGATGGCCAACAGCAGCCAGCGCTTCTCCGTCCTGCTGGTCGCCGACGACGCCGACGGCACACCCGCGTACGGCTCCTCCGGCGGCCTGGACGGCTTCACGCTCGCGGACGTGCCCGCGTCGCTGCGCAAGGCGGTGAACGAGAAGCAACCGGTCAACTCCACCAACAAGTCGGAGTACCACCTGTACTGGCAGCGGATCGTGGAGGACGGCCAGCCGTATCTGATCGCCGGCACGAAGGTGATCGGCGGTGGGCCAACCGGCTACATGCTCAAGTCCCTGGACCAGGAGGCCAAGGACCTCAACTCCCTCGCCTGGTCGCTCGGCATCGCCACGGCCCTCGCGCTGATCGGCTCCGCGCTGCTCGCGCAGGCCGCCGCCACGACCGTACTGAAGCCGGTGCAACGGCTCGGCGCCGCCGCGCGCCGGCTCGGCGAGGGCAAGCTGGACACCCGCCTGAGGGTGTCCGGGACCGACGAACTGGCCGATCTCTCCCGGACGTTCAACAACGCCGCCGAGGCTCTGGAGAAGCGGGTCGCGGACATGGCCGGGCGGGACGAGGCGTCCCGGCGCTTCGTGGCCGACATGTCGCACGAGCTGCGCACCCCCCTCACCGCGATCACCGCCGTGACGGAGGTGCTGGAGGAGGAGCTGGAGGCGGAGACCGGGTCCATGGACCCCATGATCGAACCCGCCGTACGGCTCGTCGTCAGCGAGACGCGCCGCCTGAACGACCTGGTCGAGAACCTGATGGAGGTCACCCGCTTCGACGCGGGCACGGCTCGCCTGGTCCTGGACGACGTGGACGTCGCCGACCAGATCACGGCGTGCATCGACGCCCGGGCCTGGCTGGACGCGGTGGACCTGGACGCCGAGCGCGGCATCGTGGCCCGCCTGGACCCCCGCCGCCTCGACGTCATCCTGGCCAACCTCATCGGCAACGCGCTCAAGCACGGCGGCTCGCCGGTCCGCGTCTCGGTCCGTGAGGCGGACGACTCGGTCATGATCGAGGTACGGGACCACGGCCCCGGCATCCCCGAGGACGTACTCCCGCACGTCTTCGACCGCTTCTACAAGGCCAGCGCCTCCCGCCCGCGCTCCGAGGGCAGCGGCCTCGGCCTGTCGATCGCCCTGGAGAACGCCCACATCCACGGCGGCGAGATCACCGCCGCCAACTCCCCCGAGGGCGGCGCGGTGTTCACCCTGCGCCTGCCACGGGACGCGTCGACGCTGGCGGAACAGGACGGGAACGAGGGCAACGGCAAGAGTGCCGACGGTGCGAAGGAGGGGGACGCGTGATGTCGGCCGGGGGACGCCCGATGAACGTAGGCCGCCTGCTGGCACTCTCCACGCTGACCGCCGTCCTGCTGACCGGCTGCGGCATACGGTCCACGGAGGTGCCGACCGACTTCGGCCCCGCCCCTTCGCGCGTGCACTGCTCACTCTCCGAACCGGACGCGTCGACGCGGGCCGAGCGCGGACTCCCGGTGCAGGTGTTCCTGCTGTGCGGGTCGCAACTGGTGGCCGTCGACCGCACGGTGCGCGTACCGGACGGCACGGCGGACTCGGAGCGACGTGTCCTCGTGGCCCAGGGCCTGCTCGACGAGCTGGAGGCGACGCCGTCGGCCGACGAGAAGGAGGCCGGCTACACCACGGACGTCCGCGGCGCCATGAGCGTGAACAGCCCTCGCGCCGACGACCCCGACGAGGCACTGCGCCTGAGCGTTCCCCCCAACGACCTCACCTCGTACGCACTCGCCCAGATCGTCTGTACGTTCTCGGACTCGACGGCGGCCGAGGGCGACGGCTCGGTGATCCTGGGCGGCCCCGACGACCAGCCACTGCGCCGCTACGAGTGCACGGACGAGGTCCGCACCCGCCCCGGCAGCAACGAACCCCCGTCGACCGAAGTCACGGAGTGACTCCGTCGGCTGGGCCGGATCTCCACGCGCCGCCGCTTTCCAGTGCTCGGCGCGGGCGCGGGCCCTGCTGGGGGCCTGCGGCCCCCAGACCCCCGCTTCGGCCCTGAACGGGCCTCGTCCTCAATCGCCGGACGGGCTGAATGATGCCGACCGGCGTCGGGAGGGCGCGTACCCCTGCGGCGCCGCAGTCGCGTACGGCGGCAAGGGGACGTGCCGGGGGGGTGTCCGCCCGCAGCGGCGGGCGTCAACACAGGGCACCCCACTGACATACGGCAACCGCCCGACCGAGGACGGACACCCCCGGCACGGCCCCGACCCACAACGCACCCAAGGCGCTGCGCAAACCCCCACCCAGCCCGCACAGGCCGCCGCAGGCATCCACGCGCACCCCCACCCACCCGCACAGGCCCACGGTGCGCCGCCGTCCCCCGCCCAGCCACGCCAGGCCGCCGCAAGCATCCCGGCCCAACCGCCGGAGGCACGTGTGGCGGACGCCTCAACACCGGTCCGCCGCGCTCCGGAACCGATCCCGCCGGGGGGCGCGTCTAGGGGGGCGTGCAGCGTCAAGGCTCCATCGGCGGCAGCGCCGCGATCAGCATCCGTGCGACGGGGGGTGTCCTCCTGGTCGCGCACCTGGCGTTCGTCGCCTGGCTCACGCTGCGCCCCCTGGACGTCCCTTGGGTGATGCCGCCCAACCTGCGGCCGTTCGCCGGGATCAGAGCGGATCTGGCGCTGGGCTGGCAGGAGGGCGCCCGGCGCATCACTGAGGGGCTCGCGCTGCTCGCACCGCTGGGAGTGCTGATCCCGATGGCGCACGGCAGAATCAGCGCCTCTCCCCTCGGCTCCCTGGTCCGTACGGTCGCCGCCGGCGCCCTGATCTCGCTGGGCATCGAGTTGCTGCAGACCGGCGTACCCGGCCAGGTCGTCGACGTCGACTCACTGCTGCTGAACACGGTGGGCGTGGCGTTGGCGCACATGACGGTGGTCCCCGCGGCCCGCGTCTGGCTCCGCCGCAGGTCCAAGCGCGCACACCGGGCAACGGTCCCCCAGGAGGAGCCTTCTCAGGGTCGGACCCCGACGATTCCCAGGGTCGGGATAGCTCCGTAGAGCGACGCTTTGCCCGCTTCGTCGCCCTAGCGTTGATGTCACATGAGGCAACGCCTCGGGAGACCCCACAGGGGGGCCTTCGACCGACGCTCGCGAAGGAGCCGCACCATGACCGCGCTTGCCCGACCCACCCACGGCCGCATGATCGGCGGAGTGTGCGCCGCGCTCGCCCGGCGCTTCGGCACCTCAGCGACGACGATGCGCGTGATCTTCCTGATCTCCTCCCTGCTCCCGGGCCCGCAGTTCCTGCTCTACATAGCCCTGTGGCTCCTGCTCCCCTCGGAGGACAAGGCGAACAAGACGCGCACGGCCTGGTGAGCCGCTCGACGTACCGGCGTACCGGCGTAAACAGATACGCCGCGGGGACGCACCCGGTGTCCAAGGGTGCGCCCCCGCGGCGCGCTTCGGGTGAACGGACTCAGCCGAGCGGAACACCGTTCACGGGCAGACCCGTGGTGGGCAGAGCCTGAATGGGCAGGCCCTCGGGGGACACGCCCTGTACCGGCATACCGCCGAGCAGCCCGGAGACCAAGTCGGTCGGACCACCGGCCAGCGCCTTCTCGGCAGCCGGCTGCACACCGGACGTCACGCCGGTCTGCGCGGCGGCCAGCCCGGTGGTGACCGCCTCGGGCCCGTGGGCCAGCCCCGCACCGGCACCCGGCGCCGCCTGGGCGAGGTCCCCGGCCGGGAGGGTCTGGACGGCGCCCAGCGCCGCACCGGCGGCGTCCGGGGCGACCGGCGCGGCGTTCGCGGCACCCGCACCGGCGGCAGCGAAGGCGGCACCGAGCGCGGCGACACCGAGGGTCTTGGCAGCAGACTGCTTCATGAAATGCGTCCTCGAAATTCGTTACTGGGTTGTGAGCGGTCCTCGACCGTAAACACGCCCGGCACGCCGCCGCAAACATCGAAATGAGGACGGATTGTGAATGACGCCTGCATTCCCTGTAGGCACAGAGCCCCCGGTCACCCCTCCTCAGCTGCAGAGTCGCTGGTAGATGTCGCCTGTCGGAAAAGCCACTCGGACTTCAGTTCGGCATATCCGGGCTTGATGACGTCATTGATCATCGCGAGCCGTTCATCGAAAGGAATGAACGATGATTTCATCGCATTGACGGAGAACCACTGCATGTCGTCGAGCGTGTAACCGAAAGCCTCGACAAGGTGCTCGAATTCCCGGCTCATGGTGGTGTGGGACATGAGCCGGTTGTCGGTGTTCACGGTGGCCCGGAAGTGCAGCCGGCGCAGCAGACCGATGGGGTGGGCGGCGTAGGAGTCGGCGGCGCCCGTCTGGAGGTTGGAGCTGGGGCACAGTTCCAACGGGATGCGCTTGTCCCGTACGTACGAGGCGAGCCGGCCGAGCTTCACCGAGCCGTCGGAGTGCACCTGGATGTCGTCGATGATGCGCACCCCGTGCCCGAGCCGGTCGGCGCCGCACCACTGCAGGGCCTGCCAGATGGACGGCAGCCCGAAGGCCTCGCCCGCGTGGATGGTGAAGTGGTTGTTCTCGCGCTTGAGGTACTCGAAGGCATCGAGATGACGGGTGGGCGGGTGACCGGCCTCGGCGCCCGCGATGTCGAAGCCGACGACGCCCAAGTCGCGGTAGCGGTTGGCGAGTTCGGCGATCTCCAGGGAGCGGGCGGCGTGCCGCATGGCGGTGAGCAGGGCCCCCACGCGGATGCGGTGGCCGTTCTCCCGCGCGATCCGCTCGCCCTCCCGGAAGCCCTCGTTCGCGGCCTCGACGACCTCGGTGAGGCTGAGCCCCCCTTCGAGGTGCTGTTCGGGCGCGTACCGCACCTCGGCGTAGACGACCCCGTCCTCGGCGAGGTCCTCGGCGCACTCGGCGGCGACCCGGACGAGGGCCTCGCGGGTCTGCATCACGGCGACGGTGTGGGAGAAGGTCTCCAGGTACCGCTCCAGGGAGCCGGAGTCGGCCGCCTCGCGGAACCACACGCCGAGCTTGTCGGGGTCGGTCTCGGGGAGCTGGGTGTAGCCCGTCTCGCGGGCGAGCTCGACGATGGTGCCGGGACGCAGCCCGCCGTCGAGGTGATCGTGCAGCAGAACCTTCGGCGCCCGGCGGATCTGGTCCGAGCTCGGGATGGTCGCCTTCTGGGCAGTCTGGCTCGTCATTTTCGCACTGTAACGCCTACGCGCGTAGACGGCGCGCTGATCGGCGACCGTTTCTCTCACTGTACGAATCCGTCGATACGTAACGGTGACCCCACGGAAGGGTGGCGTACAGCCGCGCTTCTGACACTGTTCTGTCATGGCACACCAAGCGACGCCCGTTCGCAGGGCCCGGCTGGGCAGAGCGATCGGGCCGGAGCCGACAGCGGTGAGCGGCGTGGTCCTCCTGCTTCCCGGCGGTGACGAGGTCTCACATCGCAAGCCGACGACGTTGTTGGCGACCTCGTACGTGCGGACGCTGGGGCGCCGCCTGGTGCGGGCGGGACGCGGGGAGGGGCTGGCCGCGCACGTCGTCCACTACCGCTTTCGCGGGTGGAACGGCAATGACGCGAACCTCGCGAGCGACGCGTCATGGGCCGCGGACGAGGTCGTACGGCGCTATGGGGACGTCCCCGTGTGCCTCGCCGGGATCGGCATGGGCGGGCGGGCGGCCCTGCACGCGGGCGGTCATGAGGCCGTCAACTCCGTGCTGGCCATCGCCCCTTGGCTGCCGGAGGAGGACCTGGCGGCCTCGCCCGAACCGGTGAAGCAGCTCGGGGGGCGGCGGGTGCTGGTGGTGCACGGCACGAATGACGAGGTCTCCGACCCCGAGCTGTCTTTTCGGTTGGCGGCTCGGGCGAAGAAGGCGAATCGGGATGTGTGCCGGTTCGAAGTGCACTCCGATCGGCATGGGTTGCATCAGCATCGGAATGAAGTCCTTGCGCTGGCCGAGGACTTCGTCATGGGGGTGCTGTTCGGGAGGGCGTTCTCCCGGCCGGTCGCCGACGCGTTCGCGGCTCCGCCGCCGCTGGGGTTGCGGATGCCGTTGGCCTCCGGCTTCGGGCAGAGACGGTAGCGCCGTAGGGGTGGGGATGGGTTTCGGACTGCGGGTTGTCCGGAGCTGGCCGCGCCCACGCGGCGGAGCCGCATATCGACACAGCCCCGCGCCCTCAGGGCAACAGGTTTCCCCTTCTTGAAAGCAGGAACTTCTTGAAGGCGGCCACCGGCGGCGTGTCCGGGCGGTCCGCCAGCCATGCCACGCCGATTTCGCGGGCCGCGCGCGGAGCCGTGACCGTCAGTTCTGCTACACCTGGGCGGGGCACCGCCGGTGGCGGCAGCAGGGCGACTCCCAGACCCGCCGCCACCAGCCCCCGCAGCGTCTCCGCCTCCTCGCCCTCGAAGGCGATGCGCGGCTTGAAGCCCGCCTCCTGGCACAGGTCGTCGGTGATGCGGCGAAGGCCGTAGCCGGGCTCCAGGGTCACGAAGGTTTCGTCGGCCGCCTCTGCCAGGCGGATGCGCTTGCGCGAGGCCAGGCGGTGGTCGGCCGGGACGACCAGGCGGAGTTTCTGTTCGTCCAGGCGGCGGGCCACCAGGTCGGGGGCGTCCGGTACCGGGGAGGTCAGGCACAGGTCGAGCTCGCCGGACCGCAGGCGCTCGATCATCGCCTCGCCGTAGTTCTGGACGAGGCTGAAGCGGACCCGGGGGTGGTCGGCACGGAAGGTGTGCAGGAGGCCCGGGACCGTTTCCGCGCCCATGGTGTGCAGGAAGCCGAAGGCGACCTTGCCGGTGGCCGGGTCGGCGTCGGCGCGGACCTCGTCGGCGGCGCGCTCGATCTCGGCGAGGGCGCGTTCGACGGAGGCGAGGAAGGTGCGGCCGGCGGGGGTCAGCGAGACCGTACGGCCGTGGCGGGCGAACAGGTCGACGCCCAGGTCCTGCTCGAGACGGACCATGGCACGGGAGAGCGTGGACTGCGGGACCTGCATCTCCTGCGCGGCCCGGGTGACGTGCTCGGTGCGGGCGACGCCGGCGAAGTACGCGAGGCGGGGCGCCAGCAACATCACCATGTCTTCTGTGTCACTGGATGGTGACAGACGAGCCTGTGACCTCCGCTGATGCTCCATGGGAACGATTATGGCCGATCCATGCATTGGACGGATCAGCGGGATCGTACGTAGCTTCGAAGCATGTCTCCCGCCAGTACCGGGGCGTCCACCACCGTGGGCGCCGCACCCGTTGTCCCCGTCGTCGACTCCCGTATGGCCCCGGGCGGCCCCGGCTACCGCCGGATGAGCTTCGCCCTCTTCCTCGCCGGTGTCGCGACCTTCGCGCTTCTCTACTCCACGCAGGCCCTTCTGCCGCTGATCTCCGGTGAGTTCGGGGTGGCGGCGAGCGAGGCAAGCTGGACGGTGGCGGCGGCGACGGGCGGTCTGGCCCTGTTCGTGCTGCCGATGAGCGCGCTGTCGGAGCGGTTCGGACGCCGTACGGTCATGACGGCGTCGCTGGCAGTCGCGGTGACGGTGGGGCTGCTGGTCCCCTTCGCGCCGAACCTGACCGCCCTGGTCGTGCTGCGAGCGGTCCAGGGCGCGGCGCTGGCGGGTCTGCCTGCGTCCGCGACGGCGTATCTGGCCGAGGAGGTCCGCCCGAAGGCACTGGTCACGGCGATCGGGCTGTTCGTCGCGGGCAACAGCGTCGGCGGGATGAGCGGCCGGGTGATCACCGGCTGGGTCGCGCAGGAGTGGGGCTGGCGGGTCGCGGTCGGCGTCATCGGCGCGGTCGCGGTGGCGTGCGCGGTGGCCTTCCGGCTGCTGCTCCCGGCCCCCCGCCACTTCAAGCCGGGCTCACTGCGTCCGCGGGTGCTCGCCCGCACGGTCCGTGACCACCTCGCCAACCCGCTGCTGTGCCGCCTGTACGCGATCGGCGCCCTGTTCATGACGGTCTTCGGCGGCGTGTACACGGTGATCGGCTACCGCCTGACGGAGGCGCCGTTCGGCCTCCCCCAGGGCATCATCGGCTCGATCTTCCTGGTGTACCTGGTCGGTACGGTGTCGGCGTCGACGGCGGGACGGCTGGTGGGCCGCCTGGGCCGCCGAGGCGCCCTGTACGCGGCGGGCGCGACGACGACGGCGGGTCTGCTGCTGTCTCTGGCGGGCTCGCTCCCCCTGGTCCTGCTGGGTCTGGTCCTGATCACCGGCGGCTTCTTCGCGGGGCACGCGGTGGCGTCCTCGGCGGTCAGCAAGACGGCCACGCAGGGCCGCGCCCAGGCCTCGGCGCTGTACCAGTCCGCCTACTACATCGGCTCCAGCGCGGGCAGCACGGTCGGCGCGGTGGCCTTCCACGCGGGCGGCTGGGCCGGGACGGTCGGGGTCGGCCTGCTGGCGGTGCTCGGCGTCGTGACGATCACGGTGTTCGGGACGCGGGCGGCGCGACTGCAGCGGCAGCAGCTGACGACGGCGGCCTGAGCCTGAGCGGACCACGTTCCCCCTGGTGGGGGCCGGTTGTCAGTGGCCGCGGATAGCCTCCGCGATCACTGACGGCCGGCCTTGACCAGGGGGATTTCTGATGGAGTTCCGGATCGAACGCACCGCCTTCGCCGAGGCCGTGGGGTGGGCGGCGCGAGCGCTGCCCTCGCGCACTCCGGTGCCGGTGCTGGGCGGCCTGCTGCTGGCGGCGGGCGCGGGGCGGCTCACCGTCTCCGGCTTCGACTTCGAGGCCGCCGCGCGCATCGACGTGGACGCGGAGACGGCGTCGGCCGGGCAGGTGCTCGTGCCCGGCCGACGGCTGCTGGACATCTGCCGGGTACTGCCGGACGGGCCGGTGAGCTGCGCCCTGTCGGGGACGCGGTTCACGGTGGAGGCGGACGGCACCGAGTTCGGGATGTCGACGCTGCCGCGCGAGGAGTACCCGGCCCTGCCGTCCCAGCCGTCGGCGTACGGCAGTGTGGACGCCGCCGCATTCGCGACGGCCGTCGGCCAGGTCGCCGTGGCGGCCGGCCGGGACGAGACGCTGCCGGTGCTGACCGGCGTACAGCTGCGCCTGGACGGCGACTCGATGACGCTGTCGGCGTCGGACCGGTATCGGTACGCCGTACGGCGGGTGGGGTGGAAGCCGGAGAGTGACGCGACGGCCTCCGACGGTGCCGTGGACGCCCTGGTCCCTGCACGGCGGCTGCTCGATGCCGCGCGGTCGCTGGCGCGCTGCGGGGTCGTTCGGGTGGGGCTGGATCGCGCGGCAGGTGGGGGGCTGGCCGGGTTCGAGGGCGGAGGTATGCGGTCCGTCGTACGGCTTTTGGACGGGCGGCTGCCGAAGTACGGGTCGCTGTTCGACATGGCGGGGGCGGCGGTCGCCGAGGTGGAGTGCGGGGCGCTGACGGAGGCGGTCCGGCGGGTTGCCGTGGTGGCCGAGGCAAGCAGTCCGGTGCGGATGGACTTCTCGGGCGACGGCTGCGTGCTGCTGCGGGCCGGGTTCGGGGACGACGTGGCGACGCAGCGGCTGCCGGCCGTGCTGAGCGGCGCGCAGGAGGTGACCGTGGCCTTCAATCCGGCGTATCTGCTGGACGCGCTGAACTCCTTCGAGGCGCCCCGGCTGCGGATGGAGCTGCTGGGGGCGGGGCAGCGGACGCTGCTCAGCGCGGTGGCGGGTGAGGACGGAAGCAAGGACGGAAGCGAGGACGGAAGCGAGGTCGGAAGCGGGGACGGAAGCGGGGACGGGGGTGCCGAGGCAGGGTCCGCTTCTCATCGGCATCTGCTCATGTCCGTGAAGCAACTGGTCTGATAAATGCTCTGACCTGCGCGTTTGTGCGCTGCGGGGGCCATTGTCAGTGGCCTGCGGTAGCTTCCGAAGTGTGGGGCGCGATGAGGCGCTCTTCGAGACAGGGCCACAGGGGTGGGTGGACGATGAGCGACGGCACGGCGACTACGACAACGGACCTCGACGTCAGGCTGGAGAAACACCGCGTCGAACTGACCGGGTACTGCTACCGCATGCTCGGCTCGTCCTTCGAGGCCGAGGACGCGGTGCAGGACACGATGGTCCGCGCCTGGCGGAGCTACGAGAAGTTCGAGGGGCGCTCCAGCCTCCGGTCGTGGCTGTACCGCATCGCGACGAACGTGTGCCTGGACATGCTGACCGCCGGCAACAAGCGGGCCAGGCCCATGGACCTGACGGAGTCGACGCCGCTGGCCCAGGCGGCGCTCTCGCCCCGTCCGGACCACACCTGGCTGGAGCCGATGCCGGACAGCCGGGTGCTGCCGACGGTCGAGGATCCGGCGGAGGCGGCCGTCGCCAAGGAGACGGTGCGGCTCGCCTTCATGGCCGCCCTGCAGCAACTGCCGCCCAAGCAGCGGGCGGTGCTGATCCTGCGCGAGGTGCTGGCCTGGAAGGCGAGCGAGGTCGCCGAGCTGCTCGGCACGACGGTCGCGTCGGTGAACAGCGCGCTGCAGCGGGCCCGCGCGACCCTCGCCGAGCAGCAGCAGCCGGGCAGCGACGCCGCCGCCTCCGACCCGCTGGACGACGAGCAGCAAAAGCTCCTGGAGCGGTATGTCGCGGCCTTCGAGGGCTATGACATGACGGCGCTGACGGCCCTGCTGCACGAGGACGCCATCATGACGATGCCGCCGTTCGACCTGTGGCTGACCGGCGTCGAGGACATCACCGGCTTCATGACGACCCTCGGCGCCCCCTGCGCGGGCTCGCGTCTGGTCCCGGTCCAGGTCAACGGCCTGCCGGGCTTCGCCCAGTACAAGCCGGACCCGGACAAGGGCGGCTTCAGCCCCTGGGCGGTCCAGGTCCTGGAGATATCAGAGGGCCGGATCACCGGGTTCCACTGCTTCCTCGACACTCAGCGCTGGTTCCCGCTGTTCGGGCTTCCCCTCCGTCTCGAAGCGGAGGCCGACCAGGTCGAGGAGGGCGTGTAGGGCGGGGTCGGGGTCGCGCAGCCGTATACGGCCCCCGGCCCGCCGGGCGGCGAGCTGCAGCCGTGCCAGCAGGTCGACGGCGCCGAGTCCCGGCGGCCCGAGCCCACCGACGTCGCACACCAGGACTCCGGCCCCGGAAGCCTCCAGCAGCGCCCGCACGTCGTCGCACAGCCCCGGCACCTCTTCCCGGGTGACGGGGCCGGCCAGCACGAGTACAGCGGGTGTCGTCGCGTCCACGATCGGTAGACCGGGCGGGCGGGTGTAACTCATCGGGCCAGGTGCCGGTCGCCGATTCCCGCTGCTCACGGCCCGTGCGCGGGTGTCCGCCGACCGAGATCACGTTGACCCGCTCCCCTCCTTCCCCGGATGGTTGGCTGTATGCCCCACGCATCAGCGCATCCCCGAATACCCTGCGGCTCCCTCCCCGACAAGGAGGTCCTGTGCAGGGGGTGTTGACCGGGTTCGCGGTGATCGCGGTCGTCATCGGGGTGGGCTATGTGATCGGCCGGCGCGGTTACCTCGGCAGCAATGGCCGCGAGGTGCTGACCAAGCTGGCCTTCCATGTGGCGTCCCCGGCCCTGCTGTTCACCACGCTGGCGCAGACCGACCTCTCGGTGATCTTCTCCAGCCGCCTGCTGGTCACGGCTCTGAGCACGGCCGCGGCGGCCGGAGTCTTCGTCGCGGTCGGGGTCGTACGGCGCTGGGGCGTGGGCCGTACGACGATCGGCGCGCTGTGCTCCAGCTACGTCAACTCCGGCAATCTCGGCATCCCCATCGCGGTGTACGTCCTGGGCGACGCCTCGCTGGTGGCGCCGGTGCTGCTGTTCCAGCTCATCGGCGTCACACCCATCGCGCTGACGGTCCTCGACCTCTCCGGCGAGGGCGAGAAGGGGCCGCTGTGGCGGCGGCTGCTGACGCCGTTGCGCAACCCGATCGCCGTGGGCTCGCTGGCGGGGGTGGCGGTCTCGGCTGCGGGGTTGAAGGTCCCGGCGCCCGTCCTGGACCCGCTGACCCTGATCGGCGGCATGTCGGTCCCGGCGGTCCTGCTGGCCTTCGGCATCTCCCTGTGCGGCAGCACGATGCCCGGCCGGGGCCCTGACCGGCATCCGGTGCTGCTCTCGGTCGCCCTGAAGTCGGTGGGGCAGCCCGCGGCGGCCTGGGCGCTGGCGGCGGGGGTGTTCGGGCTGCGGGGCGCTCCGCTGCTGGACGTGGTGGTGACGTCGGCGCTGCCTGCCGCGCAGAACCTGTTCACGTACGCGTCGAGTTACGGGGTGGGCGAGCGGTTGGCGCGGGACTCGATTCTGGTGTCGACGGTGTTGTCGGTGCCGGTGCTGGTGGTGGTGGCGGCGCTGCTGGGCTGAGGGGTGTCAGCCCCCGCGGAACTCACCGGTGTCGAGCGTGATGTGGAAGGGCGCGGGCAAGATCACTGGATCACCGAACTCGCCCGCGCGCAGGACGCGATAGACGCCGTCCTTCGGTTCGCCGTACAGCTTGGAGGTCGGGGATGTAGACCTCGAGCCGTGACGGCACGGCTGTCGCCGGCCTCTGGTAGATGCCCCAGTCCTCCGGCATCACGTCGTAGAGGCGCCGCTGCATGTGCTCGGCGATGCGGTGGTGAGCACATGCGGAGTAGGGCGTGACAGCGATCAGCCCCTCGATGATCTCCACCTTGGGTGACAGCCAACACGCCGAACGGGACCGGCGCCGATCCACCGATCCCGTTCACCCCAAAGAGGAAACCCCAGGTCAGGCAATACGCTCCAGCACCACCGGCGAAGCCGTGAAGTCCGTTCCCGGCGCGGCGATGTCGTACGAACCCTCCACCGCCTGGAGCGCGTACTCGAAGCGTTCCGGCGTGTCCGTGTGCAGGGTCAGCAGGGGCTGGCCCTCGGTCACCGTGTCGCCCGGCTTGGCGTGCATCTCCACGCCCGCGCCCGCCTGCACCGGGTCCTCCTTGCGGGCGCGCCCGGCGCCCAGGCGCCAGGCGGCGATGCCGATGTCGTAGGCGTCGAGGCGGGTCAGGACACCGGAGGTCGGGGCCTTGATCACGTGCTGCTCGCGCGCGACCGGCAGCTCCGCGTCCGGGTCCCCGCCCTGGGCCGCGATCATGCGGCGCCAGACGTCCATCGCCGAGCCGTCGGCCAGGGCCTTGGCCGGGGCGGCGTCCTTCACCCCGGCGGCATCCAGCATTTCGCGGGCCAGGGCGATCGTCAGCTCGACCACGTCAGCAGGTCCGCCGCCCGCCAGGACCTCGACCGACTCGCGGACTTCGAGGGCGTTGCCCGCCGTCAGGCCCAGCGGGGTGGACATGTCGGTCAGCAGGGCGACCGTCTTCACGCCGTGGTCCGTGCCCAGGCCCACCATCGTGGACGCCAGCTCGCGCGCGTCCTCGATCGTCTTCATGAAGGCGCCCGTGCCGACCTTCACGTCCAGGACCAGGGAGCCCGTGCCCTCCGCGATCTTCTTCGACATGATCGACGAGGCGATCAGGGGGATCGCCTCGACCGTGCCGGTGACGTCGCGCAGTGCGTACAGCTTCTTGTCGGCGGGGGCCAGGCCGTCGCCGGCCGCGCAGATCACCGCGCCCGTCGTGTCCAGGACGTGCAGCATCTCCTCGTTCGAGAGGAGGGCGCGCCAGCCGGGAATCGACTCCAGCTTGTCCAGCGTGCCGCCCGTGTGGCCGAGGCCCCGGCCCGAGAGCTGGGGGACGGCGGCACCGCAGGCCGCCACCAGGGGGGCGAGCGGGAGGGTGATCTTGTCACCGACGCCACCCGTGGAGTGCTTGTCGGCGGTCGGGCGGGACAGGGACGAGAAGTCCATGCGCTCGCCGGAGGCGATCATCGCGGCCGTCCAGCGGGCGATCTCCCGGCGGTTCATGCCGTTGAGGAGGATCGCCATGTTGAGGGCGGCCATCTGGTAGTCGGCGACCTCGCCGCGGGTGTATGCGTCGATGACCCAGTCGATCTGCTCGTCGCTGAGCTCGCCGCGGTCCCGCTTGGTGCGGATGACAGAGATTGCGTCCATGGCCATGGCTTTCCTTCCGGCCGAACATTCAGAGAACGGCACGGCCCCTCTGAGTGGCTCGCTCGATCAACTCAGAAGGGCCGCACGGGAGTTACTTGGTGAGGTGGTCCGGCCCGAAGGCCTGGGGCAGCATCTGCGACAGCGGCAGGATTCCCGCCGGGGTCTCCAGCAGCAGATCCGGGCCGCCGAACTCGTACAGCAGCTGCCGGCAACGGCCGCACGGGACCAGGGGGTCACCGTTGCCGTCCACGCAGGTGAAGTGCGTCAGGCGGCCGCCCCCGGTGTTCTGCAGCTCCGAGACCAGTCCGCACTCGGCGCACAGGCCGAGACCGTACGACGCGTTCTCGACGTTGCAGCCGGTCACCGTGCGGCCGTCGTCGACCAGGGCCGCGACGCCGACCGGGTAACCGGAGTACGGCGCGTAGGCGCGGGACATGGCGTCCCGGGCCGCCGCACGCAGCTTGTCCCAGTCGACGTCGTGGGAGGCGGCCGAGGTCACTTGCCCTGGCCCTTCCGGTAGGGCAGGCCGTCCGCCTTCGGCATGCGCAGGCGTTGCGCGGACAGCGTGAGGACGATGAGCGTGATGACGTACGGCGTGGCGGAGACGACCTGGTTCGGGACCTCGTCGGTGCTCGCGTACCAGGCGAACACCAGGGCGCCGACGACCGCGGTGATCATCGAGGGGGCGTACCTCTTCGTGATGACCAGCCAGATGGCGCCGATGATCAGCAAAAGCGCGCCGAGCAGCAGCAGAGCGTGGACGTTCGTGGAGCCGCCGCGCAGGTTGAGGCTGTCGGTGTAGCCGAACAGGCCGGCCCCGAGGGCGAGGCCGCCCGGCATCCAGTTGCCGAAGATCATCGCGGCGAGACCGATGTAGCCGCGGCCGCTGACCTGGCCCTCCAGGTAGAAGGGGTTGGCGACGATGGAGAGGAAGACGCCGCCGAGGCCGGCCAGACCGCCGGAGATGACCACGGCGATGTACTTGTACTTGTAGACGTTGACGCCGAGGGACTCGGCCGCGACCGGGTTCTCACCGCAGGAGCGCAGGCGCAGACCGAAGGCCGTGCGCCACAGGATCCACCAGGTGCCGGGGATCAGCGCCACGGCGATCACGGTCAGCCAGGACACGTTGGTGACGAGGCCGCCGAGCAGACCCGCGACGTCCGAGATGAAGAACCAGCCCTGGTTGTTGAGGTCCCGCAGCCCGTCGGACAGACCCGGCACGGTGAAATTGCCGAGGGAGCCGACCGCCGGGGACTGCTTGGCGGAGCCGCCCGCGTGGCCCTCGAAGGCGAGGGGCGCGAGGTAGCGGGTGGCGCCGAGGGCGAGGATGTTGATGGCCACACCGGAGACGATGTGGTTGACGTTGAAGGTGACGGTGACGAAGGCGTGCAGCAGGCCGCCGATCGCGCCGCCGAGGATGCCGACGAGGACACCGGTCCACGGGCCCCACTGGAAGCCTGCCCAGGCGCCGAACCAGGTGCCGAGGATCATCATGCCCTCTAGGCCGATGTTGACGACACCCGCCCGCTCGGCCCACAGACCGCCGAGACCGGCGAGGCCGATCGGCACGGCGAGCTGGAGCGCGGTGGACATCTGGCTGACGTTGGTGATGCCGTCGGCGCCGGTGATGATGCGGACGATCGAGGTCAGCGCCAGGGCTCCGGCGATGACCAGCAGCAGGACGGGCCACGACAGGCGGCGGCCCGTCGGAGCCGCGGGCTGCAGCGTGGGCTGGTTGACATCGACCGCTGAAGTCTGCGGGGTGGTCATCGGCCTGCCACCTCCTTCGTGGTGTTGTTGTCGGCGCCGAGCACGTGACCGGCGGCCAGTTCCGCGCCGACCCGGCGCTGCTGGCGACGCAGGCCCCACTCGCGTACGGCCTCGTAGGAGACGACGACCGAGAGCACGATCAGGCCCTGCATGATGACCGCGATCTCCTTGTCGTAGTCGTGGAAGTCCAGCTCGGGCGATGCCTTGTCGAGCCAGGCCCACAGCAGGGCGGCGAACGCGATGCCGACGGGGCTGTTGCGGCCGAGCAGGGCGATGCCGATGCCGAGGAAGCCGATGCCGGTGGGGAAGTTCAGGCTGTAGGTGTGGGTGTCGCCGAGCAGGATCGGCAGGCCGGCGAGGCCCGCGATGCCGCCGGAGATCAGCATGGCGGTGAGCACCATGCGCTTGGGGTCGACGCCGCTGGCCGCCGCGGCCGACTCCGAGGCGCCGGAGGCGCGCAGGTCGAAGCCGAAGCGGGTGCGGTTGAGGACGACCCAGTAGCCGATGCCGAGCAGCACGGCGAGGAAGACCAGGCCGTAGATCTCGCCGGCGTCGCCCATGTCGATGCCGGGGACCCAGCCGGACTCGTGCATCTCACCGGTGGTGTTGTTGTTGCCGACCTTGACGCCGAAGACGCTCGGCAGCCACAGGTAGGCGATGACCGACGTGGCGATCGCGTTCAGCATGATCGTCGCGACGACCTCGCTGACGCCGCGGGTGACCTTGAGGACACCGGCGATGCCGGACCAGAAGGCGCCGGTGCAGACCGCGGTGAGGAGCAGCAGCGGGACCTGGAGGGCGGCCGGCAGGTTCGCGTGGGCGCCGACGATCGCGGCCATCATGGCGGCGAGCTGGTACTGGCCGTCGACACCGATGTTGAACAGGTTCATCCGGAAGCCGATGGCCACCGCGAGGGCCGCGATGTAGTACATCGAGGCCTGGTTGATGATCAGGACCTGGATGTCGGAGAACGAGGCCTGCTCGAACATCAGGGTGTACGGCTCGACCGGGCTCTTGCCCGAGGCGAGCAGCACGATCGCGCTGAGCACGAAGGCCACGGCGAGCGCGATGACCGGTCCGGCCACCGCGAGGAGCACGCGCTCCTTGTCGAACTTCTTCATCAGCGGGCCTCGTCTTCCGGAGCCTCGGGAGACTTGCGGATCTCGGGGGTGTCTGCCGGGGTCTCGGGGGTCTCTTCGTGTTCCAGGTGACCGGTCGCGGCACCGGTCATCGCCGAACCGAGCTCCTCCGGCGTGATGGTGGCCGGGTCGGCGTCCGCGACCAGCTTGCCGTTGTAGATCACGCGGAGGGTGTCGGACAGGCCGATCAGCTCGTCCAGGTCGGCGGAGATCAGCAGCACCGCCAGGCCCTCACGGCGGGCCTCGCGGATGTGGTCCCAGATGGCGGCCTGCGCGCCGACGTCCACACCACGGGTGGGGTGCGCGGCGATCAGGAAGCGCGGCTTGTGGCTCATCTCGCGGCCGACGATCAGCTTCTGCTGGTTGCCGCCGGACAGGGAGGCGGCGGTGACGTCGATGCCGGGGGTGCGGACGTCGTACGCCTCGACGATGCGGCGCGTGTCCGCCTGCGCGGCCTTCGGGTCCAGCCATACGCCCTTGGCGTTGGGCTTCTCGGTGACGTGACCGAGGATGCGGTTCTCCCAGAGGGGGGCCTCCAGGAGCAGGCCGTGGCGGTGGCGGTCCTCGGGGATGTAGCCGATGCCCTGCTCGCGGCGCTTGCGGGTGGCCCAGCCGGTGATCTCCTCGTCGATCAGCGTGATCGTGCCGGAGTCCGCGTGCTTGAGGCCGATGAGCGCGTCGACCAGCTCGGTCTGGCCGTTGCCCTCGACGCCGGCGATGCCCAGGATCTCGCCCGCGTGGATGGTGAAGGAGATGTCGTCCAGCAGGGCCTTGCCGCCGACCGTCTCCAGGCGCAGCTTGTCCACTGTGATGACGGGACGGTCGGTGACCGTCGACTCCGCCGTCTCCGGCGTCGGCAGCTCGCTGCCCACCATCATCTCGGCGAGCTGGCGCGGGGTGGTCTCGGAGGGGACGGCCGTACCGACCGTCGTACCGCGGCGGATGACGGTGATCTCGTCGGCGACGGAGAGGACCTCGCCCAGCTTGTGGGAGATGAAGATGACCGACAGGCCCTCGGCCTTCAGCTCGCGGAGGTTCTCGAAGAGCGCGTCCACCTCCTGCGGCACCAGGACGGCCGTCGGCTCGTCGAGGATCAGCGTGGTGGCGCCGCGGTAGAGGACCTTGAGGATCTCCACGCGCTGGCGGGCGGCGACGCCGAGCTCCTCGACCAGCCGGTCGGGCTCCACGCCGAGGCCGTAGCGCTCGGAGAGCTCCTTGATCTTCCGGCGGGCCTTGGCACCGATGCCGTACAGCTTCTCGCTGCCCAGCACGACGTTCTCGAGGACGGTGAGGTTGTCGGCGAGCATGAAGTGCTGGTGCACCATGCCGATGCCGCGGGCGATGGCGTCGGCCGGCGACGAGAAGCTGACCTGCTCGCCGTCGACGGCGATGGTGCCCTCGTCCGGCTTCTGCATGCCATAGAGGATCTTCATCAGCGTCGACTTGCCGGCGCCGTTCTCACCGACGAGGGCGTGGACGGTGCCCTTGCGGACGCTGAGGTGGATGTCGTGGTTGGCCACGACGCCCGGGAAACGCTTAGTGATCCCGGCGAGTTCGACGGCGGTCACCTGACCGTTGACCGCCGCGCCGGCCGGAGGGCTGCTGGACGCGTTGATGGCGCACTCTCCTGGGGACGGGGGTCGTCTACGCGCGTAGCGCCCCTATGGCCTGAAAGGGGGCCGACGCACCGCGACAACGGGGTACGGGGAGATCCTCCCCGTACCCCGTTGAGCGGACGTAACCCCGGGGTTACCGCTGCTCAGGGTGTAGCTGTCAGTCAGCTGGACTTGACCTTGATCTCGCCGCTCATGATCTTCTCCTTGGCCGTCTTGATAGCTTCCTGGACCTTGGTGTCGTCCGCGAACTTCGGGTTGGAGTTCGACAGGCCCACCTGGCCGGTCTTCAGATCGCCACGAACGATACCGGTCGCGGGCTTACCGTCCTCGACCGACTTCGCCAGGTTGTACACCGCCTTGGCGACGTCCTTCATCGCCGAGGTCAGGATGGAGTCCTTGTACTTGGCGAGAGCTTCCTGCTTGTACTGGTCGGAGTCGACGCCGATGGCCCACACCTTGTTGGCGGCGGCGGCCTCGATGACACCCTGGCCGGAGAGACCGGCGGCCGCGTAGACGACGTCGGCCTTCTTCTCGATCTGGCCCTCGGCGGCCGACTTGCCCTTGTCCGGGCTGGAGAAGCCGCCTTCCTGCGCGGTCTGCGTCAGGTACTGGGAGAGGACCTTGACCTTCGGGTTGGTGTCCTTGACGCCCTGCGCGAAGCCGGCCTGGAACTTGTGGATCAGCGGGATGTCCACGCCGCCCACGAAGCCGACCGTGTTCGTCTTGGTGGTCTTGGCGGCGGCGACGCCGGCCAGGTACGAGGCCTCCTCCTCGGAGAAGACCAGGTCGGCCACGTTCTTCGCCTCGACCGTGGAGTCGTCGACGATGCCGAAGGTGGTGTCGGGGAACTTCTCCGCGGCGGCCTTCACGGCGGTGGCGTACGCGTAGCCGACACCGACGACCGGGTTGTAGCCCTGCTTGGCCAGCGACACCAGTCGCTGCTCCTTGTCGGCGTCCGTCTCACCCTCGGTGGGCTCGAGGTCGGCGGTGTCGTACTGGAACTCCTTCTTCGCCTGCTCGAGGCCCGCGTACGCGGCGTCGTTGAAGGACTGGTCGCCCTTGCCGCCGACGTCGTACGCGATGGCGAGGCCCTTGGCACCCTTCGAGTCCGACGACGACGAGGCCGAGGTCGAGGTGCCGCCACAGGCGGAGAGCGCGAGGGCCAGAGAGGCGGTCGCTGCGCCTGCGACCGTGATCCGGGAAATCCGGCGCATGTGTGGGTGCTCCTTAGTACAAGCGCCGGACGGTCAGCTTTCACAGCTACGGCGCTGGCTTTCGCCGCAGATTAACGCGCGTAGACCTGCCTGAAAACCCCTTCTGTCCACCTTGTTATCCGCCCGTGGCCAACACCACGTCAGGCCTTGACCAAGGGCTTGCCGACAGCAAACAGAGAGTGGCGGTGGGTGACGCGGCGGTCCGTGCACAACGAGGTCCGTACACAACGAGGTCCGTACACAACGAGGTCCGTACACAACGAAGCGGGCGGGCACCCTGAGATGCCCGCCCGCTTCACCGGTGTACGACGGTGACTACCGCGGTACTACTCGGTCTTGACCTTGATGGAGCCGTCGATGATGCCCGCCTTGGCCTTCGCCACGGCCTCGGAGAGACCCGCGATCTTCGCGAACTCCGGGTTGGACTCGGCCAGGCCGACGCCGTTGACCTTCAGGTCGAAGGTCTGGGTGCCGGTCAGCGGCTTGTCGTCCTGGACGGACTTGGCCAGCGCGTAGACCGCACCGCCGACGTCCTTCAGGGCAGAGGTAAGGATGTACTGCTTGTAGTTGGCGAGCGCCGCCTGCTTGTACTGGTCGGAGTCGACGCCGATCGCCCAGACCTTGGCCTTCGCGGCGGCCTCGATGACGCCCTGACCGGAGAGACCGGCCGCCTGGTAGACGACGTCGGCCTTCTTCTCGATCTGGCCCTCGGCGGCGGCCTTGCCCTTGTCGGGGCTGGCGAATCCACCTTCCTCGGCGGTCTGCGTCAGGTACTGCGAGATGACCTTGACCTTGCCACCGCTGGTGTCCTGGACGCCCTGCTTGTAACCGGCCTCGAACTTGTGGATCAGCGGGATGTCCACGCCACCCACGAAGCCGACCGTGTTGGTCTTGGTGGCCTTGGCGGCAGCGACGCCGGCCAGGTACGAGGCCTGCTCCTCGGCGAAGACGAGGGAGGCGACGTTCTCGGCCTCGACCACGGAGTCGACGATGCCGAAGGTGGTCTTCGGGTACTTCTTGGCCACAGCCTCCATCGGGGGGCCGTAGACGAAGCCGATACCGATCACCGGGTTGTAGCCCTGCCTGGCCAGCGAGGCCAGACGCTGCTCCTTGTCGGCATTGGTCTCGCCCTCGGTGGGCTCGATGTCGGCGGTCTTGTAGCCGAACTCCTTCTGGGCCTTCTCCAGACCGGCGTACGCGGCGTCGTTGAAGGACTGGTCGCCCTTGCCGCCGATGTCGTACGCGATGGCGAGACCCTTGGTGTCGCCACCGCTGTCGCTGTCGCCGCCGCTGTCGCTGCTGGTACCACCGCACGCCGTGGCAGCGAGCGCGATCGACGCGACCCCCACCGCGACACGGGTCAGTTTGGATGTCCGACGCATCGTGAAGTCCCCATTCTCCAAGCCCCGCAGTGGGTGCTGAGTTCGGCGCACATTAACGCGCGTAGACACTCCTGGGAACGGGGTTTCGTCGTGCCGTTATCCATTCGTGCCGATGGCCGGTTACGTCCTTGTGAACCACCGGATCGAAAGCCACGCATGGGGCGACTTCACCCGTCGCGCACCGCACACTCCGTGCACCAGGGATGCCTTCACCGTGATGGCGCCCAGGACCACCCGCCATGCGCCCAGGCTCCCTCCGCTTCGTGGGGACCGCAAGCGGAGTGGAGGTTCGGGTTCAACGCCGTGTGCGGCAAGCCCCCAAGGGGCGCGGGACTGTACCGACATGCGGCTCCGCCGCGTGGGCGCGACCAGCCGCAATGAGCCCGCAGCCGCCGCAGCACCGCCCGCCCCCCACGGCGATCCGGCTAAACCGCGCCGTCGAGCAGCGCCGCCGCCGTGAAGAGTTCCACGCCCACCGTGATGGCCGACTCGTCGACGTCGAAGTCGCCCTGGTGCAGGTCACGGCCGATCCGGTCACCGGGCGTGCGTACGCCCAGGCGGGCCATCGCGCCGGGGACGTGCTCCAGGTACCAGGAGAAGTCCTCACCCCCGAGGCTCTGCTCGGTGCCCTCGACGGAGTCGGCGCCGAGCCGGGCGGTCATGGCGGCACGCAGCAGCTCGGTGGCGGCCGGGTCGTTGACGACGGGCGGGACGCCTCGGACGTAGTTGATCTCCGACTTGGCGCGGTGGAGATTGGCGACCTCGTCGATGGCGGCGACGACGAGGTCCGGCGCCTGCCGCCACGCGTCGAGGTCCAGGCAGCGCACGGTCCCGGAGAGCTCGGCGTGCTGCGGGATGACGTTGGGCGCGTGGCCGGACTCGATGCGGCCCCAGGTCACGGCGAGGCCGCTGCGGGCGTCGGTGCGGCGGGCGACGAGAGCGGGTACGTCGGTGACGACCCGGGCGGCGGCGGTGACGAGGTCGGTCGTGAGGTGGGGGCGAGCAGTGTGCCCACCCGGCCCGTCGAGGGCGATTTCGAGCCGGTCGCAGGCGGACGTGATGGCACCCTGCCGCAGTCCGATCTTCCCGGCGTCCACCTTGGGGTCGCAGTGCACGGCGAGGATCCGGCCAACCCCTTCGAGCACCCCGCACTCGATGACGTCGGCGGCGCCTCCGGGGAGCACTTCCTCGGCGGGCTGGAAGATCAGCCGGACGGGGCGGGGCAGCTGCCCGCGCTTGTGCAGTTCGGCCAGCACCAGCCCCGCGCCGAGCACCACGGCGGTGTGCACGTCATGGCCGCAGGCGTGCGCCCGGTCGGGGACGGTCGAGCGGTAGGGGCACTCACTCTTCGTGTCCGGGATGGGCAGCGCGTCGATGTCGGCGCGCAGGGCGAGCATGGGCTGCTCGCCGTCCCACTCCCCGATGTCACAGATGAGCCCGGTTCCGATGGCGAGCACGCGGGGCTGGAGGCCGGCCTTCTCCAGACGGGCCTTGATCGCGGCGGTCGTACGGAACTCCTGGTTGCCGAGCTCCGGGTGCATGTGCAAGTCCCGCCGGAACTCGACGAGTTCCGCACGGAGCGCCTCCGGCAGGGTGCCGGGAAGCGCGGCTTCCCCGGTGTGATCGACCTCGACCTCGGACTCTGGGGACATCAGTTGGTTCACCCTCTAAAGGGTAGGACGCCCGGGTGGCCAACTCGCCCTCGATCAACAAAAGTTCAACCCGTTGGAGGGAGAAAATCTGGCCGCTCGACGCATGGGTGTGAGTGGAGATGGGTAGGTAATTCTTTTCTCTACGCATACCACGCTGTGAACAGAACTGTCGGTTGTGTTCACCTGTCGGGATCGCGTATCCCCGGTGAAGCTCCGGACGCCCGTCCCCCCACCGCACTAGGGTGCGGCCCGTGACCGCCGACTTCCTGCAGGCCACCCGAGCCTCGTACAACGCCATCGCCGCCGCCTACGCGGACCGCTTCTCCGACTGGCCGGCCGACAGCGCGCCCCTGGACCGCTCCCTGGTCACCGCCTTCGCCGAGCTGGCCCGCGAGCATGCCCCGGCCCCCGTCGCCGACCTCGGCAGCGGACCCGGCTCCGTCACCGCCCACCTGCACACCCTGGGCCTGCCGGTTTTCGGCGTCGACCTCTCGCCCCGCATGGTGGGCCTGGCCCGCCGCGCATACCCCGAACTCCGGTTCCACGTCGGCTCGATGACCTCGCTTGACCTGCCGGACGAGACGCTGGGCGGGATCATCGCACTGTACTCGATCATCCACATCCCGGACGATCACCTGCTCACGACGTTCGCCGAGTTCCACCGGGTGCTCGTGCCCGGTGCCCCCGTGCTGCTGGCGTTCCAGTCCGGCGACTCCGAGGACCACCTGCACATGAGCGAGCGCTTCGGCCAGGAGATCGCGCTCGACTACTACTGGCGGACCCCGGACACCGTCATCGCCCACCTCACCGGGGCGGGCCTGCGGCTGTACGCCCGGATCGTGCGGGAACCGCACGGCGAGGAGAAACGCCCACGCGCCTTCCTCCTCGCCGAGAAGCCCCCTGCCGGGCCGCGCTGACGACCGCGCTCACCTAGACCGCGCTCACCGCCGACAACCGGTGCACGTCCCGCGCCGTCCCCGTGACCCCCGACAAAAACCCCTGCGCCCGCGGCGAGGCGTTCTCCGTGAGCCACGCCGGGTCGATGTCGCACACCGCGACCCGCACGTCCGTGCCGGTCAGGGCCAGCGGCAGGGTGTGCACGACCGTCGACGGGAAGCTCAGGATCGTGCGGCCGATGGGGCCGCGGCGGGCGATCAGCTCCAGGGGGAGGTCCGGGCGGACGATCTCCAGGCCCGTCTCCACCGCCAGCCGGTGCAGCTTCTCCGCGCTCTCGCGGCGGTGGGCGAAGTAGCGGGTGGCGCCGTGCGTCTTGGCCAGGGAGCGGACGGCCTCCAGGTAGCGGTCGCCGTCCACGACGCCGGTCTCGACCAGCGACGTGCCCACCATGTCCGCGCCCTTGGTGATGCGGGGCGGGCCGAAGCGGTCGCGGGTCCAGGCGAAGGTGTTGGCGGTGACCGTCACGCCGTCCGGTGTCTCCTCCATCGGCATGGACGAGAAGATCTCGACCGTCCGGCGCTCGCTCGGCGTCAGACGCTTGCGGGCCGCGGACGACACCGGCGCGAAGACCAGGTCGCGGGGACCGGGGCGGCCGCCCTTGCGGTGCCAGCGCACCAGGCGCTCGCCGCGGGCGAGCTGGGCGACGAACTCCATGGTCGCCGTGCCGTCGTCGACGACGACGATGTCGCGGGCCTTGGTGATCGTCAGCAGGAGCTGGACGTAGCGGGAGAACGGGTCGCCCAGGACGACGCGGTCGGCCCGGCGGAGCAGGCCCGCGAGGCCGCCGATGGTCTGGAACGGAGCGGCCGCGCCGCCCCGCGCCTCCTCCCAGCGGACCTGGTGCCCGTCGTCCCGCGCCAGCTCGGCCATCCGGCGCAGCTGGCCGCGGGTCATGGGGTCGTTCGGGGACAGGACGACGAGGGTGAGTCCCGCGCCGACGGCATGCTCGCGGGCGTGCGCCCACTCCAGCACGTTCAGGAGCTGTACCGGGCTCTCGACGAAGGCGAGAGTGTGGGGGCCGGTGTTCCCGGCGCGGTGGCTCATCGGCGTACGACCGTCCCGTCGTAAGGCGCTCATGCGGCGCTCGTCTTCAGCTCGTGTTCCGGCTAGTGCTGCCACGAGCCCGAAGGGCGCCGAGCCCGAGCGCTCCCACTCGGGGCACTCGGGATCGGCGCACTCGGACTCGGTGCCTTGCGGCTCAGACCTGGACCGGCTCGCCGGCCGCGGCGGCGATCTCCGCCTCGGCGACCACACCGGCGACGCGGCGCAGCTTCTTCATCGGGCCGAGCTCGGAGTCGTAGACCTTCTTGACGCCGTCGCCGAGGGAGGCCTCGATGGTGCGGATGTCGCGGACGAGGCGGGTGAGGCCCTGCGGCTCGACGGAGGCGGCCTGGTCGGAGCCCCACATCGCGCGGTCGAGGGTGATGTGGCGCTCGACGAAGACGGCGCCGAGGGCGACCGCGGCCAGCGTGGTCTGCAGGCCCGTCTCGTGGCCGGAGTAGCCGATCGGGACGTTCGGGAACTCCTTCTCCAGGGTGTTGATCGCGCGGAGGTTGAGCTCCTCGGCCTTCGCCGGGTACGTCGAGGTGGCGTGGCACATGACGATGTTGTCGGAGCCGAGGACCTCGACCGCGTGGCGGATCTGCTTCGGCGTCGACATGCCGGTGGAGAGGATGACCGCGCGGCCGGTGCCACGCAGGGCGCGCAGCAGCTCGTCGTCGGTGAGGGACGCGGAGGCGACCTTGTGGGCGGGGACGTCGAACTTCTCCAGGAAGGCGACGGCCTCGGTGTCCCACGGGGAGGCGAACCAGTCGATGTTCTTGGTCTTGCAGTACTCGTCGATCTGGCGGTACTCGTCCTCACCGAACTCCACGCGGTGGCGGTAGTCGATGTAGGTCATCCGGCCCCAGGGGGTGTCGCGCTCGATGTCCCACTGGTCGCGCGGGGTGCAGATCTCCGGGGTGCGCTTCTGGAACTTCACGGCGTCACAGCCGGCCTCGGCGGCCGCGTCGATGAGCTTGAAGGCGTTCTCCAGCTCACCGTTGTGGTTGATGCCGATCTCGCCGCAGATGTAGACGGGCTTGCCCGGGCCGACTTCGCGCGAGCCGAAGGAGCGGAGGCGGGAGTTGGTGCTCATGGCAGAGATGTCCTTACTTGGTGAGGGAATCGAGAGAGGGGCCGAGGATCCAGCTGGCGATCTCTCGGATCGCGCCGTCGCCACCGGGGGTGGCGGTGACCGCGCGTGCGGCGCCGCGCACGACGTCGTGGGCGCTCGCGACCGCCACGGGCCAGCCGACGAGGGCGAAGCACGGGAGGTCGTTGACGTCGTTGCCGACGTAGAGCACGCGCTCAGGCGCGATGCCCTGCTCCTCGCACCACTGCTTCAGCGCGAGGTCTTTCCGGTCGATGCCGTGCAGCACGGGAATCTGCAGCTTCCGTGCGCGGGCGGCGACGACCGGGTTCTGCTCCGTGGACAGGATCAGCATCTTCAGCCCGCTCTTGCGCAGGGCGGCGATGCCGAGTCCGTCTCCGCGGTGCACGGAGACGAACTCCTTTCCATCGGCATCGATCAGCACCCGGTCGTCGGTCTGGGTGCCGTCGAAGTCCAGTACGACCGCGTCGATGTCGTCCGTGGTCGGGAGGGCGCCGGGCCGGTCCGCGTCGAACAGCGGCGCCAGCACGCGGGCGCGGGCCAGGTCGTGGGGATCGTCGATCTCCAGGACCCGGGCGGGGTCGGTGCGCACGAGCTCGGTGCGGCCGAAGAAGCGGTGCTTGTGCTCGCGGAAGCCCGCGGCGTCCATCGCGTAGGCGGCGCCGGTCTCCAGGAAGTCCTGGGGGCGGTCCTGGCGGCGCGGGCGGAAGGACTTGTCGTGGTTGACGCCGTAGCCGCCGCCGGCAGCGGCGCGCTCGGTCTCCGCGGCGGCCGGTTCGTCGTCGCCGTGCCGCCACACGAAGCCGTGAAAGGGCGCGACGGTCAGGGAGGTGTCGGCGCCGTTGGCGACGATCGCCTTGACCACGCCGTCGATGTCCTCGCGGACGATGAAGGGGCTGGTGCACTGCACGAGCAGGACCACGTCCACCGGCGAGCCGTGCAGCGCCTCGTGCGCGTCCATGGCGTGCAGCACGGCCGCCTCGGAGGTGGCGGTGTCGCCGGCGATGGCGGCGGGGCGCAGCACCACCTCGGCGCCGGCCTGGCGGGCGGCGGCCGCGATGCCCTGGTCGTCGGTGGAGACGACGACGTCCGTGACGAGTCTCGAGGCCCGGCACTCGCGCACCGCACGCGCCACCAGCGGCACGCCGCCGACGGGCATGAGGTTCTTCGCGGGCACGCCCTTGGAGCCGCCGCGCGCGGGAATCACGGCGAGCACCCGTGGCACCGAAGTGCCTTGAGCTGCTTCCGACTTGGACATGGGTTCTGCTCCTTGACGTGGGGTCTGGCGGCTCACAGCTCGCCCATCCGCCGGATGACCGGTGCCACGCGCTGCACGCCGTGGCGGTAGGCGCCGCGCGCCGCCCGGCGCACTATCTGGCGGACCGGGCCGGGCTCCTTGTCGTGGGCGGGGGCGCCGGGCAGCGGGCTGCCGTCGGGGCCGAGGTGGTGGCGGGCGAGGATGCCGGGCAGATAGCCGGGCGCGGTGGCCGGCGTGTAGTACGGCGTGAGGGCGGGCAGGCCGCCGGGCCGCTGAAGCAGCTTGGCGATGCGCTCGCGGGCCGCGTCGAAGGCGGTGGCGTACGAGCCGTCGGCGCAGACGCCCTGCCGGGACACCCACTCCTCGTCGGGCGCCGGCCGGTGTCCGTCGTCCAGCTGGTCCCAGGAGGCGAGGCAGCCGGAGCCGACGAAGTGGTGGTTGCCGAGCACCTCGCGCACGCCGAGGTCGGTGAGGACGACGGTGGGGATACGGCGGTGCAGCGACTCCAGGGCGGCCGTGGAGCTGATCGTGACCAGCAGGTCGGTGCGGTCGAGGACCTCGCCCATGTTCCCGTACACCAGACGGAAGTTGGCCGGCGGATCGAGCCGCTGGACCAGCTTCTGGTACGGCAACTCCTCGATGTGCGTGGTGTGTTCACCCGGCTTGGAGCGCAGCTTGAGCAGCACCTCGCGTTCGGGGTGCTTGCGGGCGTGCTGGATCAGGCGGTCCAGCAGGTACGTACGGTCCTTGCGGCTGTCCGGCACGGAGGGCTGGGCGGCGAAGACGACCGTGTACGGGTCGTGCTCGCCGGCGTAGGGCTCGCCGCCGAGGAACGGCAGCGCCACCTCGGTCACCGCCGAGGAGTCGGCGCCGACCCCGTCGTACACCGCGCGGAAACGCTCGGCGTCCTGGCGGGAGTTGGCGAGGACGAGGTCCGCGCCGTGCCGCAGCAGCAGGCCGTCGGCGAGCTTCTCGTAGACGACGCCGACATAGCCGGTGACGACGACGGGTCGCCGTGACTTGCCTTCCCAGACCCGCTTGAGGCCGTGCAGCATCGCCTGGACGCCACCGCCGACGAGAGCGAGGACGACGATGTCGTAGTCCTCCCGCGCCATGGAGCGCAGGAACTCGACGGCCGTGACCTCCTTCAGGGAGTCGGCGCGCACACCGACCTCTGCCAGCTGACGGGCCGTGGGTGTGGCACGGCCGCGCAGCAGGAATCCGTCCAGGGCGGGGCTCACTTGCGCCTCGCCGCGCGGTCCGGCTTCCATGGTCGGGCCCGGCGCGATGCGTTCCGCGGTCAGCGCACCCCATTTCCAGCGGGTGTCGGAGTCCGCAAGGACGGCAATTCGCGAGGGCTTCGTTGTACTTGCTGGCACGACGACGACGCTAGGAAGCAATTTCTAGTTCCTGCCCAACCGCGAATCAACGAAAAGTTAACAACACCCCACCGAGAGCCGAACTGGCCCGCCGATTCCCTGGAAGTACAAGGGATGCACCGTTCCGACACATGGAGTTCACCCCCCGTACCCGCACCGGAAAGTTGCCGAGCCGGGCGGTCTCCTAGCCTTTTGCAGGTGCCAAAGCTTTCCGTCATCGTGCCGTTCTACAACGTGCGGCAATACGCCCCGGACACCCTCAACAGCCTGCGCAGAAACGCTCGGAACGACTTCGAGTTCGTGCTGGTAGACGACCATTCCAAAGACGAGACGCCAGCCATTCTCGAACGGGCGGCCGAGGAACTCTCGGACGTCGCCCAGGTGCGGTACATCCGCCACGAGAAGAACGGCGGTCTCGCCACCGCACGCAACACCGGCCTGGACGCGGCGCGGGGCGAGTACCTGACCTTCCTGGACGGCGACGACTGGCTCGCCCCGGGCTACCTGGCCGAACTGGTGGGCACCATCGAGCGGTTGGGCTGCGACTTCGTCCGCACCGACCACGTCCAGGCCACCGCCCGCGCCCGCTCCGTGCACCGGGCCCCGGTCGGGCTGCGCGGCGAGGTGCTCAGCCCGCGGGACGCGATCCTGCCCGCCGACCGGACGACCTCGGTGGACTACGCCTACGCCTGGGCCGGCGCGTATCACCGCCGGCTCCTCGACCGCGGTCTGCTCCACTTCACGGACGGACTGCGCACGGCCGAGGACCGGCCGTGGATCTGGAAGCTGCACCGCGAGGCGGAGTCGTTCGCCGTGGTGAGCCTGCTCGGCGTGTTCTACCGGCGCGGCGTCGCTTCCTCCCTCACTCAGATCGGCGACGCACGCCAGCTCGACTTCATCCGCGCCTTCGACCAGGTCATCGAGGAGACGGCGACGGACCGCGACGCCGACCGGCTGCTGCCCAAGGCGGTGCGCACATACTGCGCGATCATCGCCCACCACCTCTCCGACGAGTCCAAGTGGGAACCGGCCGTGGCCAAGCAGCTGCGGGCGATGAGCGCGGAGGCGATGAAGCGTATGCCGCAGGACGCGCTCCGTGACGTACTGGAGACCATGGACCTGCACCGTTCCTCGAAGCTGCGGCGCCTGCGGCGCAGGCTCACCACGGCGAAGGCGGCTGCCTGATGTCCCGGACGACCCAGATCTTCTGCGCCTCGACGCTGTACGGCGCCGCCACCCTGGCCGCCGCCATCGAGTCCGACTGCTTCACGGAGGCGGATCGCCGCCTGCTGCTGGTCTTCAACAACTCCGCGACCCCGGAGACCACTCCGGCCGTCGACGAGATGCCGGGCTTCGCGCCGCTGCGCGACCACTTCGACGCCGTCCTGTCGTGGAACGAGGCCATCCACCCCTTCCACCCGGGTGCCTGGTCGCCGCGCTCCGACGACATCCCGCTCTTCGAGCGCTATCTGCGGCTGCTGTGGGGTCTGGGCGACGACCGCGTGGAGCTGGTCCTGGAGTCCATCCAGGTCACCCCCGCCCTCACCGTGGCCCAGCTGTTCACCGGCGCCCCGATCCACGTCTACGCCGACGGGCTGATGAGCTACGGCCCCACGCGCAACAAGCTGGATCCGCTGGTCGGCACGCGCGTGCGGCGGCTGCTGCACCTGGACCTGGTGCCGGGGCTGACCCCGATGCTGCTGACCGAGTTCGACGTGCCCGCGCAGGTCGTGCCGACGCCGGCGTTCCGGAAGGTGATGAGCGGCCTCACGGACGCCGTGCCGGATCTGCCCGCCCTGCCCGCCGACGCGGCACTGCTGCTCGGCCAGTACCTGTCCGCGCTGAACATCCTCTCCGCCGAGGAGGAGGAGGACCTGCATGTGCGGATGATGCGGGGGGCGGTCGAGCGCGGGCACCGCTCGGTCGTCTTCAAGCCGCACCCGACCGCGCCGGCCCGCTTCAGCCGGGCTCTGGAGGCCGAGGCGAAGAGACTCGGCGTGGACCTCACCGTCCTGGACACGCCCGTCCTCGCCGAGGTGCTGTTCGAAAAGGCGCCGCCCGCGCTGGTCGTCGGCTGCTTCTCGACCGCGCTGTTCACGGCGTCGGCGTTCTACGACCTCCCGGTCGCCCGCGTCGGCACCGCGCCGCTTCTCGACCGTCTGACGCCCTACCAGAACAGCAACCGGGTCCCCGCTGTCCTGGTCGACGCGCTGCTGCCGGACCTGGAGGGCAAGAAGGGGGACGACGCCGTCCCCGCCGACACGCTGAACGGTCTCGTCACCGCCGTCGGCTTCACGATGCAGCCGCAGATGCACGCCGGCCTGCGCCCGGCCGCGGAACGCTATCTGTCCGAGCACTTCGGCCCGCGCACCCAGCGCTACTTCAAGCGCAAGCGGCTGACCTCCCTCGGGCTACCCGGCGGCATCCCGGAGCGGCTGTCCTTCCTGCCCCGCAACGCCACGGCGCGCCGGGTGGTGCGGCGGGCACGGGCGCTGAAGAAGGCCGTTCGCCGTTGAGTCAATACAGGGTGAACACGGCCGCACGACTGAGGAAACAGCGGGGAACTATCGCACTACTCCGTTGATTTCACGGCGCGGCGGGGGCGGTGCCCCTAGGATCACGGACACCGCCCAACCGAACCCGTGAGGTTCTCATGACGAAGCTCGGTCGGCTCTATCCCCTGCTCGACAGCGTCGGGTTGCCGGACAACCTGCCCTACACCCAGGTGAGCGACTGGGAGTTGCGGTTCCTGTACCTGGTGGGGCGCCATCACCTCGCGGGCCGGGACCGCATCGTCGAACTCGGCTCCGGCGGGGGCGGATCGACGTACGCCCTCGCACTCGGGCTGCGCGAGAGCCCGGTGTTCGACGAACAGACGGGACGGCTGCACGCGTACGATTTCTTCCGCGTCGGCAAGGGGACGTTCGCCACGGAGAAGTTCTTCACGGCGGGTGCCAAGCCCGACGGCGAGAACTCCTTCCTGGACGACTTCCGCACCACGCTGGGGCCGTTCCTGCCGTTCCTGGAGATCCACGCCGGAGACATCTGGCAGACCTCCGACCCGGACGACACGACCCCCATCGAGTTCCTGCACATCGACATCGCCAAGACGGCCAGGGTCTTCCGCTGTGTGTCCGAGCGCTTCCTGACTCGGCTGCGGCCCGGCTCGGTCGTCCTGCACCAGGACTTCGCGGGGCCCCGGCTGCCCTGGCTGCACTACAGCACGGGCGCCCTGCTGCCGTACATCGAGATCGCCGGGCCGCCGATCCGCTCCACGCTCGCCTTCGAGGTGACGCGGCCGATCTCCGAGGACGTGCTGAAGAGGATCTCCGAGGACGCCTTCTCCCTGGACGAGAAGCTGGCGCTGATCTCGGCCGTCCAGGAGCGCGTCGACCGCGACCACACCGGCGGCATCCCCTTCAAGTCCGTGCTGGAACTGGCCAAGGCCTACGTCGCCCACTACGCCGGCGAGCACCGGCGGGCCTGGTCGATCGCCAAGCCGCTGACCGGCGACGAGTACCTGAGCCGTACCCGGGCCGACCACTTCGAGCAGCTGCGGAAGGCGTACGAGGCGGACCGGGCGACGGGCGGCGGCTCCCGTCTCACCAGGCTGGTGCGGAAGGCCGTACGCGGCTGACCCGCCCGGTGGCCACCAGCCACCGCGGGGGGGACGGCCCGCGGTGGCCGGCGCTCAGCTCAGAACGCGCTCAGCCCGTGGTTGCCGAGCACCCAGTGCACCGGCTGCGCCCAGGACCGGTACTGGCTCACGGTGCTGTTGCACGTCGCGTCGGCCGGAGTGTTGCTCCCGGAGTGAATGCCGAGCGCATAGGTCCCCGACCACACCGGACCGCCGCTGTCCCCTGGGAGGCCGCAGAGCGAGGTCTTGATCATGTTCTTCAGGACCGTGCCATCGGTGTACGTGACGGTCTCACTCGGCGAGAGCACCTCGCCCACGAGGTCGCTGCTGGTGGCACCGGAACGCTTGACGGAATCACCGTCGTTGGGGTAGCGGGAGTCGGTGATCTCGTAGTACGTGCCGAACGCCTTGACGGACCCGTAGGCGGCGAGGTCTTCGCCGCGGTACTCCATGACGGCGTAGTCCTTGTCGATGCCGCCGTAGTCGAACCACATCCGCTTGCCGAGGTAGATGCCGCCCTCCTGCCGGTGCCACCACAGGTCGCGATCGGTGTCCGCGCAGTGCCCGGCAGTGACGAAGTACTTCTGCCCGGAGGAGTTGCGGGCGTTGAACCCGAGCGTGCAGTTCGAGCCGCCGTCCTTCGAGTAGATACCGGTGCCGCCGACGGATTCGTAGGCGTTCGGCCTGATCGTGCCGGGGAGCCTCTCGACGCGCACCGCGTCGCCATAGCCGGCGAGGACATTCATGAGCCGCTTCTCGTCGGCGGCGGAGACGCCGTCGAAGATTTCGACGGTCACCTGGTTGTTGCTCGAGTCGACGCCCCAGGAGGTATTGGGGATCGGGTCGGCCTCGGCGATCCGCCGGTCGAGGCCGGCACGGACGGAGGTCAGCGTGGCCGTGCTGTGCTTCACGACCTCGGCGACGCCGCCTTCGGCGCGGACGGCCCGCGCGGTGGCCTCGTCGGTGACGGCGACGACGAGCCGTCCTGTCTTGTCGTAGTAGACGCCGCCGGTGCGGTCGGCACCGAACTCGGCGGCCAGCGCTCTCGCCCGGGCGGGATCGGTGATCGGGGTCGGGGTCGGGGTCGGAGCCGCGTTCGCGGTCGGCGAGGCCAGCACGGCGAACAGGCCGCAGATCGCCACCGCCATCGACGCGCGGAGTCTCGGGTGTCTTCGCATGGGTTGCACCTCCGGAAAGCAGAAAGCACGGCGTGCTTGATCACCGCGCTCGAACAAATGTACGGAGGCGAGCAAAACCCATGCAGTTACCGCGAGATGAACAGCTGACGACGACTCAGCAGACCGCCAGTCCTTTCAACTCAACCCATTTCTGGGAGAGTTGCCGTCGGTTGCGGCCTGCCGAGTCGTCGCGGCCCTAGCCGCCCAGGATGATCCGCAGGTCGGCCGCGTTCGCCTCGGTGACCTTCCAGAGTTCCTGCTGGCGGCCGTGCACGTCGGCGACGGTCGCCCCGTGGTCGGCGAGCAGGTCCCTGGCGCGCTCGACGAGCCGGGCAGCGAGGTGGCGGTCGTGCACGGAGACGCCCCACTCGGGCCGCTCGATGTCG
Source organism: Streptomyces regalis (assembly GCF_001509475.1). GTDB lineage: Bacteria > Actinomycetota > Actinomycetes > Streptomycetales > Streptomycetaceae > Streptomyces > Streptomyces regalis. The sequence continues at coordinate 49,888 of NZ_LLZG01000142.1, forward strand.
TTCAGGAAGTACGCCATCTTCGGGTGCGAGATGAGGCTGATGATGGGCGTGCCGACGCCGAACGGGATCATTCCGGCGTGGCCGCGCATGCCGATCACCAGCTTGGTACGGGCGTACAGGTCGCGGATGCCGTCGTTGTCGAAGTCGTACATCGGGATGACAGGCATCGAGATGCCGTGCTCGCGACGCAGGTCGAAGGCGATCTTCTCGTCGTCGAGCGAGTGCGCCACGCACCGCACCTCGCCGAGCTCACCGAGATCCCGGACCGCCTGGGCCATCTGCGCCAGGAAGTAGGCGTAGTCGTGGCCGAAGCGCAGGCCGGCCCGGTCGTAGGCGGCGTTGATCAGGATGGTGTCGTCGCGCTGTACCGGGTCCTGCCAGCCCGCCACCAGCTGCCGCATGACCGTGGTGGGGCACGGCTGGAAGCGGACCTTGTCGTGCAGGTGGGCCGGGAGCATGGCGCGCACCTTCTCGATCGAGCCGTGGTTGCGCAGCCCGAAGAAGGCGGCGCGCTCGACGAGTTGGCGGAGGCTGGAGCGGAAACGCTCGGCGCGGTAGGACTGTCCGTCGAAGGCGTTGAAGCCGACGGCGTAGACCGCGATCGGCACGTCGATGCGGTTCAGAGTTGCGTCGGGGACGTTCCACTGCCAGGCGCTGTTGCCGTTGGGCATGGTGTCCGGGATGAACAGGCCGCCGCCGCCGATGACCAGGCCACGGCGGGCGTTCACGCGCTCCAGGGCCGCCTCGTCGAACAGGCGGTGGGCATGCACGGAGTGCCAGCGGCGGGAGCTGATGTCGGAGCCGAAGGCGAGCCGGACGCTCTCCGGCAGCAGCTTGTCGCCCGCGTTGCCCTGCCGGTCCATGTAGAAGGCGACGTGGGCGAGTTGGTCCTCGGCGCTGCCCTGCTCCTGGGCGGGCACGGCGGACGCGCGCTGCGCCCACAGGCGGCTTGAGCGGTGGGTGGGGTCGACGGAGAGGCCGGCCGTGGCGTGCCGCAGCGCCTCGGCGTTGTCGCCGTGCACCCAGGCGATCTGGGCGAGGCGGGCATAGGCCGTGGCGGCCCGGTTGGGGGCGGCGGTGGCCAGCAGCAACTGGGCCCTGGCCTCGTCGTAGCGGGAGACGCTCATCAGGGCGTGGCCGAGCACCTCGTGCGGCCAGGCCTCGTCGAGCGGGATCCTGACGGTGCCGCCGCTCAGGATGTCGACGGCGTCCTGGTAGTCACCGGCGCCGATGTGCGCGGCGGCGACCTTGCGGGCGGCCTCGACGTCCCCGGTGCGCTGCACGTGCGGGGTGCCGAAGTGGACGATCAGGTCGTGGTGCAGCCCGCCGGAGGAGGCCAGGTAGGCGGCCTGGAAGTCGGCGTCGGAGAGCTCGAACTCGCGCCAGCGCTCCTCGGCCTGGCCGTATCCGGCCTCGCCGCCCTGCCACGGCTTGTGGCGGCCGGTGAAGTGCAGGATCGCCGTGTCCTCGGGTACCGGCAGATCGCCGGACAGCCGCCGCTTGACGAAGTTGTAGCGCGCGTCGAGGTGGACGAAGTCGCCGTCCAGGACAGCGTTGAGAATGCCCTGGTCGTGCTTGTCGAGTTCGTAGTCGCCGCTGCGTCCGCAGGCGTCGAGCCTGGCGCAGAACGCGTCCGACAGGTACTCGCGCTGGATGACCAGCAGGCCCGAGTTGAGCTTGTGCTGCCCGTAGAAGAACTGGGGCACGGCCGCGAGGCCCTCGCGCAGCTTCAGCAGCTCGCTCAGGTCGCCGAGGACGACCATGTCGGTGTCGAGCGTGATGATGGTGTCGTACTCGCGGATCCGGAAGACGTCGAGGATGAAGTACGCCTTGCGGACGAGGTAGTTGTCCTGGTCGCCCTTCTTGTACGAGTCGTAGTGCTCGTCGTTCACACGGCGCAGCACGATGCGCGGGTGCAGGGCGCGGATGCGGGCGATGGAGGCGGGGCGCAGGTCGTCGTACAGGACGACGAAGTCCTCACACACGCCCGGGTTGGACAGGGCGAGGCTGCGCAGCAGGGTGAGGAAGCCGGGCAGGTAGTTCTCGTCGACATAGCTCGCGAAGGCCATGCGGCGCTTGCCGGTGAGATCGTGCGCGGACGGCACCGGTGCCTGGCCGGTGGTCCGGGGCAGGGAGGTCATGGTCATCGCAGGGATATCCTCATGTCGGTCACGCGCTGGGCCCGCTGCATGACCCATTCCTTCTCGCTGGTGTATTCGTGGACGGACGTGATGGCCAGCTTCATCGCTTCCTGGACGCGGTAGGCGCCGCTCTCGTAGAAGTCGAAGCCGATCAGGTCGAGGGTCGGGCTGACGTCCAGGAAGTCCAGCAGCCACAGCATGTTGAAGCCGGTGGTCGGAATCCCCGACCAGGCGTCGGTGCCGAGCCTGCCGATGTTGCGCACGGGCCAGCGCAGCGACTCGTCGCCGAGGTGGGTCTGCGCGCCGGGCACCAGGCGGTTGCGCAGCGACCACTTCCAGTCGCCGGAGATGCCGCCGAAGACGAGCCGTGTGGTGACCTGCTTGTCCCAGTTGAACCCGTGCTTGTGGATGGTGGCGTGGATGTCGGTGCGGGTGCCTGTGTGCTTCGGGTCGATCTTGTACGAGTTGAAGCGCACGACGAGGTCGTACGCGTCGATCTCGGCGCCCATCGCACTGCTGCCCACGCGGCCGGAGTTGGCGATCAGGCAGATGGACTTGCCGGCGATCTGGTTGCGGAACTCGCCCAGGCTGATCCACCGCACGCCGCCGATGGTCGGGTCGGCGACCGGGCCGCGCATCCGGTTGCGGCGCTGCTCGGCGTAGAGCGCGAGGGCCTCGGTGAGCGCGGGGAGTTCGACGCCCGGGACGGCGGTGCGCAGGTCGAGGTACTGGCTGAGCAGCTCCTGCCGGTCGGCGGCCGGGGCGTCCTCCTCGGCCAGCCGAAGGAGCGCTCCCACGAGCCGCGGCTCGGCCTGAGTCCAGTCACCGATCGCGTGCGCGGCCAGGCCCTCGGCCCATACCTCGGCGGCAAGGCCGCGGGCGAAGTCCGTGGCACGCGGACACTGACGCCGCAGCAGGGCGAGCAGTTCCCGCTCCGTCTCGCTCGCCGTGCGCAGCCCGGCGATGCGGGGGCGGACTCCGAAGCCGTCGTCGTCGGTGAGGGCGAGGTAGCGCTCGTACGCCTCCACTGCCCCGTCCTCGTCGCCGAGGGTCTCCAGGAGACGGGCGCGCAGCCGCCAGCCGGCGCGGGAGTTCTTGCGCTGGGCCAGCACGGTGTCGCTGATGACGAGGGCGAGGTTCAACTCGTCGTCGTAGCCGCACTCCAGCGCCTTGTTGGCGACGGCGAGCAGCGCGTCGAGCAGCTCGTTCGAGACCCCTGAGGCGGGCGTCGCCGCGCCCTTGACCGCCCGCTTGAGCAGGGCACCGGCGCCGGCAGCGGCCGGTGCGGGGGCGGCGGGCCGGTCCGTGCTGCACACGACGAGCAGCTTGCGCAGCTGTTCGGCGAGTTCGGTGCGACGGCGGTCGAGGCTGCCGACGAGTTTGCCGCTGTGCACCGCACAGGCGCGCACGCAGTCGTCCAGCTCCCCTCCACGCGCACGTGCCCGTCTGTTCTGGACCCGCGTCATGGCACTCCTGTCTTCTTTTGCCAAAGCAATGCCGAATTTGCGGCTTCATTCACCGCGATTACCGCGACGTGGGGGGATGTTGGGAAAACCTAGAAACCGAAAACGACGTCCAGGTGAACGCCTCGGGACCGGGCGGCGAATGGTTTGACGGTCAACGAGGTCCTCTCTGCGATTCGGACTAGTGTGCTGACGCGCCCACAGGCATGTGATGACGCACCCACAGCAACAGCAGAACCGCAGGACCACCCGTCGAGGGGATTTTCGTGACCAGCTTGACCGTCCGCCCGGCCCCCGAGACGACCGGGCGACCGGAGCCTGCACGGCCACCCCGTCAGACCCGGTTGCGGGCCCTGGACGGACTGCGGCTGATCGCCGCGCTGATGGTGGCGGCGTACCACTACGGCGGCCGCGGCGGTGACGTCACCCAGGCGTGGGGCGGCTCGCCCAAGGAGCAGTTCCCGACGCTGCACACGTACTTCGCCTACGGTCCCCTCGGCGTCCACATCTTCTTCGTCATCAGCGGGTTCGTGATCTGCATGAGCGGCTGGGGCCGGCCCCTGCGGTCGTTCTTCGCCTCCCGCGCCTCCCGGCTGCTGCCCGCCTACTGGGTGGCGGTCATCCTGGTGACGGCGGTGTTCGCCCTGCCGATGGTCGCCTACAAGGCGGTGTCGCCGAGCGACGCGCTGGTGAACATGACGCTGCTCCAGTACCCCCTGGGCGTGGACCGGGTGCTGGGAGTGTGCTGGACGCTGTGGGTGGAGATCAGGTTCTACGCGCTCTTCGCGCTGTGCGTCGTGCTGCCCGGGGTGAACCGGCGGCGCGTGATCCTCTTCTGTGCGGTCTGGACGCTGGCTGCGGCGATGGCGCAGAGCGCGCAGGAGCCGCTGCTGGACGTCGTGCTGATGCCCGAGTACGCCCCGTTCTTCATCGGCGGCATCGGCCTCTACCTCGTCCACCGCGACCGGCGGGACGCCTACGCCTGGGCCATCGTGGCGGTGAGCTTCCTGGTCGGGCAGCACTACGCGGTCCAGAGCCTGTGGAACGCCACCGACCCGAACGCCTTCGCCCACCGCACGTCCTTCGGCATCGTCCTGGTCGTCGCCTTCGGCTTCGTCGCGGTCGGCGCGATCGCGCTGGGCTGGCTGAACTGGGCCGACTGGCGCTGGCTGACGGTGGCGGGGGCGCTGACGTATCCGTTCTATCTGGTCCACGAGCACCTCGGCTGGGTGGTGATCCACGCCCTGCACCGCGACCTGGGCCTGGCGTCGGCGGCGACCTTCGCCCTGACGGTCGCGTCGATGCTGCTGCTGGCGTGGCTGCTGCACCGGTTCGTCGAGAAGCCGCTGACGCCGCGGCTGCGGGCGGTGCTGGCGAAGGCTCGCTAGGGCCTGTCTGACAATTCCCGTCGTCCGCCCGGAGGGCGGGCCGCGGCGTCATGGGGGTCCCCCCGCGCGAGGTTGTTCGAGCGTGGGGGAGCGTGCGATCGCAAGGCGCCGGAGTCGCCCTCGATGGGGGTGCCCCCGCGCGAGCCGAGCGAAGCCGGTTCGCGCGTGGGGGAGGAGCCACGTGGGCGGTTCGGCAACGCGGCTGGGGGTCCCCCCCTCTGGGGGAGTGCGTGCCAGACGCCGCGGGGCAGGCGGGAATTGTCAGACAGGCCCTAGGGCCAACAGGCTCTAGCTGTTCACGGGATGTTCAACCGGCCGTCGGTTCGGGCGGTGTCCGGGGAGCAGGCTCGTGTCATGGCCAACGCACAAGCAACCGACAAACACCCCGGTGAGCTCGCGGACGTCCCGGGCTGGTTCCCGCCCCTGGACCAGGTGCTGTTCACCTGGTTCCTCGACCGGCAGGAGCAGCAGGGAACAGGGGGCGACCTGCTGGAACTGGGCGCCTATATGGGCAAGAGCGCGATCCTCCTGGGCCACCATCTGCGGGGCGGCGAGAAGCTCACCGTGTGCGACCTGTTCGAGAGCGACGCCCCGGACGGGCCCAACCAGGCCGAGACCACCAAGTCGTACGCCTCCCTCACCCGGCAGGCCTTCGAGCGGAACTACCTCTCCTTCCACGACACTCTGCCGACGGTGATCCAGGCGCCCAGTTCCGTGATCGCCAAGGAGGTCGGCCCCGGCACCTGCCGCTTCGTCCACATCGACGCCTCGCACCTGTACGAGCACGTGTACGGCGACATCGGTGCGGCCCGGGAGATCCTGCTGCCCGAGGGCGTCGTGGTCCTCGACGACTTCCGCTCCGAGCACACGCCAGGTGTCTCGGTCGCCGCCTGGGAGGCCGTGCTCAACCGGGGTCTGCGCCCGATCTGTCTCAGTACACAGAAGCTGTACGGCACCTGGGGCGACCCCGAGCCCGTCCAGGAGGAGCTGCTCACCATGCTCCGGCAGCACACGGACTGCGGGCTGAGCGTGCAGTGGGCCGCGGGACACCGCCTGGTCCGCACCCGGTCCAAGGGCATGCAGCCACCGCCCTTCCCGCGCTCGCGTCACTACGTGCCGCCGGCATCCGCTCCCCAGACTCCCCCGGCATCCCGCCCCCGGACCGCCCGCCCCGCCCGGCCCCGCTCCCACGCCCGCCGCCTCGCCGTCGATCTGCTGCCACCGGTCGTCACCCGCGCCATACGCAGGGCGCGCACGAGCCGCGCTTGAGAGCCTGTGAACAAGCCCCGTCATCCGCCCGAAGGGCCGGGGCTGCGCCCGCCGCGATGGGGGGCACCGGGCGGCCCTCACCCGATCCCGTATCGCGCCTCGATCCCCGCGATCACCAGGGCCAGGCCCTCCTCGAAGTGCCGGTCGTAGTCCTCGAAGATCTCCGCGCCGGCCCGGGCCGACAGGGGGAAGTCGGCCATGAGGCCGGCGCGTTCCTCGACGTCGTAGCCCGCGCGGCGCTCGTCCGGCATGGGCTGGACGCCCTGCTCCTCGGTGACGAAGCCGAGGGTGTACAGGTACGTCGTCGTCATCGCGCGGACCGCCTGGGCGAGGGTGAAACCGGCGGTCGTGAACAGGCGCAGGTTGTCCTCCATCTGCTCGGCGTGCTCGACGCCGGTGAAGCGTGAGCCGCTGAAGACCTTCGCTCCGTCGCGGTGGCCGAGCAGGGCCGTACGCAGTCCGCGGTTGGACTTGAGCAACCGCTCCTGCCAGGTGTCGCCGGGGTCGAGGGAGGTCCCGGCGACCATCCGGCGGTACATCTCCGTCGCCATCTCGTCGAGCAGCGCCTGCTTGTCCTTGAAGTGCCAGTACAGGGCCGGCGCCTTGACCTCCAGCTCCTTGGCGATGGCACGCAGGGACAGGCCGTCCAGACCGACCTCGTTCAGGAGCCTCAGGGCGGTGTCCGCGACGCGTTTGCGGTCGAGGGGTGCTCGGCGTTCCGTATTCACGCTTGACAGCTTAACGACGTTAAGGGGACGCTTGCACCCGACGGTACTTAACGGCGTTAAGGGGGACTGGCATGAACGTGGACGTCCTGATCGTGGGCGCGGGGCCGACCGGGCTCACGCTGGGCATCGACCTGGCCCGGCAGGAGGTGGACGCCCTGGTCGTCGAGCGGGCCGACGGACTCTTCCCGGGGTCCCGCGGCAAGGGGATCCAGCCCCGCACCATGGAGGTCTTCGACGACCTGGGCGTACTCGACGCGATCCGCGCAGCGGGCGGAAGCTATCCGGTCGGCATGATCTGGCAGGACGGCGAGCGGGTCGGCGAGCACCAGATGTTCGACCCGGCCGAGGTCGGCGAGGACGCGCCGTACACCGAGCCGTGGATGGTGCCGCAGTGGCGCACGCAGGAGATCCTGCTGGCGCGGCTGGAGGAGCTCGGCGGGAAGGTGGCCTTCGGTCGGGAGGTCGTCGGCCTCGCGCAGGACGACGAGGGGGTGCGGACGGAGTTCGCCGACGGCAGTGCCGTGCGCGCCCGGTACGCCGTCGCCGCCGACGGCGGCCGCTCGGCGGTGCGGCGGGCGCTGGGGATCGGGATGACGGGCGAGACCGTCGACCCGAACCCGATGCTGGTGGCGGACGTCCGGATCAGCGGCCTGGACCGGGACAACTGGCACATCTTTCCGCCGCCCGGGGAGGGCGACGGCTTCCTGGCGATCTGCCCGCTGGCGGGCACGGAGGACTTCCAGCTGATCGCCCAGTTCGCGGAGGGCAACGAGCCGGACCTGTCCCTCGCGGGCATCCGCGAGGTCGTCGCCGCCCGCTCGCACCTGTCCCGTGCGGATGTGACGGAGCTGCGCTGGGCCTCGGACTTCCGCCCGCGGGCGGCACTGGCGGACCGGTTCCGCGAGGGCCGGGTGTTCCTCGCCGGAGACGCGGCGCACGTGCACTCACCGGCCGGCGGCCAGGGCCTCAACACCAGTGTCCAGGACGCCTACAACCTGGGCTGGAAGCTGGGCGCGGTACTGGGCGGCGACACGCCCGAGTCGCTGCTGGACACGTACGAGGAGGAACGACGCCCCATCGCCGCGGACATGCTCGGCCTTTCCACCGGCGTCCACCGCGGCGAGGTCCGGCGCGGTGAGGCGACCCGGCAACTGGGGCTGGGCTACCGGGACTCGTCACTGACGAAGGAGACGCGCACGAACCCGGGCCGCGTCCACGCGGGCGACCGCGCACCCGACGGCACGGTGGACGGCGTCCGGCTTTTCGACGCGTTTCGCGGTCCCCACTGGACACTGCTGACGGTCGGTACGGACACGGCACTGCCACCGCTCGCCCTCCCCACGGTCCGGGTCCCCTCGTACGAGGCGTACGGCACCGGCGTCTTCCTGATCCGCCCCGACGGCTACGTGGGCTGGGCGGGCACGACGGCTTCGGGGCTGGCGGCATACGTACAGGGCTCCCATGGAGAATTAAGGAAGGGGTAAAGCGACAGGTCACGGGCGCTTTTCAGTCACCCGCCACACACTCGCTTCTCCTGCGTGACACCTGCGGTTCATCCGCGGCCCCTGAGATGTGGATCGCACGGCGCGAGCGCGAGCGCGAGAGAAAGGTGTCACTGTGCGAGACCCTCGGATTGCCGCGATCGGCAAGGGACTGAAGCGCCGAGGAAGACTGATGAAGGAGGCGGTGAGCCCCCCGCGCCAAGGCCTGGACGCCGTTCCATCACCTCGGCCGACCGCGGACTCCTACAGCGCTCCGCCCGCCCCGCGCCTGGTGGAATCGCCGGTTTTCGTGCTGTCCTCGGTGCGCTCCGGATCGACCCTGCTGCGGATGCTGCTGAACAGCCACAGCCAGATCCGGGCCCCGCACGAGATGCACCTGCGCACTGTGCACGTCCACCTGTCCCGCGATTTCACCGCGGCCGCCATGCAGGAACTCCAACTCGACAAGAACGAACTGGAGCACCTGCTCTGGGACCGGGTGCTGCACCTTGAGCTCACCCGCAGCGGCAAGGAAGTCATCGTCGACAAGACCCCGCCGAACACCCTCATCTGGCCGCGACTGCGACGATGTTGGCCGAAGGCACGCCACATCGTCCTGCTGCGCCACCCGGCCGCGGTCATCACGTCCCTGACCAGCCGCCGAGCGGATCCCGACCACGAGGCCATCCGCGCCGAAGTGCTCGGCTACTGCGAGAAGCTGGAGGAGGCAAGGCAGAACCTCGATGCCCACGTGATCACGTACGAGGAACTGACCGCGGAACCGGAGCGGGTGACCCGCGGCGTCTGCGCGTATCTCGGTGTCCCCTGGGAGCCCGGCATGCTCGATTACGGCGGCAAGGACCACGGCACGCTCCGCCCGCAGCTGGGTGACTGGTCCAGCACGATCAGATCCGGCCGCATCCAGCCCGGCCGCACGGCCGATTCGGGCGTCGAACTGCCCCCGCGCCTGAGAGAGTTGACTCAGGCATGGGGCTACCCGGTCTGAACGGGGGCATGGGCCTTCCGGTCGTACGTACATCTGGGCGCCCCATGCTGCCGTACCCCCTGGCGAGGGCGACAGAGGGTACGGCATGGGTGGATCAGGGTGCGTCGGAGATGTCGAGCTTGTTCACCTTGATCCGGGAGGTGTCGAACTCCCAGGCCACGAAGAACTTGCCCGGGGCGTACTCGTCGGCCATGGGGTACGTGTCCCAGCCTTCGCCCGTGCCGGCCGGGGTCGGATCCAGCTCGGCCGAAGGGCCATCGGCGAAGAACTTGGCGGCGCTCCAGGCCGCGCCGGGGCGTTTGGTCTTGTAGTTGAGGGCCGGGCGCGTCTCGGTGCTCGTGCCGGTGGTGTAGATGTACAGGTACTGGCCGTTGCCGTCCTTGGTGAAGAAGCTCCTGGCCACGTTGTAGCTCGGCAGGCCGGCTGCGGCGGTGAAGGACGTCCAGGTCAGGCCGCCGTCGGAACTGGTGGCCGTCATGGCGTTGGCGTTGTCGGCGCGGGCGACCATCACCAGCTTGTTCGGGTCGTCCTGTGAGACAGCGATCTGGTTCTCACCGGCCTTGACGCCTACATCGTTCCCGTTCGCGACGGTGCCGCCGGCCGTCCAGGTCTTCAGGTCCGAGGAGATCAGCACTCCGTTCTGTCGGCCCGATGCCCAGAACGGGATGACGTGCTTGCCGTTGGCCAGCTTGAGCGGGCGTCCGGAGAGGGCGAGGTTCGCGAATCCTTCGTCGGCGGTGGTCTCCGGGAGGTCGAGCGGCATGGTGACGGGGAAGTCCTGCCAGGTGTGCCCCTCGTCGGTGCTGCGCTTGACGACGATGCCGTTGATGGGCAGACCGTTGGTGTTGGTGGCCGCGGTCCGCCCGAGATAGGCGAACAGCTCGTTGCCCGACTGGTAGAGGAGGACGTAGTGCCAGGCGTACTGGTCGGTCTCCTGTGCCAGCATCTGCGGACGACTCCAGCTCGCGCCACCGTCGGTGGTGTACGAGTACCGGATGTGGCCCATGTCGACCTTGTTGGGCGTCAGGCCTTCCCGCCACGCCACGACCGCGTTGTTCGCGCTCGTGCTGATGATGTCGGGGGTGCGGGGGCCGTCGCCCCCGGTCGCCGTGTTGATGTAGACGCTCTTCTCGGCCGATGTGCCCTCGGCGGAGGCCGGGCCGGGCAGGAGAAGGCCCGTCACGACGGCGAGCACGAGTGTGGTCAGGAGTGCGGTCCAGGCCCGCTTGCGGGTCACCACAGCCATTGCCGGTCCAGGTTCGGGTTCGTGGCGTTCTGGGCGTCGCAGTTCCACTGGATGGCCTCCGTGCCGGCGTCCGTGGTGCCCTTGGGGATGGCGAGGCACAGGCCGGTCTTCGCGTTCCTCAGCTGGTCGATCCCGTCGTGGACCCAGACCTGCTCGTCACCCTGCTCGGTGCCGCACGGCCACTGGATGGCCTTGACGCCGAGCGTCGTGCTCCCGCTGGGTATGGCCAGGCACTGGCCGCTCGCCTTGTTGACCACGTGGTAGCCGCCGCCGGTCATCGGCTTCAGCGACCAGTAGTTGCTGTTGCTGTTGCTGCACGACCACTGGATCATCACGGTGCCGGCCGTCTGGCTGGAGCTCGGGTTGGCCAGGCAGAGACCGGTGCCCATGTTGTAGAGGCGGGCGTTGACGGCGGCCTCGGCGGCCTCGGCGGTCGGCGCCGAGCCGGTCAGTGACGAGCCCGTCAGCACGGGCGCGCCTATGAGGGCGGTGGCCGCCAGAGTGACGGCCGCCTTTCTGCGCAGGTTCATGACAGGGGAGATTCCTTCGCTGCCGCAAAACGGCCGGGTGTCACCAGATCCACTGCTGGTCGCTGTTCGTGTTGCAGGTCCACTGGATGACCTCGGCGCCGTTGGTCGTGTCGCTGTTGGCGACGGCCAGGCACCTGTCGCTGTTCACGTTCCGCAGGCGGTTGGCGCTGTCGTGGATCCAGCGCTGGTCCAAGTTGTCGTTACAGGGCCACTGGATGGCCTGAGTGCCGTTGGTCAGACTGCTGTTGGGCATGGCCAGGCACATCTGGCTGTTCTCGTTCGTGATCTTCACCGAGCCGGACGGCAGCGCCTCGATCTTCCACTGCTGCTCGCTGCCGTAGCCGCAGGTCCACTGGATCAGGCCGGTGCCGGCCGTCTTGCTCGCGTTGGGCACGGCCAGGCACTTTCCGGTCCCGAGGTTGTCGAATCGTTGGTAGGCGGCCGCCGCGTCGGCCGGCGTGGAGAAGGCCACGGCGCACACGACCGTGGCGGCGGCAGCGGAGACCCGGGTGATCATCTTGATGGCCATGGAGGTTCAGAGCCTTTCTGTATGCGTCAGCGAGCGCCTGGAGCCGGTACTCCTTGGGTGACATCCCGTACGCGGCGCGGAAGGCGCGGGTGAAGTCGGAGGCGCGGGGCAGGCCCCAGCGGGTGGCGATGGTGTGGATCGGCGTGGCGCGCAGGGCTGGTCCGTCAAGTCACGGCGGGCGCCCTCCAGCCGTCGGCGGCGGATGCAGGCCGCGACTGTCTCCCCCCTGTGCCCTCTCCTGGAAGAGGCGGTGCAGGTAGCTGAGTGAGATGTGATGCGCGGCAGCGACGACGGGCGGTGTCAGATTCGGGTCGTGCAGGTTCTGCTGGATGAACGCCTGTATGCGAGCGGTCAGGGCGCCCTGCCGGGTCTCCGGCGGCAGGGCGCCCTCCGTCTCCCGCAAGTCCGTCAGCAGGGCGCCGATTCCCTCCCGCCCCGTCAGCCGTCTGCCCAGCAACTCCTGGTGCGGGAGCACCGGCAGCAGCGCCTTGCGGATCTCGACACCTACGACCGTCAGTAAGCCGCCTTCCCGGTCGTCGTACGCCCGCAGGTCGCCCGAGCCGAATGTCTCGGTCCGGCCGCCGCGGGCTTCGCGTTCCGGAGGAACCGCGCCGGCGTGAGCGACGTCGGCCACACGGTGACCGGTCCCAGCTCCAACAGCCGCTGCTCCGCAGGCACGTCCTCGCACTGGAACATCGTCCCGCTCACCCACCCCGCCCCTCCCGCCCTGAATCCCTGTCAGATGCGTGCCGCTGATCTTCGCTCGCACGGAGATCAGCGGCACGGAGATCGCAGAGATGAATGGTGCGCCGGCAAACCCTTCTGACCGTGAACTCCAGGTGGATCCGAGGGGAAGAGATCTCCTCGGATTGTTCCGGGTGCGGAGACTGTCCCGCCCGGCAGTGAGAGGTCCATGTCGACCGCGCAGTCGTCGCGCGCGTGGATCGCGGACGAGGCCGCGAGGGTGTAACTGCCGTCTTCGGCTGAGAGGGTCGCGCCCGTCTGGCGGCCGCCGTGGTCGATCAGCGTGACGGGGGCGGGGGCCCGAAGCACCCGCAGCGTCCAGAACACGGCCGCGGAGGCCGCGGACTGGCTCCTTCGCGCGGGCCGGACTCTCGCCCTCCTCGCTGCTCGCGCGCAGCTGCGGCGCACGGTTCGCCTTCGGCAGGAGCAGAGCCGTCAGTGGGCCGATGGCCGCAGCGCCTCGCGACCAGGAAGGGGAGCCGGAAGCCGTGCATGGTCGGGACGGCGACGCCACCGACGTTGTTCGCGGTGCTGGCGATGACCGTGCCGATCACGGCGCTGGACACAGACGTATCTGACGAAGGCTCTGCCAGGCGGCGCTCATCAGGCCGAGACCGATGCCGTAGCCGATCCCGATAGTGGGGCTCGAGGGCTCGCCGCCGAGCCTGTGCACCATGGTGTTGCCCCTGCACTGAACGCTGTGTCGCCCGGTTTCCGCTCGTCCCGCCAGGTGCTCCTGGGCGAGCGCGCGCTGCCGCGCCGGCTAGCCGTCACCGTCCAGGAGGGTGTCGACGGAAAGGTCGAGGGTGACGCCGACGGATTCGGGGACCGGGACGGTTTGGCCTCGCTTGTAGCGGGTGGGGTCGGGGTACTTGCCGTCGGTCGGATCCTGGTAGAGAAGCACCTCATCGTGTTTGCGGTCGGCGATGAGATAGACGGGAAGGCCGGCCTGGGCGTAGCACTCGACCTTGGGGCCAAGGTCGTCGGACCAGTTCGAGGACGTCACTTCCACGACCATGCGGAAGACGTTCGGTGCGTAGTAGTTCTTCGTGACATGGGCGTCGCGGAAGTCCGGGTCGACGACGGAGAAGTCAGGGATCGCGAAGTCCTCGGGCAACGTAGGCAGCCAAAGCCCGACGCCCTGGACGTACTCATACCCCGCCTCGACGAGCCCCGCCCGATCGAAAGCCCTGCCCAGTTTCGTCAGCGACAGAGCGTGCGAACCATCCGGCGGCGGTGTCACAGTGAGCCTCCCCTGGAGAATCTCCACGCGGTGGCCAGGCAGTGCACGGGCGAGCTGGTCGGCAGCCTCGCCCAGGGTCAGCTCCTGCTGCAGTACGGCCATGGCGTCCTCCTTTTCGGGGCCCACTCTCCATGAGCGTAACCGGCGACGTGTCGCTTGCGCTCATGATCACCCATACGGAGTAATCGCCCAGCTCAGAACGCATCCGACGGCACGTAAGTCCCCCAAACCCCCCGCAACGCGTTGCACACCTCCCCCACAGTCGCCCGAGCCAGCAACGCCTCCTTCATCGGGTACAGGACGTTGGCCTCCCCCTCCGCCGCCTTCCTCAGGGCGTCGAGCGCCGAGTCCACCGCCCCCTGGTCCCGCTCCGCCCGCAGCTTCGCGAGCCGCTCCGCCTGCTGGGCCTCGATGGCGGGGTCGACGCGGAGCGGCTCGTAGGGCTCCTCCTCGTCCAGCTGGAAGCGGTTGACGCCGACGACGACCCGCTCGCCGGAGTCCGTCTCCTGGGCGATCCGGTACGCGCTGCGCTCGATCTCGCTCTTCTGGAAGCCGTGCTCGATGGCCGACACTGCGCCGCCGAGGTCCTCGACCTTCCGCATGAGCTCCAGCGCCGCCGCCTCGACGTCGTCCGTCATCTTCTCGATGACGTACGAGCCCGCGAAGGGGTCGACCGTCGCCGTCACGTCCGTCTCGTAGGCGAGGACCTGCTGCGTGCGCAGAGCCAGGCGGGCGCTCTTGTCCGTCGGCAGTGCGATCGCCTCGTCGAAGGAGTTGGTGTGGAGGGACTGCGTACCGCCGAGGACTGCCGCCAGGCCCTGGACGGCGACGCGCACCAGGTTCACCTCCGGCTGCTGGGCCGTCAGCTGCACGCCCGCCGTCTGCGTGTGGAAGCGCAGCATCAGGGACTTGGGGTTCTTCGCGCCGAACTCGTCCCGCATCACCCGGGCCCAGATCCTGCGCGCCGCGCGGAACTTGGCGACCTCCTCCAGGATCGTCGTACGGGCCACGAAGAAGAAGGACAGGCGGGGCGCGAAGTCGTCGACGTCCATGCCCGCCGCCACCGCCGTGCGGACGTACTCGATGCCGTCGGCAAGGGTGAAGGCGATCTCCTGCGCGGGGGACGCGCCCGCCTCGGCCATGTGGTAGCCGGAGATCGAGATCGTGTTCCACTTCGGGATCTCGGCCTTGCAGTACTTGAAGATGTCGGCGATGAGGCGGAGGGAGGGCTTGGGCGGGAAGATGTACGTCCCGCGTGCGATGTACTCCTTCAGCACGTCGTTCTGGATCGTGCCGGTGAGCTGGTCGGCGCTGACGCCCTGTTCCTCCGCGACCAGTTGGTAGAGGAGCAGGAGCAGGGCCGCGGGGGCGTTGATCGTCATCGACGTCGACACCTTGTCCAGCGGGATCCCGCCGAACAGGACCCGCATGTCGTCGACCGAGTCGATGGCGACGCCCACCTTGCCGACCTCGCCGTGCGCGATCGGCGCGTCGGAGTCGTGGCCCATCTGGGTGGGCAGGTCGAAGGCGACCGAGAGGCCCATCGTGCCGTGCGCGATCAGGTCGCGATAGCGGGCGTTGGACTCCGTCGCCGTGCCGAAGCCGGCGTACTGGCGCATCGTCCAGGGGCGGCCGGTGTACATCGTGGGGTAGACGCCGCGGGTGAAGGGGTACGCGCCGGGCTCGCCGAGCTTCTCGGCCGCGTCCCAGTCGTTCAGCGCGTCCGGCCCGTAGACCGGCTCGATGGGCAGTCCGGACTCCGACTCGCGCGCCATCGTGTGTGCCTCCGCGTTCGCTGTGCTGGTTGGTTCACCCTGTCTCCCACCATGCCCCCTGGTTCGCAACCGGTCACGCGCGGGGAACATCCCTGGGGAACATCTCTGAGACGACGGGGGGTCGGGATGCGTACCAGGGGCATGGGGAGCATCCGTATCAGGGGCAGGCGTACGCCGACGGCCGTGCTCGCCTCGGGGGCCGTACTCACGGTGCTGTGCGGGTGCACCGTGCAGGCCTCGGGCGAAGAGCGCCGCACGCCGGTGCACATAGAGCTCCCGAGCGGCACGCCGTCCCCGAAGTCCGCCCCGCCCGACGACAAGCCGAGCGCGACGCCCACACCGCCGGGGCAGCCCGCCGTGCTGTGGTCGCGGGGCGACGAGGGGCGTGACATCCGTGAGCTCCAGGCCCGCCTGCGGCAGATCGCCTGGCTCTTCGACGGGCCGACCGGGACGTACGACGATCTGACCGAGCAGGCGGTCAGGGGCTTCCAGGGCAAGCGGGGGCTGCCGAAGACGGGGAAGACCGACGAGGTCACCTGGGAGCGGCTGCTGACGATGACGCGCGAGCCCGGCAAGTGGGACCTGTACCTGATGGGCGGGCAGCCCGCCGACGCGCCGGACGCGCGGTGCATGACCGGCCGGGTGCTGTGCATCAGCAAGTCGAGCCGGACGCTGCGCTGGATGATCGACGGGCGGTCGGTGCTGACGGTGCCGGTGCGGTTCGGGTCGCAGTACACACCGACCCGGGAAGGTGTGTTCAGCGTCTACTGGAAGTCACGGCACCATGTGTCGACGCTCTATGACTCGCCCATGCCGTACGCGATGTTCTTCAGCGGTGGCCAGGCGGTGCACTACTCGTCCGACTTCGCGGCCACGGGCTACGCCGGCGCCTCGCACGGGTGCGTCAACGTGCGGGACGAGCGGGCGATCGCGGAGATGTTCGACCAGGTGAGGACCGGCGACAAGGTCGTCGTCCACTGGTGAGGCGCGGGGCGCGGAGGAAGTGGGGCGCGGGCGGGACCGGGGGAACGTGTCCCGCCCGCGCCGATGCACGAGCCGCAGGTACGGGGGGAACCCCGGCTCTGTGCGAGGGCCGATGACCAGTCGGCTCACTCTGATCAGCGCCGCCGCGGCCGAAAGTGTCACTCCCGCCGCGAAGAATTTTTCTACGAACCGCAAAACCGCAGCTCAGAGGCGCGTGACGGGAGTGACTGCGACCGGCTGCAGCGTGGGCAGCGAGGTTCGGCCCGACAGGAACGCGACCACGGCGGACGGGGTACGCGCAGCGCCGACCGTGTGGTGGCCGTCCCGGCCACGGTCGCCGCGCAAGCCGGCCGAGCGGCCCTCGGGGGCGCCTCTGCCCTTGTCCCGGCCCCCGTGGTCGTCGTCGCCCTTGTCCTTGTCCTTGTCCTGGCCGTCGTCGCCCTTGCCCTCGTCCCGGCCGTCGCCCCGCAGGGATCCGGCACTCTCGCCGACGCCGGTCAGGACGCTCTTGCAGTACTTGCGCACGGTGACGGAACCGCCGGCCGCGTTCTCCAGGGTGCGGCGGCGCTCGACGGGCAGCTGCTTGCCGTCGCGCAGGTCGCGGCAGGACGAGGTGACGGTCCTCCACCAGCCGCCGGAGCGTTCGCCGCGGTCCGGGACGCCGGTCTCGCGGTCCGTGGACGGGCTGCCGGGCGCCGTCTCCCAGGTGTTCCCGGGGCCGGTGGGGGCCTTCGAGCCGCCGTCGGGCAGGGGCACGCCCTGCGCACCCCTCTCCGGCGAGGGCGAGATGAGCGGGCGCTCCGGCACCGGCGCCGAGACGGAGGCGGCCGGGCGGCCCCGCTCGTCGCGGTCGAACGGCGGCGGCAGCACTCCGGTTCCGGCCGCGACGGCCACCCCGCCGACCATGCCGACGGTCAGCGCGGCAGCGAGAGCGAGCCGTACGGGACGGCCCCTGCGGGGCCGACGGGCGGCGCGGCCGGGAGCGCCGATGCGGACGAGCCCGGTGTCGGAGCCCTGGGAGGCGGAGCTCAGGGAGGTGGCCATCCGAGCGTCGGACCGGTCCGCGCGCGCCGCGCGGAACGCCGCCAACGCGGCGGCCTCTCCGGGGAGTTCCGCGCTGCTCAGCGGGGGTTCGACGGTCAGGGACTCAAGCGTCTTGGCGAGCCGTTCGGCCTGGTCTCGGTCGGCCGCATCGACAGCTTCGAGTGACTCTCCGCGCAGCAATCGCTCCGCCGTTTCGCGGTCCAGCCACCTGTACTGCTCGTCGGCCATCACACATCCTTCTGCGTCCGCGAACGCATATGCGTCACACTCGCAGACGTCACCGCACGGTCGCGGGTTCCTCGCTGGGGAGGCAGGGCGTCGAGGACCCCGGCCGATTCCGGATCGTCGCCGAGCAACTCGGCGAGCCGCTTCAGCCCCCGGTGCGCGGCGGTCCGTACGGCACCCGGACGCTTGCCCAGCGTCTCCGCGGCCGTCTTGGCGTCGAGCCCCACGACCACGCGCAGGACGACGGCCTCCGCCTGGTCCTGCGGCAGGCGCGCGATGAGGGAGAGGGTGCCGTCGGTGGCCAGGGCCTCGATGGCCTCGCCCGCGGTGTCGGACTCGGCGGCCTTCCCGGTCAGCTCCGTCTCGTCGCCGCCGATCGCAGGGCGGCGGCCGCGCATGCGTATGTGATCCAGCGCGCGGTTGCGGGCTATTCGGGCGGCCCAGCCGCGGAAGCGGTCCGCGTCCCCGCTGAACCGCTCCAGGTCGCGCGCTATCTGCAGCCATGCCTCCGACGCGACGTCCTCGGCGTCGGGGTCGCCGACCAGCGTCCGTACGTACCCGAGCAGCCGCGGGTGCACGGAGCGGTACACAGTCCGGAACGCGGTCTCGTCTCCGTCCTGTGCCGCAAGCACCGCGGCAGTCAGCTCCGCGTCGTCCCCCAGCACTAGGTACCTCAATTGATGGTTGCGGTTTCAAGACCGCAGGTCGTTGCGGTGGTCATACGCCCTCCGCGTCCGGCGCGAAAGGCACGTTACGGCCTGAAAGAGCCGCTCGTCCATGTCCGCACAACATGCAACTACCCAGGACACCGCAATGTCCCCGCCCAGGTGTGACAGAAAACGCAGACATGGCGCTGTAGAAAGTACGGGCCGCCGCGCGGCCCGTGCCGCGCGACGGCCGGGGCCTCTCCTGTGGGGGGTGGCGGCCCCGGTCGTCTCCGCGGTTCACCCGCTCTGACCTGGGGCGATGCGCAGAATCGGTGACCACCGTGGCCAACGCGTGACCAACCGGCCGGACGCCTCGTGTGATCCTGTCCAGCACTAGGCACTGAACCGTCCAGATGCGGCTCTGGAGCCCCTTCGACTCGGCGCTCACCGTGCTCGGCCATGGCGGTCCGACCGGCGAGCCTTTTCCAAACTGATGTGAGCGACCGCGAGTCGGGCTGTCCTGCGCAAGGACGAAGCCGCCCGGCAGCAGAAGATCGGAACACGGTAGCGGCGGCTTTCCGCCGCACGTCAGGCCTTGCTCGCCTGATCCACCTGGGGTGTTTGCCACTCCATATCGGAAGCCGTCAGACCCCGGACCATCGTCAACGGCCGAAGGGCCACCGCGGCAGCCTGAGGCGGGGCTCACCGAGAACCTTGCGCACCATGTCCTTGGAAATGTCGTGGCGGCCCCGGTTGTAATAGATCTCCGCGTGCACTTCTTCGAGCGTGAACCTCGGGTTGTCCTCCGCGACCTGGCGGATGTACCGAGTCTTGGCCTCGTCGGGTTTACTGCCGGCCGGTTGCCTGCGGCGCTTGACGCGCCGACGGATGCGGCGACCGGAGTTGTCGGAGTAAACCACGCGCGCCTCCCCCAAGCGTCAATGGATGATCCGACGCTAGGGGAGCGGAGCGTTGCAGGTCCATGACTGATCGTGCGCACCCATGACCGTCCTCTGGCAGGTTCCTGACCCGCCCTAAGCTGTCGGCTGCGTTCCGGCCGGTAGCGCGGCGGTCACAGGGAGGGACAGAGATCACGGCAACCGTTCATGTCGCGGTCCTGGACCCCTTGCCGGTGTTCCGGCATGGCGTCGCAGCGTCGTTGTCGAGCCTGGGGCACCTCGTCGAGGAGCCCGCGGACGCCGAAGCCTGGCTGCGTGAACGCCCGGGCGGGGTGGTACTGCTGACTCTGCGCTGTGCGGAGGACCTGGACCGGCTGACCGCTCTGTGCCGCCTACGGCCCCGCCCGCTCGTCGTCGCGCTGCCTTCCGCCGACGACGCCTCCATGGGCGTACGGGCCATGCGGGCCGGTGCCCGGTCGGTGGTGGCGCGCGAGGCGACTGTGTCAGCGTTGCAGCGGGCGGTGTCCGCGACCCTCGACGGCGAGGCGGTGATGCCGACCGAGGTGGCCGATCTCCTGGTGACCGGCCGGGGCGGCCGGGGCCCGCGCGGCTCGGTTCCCTCCGCGGAGCAGATCGCCTGGTTGCGTCGGCTCTCCGACGGTTGGACCGTGTCCCGGCTGGCCTCGGACACCGGCTACTCGGAGCGGGCGATGTACCGGCTGCTCCGGGCGTTCTATCAGCGGATCGGTGTCAGTACCCGCCTGGAGGCCATCATGCTGGCGCACGACAAGGGCTGGTTCGAGAACTAGCCGGCGCGGCCCGGTCGCACGCGTGCCAACTGAGTGAGTACCGGTTCGAGGCGCGGATCGCCGTTGGCCAGGATCTCCACCATGAACCTCAGCCGGTCGTCCAGCCCGGGCGTCCGCTCGGCTGGCTCAGGACGTGCCTGACGGAACGCCTCCAGCGCCCGCGCGGGTTCCGCGTTGTCGACGAGGACCGAATAACACCAGGCGATCCCGGTGAAGTCCCACGCGACCAGGTCATGCGCGTCCGCCCTCGTGCGCTGGCCGGTCTCGTCGTGGAGTTGCTGGAAGAGATCCCTCGCGGTGCCCGGGAGACCGCAGCGGTGCGCGATGATCCCCCGCAGAGCGAGTTCCGCGGTCTCCTTGCCTGCCACCCGGTAGCGGGCCGACTCCTCGATCGCCTCCCGGGCCGCAGGGAGATTTCCCATGTGCACATGCGTGAGGGCCAGTACGGTGAGCGACCGCCGCAGGTTGATCGGGTCCCGGTGGTCGCGTGCAATACCGATCGCCCGCTCGACCGCCCAGCGCGCCTCGCTGTACCTGTCCTGATAGAGGTACAGCTCGGCCCTCGCGCTGAGCAGGTCCGCCTGGAGCGAGGGATCGGGGCGGGCCGTGACCAGTTCGTCGCACCTAGCCAGCATCGTCAGCGCGTTTGGGATCTCGTTCAGCTCGGCGTACCACCGGGACAGCCGCAGGGCGGCACCTGACGCCAGTTCGAGCTCGGTCTCGTGGGCGGCCTCGAAAGCCGAGAGGGCGTCCCTGATCGCGCGTCGGTATTTACCCTGCCGCTGTTGGCAGTCGGCCAGTCCGGTCAGCGCGGCGGCACGGTCGCCGCCGTCGTCGTCCTCGTCCTCGCTTGCCAGCCCCCAAGCCCACCTGTAGTGCTTCTCGGCGTCCGCGAGGTGCCCGTGTTCCCAGAACATGGTCCCCAGGCCGATGTGGATACGGCGTATCGCCTCACGGTTTTGGTCCCCCTGGGCCATGGTGAGGGCAGTCTCGTAGGCCGACTGGGCAGCGGGGAAGTCGCCGCTGTACGAGTAGATGTCCCCCAGCACGGCGAGGTTCGCCATCTCGCCTTCCCGATCGTCGTCGAGCCGGCCGCGCACGGCTTCCCGCTGGGTCCGCAGTTCGGTCCCGCTGCCCCAGCGGTCCACCAGATCCTGCATCGGCTCGATGACGCTGAGTGCGCAGTCGTACAGTCCGGCCCGGAGCCAGACGTCGACGCGTGCGAAGTGCGCGTCCAGGTCGACCATGCCGTGGACGTCGTCGTCGTCCTTCTGCATGCCCTGCCACACCCCGGCCGCTCGCAGCAGGAGGGCGCGCCGGGTCGGCAGTTCGCCCTCGTCCACCCGCCGGTCACCGGCGGCCAGGCGGCTGAGGACCGCCTCGATCTCGCTCTTTCGCAGGTACCGGCGGCCGTCCCGGCCCTCCAAGACGAGACCGGCCGCCACGAGCGCTCGCAGTGCCGGCTCGATCCGGAGCGCCGGCACATACGGCTCCAGGATGCCGATGACGGCTTCAGTGCCGACCGGAAAACCGAGCGCCGCCAGCCCCTCCGCCACCCGCTGCTGTTCGACGGGAAGGTGGTCGACGAACATGCGCACCAGGCGTTGATGCACCTCGCTCGCCGGCACGGAGGACAGCCACGCTCCGACCTCGTGGATCTGTAACCCCGGCGGATCGCTGCTGATGACCGCGGAGAGCAGTTCGGCGAGCCGCGGGTTGCCGGCCAGGCGACCGTGAACACGACGCAGATCGTTCTCCGGCAGAGCTGCCAGTCCGTACGTGTCACTC
Source organism: Streptomyces regalis (assembly GCF_001509475.1). Taxonomy (GTDB): domain Bacteria; phylum Actinomycetota; class Actinomycetes; order Streptomycetales; family Streptomycetaceae; genus Streptomyces; species Streptomyces regalis. The sequence continues at coordinate 71,827 of NZ_LLZG01000142.1, forward strand.
GGGTCGAGTACGGCGAAGTGCTCCCGCAGGGACAGTGGCTTGAGTCCGCTCAGGCTGATATGGACAGCCTTCTCCGTCCACGCCATGCCCGTCGTCGCCGCGGGCATGTGCTGCGTCACGAACACGACCTTGACGAGCGTGTCCGGCCGACTCTGCACGGTCTCCAGCGCCAGGTCGAGCTCCGAGTCGCGCAGGACGTGACCGTCCCTGAGGAGATTCTCCGCCGAGTCGATCACGATCACCCGCCGGAAGCCGCCGGTTGCGTCGAGGCCGTCCAGGGCAATCTCCAGGCGTGCCTGTGCGAACCGGCCCGCCTTGCCCGACCCGGGTGGTTCGATGTCCTCGACCAGGGTCGCCACGCCTATCTCCCCGTACAGTGTGGCCTCGTGCCAGCGGACCGCCGAGGAATCGTCGTCCGGATCCGTCCAGCCCAGGCCGGCGAGCACCTCGCGCACCAGCGCCGTCTTGCCTATCCCGGCCGGGCCGCTGACCACGATGACGGAGGTGGCCCGATCGTCCAACGCCGCGCGAAGGTCACTGCGCGGACCCGTGCGGTCGACGAAGCCGGATGCGCCTCGCGCCCGTCGGCCGGTCGGCCGCGTCGCCACCGTGCCGGTCGTGTCGAGGTCCTCTCCCGCGTCGAAGAGCTCCGGCCTGACAGTCGGCGAGTCCACCGGCCTGAGGAGAATTCGGGTGAGCCTCCCCGCCAGCCTTGCGCACCAGCGGCGGGCATCCGGCGTACCGCTCGTGTACGCGCTGTGCAGCATCGCCTGGGCGAGCAGGGAGACCTTCAGCTGCCTGTGCCACTGCTCCGGATCCCCGCGCTTGTCGACGACGAACTTGAGTGCGGGCTCCCGAAGCGCGTCGATGATCTTTCGCACCCTGCCCGGCATACCGTCATCAAGGCGCTTGTCTCGCTTGTCGCGCTCCAGATAGGTGAGAAACGTCGACTGGCTGTCCGGAGAGGACTCCCCGATCTCCCGCCAGCAGAGCGAGATCAGCAGGGTGGCGAGATCCCGGCTCAGCGGTGCCCGCGGGTCGTAGGTAGCCAGGTCGATCAGCCGGAAGCGGTCCGCGTCGGCGATCCCGTCGTACTGGGGTATGAGGACGTTGTCGCCGTGCAGGTCGCCGTGTGTGCGGCCCACCAGACAGTGGATCCTCCTCTGTGTCGCGGGCATGCCCTCGGCGAAGAGCCGCCACGGGTTGGGCAACGGCTCGCTCTCGCCCGGCAATTGGAGGAAGTCGGGCGTGAGCAGGCCGCGCCTTCGCGCCCAGCCGTGCAGCCACCCGTCGGTCTTGAAGCCGTCGCCCAGTTCGCACATCAGCAACCCGGCCACCGTCGTCTGCTCACTGTCGTAGTCGGCACCGGTCCACCCCAGGAGCATCCTGCGCCAGATCGTCTTGCAGACGTCGGCGCGTTGGTCGAGCCCCACCTTCCCCAGCGGAATGCCATCGACCTTGAACTGGCCGACTACGAAAGCGCCCCCGGGACAGTTGACCGTTGGAAAGGCGATCTCGGCGAGATGGTGTTGGCCGAATTCCCCGGGTGCCTCCCGCAGGGCCGCCAAATGCCGTCGGTTCTCCCGCTGGTGCTTCAACGGCACCGACGGACAGAACTTGATCACGCACCATTGCGGTTCGGGCTGCCCCGTGGCGTATTCCACCAGTGCCTTCGCCAGCTGCGCCCCGGTGAAGCCGCGACTACGCTCCTCAATGGTGCCGGTACGGATCTCGAGGCCGTTGTCGAGCAACGACTCGATGATGGCCGACGCTACGGCGGCGTCTCCGAACTCTTGGGTCAGTTCCTCCAGGACGGTCATGACTGGGGGAACCTCGATTCCAGCTCCCGCATCCTGATCTGGAAATCACCCTTGTCCTGGTCGTGGTAGCGCCGGAAGTACCAGGCCGGCAGGCGTGGTTGGAGCCGTCTCATCTGATAGAGCGTGTCCTGGACCTGGCGGGCGAAGCGGGGCAGCGCGTCCGGTGTGGTGATCACCGGTGACGTGGGGTCGTCGATGACCGCACGCACCAGCCCGAGGACGCGCAGCCTCTCCTGAATGCTCGTCATCTGCGTGCGGTACATCTCCAGGCACAGGAGCAGCAGGCCGAGCGAGGGAACGAACCACCCGGTGACCAGCCGGCTCATCGTCCCGCCGGTGGCGAGGGTAAGCAAGACACCCACCGTGGACCACAGCACCAGCACACCGAACATCAGTTGGGCGAAGCGAAGCCGAATCCGGGATCCCCAGGCCAGATTCTGTTCCAGGCAGAAGAGCACGTCGTAGGGCGCGGCGGCGTCCACCACGAGGTAGTAGCCCCGCAGCCGGTCCTCGCCGCCGCGAAAGCGCCGGCTGAGTCGGCTCACCTCGTCGTCGCCGATCCGGTTCCCGACCGCCACGCTGTTCCACGGCAGGCCGAGTACGGCGACGTCGAACATCTCCTGAAGAGTCGCGGCGATTCGCAGGTATCGCTCGGCCCAGGGTGCCATCACTCCCATGTAGAGCGCGGCCCAGAGAGTGCCACCGAGGGTGATGGCGGTGCCGTACCGCGAACCCGAGCCGGTCAGCAGGCCGGCGACGGCCAAAACGATCGAGACGCATAAGCTCAGCGTCTGCGCCCGCTGGTTGCGGAGGTGAGCCACGGCGATGGCTTTGAGCACGCGCATGGCCGCGGCGCTCTCCTGCTGCTCCGCGATGGGATGGCTGTTCGTCAACGTCCCTCCCCCGTGTGCAGATCTACGTAGTGAGTTTCACACGTCTGGTAGCCCTAGCGGTACAGCCAGTTGTCGTCGGTGACTGCGGTGCGCCGGCCCCGGCCGTCTCGGTAACGCCTGCGTGCGCGAGGACGAAATCCTTGCGCACCGGTCGGCCCTGGTTGGAGAAGAACGCGGCGTGTGGCAGGCACCGGGTGGATGATTCACGCCGCTTGCGCGCGCGGAACCTGGAACCCCGGCGGAGGTCGCCGGTCGACGGCGGGTGAGCCGACCGGAAGGAAGGCTGATGGCTTCGGCGGGACAGGACGGCTCAAGAAGCAAGGGCCGGTGGGCTGAAAGGCCAGGGCACTCCGACAACCGCTTTACGTATGCCGGCATCACACTGTTCCACTCCTGGCTCGGCGAGCTTCGACACGAGCGCAGGCTGTCGGTGTCAGCTGCCGTAGAGGGCGGGCAGATCGACCAGAAGGAGGTCGTCACGACGATTGGCCAGGTCGACTAGGTCGGGGTAGAAGCCGTGCAGGGAGTACAGGGCCAGTGTGGTAGCTGCGGTGTCGTACCCCTGATCGGTGAGCAGGGCGCGGATGCGTTCCAGGCGTTCCAGGTCACCGGTCCCCCGGCGGGCGGCGGTCGCCTTGGCCTCGCCCAGGACGGCGATCCTCGCACGAGGGGCCTGCGGGCGCTCGCCCGCGGCCAGGGCGATGACGTCGACCTCGTGCTTCGTCCGAGCGGCCTGGTCGGCGACCTCGGTGGTACCGACCAGGCCGGGCAGTCCACCGGGCAGCAGGGGGTGGGCATAGCGGCGGGTGAAGTCGCGGGCCAGGTCCTCGAAGTGCGGTCCGAGGATCTTGGAGTTGAAGGTCGGAGCGGCCTGCCGCCACACCTGCTCGGCGAAGCCCTGCTCTACGGCGGCAGCCTGCGGGAGGGTGACGAGCTGGTTGAAGCGGATGACGGGGTCGGCGAGCGTGATGACGGGGTGCTTGGAGCGGAGGATGTCCTGTTCCCGGCGGATGTAGCCGGTGGACTCCAGCACTCCGAGAGGGTGGGCGACGGCGTTGCGTGGACGTTCCAGGGCGGCGCCGATCTTGCTGGGGGTGCTGGCGCCGTTCGCGATCGCGGTGAGGATGTCGTAGTAGAGGGTGTGCTGCGTGATCCTCGGGTCCTCGCGCAGCAGGTACTCCGTCTCGGTGCGCGAGTACACCGCCCGGCCCGGATCGAGCAATGTCCGGGTGAGCCACGCGTCAAAGCCGTCGTCCGGATGCGGACGGCCGGCCACCGGCCGGTACCCCGGTGCGCCGCCGAGCACCGCGTGCACCTTCAGTGCGGTCAACGGGTCTGTGATCTGCCAGAAGTCCCGGCTGTCCCGGTAGTCGAAGGCACCCAGCCGTAGATCGACCACGGCACGGCCCCGCAGCGGCTTGGTTCCCGAGAGCAGTTCGTGCATGACGCTCATCGCAGAACCGCACAGGATCAGCCGCGGCCCCGGCCCGGCACCACGCCGGGCGCCACGCTGGCGCTCGTCGTAAAGCTGCTGAAGCAGCCCCGGGATCTCGGGCGAGTGCTGGAGCAGATACGGCAACTCGTCGATCACCAGCAGCGGATGCACCGAACGGGCCGTCACATCAAGGGCATTGGACAACACGTCACGCCAGTCGGTCAGGCGCAGACTGCCCGGCCTCAGACCGGCATGCGTGGCAACCGCGTCACTGAACCGCTGGATCGCGGGCAGCCGCCCCTCCTCCCGGACCGCTGTGACGTACAGACCGCCAACCTGCTCGGACAGGGCCTGCAGAAGGTACGACTTCCCATGCCGCCGCCGCCCCGACACAATGCCGAGCCGCATCGCCGGATCCGGATCGGAGAGGAACTCCGCGAGCAGACCCCACTCCCGGTCCCGGTCGACCACGTCATCCGGCTTGACCGACAGGCTCTTCTCCACTCACTCTCCCACACCTCGACTGCGACCTATTTCGTCTAAGTCTACTTCGACGAATTGCGTCGTACTGGATTCATCCTCGTGGTTCGGCAGCGGACCCCAGCGGATCCGGCGCGAGCAACTTCCAGCGTGGCTGCCCGCAGGGCCGAGCCGGCGTCCGACCGTATGGCCAACGCATGACCAACAGCGGTCGGGAACAGCCAGAAACACCTGGAAGCAGGCCGGTCCGGAGGAGAAGCGAGAACCTGCATCAGAATGACAAAGCACCTGGTCGGAGGCCCTCTATAGCCGAATTGGGCCAGGGGTGGCGGCCCCGGTCGTCTCGCGCACCCCTCGCCCGTGCCGTGTCTGTGCCGCACCGGGACGGTGCCTCAGCGGCCGGGGACGGCCAGGTCGCCCTAGAAGATGCTGACGAAAACGTCCTCGCCGGCGATGCCGAGGGGTTCCAGCTGCTTGGCACCGCCGCCCGCCAGGACCTCGCCTACCGCTTCGTCTTCGGCGAACCCGGCCCGAACGACGGGCAGCCCTGGACACTGCGCCGGCTGACTATGGACCTGTCCGGCTGGGACCGCGGCAAGGCCGCCAACCTGTCGCCACCCGATGTTCGACCCGGTCTTCAGCCAGCACGACCCGGACCTCGGCGACCGCCACAACACCACGCAGCCCGACCAGGACCGTCACCGCCCGCCCGACCGACACCTTCCCTCACGTCGCACCGGTCGTCTGACCGACCACAGGGCCGGAGCTAGTTGTTCTTCCCGTTGGCCGCGCCGCTGTCGGCATTGTCGGCGCCGCTGTCCGCGTTGCCCGCCCCGCTTCCCGCATTGTCGGCGCCGCTGGTCGCGTTACCTGCCCCGCTTCCCGCATTGTCGGCGCCGCTGGTCGCGTTACCCGCTCCGCCGCCCGGCGTAGCGGCCTCGCTCGGCTTGGCCGACGCCGACGCCGACGCCGTCGCCCGCGCCCGTTGCTCGGCGCAGTACGCGGAGACCTTGTCCTCGCCGCCCGCGGCCGTGACGAGCAGCTGCCAGGACGTCGAGTCCAGGGCCTTGCCGTGGTCCTCGACCTGCTCGTAGGCGCGGCACTTTGCCTCGGTGTCCTCGGCGGTGGCCGGATGGTCGGGCTTCTGAGAGGCGGCGTCGGACGCGGCGGCGGAGGGCTCGGCGGTTGGCAGACCGGGAGCGGTGTTCGACGGGGTGGGCCTGCCCTTGTCGTCGGCGGGGGCGTCCGAGGAACCGGACGTACCGATCGCGGCGAATGCCGCACCGCCCAGCGTGAGGCTCGCGAGGAAGAGGGAGAGCGTGGTCTTCACCGACAGCGCCAGCCGGCGCCGCTCGCGGGGCCGCCAGTCGTCCCGGCGCCGGGTGCCCGCCCGGTGCGCCCCCGCGTCCCGGGCCGCCCGGAACGCGGCCACGGCCCGCTGCTCGCCCTCGGCGTCCACGCGGTGCCCGCGCAGCACGGCGGCGGAGAGCAGCGCCTCCAACGCGGCGTCGTCGAGCATCACGCTCGGGCCGGACGCGTGGCCGGCCGCGTTGCCGGAAGCCGTGCCGTCAGGGTGCACACGCCGACGGCCGGGGGTCCCACCGCCGCTCTGCTGTTCACCCATGTCCGTTTCCCGTTCCTGTCCGACCTGATCCGAATGCGGCCAACGTGATGCACGTGCCGTACGCGATCTACGTGACCTCCATGACAGCTGTGCCGTACAAGCTCGTGGAGCCTGTACGTCCCCCACGCCCCGCACGACTCACCGCGCACACCGCTTTCGCCTCACTGAGGCGCCGATGTTCCGCCCTGGCCGCCGCCGTCACGCTCACTGTTCATTTCGATTCCCCCAGCGTCCGGGGGCCGTCATCCGTCACACCTTCGCCGCCCAGCTGCTTGGCCAGACGCTTCAGCCCCCGGTACGCGGCCGTGCGGACCGCGCCCGGGCGCTTGCCGAGGACGCGTGCCGCGGCGGGGGCGTCGAGGCCGACGACCACGCGCAGCAGCACGGCCTCGGCCTGGTCCCGCGGCAGCCCGCGGACCAGCTCCAGGGCGTGCTCCGTGGAGATCGACTCCAGCGCCTGGTCGTACGTGCTGTACGCGCCGGGCAGGTCCAGTACGTCCTGTTCCAGCGCCGACGAGCGGGGCCGTACCTTCTGCCGGCGCAGATGGTCCAGCGCCCGGTGCCGGGCGATGGTCGCGCTCCAGCCCCGGAACCCGGCCCCGTCGCCCTTGAACCGGCCCAGGTCCCGGGCGATCTCCAGCCAGGCGTCGGACGCCACGTCCTCGGCATCGTTCCCGACCAGCCCACGCAGGTACCCGAGCAGTCCTGGCTGCACCAGCCGGTACGCGACCGCGAAGGCGGCCTCGTCACCTTCCTGAGCCCGCGCGACGGCCGCGCCCAACTCCCCGTCGTACGCGTGCACGCGGCGGGGTTCCCCTCCTTGGCGCAAGAACTGTCCTCGTCCGTACCGGCTCGCGGCGCGTCCGTACTTTGCGGTATGGCCGTGCACGCCCTTGTCCCCCACGGTCCTCAGCGTCGGGCCGGAGATAAGTGTCACAGTGCCCCCCGTCACCCCACTCCCTCTGGCAACACGACGGCTCTCTCGGACGGCCCCGAGGTCCGCTCGGTCACGGCCTGGCCGTAGCGGATGCTTCCCGTCCCGTACGGGATGCGCAGCACGCACCGGAAGGTGTGCGAAGTGACCTGGTGGGTCGCAGAGTTGAGGACGAGCGTCTCCTCGGCACGCTCCACGGTGATCGCGCTCTCCGGTGCCGTCACGCCGCCCGCGCGCAACTGCTCCAGGGTCGGAGCGAGTTCCCGTAGGGCTTTGCGTACGACGCCCTGGTCCCGTACGGCGGGCAGCGCGGCGGGCGCCGTACGGACGCGCAGCTCGATCCGCTGGTCCGTGGCAGTGAGGGAGACCGCGTCGCCGTACTCCTCGAACGTGTCGAGGGCGGCCACCGGGTCCTCGACCTTGCCCGCGATCTCCGGGTCGGAGAGGGGCCCGTGCCGCCAAGCGGCGTCGCCCTCCTTGACGTAGCCGACGCCGTCGACGACGTAGAGCTCCTCGGACTCGATCACGCCCTTGCTGCTGCGGCTGCTGCCGACGGAGTGCAGCGCCCATGGCTCGCCGGTCGTCCGGTGGACCTGCGCCGAGTAGGTCGCGCCGCTCTTCTGGCCTTGGGCTACCAGCTCCTCGCTCCCCTTCACGCTGAAGCGCCAGCCCTCTTGCGCGGCCATCGCCTGCTTGGCCAGGGCGAGGAACTCGGCGGAGGTCTCGGGGGCGGGTGTGGGCGCGGGCTCGGTGCCGACGGGGGCGGTGGCCCGGCTGCCCGGCTCGGCGAGCGCCGCGTCATCCGCATCCGCATCCGCATCCGCATCCGCATCCGCCGAGCACCCGGTGAGTGCGGCCGAGAACACAAGCGCGGCCGTCACGGCGAGGCGCTTCCCTACGGAACCTCTGATGCCGCTTCCTGTACAACTCTTCATGCCGCGGCCCTCCGTGCCCGCCCGTGCAAGGTCAGGTAGAAGATCTGCAGGGACTCCCCGGGGCCACCGGCCTCGAACCGGTTGTGGACCTTGCCGAGCGGGTTCCAGACCCGACCGTCCGGCATGCGCACCCCGACCGCCTGGCCGAAGTAGGCGCGCTGGTCGGCGTCGAAGTCCACCCACACCGCCCCCGCGCGGCGCACGAGAACCTCACCGACGTACGCCCCGAGCCTCCACAGCGTCTCCCGCGCGCGCTCCCGGTCCGCGCCGCCCCTGCGCATGCCGTCGATCAGGCAGTCGACGATGCGCAGACTGGCCACCGAATAGTCCAGCGGCAGCCGGTTCCTGACGGTGACTCCGGCGACGAAGGTCGCGGCGTACGGGCCCATCTCATGCGCGCCCGGCGCGCGTTCGTCCACTGTGCTCATGGGACCCCACCCCTTTGCTCCGTCGGCGGAAGGACTCCTTCTGGTCCCCTCGCTGACCAAGCGGACGTCACCTCGTGAACATCACGGGTAACAGGCGTGTTCATTCACACATAGCGAAGTCGTAGATGGCGTACAACCTTTCGCCCCCTCGTGCGTCTTCGATGCGGCCGTCGATGCCGCGCGGCAGCCACGTACAACCATTGCGGCTTATCGCATGTCAGAGACCTTGCCGCACATCCACCTTGCATCGGCAGGGACTTCGCACTGCCAGGCCACCGCGATGGCATACGATGCGCGCGCCCCCCTCATAAAGTTCACATAAGAGGATGTACACGTCATGGCAACCCGTAGCTCGTACCGTTCCGCTCGTGGCATATCTGCCGTCGTCGCCCTGCTCGCGATCGGCGCTGTGGGGTGCTCGGATGTATCGGATGCCGTGGACAGCGCCAAGGACGGCGCGAAGAAGGTGGCCCGGCAGCGGTCGGTGTTCTCGCTGGAGATCGGGGACTGCTACAACCCCAACACCAAGGGCGAGGGCGAGGAGGTCCTCGTCGAGATCGTGCCCTGCACCGAGGGGCACTCGGGTCAGGTCGTCGCCGATTTCAAGATCGACGAAGGGACTTCGTACCCTGGCGACGACGCGATCTCGGCGATCGCCGACGAGCGGTGCCCGGTCGAGGCGGGGAAGTTCGCCCCGGACACCTGGGCGCTCCCCAAGGGCGTCGCCATCTTCTACTACACCCCGACCAAGGAGAGCTGGACGACCGGCGACCGCGCCGTGACCTGCACCTACACCAAGGAGTCGGGCAAGTTCACCGGCTCGTTGGACGCCGAGGCGAAGTCCTTCAAGCCCGAGCAGAGCACATATCTGAAGGGTTCGAACGCCGTCTACGACGCCCTGTGGGCGAACCAGTCCGAGAAGGACGTCGAGGAGGACCTGGCCGCCTACAAGGCGCAGGCCAAGGCCATCGCAGCCGCCCTTGACACACACCTCAAGGGCCTGAAGGGCATCGAGGGCGCGGAAGTCGGCAAGCTCCGCGAGCAGTTGACGAAGACGGCCGGGCACTGGAAGGCCGCCGCGAACGCCGCCGACGCCGACGCGTTCTACATCGCCTACGACCCGGCCTTCACCGGCATCGACCCGAACAAGACGGTCGCCGCCCGTAAGGAGCTGGGCCTGGCCACCACCGTCCCGGCCGACGAAGCCGAGGTCTGGGCGAGCTGACGCCGTTCGGGCCAGCGGGGCCGCGTCCGCCGAGGGCCCGGCCCCGCCCGCTCAAGGGCAGGTCACCCCGCATGCCGGCGGCATTGGTGTGACGGCGTTGGTGTGACGCATCGGTGCGACGGTCGTAGACCGCGTCAGGGTCGCCATGTCAGCGAGTGACAGTTTCTGCAACTTGTGCGCTGTTAGTTGATGCCACCTGTGTGACAGGTGATGCGATCGTGACCATTTCCTAGGGGTGGGGCAGTTGAGTCCTCGCAGGACCCATGCGTACAAACCGCTCAGTCTCAAGAGACGTGCATGGCTGACGGTGGGAGCCGTCGTGCTGAGCGGTGCCGGCGTCGTGACGTACGCGATGGCGGATCCGTCCGCGCCGGCCGACGCCAAGCGGGACAGCCGCAAGCCGTCGGTCCACACGCTCAAGCTCAAGGACCGCGGCTCGGGCCGCCGGGGCCTGGCCAAGCGGGACACCGACCGTTTCAGCGCGGTCGTGCTGACCTGGAACGACCCCGAGGCGCAGGCCAAGGGCACGCCCGAGGTGCGCACCCGGGACATCGAGAGCGGCAAGTGGTCGGGCTGGCAGAAGGTCACGCTCGAGCCGAGCCAGGCGGACGGCGCCGAGGGCGAGCGGGCCGCTCTGCGCGGCGGTACGGAGTCGGTGTGGACCGGCGACTCCGACGGCGTCGAGGTGCGCCTCGTGAACGCGGACGGCACCGAGGTCGGCGGCCAGCCGGCCGGCATGGACGTCAAGCTGCTCGACCCGGGCACGGACCCGGAGGGCGAGGTACAGCCGGCCGCGTTCGCGGCGGAGGAGACCACGGCGCCGACGACGGAGTCCCCGGTACCGACGGAAGCGGTGACGTCGACGGAGACGGTGACGCCGACCGACTCCGTGACGCCAACGGACTCGCCCACGGACTCGCCCACGGCGACCGTCTCCGAGACACCGACCGAGTCGGCATCCCCGACCTCCTCCCCCTCCCCGACCTCCACGGTCCCCGCGCCCCGGCCCTCGACGGTCGTCAAGCCGCCGGTCATCACGCAGGCCGAGTGGGGGGCGTCGACGGACTACGACGGCACGCCGGAGTACGGCACCGAGATCAAGGCCGCCGTCATCCACCACACCGGCGTCGACAGCGACAACGGCGTGTCCTGCGGCGAGTCCGCTGCCCGGCTGCGCACCATCCAGCAGGCGCACCTCAGCCAGGGCTGGTTCGACATCGGCTACAACTTCGTCGTCGACAGGTGCGGCCAGATATTCGAGGGCCGCAGCGGCGGCATGGACCTGCCGGTGATCGGCGCGCACGACGCCGGGTTCAACACCGACACGGTCGGCATCTCCTACATCGGCAACTTCGAGAAGGCCACGCCCAGCCGCGCCGGCCTGGACGCGATCGCGCGGATCGTGGCCTGGAAGTTCGGGATGTACGGCATCGACCCGACCGGCAAGGTGACGCTGACGTCCGGCGTGGCGCAGGGCTACAGCGGCAACAAGATCCCGAAGGGCACGTCGGTCACGCTGCCGCGGGTCTTCGGCCACCGGGACACCAACTCCACGGCCTGCCCCGGCGCCAACCTCTACCCCAAGCTCAGCCGGATCGCCCAGGTCGCCAAGACCCCGGGCATCTCGCACGCCCTGCCCACCTCGGACTACAACCGTGACGGCATCACCGACCTCGTCGCCGGCACGCCCCGCGCGCTGAGCAACGGCGGCACCCTCACAGTCATCCCCGGCGGCATGGACGGCCCGGTCACCGCCTCGAAGCGGACGCTGACGCAGAACAGCACCGGCGTCCCCGGCGGTCACGAGTCGGGCGACAACTTCGGCGCCTCGACGGCGTGGGGCGACGTCAACGGCGACGGCTACGCGGACCTGGCGATCGGTTCGCCCGGCGAGGACGACACCAGCGGCAACGCCGACCGCGGCGCGGTCACGGTCCTGTACGGCCCTGGTCTCAACTCCGGCTTCTCGTATACCACTTCGGGCGTCACGGCGGCAGGGGCGAAGCTCGGCTCCACGGTGGCCGTCGGCGACTTCAACGGCGACGGCAAGGCGGATGTGTTCGCGGCCGGCTCCGGCAAGGGCGGCAACTGGAACGCCCGGCACACCGGCGGCGCCACCAAGTACGGCACGCTGACCTCCGCCACGGGTTCGGTGGCCTACCTGGACGCCGCGACCGGCGACTTCAACCGGGACGGCTACGCGGACGTCGCCCTGAACTACCGCGACACCGGCGGCATCGGCCGCGTGGTCCGCTTCGCGGGCTCGGCGACCGGCCTGACCAAGGTCGGCGTGATCTCCGTGAAGGGCGGCCGCTCCATCGCCGCGGGCGATGTCAACAACAACGGCTACGACGACATCGTCATCGGCCAGCCGGTGGCGTCCGAGTCGGGCGGCAGGTCCGGCGGCCAGATCACCATGGTCCCCGGCACCTCCACCGGCTTCACCACCACCGGCATGACGACGATCCACCAGGACACGACCAACGTCCCCGGCGGCAACGAGTCCGGCGACAACTTCGGCGCCTCGGTGTCGGTCGGCGACTACAACGCCGACGGCTACGCGGACGCCCTCGCCGGCGCCCCCGGCGAGGACTTCCCCCGCAGCGGCGTCAACCAGTCCAACGCGGGCGACGCGATCCTGGTCAAGGGCACGGCCTCCGGCCTGACCGGCACGGGCTCGGTCCTGGTCTCCCAGGACACGTCCGGCGTCGCTGGCGCGGCGGAGAGCGGCGACCTGTTCGGCTCCTCGGTGTCGCTGACGGACCTGTCCGGCTACGGCCGCGCCGACCTGACGTTCGGCGCCGAGGGCGAGGACGGCACGGACGGCATCGTGCTGTACCTCCCGAGCAACAGCACGGGCCTCGGCTACACCCAGGCGGTCATCTACAGCAAGACCACTCTGGGCACGCCGACGGACGCCCACCTGGGCCAGACGCTGACGCCGTAACCCCCACCGGTCCTCCCGTCGTGCCACTCCTTCCCTCCTCCTCAGGACAGCACGACGGGAGGACCTCACTCGGCCGGGACCCCGCCCACTGCACGGGGTCCCGGCCGAGTCATGGGCATGAACATGGGCATGCGTCAGACCCGGACCGGGATGACGGCCTCTCCACCAGGCAGCTGCCTCAGATACGCCGCGATGTCGTCAGGGTCGGACGTAGCGACCAGCGCTGCCCCGATCTGGAAGGCGGTGAGCGCGACGAGCCCGTCGACCGGGTCGGGCTTCTTCCGGGCCGGCAGGTCGGCCCGGCCGATCAGCTCTCCGACGCGCCGCCACTCGATCTCGGTGTAGCAGCAGACCACGGCACACTCCTTGAGCGCCCGCGCGAGACGCGCCTGACTCGCACCGCCCCGCCATGCCTGCGCCACGACAGGCGCCGGGACGACGGGGAGCCCCTTCCTCCCGAACTCGCGATGCCGGGCCACGGCCACCCCCGGCTTCTTCTCCGCCAGGGCGATCAGCATTCCCGCGTCGTAGACGACGTCACCGAACGAGCCGAGGTCCGGGCACGTCGGGCAGCCGAGGTTCACGCGACGGCACCGCGTCGACGCACGGCGGACTCGGCACGCGCAGCCGCGATCTCCGCCTGGGCCCGGGCGATCTCATCCTCGTCGACCTCGTCGTCGGGCGGCCACACCAGCTCTTCGGCCTCGGCCTCGGCCGCCGCGATCGCGGCATCGATCTCGGCGAAGGACTCCGCGAGCCGCGCCAGCCGCACGGCCTCCTTGCGCCCCGCCATGACCAGGAACGCCGACACATCCAGGCCGTTCTCCGCCGCGACCGCCTTGATGAGTTCGGCATCACCGGGATCGAGGCTGATGGAGATGCGGGTCTTGGCCATACGGCGAGCGTAACACGCCGTATTACGATCTGCTCCGACGCCGATCACAGGACCACCTCCCCGCGAAGCGCCGCGCGCACAACCGCCGCGCCCTGTACGGCGACCTGGACACCCTCGAACCCGGCGGCCCCTTCTCCCACCGCCGCCCGCGCGCTCCGGCAGGCACGGCACAGTCGCTCGTCGGCGACCGGCCGGAAGAGCAGCGGCTGCGTATGGCGACCCTCGCACTCCCGCATCTGCGCGACACGGGGCAGCTGTGGAGCCGCGTTCTCCGGAGCGGCAACGGCGGGAGTCAGAGGCGGAGGCGGCACCTCACTCAGTACGTACCGCACCAGCCCACCAGGCCGGCGGATGACCTGCCCCCTCCCTGGCAGGGCACGACGCACGCACTCCCGAACGGCCGCCGCCGTATGCCCACGGGCGAGCCACTCCCCGGCCAGCGCGGCGAGCTGCGGGAGCATGCCGCGCGGCATGCGCAGCCGCGGATCCAAGTCGCTCAGAGATTCAACGACTTGGCGGGCCAGAGCAAGCCGCTCGAAGTCACTGGAGTCACCGGAGCCGACGGAAGCCGTGCCCGCCGGATAGAGGGGGGTGTTCTCCCGAACGGGGGCTTCTGGATGACAACCGACGGCCCGACCCTTCGGCTCACCGGCGGCCGGAGATCCGCCCACCGGAGCCGGCGCCGCCTCCTCACCCTCCCGCACCCCCGCCGCTTCCTCCCCCGTCAACGGCACGTTCGACACGAGCTGCACGGTCGCCCACAGCCCCCGCACCCCCTGCTCCCGCCACTCGTGCAGGTAACCCTCGGCCTTCAGCTCGCGCTTCGCCCGAAGGAAGGCACACTTGCCGATCCCGGCACGCTCGGCGGTCCGCGACAGAGAGTCCCTCGCCTCGGCGGGCAACGACAACTGCCAGGTCAGCAGCCGTACGGCGTCGGAGGAGAGCCGGGGATGGCGGATGATGTCGTTCGGCACCTGGGAGAAGTGACGGGCAGGCGCGATAGCATGACGAAGCATTTTCGGTGGACCCTCTATCCACTGGTGATGAAGGCCCTCTTCGCCGGGTGCAACCGGCGTCGAGGGCCGCTTCATGCCCGTACGAGACGGACCGATGAAGCAAGCTGTCGCGCCCACCGTACAGCAACTTGCGTACACGGACGGTCACTTCGCGTAACGATGCCTGGTGACTGCGGCGTCTCATGCGGGAGTTGGACATGGCCACCGAGGACGATCCCGGATCGCGCTCGGCGGGCAGGCCTGCCTTGTAGTCGGGCCTCTCTTCCTTGTAAGTGCGCTTGACCGGCTTCTGGACGTCGTTCCAGCCGATTCCGTTGAGGAACACCTCGATTCCGAAGAAGACCCCCTTGGGAGCCTTCGTGGCCGTCTTGGTGCCGCCGGAGACCCAGCTCTTGACGGTGTCCCACCAGTCGTGGCCGTCGAGTTCGACCCGGCTGATCGGATTTCCGCCGGTGAAGGCGTAGCGGTTGCCGGTGTACGGGTCCGCTCCGAGGGCCATGTCGGACAGCGCGCCGTTGTACATGTCCCGGGTGGTGAAGCGGTTCAGGCCCGGGTTGTAGTCCCGGAAGCCCATGTCGTACGTGCCGGACTTCGCGTCCCAGCGCTTGGCGTTGAAGCGGTACGGGTTGTACGCCTCCTTGGTCGGGTCGGCGGTGTCCGGCTTGTCGATGCCCGTGAACTCGGCCTCGTCGTCGTTGCCGTAGGCGGTGTAGCCGTAGGTCGCCTTCGTGTCGCCGTTGTTGTCCGTGAGGGTCTCGACGTCGGTGTGGCTGTTGTAGCCGTAGTAGCCGTCCTCCGTCGTGCCATCGCTGTTGTTCTTGACCTGCGACAGACGCTCGCCCCCCGGGGGAGTCCCGGGGGGCGAGCGCTTTTCACATGCGGTGGGGGCTCAGCTACCGATCAGTCGATGCGGTCGCTCAGGCCCAGCACCTGCGGGTGGTCGCTGGGGAAGTTCCTGGGCATGCCCGGCACGTCGATGGTGCGCCCGTACACGCCGGCCAGGAACTCGACGGCACCGACCGGGAACTCCGACCAGTCGCCGTTGGCTCCGCGGACGACCACTGGCCATGCGTCCGGCTCCGCGGGGCTCGTCCTCCAGTAGAAGGAGTCCCCCGAATTGGACGCCGCCCATTCGATCAGGCCTCCCGGCTGCGGGTAGGGGACGTAGTTCTCGGTGTCGCCCATCTCGTACAGATCCTGAAGGATCTCGTCCTCCCTGCGCCCGGACACCCATGACGCCTCGGCGCCGGGTAGGGGAACGGACACCATGAGGAAGTCGTCGACGACCAGCACCGGGTACGCCTCCGCCAGAGCGCGGAAGTCCGAGGGCAGCGCCGTGCCGAAGTCCGCCTCCAGGGCGGCCCAGTCCACGCTGTGCCCGCCTGGCACGCGCCACCGTGTCATCGACGGCAGCGCGGCCTCCAGCTCTTCGACTCTCAGCATGTCGTCTGCCAATCCGGGCTGTTCTGGACTACGACGTTGTCGAACAATGCTCCGTCCTCCGTGTAGGCGGACATGGTGATGCTGTCCGCATATCCCGTGGTGTGGCTGTAGTTGACCTTCGCTGTGTACATGACCCACTTCCCAGCCGCGAGCTTCTTCTCCATCTGTATCTCGCAACGCCGCATGCCGCTCTTGTTCATGCGCGAGAACCCGGTGAACAGGTTCTCGTTCACCCAGTCGCCGCCCACCTTGTCGCCGACGATGTGTGTGCGGTCGAAGATGAAACCGCCGCTCTTGGTCTTGTTCTGCGCGGGGTCCGGGAATCCGTACACGTCCACCTTGCCGGTGTCCCTGTCCGCGAGCGGGGCCTTGAGGTCGCTCGGGCAGATCAGCGCGGTGGCCCCTTGAGCGCGGCCCTCCCCGTCCAGCGTCTGGTACGTCTGGTACTGGAAGCGGGACGACTTCGGCTCGGAATCGCACCGCTGCTCGTTGTCCGCGTCCGAGCCCCCGGGAGGCCGTGGCCCGCGCGGCTGTCAGGTCGGACCCGGCTCCGGCTCCTCGGCGGCGTCGTCGTCGGTCGCGTCGTCGATGGCATCGTCGATCGTGTCGATGGCATCGACGACGGCGACGGTCACGGCTGACGCCGCGACCACGGCCGCGACCACGACGACCGCGACCGCTGCCACAGGCGCCAGCGCGGCAAGGAAGGCGAGGTGGCCATCCAATTCGATGAAGCTGGCGGGGTTGCTGCCGATGAAGGAGTAGCGGTTACCGGTGTATGGGTCCATGCCGAGGTTCATGTCGGCGAGGGCACCGGTGTACATGTCCCGGGTGGTGAAGCGGTTCAGGCCCGGGCTGTAGTCACGGAAGCCCATGTCGTGCGTACCGGACTGGGCGTCCCAGCGCTTGGCATTGAACCGGTAGGGGTTGTAGTCCTCCTTGGTCGGGTCGGCCGCGTCGGGCTTGTCGATGCCGGTGAACCCCGACGTGTCGTCGCCGCCGTAGGCGGTGTAGCCGAGGAACAGCTGGAGCTTGGCCGCGTTGCCCTGGGTGAAGGCGAACGAGCCGAGGCTCACCCAGGTGCCAGCACCCGTGCTCTGTTCCCGGACGACGTCCGTGGTCGAACCGTCGGACTTGGTGACGGTGTACTTGGCGGCCGTCGCGGCGCCGGTGACCTGCGGGTACTTCACATAGGCCGTGTACGTGCCGGCCTTGGGGATGTTGAGCGTCCAGGTGAACGCGTCGGGGTCCCGGTTCCGGCGGCGTGGACCTGGTGGTCGTAGCCCTGCTGGCCGGTCAGGTCGCCCTTCGTCCAGGTGCCGGTCGACTAGGACCAGCCGGTGCTTCGCGTCGGCACCCATCGCCCGCTTCCGCGGCCTGGACGCGAGCTTGGCCTGGTGCCGTTCGTACCACAACGGGCCGATGCCGGCTACGAGTTCAGCGATCACATCGGCTGACAGGCCGGTGATCCTCCGGTCGTTGATGATCGCTGCACGAGCCTCGTTCCCCACCCACGACCATGATCGACGATCAAGAGCTCGACGCCTCACTGCCTACCGTGCACGAGCTCGTTGGGAGTCCCACGACGACGGCGACCCCCGCGCGTCCGGAGGAACCGGAGCACGGGGGTCGCACGGCCGGGTGGGTCAGGGGTTCCGGCTCAGGGGATGTCCCAGTGGGACGTTCCCGCGTACCGGGCGGCCGAGGGAAGCTCCACCGTCGCCAGCGGCTCGGTGAAGAGAGAAGGGCGAACCGGCGCTCCCATGACACTCTCTGCAAGGGCGAGGACGTTCGGCCCCCACTGGCCCTCCTCGGTGAACAGTCCCTCGCTCCAGGCCACGTCCCAGCGAGGGTCCTCGGGGCGCAGGGACTCGACCACCCCGTGCGGCTCCGCGTACACGACCAGGTCGCCGTCGACGGCGTAGTGGACGCTGTCGGCACCGTTCACGTCGAAACGCACACTGAAAGCGCGGCCGCCCCGGGACAGGTCGCGCAGCACACCGGGCACCGCCGTGACATATCCGATGCTCTCGACCGTGCAGGAAATTCCCGCCGTTCGCCCCACGCCGACGAATTCGCGCTCGCCGGACGCCGCCAAATCGACGGTCTCGCGGACCGTCATGCTTCTCGCCGTCGCGGGATCCGCGCCCAGACGCCTGATCACCTCGTCCGGGTCGATGCCCTCGACCAGGCAGATCGTGGGGACGACGTAATCCTCCTCGAGTTCGGCGACCCAGGAGAAATCTCCACCCTGACCTGTCATTGCAACCTCGCGATGAATATGAGAACGGGTCCGCAGGAGGTGTGACTCTACGGACCCGTTCAAGGCGAGTCAATCAGTGATCAGAACGGCCCGCCGGTCAGTCGGCGACCCAATTTCCGTTCTCCTGACGGACATTGATAACCCACACGAGGAATGGGTCTCCTCGCTTCATGCGATTCCGACTGAGGAACGCACTCATGTCACGGCCCTGCTGGTCGTTCTCCCACTTCGGAACGCCCATGGTCTGGGCACCGATGCCGCCCTGGAAGGTGGAGGCGAAGGGATACTCGTCGCACGAGCCTGGGCCCGTCCACACGGCCTTGCAGCCGGCCAGTTCACGGTTCAGCTCGGCTGCGGCCTTGTCCCGCATGGTGTGCAGGAGCCATGGCTTTCCGCTGGCGATGGCCGAGGCGTCGTTGATGGCGATCTGCGGTGTCCGCTTGCCGTCGACCACGAAGATCGGCAGATCGCGGCACTCGTCCTCGCTGAGACCCTGGTCCTCCTGGCACTGGTCCACGGCCTCGTCCCACTGCGGGGCGGTCAGCCCCTGGGGGACGGCCTGCGGCGCCGGCGCAGGAATCGACCCGCTGTCGTCGTCGCTGCCGGTGTCGATCCGCGGACCACGAGGCGTCTGCGTCGGCTCCGGGTCGTCCTGCCTGGCCTGCTCGACGGCATCCCGGATGCCCTCCGCCGTCGAGGTGATGGCGTCGCCGAAGTTGTCCAGCAGACTCGGCCGGCCGGCCTGCTCGCTGGCCACCTCGTCCGTCGCCAGCGCGGCCACAACGACGACCGCGACGATGATCACCGGGATCGCGATCGCGAAGTGCCCGTCTACCTCGACCCGGCTGGTCGGGTTGCCGCCGGTGAAGGCGTAGCGGTTGCTGGTGTATGGGTCGATGCCGAGACTCATGTCCGACAGGGCGCCGTTGTACATGTCCCGGGTGGTGAAGCGGTTCAGGCCCGGGTTGTAGTCGCGGAATCCCATGTCGTACGTGCCGGACTGGGCGTCCCAGCGCTTGGCGTTGAAGCGGTACGGGTTGTACGGCTCCTTGGCCGGGTTCGCGGCGTCGGGCTTATCGAGGCCGGTGAACTCCGCCTCGTCGCTCGATCCGTACGCCGTGTAGCCGTAGGTCGCCTTGGTGTCGCCGTTCCCGTCGGTGACGGTCTCGACGTCGAAGTGACCGTTGTAGCCGTAGTAGCCGTCCTCGGTCGTGCCGTCGGTGTTGTGCGTGATCTGCGACAGACGCTCGCCCCACGGGCTGTACTGGTACGACTTGGTCAGCCGGTCGGCGACCTCCTCGCTCAGCACCTCGCCCGACAGGCCGAGGTAATTGAACGTCGTCGTCTTGCCGTCCGCAGTCTTCGTGGCCGTTCGGTCGAGCGGGTCGAAGGTGAACGTGGTCGACTCCATCGCGCCGCCCGCGCCCTGCTTCTGGGACTCGATGACGTGATCGAAGCCGTCGTAGACGCTCCGCTGCACGACGGCCCCGCCCGAGGTGACCGACTCCTGACGACCGAAGGGGTCGTAGTTGTAACGGAATTCGGTCCCGCCGGCTGTCGAGCTCAGCAGCCGGTTACGGTCGTACGTGAACGTCGTCGGCGTGCCCTGGACCGTCTGGCTGATGACGTTGGCGTTGTCGTCATGCACGTACGTGTCGGTTCCCGCACCTGTGCCCGTCTTGACCGCCTGGGCGATCCGGTTCACGGGGTCGTAGATGTAGTTCGTGGTGGAGTCGAGGTATGCCGCGTGGTTGTCGGCGTTCATCTTCCTCGCGACGTCCTGCGCCGTGTTGCCGTTGGCGTCGTAGGCGTAGGTGTGCGAGGAGACGAGCGTGTCGTTCGGCTTCTTCTCCGTCGTGGACTTCAGCGCACCGTCGAGGAAGTAGGTGTGGTCGACGGTGTTGCCGTTGGCCTTGGTCTGACGCAGCGCCTGACCACGGTCGGTGTAGGTGTACGACGTGACCTTGGGAGAGGCGTCCGTCGGGGTCTTGCCGACCGACACCGTGCTGACGAGATCACGAAGGTCGTAGGTGTACTTCGAGAACTGGTCGGGGTGGGTGACCGTCTCCGGCTGGTTGTTGGCGTCGTAGGTGTAGGAGACGGACTTCTTCTCCTGGCCGGCGAGCGCCTCGGTCACCTTCTGGACCTGGTTGAGGCCGGTGTAGGTGACGGTGTAGGCGTCGATCCGCGCCCCGGACGAGGTGTCGTCGATCGAGGTGAGGTTGCCGTTGGCGTCGTACGCGTAGGAGAAGTCGTGCTTCTCCGTGTCCGTCTCGCCGCTGTTGTCGCGCACCAGCTTCACGCCGTCGGCGACGGCCTTTCCGCCGGTGTTCTGGAAGAGCTCGAGTTTGGCCGCGTTGCCCTGGGCGAACGCGAACGATCCCAGCGGAACCCAGGTGCCGGGAGCCGTGTTCTGGTCGATCGTCTTGTCCGTCGTGCCGCCGGAATGCGTGACCGTGTACTTCGCGGTCGAGGCGGCTCCGGCGACCTGCGGGAACTTCACGTAGGCGGTATAGGTGCCCGCCTTGGGGATGTTGAGCGTCCAGGTGAACGCGTCCGTCCCCGTGCCAGCGGCGTGGACCTCGTGGTCATAGCCCTGCTGGCCGGTGGTGCTGCCCTTAGTCCAACTACCTGTGGAGCTGGTGTTCTGGGTGTCGGAGTTGTCGACGAGCACCACGGCGCTGCCGACCGGAACACCGTCGTCCGTCTTGGACTTGAGCTTGCCGTCCGGGTAGAACGACCAGCCCATCGTGCGGTTGGACGAACCACCCGCCGACGTCAGGGTCCGGGCGGTCTGCTGGCCCATGTCGTTGTAGTCGAACGTGGTGACGATGTCCCACGGGTCCGTGGACGACTTGGCCCACCCGTTGTCGAAGTAGGTGTAGGTGGTTTCGTTGCGGACAGTCTGGCCTGCCGACGGCGGCAGAGAGGTCCTGGAGACCCGGCCCACCTCGTCGTAGAACGTCTGGGTGTAGACATTCGGGTTGTTGTAGCGGGCGTCCGCCGGGTCGTACGGCTGGAACTGCTTGACCGGACGGTTCAGCTTGTCGTACTCACTCCGGTGCGTGAAGTCGGTCGAGTCGGCGGTGTCGACGCCACGCGGGGTGATCACCTTGGTGGTGTTGCCAACCTGGTCGTACCCGTACTTCGTCGTCCGGTACGTGACGTTCGGGCTGGTGCCCGTGTGCGGGACCTTGACTTCGGTCCGCTGACCACGCTCGTCGTAGGTGACGGTCGTGGTGTTGTTGTCCGCGTCCGTGGTGGAGACGACCAGCGAGTCCTTGTCGTAGGACCGCTTGGTGGTCTTGCCGGCCGCGTCCGTGACCGTCGTGGCCCTGTGGTTCAGGTCGTAGGCGGTCTTGGTGGTGTAGTCGGTGGTGTCGGCGGTCGCGTTCTTCTTCGGATCGACGACCGTGACGACGTTGCCGACGTTGTCGTACTCGTAGGAGATCTTGTCACCGGCCGCGTTGACGACCGAGGTGAGCTGGTTGATCGCGTCGTACATGTGAGTGGTGACATAGTCGGACGTGTCGCCCGTCGTCAGCGTGCCCTTGGGCTCCGTCGACGACTTCAGATTGCCGACCTTGTCGTACGCGTAGACCGTCCGCCGCTCGTTCGACGTCTCCGTGTCCTTCGGCTCGGCGGCCGAGGTCATCTGGTCCGCGGCGTCGTAGACCGCCGTGGAGACCGCCCCGTTGGGCGCCGTGACTGTGGTGACGTTGTCGTTGGCGTCGTAGACCTGCGCCGGCGTCGTGATGAGAACGCCCGCGGCCTGGTCCTTGGGGACCGTGTTGACCAGCGGACGCCCGTAGACGTCGTAGGTCTGCGTGGTCTTCTTGCCCAGGGCGTCGGTCACCTCTCGGACCTGGCCGCGCTCGTCATAGACGAACGAGGTGGCGTGGTCCAGCGCGTCGGTGATCTTCCCCGGGTAGCCGGTGGGCCCGAAGTCGCTGTTGACGGTCGCGTTGCCGTTGGCGTCGATCGTCCGGGTGGGCTGGCCGTAGGCGTCGTACTCGTGCCGCGTGGTGTAGTCGTCCGGGGTGCCCGTACTGGCGACTCCCTTCGGGTCGGTGACCGAGGTCAGGTTGCCGAAGCTGTCGTAGCCGAACTGCCAGACGCGGCCCTCCGGGGAGGCCTTGCGGAACAGGTCAGCCGAGAAGCCGTCCGCACGCGTCTGGTACTCGTACTTCGCCGCGTTCGCCGGCCACTTGGTGGTGTCCGACACACAGGTGGCCGTCTGGTCCGGCACGCCCACCTTGTTGTTCTCCGCG
>NZ_LLZG01000143.1 GCF_001509475.1 Streptomyces regalis
AGTACCGGCCGCACCTGATCGTTGGCTGCTTACCGACCACCGGCCTGGATCTCGACGGACTGATCGACGAACCGGACATCGCCAATTCAACCTGAGTAGTGGCCTCGACGGCCATCACCCTCACCGGAGCCGAGGACGCCTTCCTGCTCT
The DNA here is from genome assembly GCF_001509475.1 of Streptomyces regalis. Classification (GTDB taxonomy): domain Bacteria; phylum Actinomycetota; class Actinomycetes; order Streptomycetales; family Streptomycetaceae; genus Streptomyces; species Streptomyces regalis. Next base: position 151 of record NZ_LLZG01000143.1, read on the forward strand.
CGGGTGCCGCCCTCGTCGCCCTGGCCGTGACCGCCGCGCTCCATGGCGTGGCTCATGGCCCACAAGGACGCCTTCCGGAATCTGGTCCGCGACCGGCTCGGGGTCACGGCCGCGTCCCAGATCCTGTGGAGCGCACCCCGGCTGATCTGCGTCGCCGGCGACTTCACCCGCTACGACGCGCACGTCGTACGAGAGCACCGGCGCTCGATCGGCCTGGTCCGCTACCGGTACTTCGGCACCGACCTCATCGGTCTTGAGACCGTGGCTTCCGTCACGGGGCATTCGGCCATGGCCAAGCAGGCCCGCCGGCGCGCGGCTGGGACGCCGTCGGTTCGGACGCGGGGTGGAGCGATCGGGCAGCTCCAGGAGCGTCTTGCGGGTGATGCGGATCTCCTCGGCTGTGCGGAAAGCTCCGCCATCCGCTCCTTGGCCGCCTTGGCCTGCGCAGCGATCTCCTGTTCCCGCTCCTCCAGCCGTGCCGGCACCGCGCCGAGGGTGAGCCGATCGCCGGTCATACGGTGCGCCAGGACGGCGCGGTCGCCCCGATCGGCCGGCGCAGTATCACCGCGGTCATCGCCCAGTACACCCGCGACTCGGAGGTGCGGGGCAGGTGTTCGTAATCGCGCACCAGCCGACGGTGCAGCATCAAGATCCCGTAGACCTCATTTTCCCCCTTTTCCCTCCTTGCGAGCCGGATCCATGCCGGACATCCGCGTGATCATGGCACCTCTTGGAGCGCCCGACCATGGGCTTCCTCCCAGGTGGTGAGGACCGGGCAGGGCGCTGACGAGCACTGGCCGGGCATGGCCGCAGAGGGACGCCGCGGCCAACGCCGCACAGCCGCGGCGAGGGGGCGGGCGCCGGGCTCGGGGCAGGTGCTTTGATGGTCTGGGCCCGTCAGACCGTGTGCAGTGGTAGCCGGGCGTGCCGTCCGGTACTCCGTTGCTGTTGTCGTTGCACGATCCATCGGACCAGCGGCAGAAGGCCCAGCCACACCACCAGCATGACCGGCACGCTCGTGAAGGTGCCCACAACCATGGCCGGGAGCGCACACAGGGCTGCTCCGGCCGCTTCCTTGCCCCTGGTCACGGGTGTGGCGGGCAGGTCCCGCACGGCGTGGCGCCGGGCCCGGGCCAGGGCCATGCCTCCCGCGTACAGGCCGTGCGCGCCGCCGCAGATCACCGCCAGGGCGAGCGCGCACACGAAGACCGGCTCGCCCTCCGGGGTATCGGCGGTCTCCTGGGAGACATTGCCCTGGCGTACCGCGGTCGCGTAGTCCCGCCACAGGGTGACCGTCACGTTGTCACCTGGGCGCAGGCGCTTGAGCAGCGGCTCCGAGGCGCCCATGTCGATGCTGCGGGGCACCTGCGTCGGACCGTTCAGGTACAGCGTGTACTCCGATGACTTGTTCTGTTCCTTGATCACCGTACGGGTCACGGTCGCGCCGAATGAGCGCAAGCAGTCGTCATGGGAAGAGGACAGGGCGGTGCAGGAGGTCGCGGTTGTGAACGCCTTCTCGTCCTCGATCAGGCTCGGCACGATGGCCAGTCCCGCCGCACCGAGGAGAAGCATCACGACACCGAGCAGAGCCGCGCACAGCCCCCACACACGGTCGTGGCGCGATTCGATGAGGTCCTGGCTACGTTCTGGGCTGACGGTGATTACGGCGTCCAGCCGCCTCTGACGGACGAGACGGTGCGGGAAGCCGAGCATGTGCTCGGGGTGACGCTGCCCTCGGCTCTGCTTGGCTTTCTGCGGGTTCAGAACGGCGGCGTCGTGGCTGCTGATCACGATGCGTTCCCCACCAGCCAGCCGACCTCGTGGAGCCAAGACCACGTTCCCTTCGATGCCCTGATGGGCATCGGGGGACTCGAACAGATGACGTCGTTGCTCGACACGCCTTACTTGGTCAAAGAGTGGGGGCTGCCATCGCCGATCGTGCTTCTCTCCGGCGACGGGCACTGCTGGATCGGTCTCGACTACCGAGGTTGCGGCCCGGACGGCGACCCATCGGTCACCTGGTTCGACGTCGAACTCGACACCGAACTCACACTGGCCAGTGACTTCAGGACGTTCGTCGAGAAACTCACTGCAGCCAGCGGCTTCGATCTCGACCCTGGCGACCCCACGTCGAATTGATGCCGGTCCTTTCTGGACCAGGGCCTGTCCGATAGGTCAGGTGACTCGGTGGTTGCTGCCTGAGATGGGGCCAGGGCGGTGAAGGTTCGGGGGCTGCAGGCCGTGGCTGCGGGCGACGCGACCTGCGGTACAGGTCAGTCCGCCGCAGACTCAGCCTCTGGCAGCGCCGGATAGTCGGTCGGGTAGAGACCGGCCGCGAAGCCGTACACCACATCGCCTCCGCGCGGCAGTTGTGCGTAGTCATTGGCGAGTTCCAGGACCCGCGCCCAGAACTCGCGGGCCTGCTCCTGCGGGATCCGAACATGCCGCACGATCGAGGACAGTTGATCTGCCTGGTGCGCCGGGACCGACTCGGCTGCGGCCGTGGCGAGATCGTTGTTGCAGTACGGAGTGACGCCCCCGTCAGTCGGGCTGACCGTGCCGACACGGAAGATGCGCGCGGTGCGGCCGTAGAAACGCTCGTCGATGGCCCGCACCCGGCGGGTCCGCACGACTTTCAGCAGCTGGGCATCGACCAGGACGCTCACGTGGTGCGCGACCGTGCTCTTCGGGCGGTCGAGTGCGCCGGCCAATTCGCTCACAGTGGCGGCGCGTTCGAGGAGCAGCTCGAGGATGGCGTTGCGCACTGGGCTGGCCAGTGCGTGGAGCTGGGCCGGGTCTGACACGTCTGTGACGTCGGCGAGGTCGTAGTCGGGAAGGGTATTGTTCGGCACCTCTCGATTATTCTAAAGTTTCGGATCATTCGCTACTGGTGAGCAAGGGGTTCGGGCATGACAGAGGTCGTACTGTTCCATCACGCGCAGGGGCTGACCCCCGGCGTCGCCGCTTTCGCCGACGAACTCCGCGCCGTCGGCCACACCGTCCACACGCCCGATCTCTTCGAGGGGCGTACCTTCGGCTCCCTTGAGGAGGGTTCGGGCTACGTCGAGCAGATCGGCTTCGGCGAGATCACCGAGCGTGGCGTCCGCGCGGCCGAGCACCTGCCGCAGGACATCGTTTACGTCGGCTTCTCGCTCGGTGTGCTGCCTGCCCAGAAGCTGGCGCAGACTCGGTCGGGCGCGCGGGGCGCGCTCCTGTTTCACGCCTGTATCCCTGTGTCGGAGTTCGGCGCGGCTTGGCCTGACGGTGTGCCTGTGCAGGTGCATGCGAAGGAAGCCGATCCGTTCTTCGACGAGGACGTCGATGCTGCTCGCGCGCTCGTCTCCGATTCCGCTGACGCGGAGATGTTTCTGTATCCCGGAGACCAGCATCTGTTCGCGGACCATTCGCTGACGTCCTACGACCCGGACGCTGCCAAGCTCCTGACCCAGCGGACGATCGAGTTTCTCGGCTCGCGCTAGGGCGCGTATCGAGTCGTGATCAATCTGCGGGTTCGGGACTCGTTCCGAGGCTCTGATCCGGTAGATCGTTTTGTGTGACTCGTGTGCAACTGACGGACGAGGAGTGGGAGTTCATCGAGCCATGACGCGCTACGTGGTCGATGCCAGGACCTTGCTGCACATCGTGTCGACCGGTGTGCAGATCAGACCCGATCACCAGCTTGTCGCGCCAAATCCGGTGCGGTCGCAGGCACTGTCGCTGCTGTTCGAACAGGTCAGCTGCGGCGAGCTCGACGAGGTCGAGGCGTTGCGTATGCACGAGCGTCTGACCGAGGTAAAGATGCGACTGCTGGGCGACCGGGTCTCCCGTCGCACAGCCTGGCGGATCGCCCGGGAGCATGGGTGGGACACTATCGGGGACGCCGAATACGTCGCTGTGACGCGGCTTCAGGCCGATGCGCTGGTCACGATCGATGAGGCATTGGCTCGTCGGGCGGATGGCATCGTTCCCGTGGCGTCGCTGGACGCTCTGAGTTCCACGTAAGGCTCTCGCAAGCGAGTACTGCGGCGATCGTCGGCCCGGCCTGCCCGAGCTGGGGGTCGACCATTCTTCGGGATCTGCCCTCAAGGATTTGGATCATAGGCACCACGGCGCGATTCGTTGATCACGACTCGATACGCGCCCTAGGTTGTTGGCGAGTCATGCGCAAAGCCAGAGACGCAGGGCTGCGACGACCACCGTGCCGTGAAAGACGTACGCCCTCTTGTCGAAACGCGTGGCCACTGCCCGGCTCGCCTTCAACCGGTTGATCACCCTCTCGACTTCGTTTCTGCGGACATAGCGTGCCGCATCGAAGCCGGCGGGCCTGCCGCCGCTGCTGCCACGGCGTAGGCGGTGGGCCTGCTGGTCACAGCGTCCGGCCGGGTGCGCGGACGGCCGCCGTCAGGCCGAGGCACGCGAATGCGCTCCAGGACCGGGATCATCTGTGGGGCATCACCCCCCTGACCAGCATGGCCAGAGGCCGCAGACCACCCTCGTCGACCAAGTGAATCTTCGTTGTCAGGCCGCCGCGCGAACGGCCCAATGCCTCGTCGGGGCGGTGCTGAGCGGGCGGGTACGCTTGCCGGGCTTCTGCGGCGCCTGTTTGCGTGCGCCAGCGGCGTGTTGATGAGCACGGCACACAGTGGAGTCCACACTCACCATGGACCAGTCGATCCGACCGTCAGTGCCGGCATCAGCCTGGACGGTCCGGAAGATCTGCTCCCAGGTGCCGTCCGCGGACCAGCGCCGGTGCCGGTCGTAACAGGTCTGCCACTTTCCGAACCTCGTTGGAAGGTCCCTCCAGGGGATGCCGGTCCGTATGCGGAACAAGATTCCGTTGATGATCTTCCGGTGTTCCTTCCACCGGCCGCCCCGACCGGTGTTCTTCGGCAAGTGCGGCTCCAGCTGGGCCCACTCGAAGTCGGTCACATCACCTCGCCCCACGCAGTGCTGAACGATCGGCGGTCCAGCTCGTAACTGACCTCTCGGACAGGCCCTAAGGATTCGTGTAGTTGTCGTGCCATGCTGATGTCCTCCGTGAAGGTGGAGACGAGGTGCGGCGTGCTTGGTAGGTGGGCCGCACCTCGCGTGTTCTCAGAACTGTCTGATCTGGGGCAGCCCCACAGTTGCTGCCGTTGTCCTGGGTCGATCCGCAGCATCGGGCAGCGAACGCGGTTGCGTCCTGAGAAGTGGTGTACGGGTTCGACCTGATGTGGGGGTTTGCTCCGGCATCGGGATGGTGCCCGCATAGATGAACGGCCACCGGCTGA
>NZ_LLZG01000144.1 GCF_001509475.1 Streptomyces regalis
TTGAGACGTCAGACATCTCGATCAACAGCCCGGGGGCCTCGCTCGTTGCGCTTCACTGGCCGTCACCTGAGCGATGGCCAACTCGAAGAAGCTCAATGCGTCAGGGGGATGTCACATGTCCAAGCCGCGACTGTTTCGGCTTCGGGCATCCATGTTCCCTCTGGGCTTATCCCCTGCTGCGGTTGACCCAGGTGACGAATGTGACCTTGGCTGTTCCGCACGTGACAGTAGAGGTATTGCCCTTGTACCTCCATTGGCCTTCAGCCACCCAACTCCGGTCGTCACTGGTCCGACATGTCGCCATGGCCTTATGCTGCAGCGTTCCAGAACCGCCGGTGCAGTGCACCTTTCCGTAGTGCTTCCCGCCAGCCGAATAGGTGGATTTGGTGCACGTGCGGTCCCCGCTGCGGTCCGCCGCGAGAGATGCATTGGCGGCGCCGAGTGCGGTGACGATAGCCATCCCCAAAGAGGCTCCCGCTATGGCGTAGTTCTTCATTTCCCCTCCAGTAAGATTTGAACGCACTGATGAACGCCATCGTGAACTTTCAGGGGGCAGCCAACTGGTTATTCCTGTCCGCTTCGTCGACATTTCCGTCGGCGGGCGGGCTCGCGTCGCCTTCGGACCCCTTCACAGGTGAGGATGGAGTGACGACGAAGGGTCCAGAGTCCCCAGAATCTGAAATCTCCCGCGCCTGGGCATCAGGATGTGTTGGCGATGTGATATCGGCCAGGTGATTCCGGAGGGATTGCTCTCGGTGTGCTGGCCAAACTCTCCCCCGTTCAGAGGCGTAGGCCGGTGGTCAGTGCGGCCCGCGCTCTCAGCCATCGTTGATCATGTTCGTGGCCATGTCAGCCGGAAAATGAGTAAAGGATTCTTTACCAACCACGAGGCAACCGAGAGGCACTGCAGGCTTTCTGACGTCTCGCGTCCCTCGATCGATTGGAGACACGAGATGAAGCCTCATGGAGCGAACGGCCGTGGGCTTCGGCCGGCGGCCTCGGTCCGCCTGTCCGGCTGGGTTCCTGCTGCAGCACTTCTCCTGGCCATGACGATGTCCTGCACCAGCCCTGTGTCGGGGGACGATGCCGCAGCGGCCCTGAAGCCCGGCGCGGCCGGGGTGGGTGACCGGCTGCTTCCTTCACTCGGCAATGGCGGCTACGACGTGGCACATTACGGACTGACCCTGGATTACGTGCCCGAGACCAACCGTCTGAAGGGCACGGCTGTCATCACAGCGCGCGCCACCCAGGACCTGAGCCGCTTCAACCTTGACCTGTCAGGACTGCAGGTACGCCTGGCCACGGTGCAAGGCGTGAAGGCCCAGTATTCGCGGGAGAAGGACGAGTTGCTGGTGACACCCGCGAAGCCGGTCAAGGACGGCGACATCTTCAAGACGGTTGTGACCTACGACGGCACCCCCCGCACGATCGAGGACGACGACGGAAGCCTGGAAGGCTGGATAGAGACCGATGACGGCTCGACCGCCCTCGGCCAGCCTGCCGGTTCCATGACCTGGTTCCCGGGGAACCACCACCCCTCGGACAAAGCCACGTACGACATCACAGTCACCGTGCCCAAAGACGAGGACGGCGATCCCTACGACGTGGTCAGCAACGGTGAACTGACCACGGAAGAGGACAAGGGCGAGACAGTGACCCGACACTGGCGAACCGAAGAACCCATGGCCAGTTACCTCGCCCACGTCTCCGTCGGCTACTTCGAGGTCGACCAGGGCTCGACCGACGACGACCTGCCGGTCTATGTCGCCATCGATCCCGAGGAGTCCGAAGACGCCGCAGACGTCAAAGATCTGGTGCCCGAGATCGTCGGCTGGGCGAGCGAACGCTTCGGTCCTTACCCCTTCTCCTCCACCGGCGCCATTGTTGACCACCTGCCTGACCTCGACTATGCCCTGGAGACCCAGACCAAGCCCTACTTCGATGAGGCGCCGGATGAGACGCTGCTTGTCCACGAGTTGGCGCACCAGTGGTTCGGCAACTCCGTCACCCCGCGCAAGTGGAAGGACATCTGGCTCAACGAGGGCATGGCCACCTATGCGGAGTGGCTCTGGGAGGAGGAACAGGGCGGCAGGAACACCGACGAGATCTTCGAGGACTTCTACGACGGCACGGATCCCGAGAGCGAGGGCATCTGGGCCTTCCCTCCGGCCGATCCTCCCAGCGCGGCGCGCGTCTCCGACCCGCCCGTCTACGGGCGCGGCGCCATGGTCGTGCACAAGCTGCGTGAGGCCGTCGGCGACGAGGCCTTCTTCGACATTCTCCGCACCTGGACCCGACAGCACCGGCACGCCAACGCCGACACCGGAGAGTTCATCGCCCTGTGTGAGGGCAAGTCCGGGAAGAACCTGACGAAGCTCTTCGATGTCTGGCTCTTCAACAAGAAGAAGCCGTCCCGGATGCCATGAGAGCGATCCGATGGGAGAAGGGCTCTTCCGCCCGGAGTGGGGAAGAGCCCTTCTCCTGTCTGGAGCAAAGCCCTTACGCGGGCGGGTACACCAGCGTGATCTCGCGGTTCAGGCCAGTCTCGTCGGCGTCCGGGTACATGGAGACCTCACCGTCGGACCACCGCACCAGGAAGTCGTCGGGGTGGCGGTTCTCCGTGTAGTCGCCAGCGCCCAGGAGGGTGGCGTGGGTCCAGAGCCGGTTGGGCTTCTTGACCTGGATCTCGCCGTGGAAGCCGTTCTGGTCGAGGTCCTTGTAGAGGGTCAGTTCGCCGTCTGTCCAGCGCACCATGAGGTCGTGCTGGTCGTTGCCGGTGAAGTCGCCCGAGGTGATCGTCGAGGCGTGCTTCCAGGTGCCGTTGGGCGCGGCAAGCTTCTTCTCGCCGTGGAAGCCGTCGCGGTTGACGTCGGTGTACAGGGTGACTTCACCGTCGCTCCAGCGGACCAGAAGGTCGTCGGCCCACTTGTTGCTGCTCGTGTAGCGGCCACCGGTGATGGAAATGGCGTGCTTCCACGTGGCGTTGGGCTTCTGCAGCTGGACCTCGCCGTGAAAGCCCCTCTCGTCGACGTCGGGATAGAGCGTCAGCTCACCGTCAGTCCAGCGGACGATCAGGTCGTCCCTGTCGGCGCCGGTGAAGTCGCCCGCCGCGATGGTCTCGGCGTGCTTCCAGGTGCCGTTGGGCCCGATGAGACGAATCTCTTTGTCGAAGTTGTCGGCGTCCTCACCGGCACCGCGGTACAGGGTCACTTCGCCGTCTGTCCAGCGCACGAGCAGGTCGGAGTAGTCCCACGTGCCGGGATTGCCGTCGGTGAAGTAGCCCCCGGCGATGACCTCGGCGTGCTTCCAGGTCTCGGCCTTGCCCAGAACGCCACGGCCGGCCGGCTGACGGTTGTTGACCGCGTCGTCGTACAGCGCCTTGGTGTCAGCGTCCAGGTAAGAGCTGTAGGAGATGTCGTCCTTGTCACCGCCGGTCTTCCAGCCGCCGATGACGCCGATGAGGCCCCAGCCGCCGCCTCGCTTGATGAGGAACGGGCCGCCGGACGCGCCGCCGGAGTACTTGTCGCACGCGATACGCAGGAAACTGCCCGGGATCTTCGGGTCGGTGCTGTTGTAGCGGACGGTCTTGTCCGTGCAGTCCAGCGGGCGCTTCTGGTTGGCCGGGTAGCCGATGAGGCGGGCCGGGTCGTGGGCGTACCCGGCATTGATCATCAACTCGGCTCCGCCGACCACGTCCTCGACGTTCTTGCCGCCGCGCGGTTCGATCTGCAGGAAGTTGAAGTCGAGGTCGGCCGCGGCGTCCGGGCCCTTGGACAGGTATCGCTTGTCGACGTAGATACGTCCGGGCTTGACAGTGAAGGCGCCGTGCGGCTTCCTGCCGTCGTCGTACTGCGGGACGAACGTGAGGTTCTTGCGCGCGTCCTGGTCGTCGAAGCAGTGACCGGCGCTCATCACGATGTTCTTGCCGGGGCTCTTGACGACCGTGCCGCCGCAGAAGCGGCCGGTGTCGGTGCCGTCGTTCCAGAAGAAGGTGCCGACGATGGGCAGCCCTTCGAACGGCTTGCTGGGGGAGCGGGGCGTCCTGGTCGGAGCAGGAAACTGCTTGGCCTCCTGCTCCTGGACAGGCTTTGCAGCCCGCATGCGCTCCGGAGTCCAGTAGCTGTCGGCGTCGGCGGGAGTGAACCCGCGCGTGTCGTCGTCACCGCCCGCCGGGACGGGAGTCGGAGGAACGGAAGGCTGTTCCGCCAGGGCACTCGGGGTGGCATTCCCCGAGGGAGGCGGATCGCCTTGGTCTGCGTACGCCGGAAGACCCGGCAGCAGAATGAGTGCCGCGGCCCCCGCCGCAGCACTCAGTGCTCTGCGCAACTTCATGGTCAAATCCCCCAGATCATATGAGACGCGCGTCACGCCGCCTGGCGTGAATGCGTCACGGTCGGTCATGATCGTAATGACCACTTCACGCAGGGGGAAATGCATATGATCCACTTCACACGCTCGTCCGTGCACGGCGGACTTATCGCAATTTCCGTGCCGCTGATCCTGCTTGGGTACGCCGGGACGGCATACGCCGACTCACTCCCTTTCCCCGGACGGGGATACGTCTCCGTCAGCGGTCCGGCAGAACCTGGCGAGGCAGTGGAACTCACGGTCAAGGAGCGTCCTGGTAATCCGCACCCGACGGCGGTGGACGTCTCCAGCCCGGCGCTGACCGACGACACCGCCCTGGGCGACACTAAGAGCGCCTGGGTGGGTGCGGGCCGGATCAAAGCGAGCTTGAAGCCCGGCACGTATCCCGTGACGTTCACGCTGCGCCACAAGGACACCTCCTGCGTGACGGAAAAGGACCGCGACTATGCGTGCGACTACCCCTCGATCGTCCTACGTGGAGAGGTAAAGGTCTCGGCTCCGGACGAGGCCCCGGCATCAAGCGACGGGCCGGGCTTCGGCGGCGGCTTGGCGCTCGGCATCGCGTCGGGTGCCGTGGTGACGCTGGCGGCGGGCGGGATACTGCTGGGCCTCCGGCGCCGCGCGGCTGCCGATGACCCATCGCAAAGCTAAGCTTGGCGTTTATCGTCTTCGGTCGAACGTGGCCCCGAACTTGCTCACGGTTTCGGCTGAGTGCCTGACGTGAGAGCGGCCTTCGCCTGATCCTGTGCTCCGTCACAGAGGCACTTGACCAGTTCGAAGGCCGTAGCATTGAGCTTCTTCGAGTTGGCCATCGCTCAGGTGACGGCCAGTGAAGCGCAACGAGCGAGGCCCCCGGGCTGTTGATCGAGATGTCTGACGTCTCAA
>NZ_LLZG01000145.1 GCF_001509475.1 Streptomyces regalis
TCAGCCCGCCCCCTTGCGCGTACCGCATGAGGACGTCGTACCGCAGGGATCACGACCCGTCACCACAGCCCGGACATCGCCAATTCAACCTGAGTAAGGCTCGATGGTACGGCGAAGGCCGTACCGTTCCTATCCGCGTGATCGTCATTCACGACATGGAGGCCCCCGAGGGGCCGCTTACCGCCGAGAACGTCGCGCGCTACTTCGCGAACCTCCCCGCGAGCAACAAGGCCAGTGCTCACGTCTGCGTGGACAACAACAGTGCGGTTCGCTGCGTGGCCGATGGTAACCGGGCGTGGCACGCTCCGGGTACCAACTCTGACGGCCTCGGCCTCGAACTTGCCGGGTACGCGCGCCAGTCGCGCGCCGAGTGGCTCGACCAGTACTCGAAGGGCGTCCTCGAACAGGCCGCGAAGGTCACCGCGGATTGGTGCCGGAAGCACAGCATTCCGGCCCGGAAGCTGACCGTTGCCGAGCTGAAGGCCGGTAGGCGCGGGATCGTTGGCCACCGGGACGTGTCGGCCGCGTACGGCCAGACCAACCACTCGGACCCTGGCCCCAACTTCCCGTGGGACTACTTCCTGTCGCGTGTAAACGCTCTCCTCAACCCTCCGAGCAAGGTCACGCTTCCGGCCCCGGTGAGCAAACCGGTCGTGAAGCCCCGGGGGTACACCCCTCCGGCCTTCCCCAAGGGGCTGAAGCCGGGTAGCTGGTCGCCTTCGGCCAGGCCGCTTCATCGAGCCCTGAAGGCCGCTGGATTCATGAACAAGTCGGTCCCTCTCTCGGACCACTACGGCCCGAAGACGCAAGAGGGTGTCGGCCTCTTCCACAGGCGATTCCCGCAGTACGCGAAGCGGGGTTCTTCGTGGGATGTGGCTATCGGCCCGAAGGGTTGGGCCGCTCTCAACAAGATGGCGTACGACAAGTAAGGAAGATCGTTGAAGTTCCTCAAGACCCATCCGGCGCGCGTCTACTCGCTCGCCGTTGCAGTTCTCGCCCTGGTCGCCGCGTACGGCGTCAAGGTTCCGAAGGGCGAAGTCCTCAGCCTGGTCGCGGCCGTCCTCGGCCTGGCCGGCGGTGAAGCCGTTCAGCGAGTCGAGAACGGCAAGACCGCGGATGCTCTCCTGACTCCGTCGCCGGTTCACGCGAACCTCGGCGACGAAGGCTAGCCCGTAGGGCGGGGCCGCCCTGCCTCCTGCGGCCCTTCAGCACGTCCTACACGAAACCCACAGCACCCATCCGGGTGTTGGGGGTCTTTCGTCATTTTGGCTTTGCCCCGCCCTGTTCACGGCTTCCGAATTGGGGGGCACATTTTATCGGCCTTCTCCTTATCGTGCTGGTCCCAGTAGCGGCAAGATTCTAGTAGTCGTTTGTCCATCTTCAAGTCGGCTGCTTCTCCGGGCGCGGACATCACCCGGGATACAAGAAAGGTTGCTAATGTCACAAGGACCGCCATGGTAAGCACCAAGCCCCCCAGAAAGCGAGTGGCTCCGGCGACCCCTCGCTTGACTGGTGTATTGGTCAAGTGGGCTGCGGCAAGCTTGATATTCCCCTTAGGGCCATCCACCAGAACGGAGAATGTGACTCTTTGATTGCGTGCAACTAGAACCTTTTTGACCTTAAGAAGTGGGCCGTCGATAACGTGTTGAGGCTTAGGCGCCGAAGGGGGGTCCACCTCAGTATCCAGTACCGTGACGATGTTTGCGCCAAAGTCGAAGATCAGTGACTCGTCCCCGCTAGCGAAGTCTGTTGGCGAAATGTCGCGGCGCCCTGAATTGCTGAACTCAAGCTCCACTAGGCGTGGTTCGACCAGTGTTGTTCCAGCATGTGAAACGGATACGGCCGAGGGTGCAGAAGGTGAAGTGCTCCTCAAGAGCGTAGTATTGCTTGACTGGTTCCAGACGACGCGTCTCTTTGGATTATTTGAGCGCAGCGTTGCCCAAGCGCCGCCGACCCCAATCAGCACACCAAATCCGACCGAGATGGCCATGTTCCAGAAATCGTTAGACCCGATGTAGCTCTCAGCGGTGACCACCAGGCTCCTCCAAACCTCTCCCTGCTGACTGCGCGACCACACTCTAGGGGCCACCCTTGCCTCCGGGTGGCCCTTCAGCACGTCCTACACGAAACCCCCAACACTCGTAAGGGTGTTGGGGGTCTTTCCTCGTTCTGCAGGGCGTTTACACGGGCCCGCGGCGGCCTCGCCTGCCCAAAGTCGGCTTGTCTAGTGGCAATGGCAGTTGCATATACCATTGCGGCAGTTAGAGCACTGAGAGTACTCATACCACGACAATCTCCTACCGCAGCAAGTGCAATCGGCTTTCAGGAAGGATTTGCCGGAAGTGGCCTGCCGTCGCGTTTTCTCGCATTTTTCGCATAGGCCACCAGTGACAAAAAGGCCCCTAAAGAGCGGCACTTGTCTATAGCACCCATTACATTGCACTCCTCAGACCCCTAACTAGGCTGCTGCCTTGAGCCGAGCAAGCTCCCGTGCTCGCTCGTTCAGCTCTCGCGCCCTCGGGTTGCTCAGGTACGGCCGGATGCGTCGCCGCATGATCGTGAAGTGTTCGTCAGCCCGCGCGGACGACAAGGCCGCGTAGTCGTCGAGGAACGCGCCCCACGTCTCGCACGCCGCTTCGAGGTGCCCGACCTCCAACTGACGTTGCGCAAGTAGGCCGTTCGCGTGCGCGTTGCCCTGCTTCTCCATCGGGGGGCGCGCGCGGTTCGACGCCTTCATAGCCTCGATCGATCCCGGCACGTCGCCGAGGGCGTAGAGCACGCTCGACACATGGAATTCGTACGCGGCTCGGTCGTACCCGCCCACAGCATCCCGCCGGTTGTCAGCCTTCGACAGCGCGGCTTCAGTCTCGCGAAGTCGCGTGAACGCTTGGCTCCTGTCGCCCACCAGGGCGGCCCCGTGGGCTTGTTGGCCTCGAAGGAACGCTTGCAGTCGAGGGCCGGCCGAAGGCGCGGCCTCGGCGGCCGAGTCCGCCAAGTCGAGGGCCTTGTTCGCGTGCTTCAGGTTGGCGGCCTGAAGCGCCATGCCGCGAAGGGTCCGGCAGTAGGTGACTTGATCGTTACCGGCTTTGGCCAGGCCGAGGGCCTGGCGGTAGTACCTCTGCCCGAGGCCATGTGCCTTCTCATACATGGCCATCCAACCGGTCAAATAGACCAGGTCGGACGCGGCGGCCCGCATGTCGTTCTTAATGGCCTCGGTCCCGTCCGCTCGAAGGTAGGACGCTACAGAGTTGACGATGAACGCTGCGGCCATCGGGCGCGCGTGCGCGCCCCCGAGTTCGTCGAGGATGTCGGCGATCTTGTCCGTCATGCTGCGGACTACGGCCACGTCACCGGGGCCGATCTTGACCGTGCGTCCGGCGGCCTGGTGCTCTAGGCGGTCTAGGGTCTCGTCGGCTTCGTCGAAGCGTGGCACTGCGAGCGTGGCCGAGTAGAGCGCGGTCGTGAGGACGGTACGGCGCGATGGGTCCATGTCTGCCCTTCCGGTGTCAACCAGACCCTCAATGGTGTTCAGCGCGTGTTCGGGCGCAACGTCCATTCCGGCCAGGAACGGCGTTGCCCCAAGTCCCGCTTCCTCAAAGGTAATTGGACGACCGAGGCGGCGCGACAGGGCTTCGACGACAGCGGGCCGAGCTTCCTTCTTCGGTACGGCCCCTTTGAGCCAGTGGGCTACCGACGATTCGTCGTACGTCAGCTTCAGGCCCCGCTCGGCGCCGATCCGGTTCACGGCTTGCGCGAACTGGCGGTGCAGGTAGTCGCCTTCGTCCAGCAACCGGGCCATGTTCTCGTTCGGCCGGCGCTCTCTCGCCACGTCAATCACTCCCCGCGAACTCAAGCGTTCAAGTCGTTCAAGTTCTCCTGACCTTCTAACGGTACCGCCGCGGGCGACAGCTTGGTTGCGTAGAGCGACAACGTCAGCGAGAGGTGAAGCGATGCAACCGAAGGTGCAGAAGGACACCCAGCCGTACCAGGGGCCTTGCTCCGTGTCGGTACCCCTCGGGGAGTGGAAGTGCTTCCACAAGCACGCTCCGGGCTGGTGGCCGAGAGCGTTCGCGGAGCCGAGCCCCGAGGTTGTGGCGCGGGTCGACCAGGGGCTTCGGAAGTTGCTTGCGGCATGAGCGCGCGAAGCAATGCACCCGCCCGTCAGATCGTTGTCGTCGCCTGTATGGAAGCGGTGCCGGTCGAGGGGTGCGACGTGTGCGGCGCCCTGGCGACGCAGCGCGAGAGGGCACGTAGGGCCGACAACAGGGCGAAGGTCAAGTCTTGCAATGAGGAGATCCTGAGCCACCCTCACCGGATGGGGGTGCGGAAGTGACTGCCCCGACGTTGGCCAGGCCGAAGCCCCCGCCGGCCGCCCGTCAAGGGGGCCGCCGGGGGTTCGATCCGGGCCGCCCTTCCCTGATCGAGTGGCTAATAGGCATCTCGACCATTTGCGGCTTGTGCGCCGGTCACCGGGAAGTCTGGTGCCCCATCTGTCTCGGCTTCGACGGCTGTTGGGGGTGCAACCACAGGTTGAAAGTCCGGTGCCCCGACTGTGCGGGCAGACAGCTGGACATTTTCCGTTGATCACGGACACCAAGACATGAGAACCCGCCCCCTGGTCCCTGGTTGGTGCCTGCTCTGCCGCAACGCGGGAATGGTCGTGTGGATTGGCCCGGTCGAACACGACGGCCAGAGCGCTCCCGCCTACGCCTGTGAGCCGTGCTGCGAGTACGCGCGGCAGTACATCAGCTTCTACAACAAGCAGTGGGACGCACGTCCCGCCAGTTGACTCCCCGTCCGTCCGTCCCTTCCCCCGTGGCGGATGGGCGGGGGGCTAAGCCCCCCGCTCCGCCGGACGAATCCAATCGATGGTTCCCCCACTTTTCGAGAAGACCCGGCGGGGCGGGTTCCAACGCCCTTATATCTCAGTCAGGAAGATACCGAGATGAGCTGTCACGGACCGATGCTCTTGTCTCCAGACGGGAAGGTCTATACATGCCTTACCTGTTGGAAAGAGGTGCCCGCTTCCTAACGAAAATGCGCCCCTTGTCAGGTCAAGAGAAGGAGAAGTCTTGTCGCTACAAGAGCTGTTGAATCTGGTCACGTCCGCTGGAGTGGTGTATCGACGGCCATTCGGTGATCTCGTTTTGAGGTTATGCGGTGAGTTCGGTCGGCAGGACGGTCTCGTCCGTTTCT
>NZ_LLZG01000146.1 GCF_001509475.1 Streptomyces regalis
CTGTGAGGCGAAGCCCCGTGTGGGTGGGTGGGGATCGGGATGGCCGTGCCCGGCCCCAACCGCCAGCCGGGCTGGGATGCACGGACTGGCGCTGGGAAGTGACCGTCGGCGCTGTGAGGCGAAGCCCCGTGTGGGTGGGTGGGGATCGGGATGGTGGTGCTTGGCCTCGAACGCTGGATGGGCTGGGATGCATGGGCCGGCTTTGAAAAGCGAAACCCGCTGTGGGTGGCGGGTGGGGCTGGGGATGGTGTCCGTGTTGTCCTCGAACGCCGGACCGACTGGATTGTCGGGACGGCGTGGGGAAGCGGGTGGGTGGGGGCAGGTCGGCCGTGTCCCCACGTGGGTGGAGCTCGGGACGGCTACGTTCCCTCCGCTGGGGCCGGGACGGCACCGTGCCCATGGTGGGTGAGGTCGGGGCGGCAGCACTCCCTCCGCAGATGGGGGCGGAAGGCAATGTGCCCACGGTGGGAGGCGCCGGGACGCAGCGTTCCCCCGGGAGGGGCTCGAGATGGATGGGCTCAGTCTTCGGTGCCGGATCGGGTTGAGGGTGTTGGTGCGGGCAGGTACGGGGCCGTCGATGGCAGGCCGAGGTCCGATGGGAGCAAGGAGCCCACCCAGCAGTCACGGTGTACGCCCTGGTGGACGATGGCGGAGCGGAGGGTGCCCTCGAGGGTGAAACCGGCGCGTTCCGCCACGGCGAGGGAGGGGCTGTTGCCGACCTCCGCGCGCCATTCCACGCGGTCGATCGAGAGGTGGACGAAGGCCCAGCGGGACGCGGCGAGGACGGCCTCGGTGATGTAGCCGTTGCCGCGGTGTTCCTTCGTGCCCCAGAAACCGATCTCGGCCCCGCTGATGGAACGCATCGTGAGACCGAGCATGCCCACCAGGTCCTCCCCTTCGGGGAGGAAGAGTCCCCAGGTGAACATCGAACCGTTCCTCCAGCCCTCGGGGGCCAGTTGGTCGGTGAAGCTGTGGGCGTGCTCGTACAGGTAGGGCGAGGGGAGCGTGGCCCAGCGCTGGATGTCGGGGTCCTGGGCGGCCTCGTACACGGCGTCGGTGTCCTTCGGGCCGACCGTGCGCATCAGGAGGCGGCCGGTGGTGAGCGTGACGGGTTCCATCGGCCGATTCTGCTCCGGGGGGCGTGGCACATGCCATCCGCACTGAGCGGAGAGTGAGCGTGTGATCGCATTTCGCGCAATTCGTGGGCGGAACGCGGCACCATCTGTGACCCCCGGCCGTTGTCCCCTTTGACGGAGATTTGAAGCAGCGGACGGTCGGCGTCACCGGCAGGCTCCCGGCGTGGCGGGGTCCTCGCATACGATGGCCGTTGCTCAGTCAAGTCAAATGGAAACCGACCGTCCCAGGCCCGACCGGCAAGGAGACCAACCCCCGTGTCCGTCCTCTCGAAGATCATGCGTGCAGGCGAAGGCAAGATCCTGCGCAAGCTGCACCGCATCGCGGACCAGGTCAACTCCATCGAAGAGGACTTCGTCGACCTCTCCGACGCCGAGCTGCGGGCCCTCACCGATGAGTACAAGCAGCGGTACGCCGATGGTGAGAGCCTGGATGATCTGCTCCCGGAGGCCTTTGCCACCGTGCGCGAGGCCGCCAAGCGCGTCCTCGGGCAGCGGCACTACGACGTGCAGCTGATGGGTGGCGCCGCCCTCCACCTCGGCTATGTCGCCGAGATGAAGACCGGTGAGGGCAAGACCCTCGTCGGCACGCTGCCCGCGTATCTGAACGCTCTTTCCGGAGACGGCGTTCACCTCATCACGGTCAACGACTATCTGGCCGAGCGCGACTCCGAGATGATGGGCCGCGTCCACAAGTTCCTGGGTCTGTCCGTCGGCTGCATCCTCGCCAACATGACGCCGGCCCAGCGCCGCGAGCAGTACAACTGCGACATCACCTACGGCACGAACAACGAGTTCGGCTTCGACTACCTCCGCGACAACATGGCGTGGTCCAAGGACGAGCTCGTCCAGCGCGGCCACAACTACGCCATCGTCGACGAGGTCGACTCCATCCTCGTCGACGAGGCCCGTACGCCGCTGATCATCTCCGGCCCGGCCGACCAGGCCACCAAGTGGTACGGCGACTTCGCCAAGCTGGTCACGCGCCTGAAGAAGGGCGAGGCGGGCAACCCCCTCAAGGGCATCGAGGAGACCGGCGACTACGAGGTCGACGAGAAGAAGCGCACGGTCGCCATCCACGAGTCCGGTGTCGCCAAGGTCGAGGACTGGCTGGGCATCGACAACCTCTACGAGTCGGTGAACACGCCGCTGGTGGGCTACCTGAACAACGCCATCAAGGCGAAGGAGCTCTTCAAGAAGGACAAGGACTACGTCGTCATCGACGGCGAGGTCATGATCGTCGACGAGCACACCGGCCGTATCCTCGCCGGCCGCCGCTACAACGAGGGCATGCACCAGGCGATCGAGGCGAAGGAAGGGGTGGACATCAAGGACGAGAACCAGACCCTCGCCACGATCACCCTGCAGAACTTCTTCCGCCTCTACAACAAGCTCTCCGGCATGACCGGTACGGCGATGACCGAGGCCGCCGAGTTCCACCAGATCTACAAGCTCGGCGTGGTCCCGATCCCGACCAACCGGCCGATGGTACGCAAGGACCAGTCGGACCTGATCTACCGCACCGAGGTCGCCAAGTTCGAGGCGGTCGTCGACGACATCGCCGAGAAGCACGAGAAGGGCCAGCCGATCCTCGTCGGTACGACGTCGGTCGAGAAGTCCGAGTACCTGTCGCAGCAGCTGAGCAAGCGCGGCATCCAGCACGAGGTGCTGAACGCGAAGCAGCACGACCGTGAGGCGACGATCGTCGCCCAGGCCGGCCGCAAGGGTGCCGTGACGGTGGCCACCAACATGGCCGGTCGTGGTACGGACATCAAGCTCGGCGGCAACCCCGACGACCTCGCCGAGGCGGAGCTGCGCCAGCGCGGCCTCGACCCCGAGGAGCACATCGAGGAGTGGGCCGCGGCTCTGCCCGCCGCCCTGGAGAAGGCCGAGCAGGCGGTCAAGGCGGAGTTCGAGGAGGTGAAGAACCTCGGCGGGCTCTACGTCCTCGGCACCGAGCGGCACGAGTCGCGTCGTATCGACAACCAGCTGCGCGGTCGTTCCGGCCGTCAGGGCGACCCCGGTGAGTCGCGCTTCTACCTGTCGCTCGGCGACGACCTGATGCGCCTGTTCAAGGCTCAGATGGTCGAGCGCGTGATGTCGATGGCGAACGTCCCGGACGACGTGCCGATCGAGAACAAGATGGTCACGCGCGCGATCGCGTCCGCCCAGTCGCAGGTCGAGCAGCAGAACTTCGAGACCCGTAAGAACGTCCTGAAGTACGACGAGGTCCTCAACCGCCAGCGCGAGGTCATCTACGGCGAGCGGCGCCGCGTCCTCGAGGGCGAGGACCTGCACGAGCAGGTGCAGCACTTCATGGACGACACGATCGACGCGTACGTCGCCGCGGAGACCGCCGAGGGCTTCGCCGAGGAGTGGGACCTGGACCGGCTGTGGGGTGCCTTCAAGCAGCTCTACCCGGTGAAGGTCACCATCGAGGAGCTGGAGGAGGCGGCCGGTGACCGCGCCGGGCTGACCGCCGAGTTCATCGCCGAGTCCATCAAGGACGACATTCACGACCAGTACGCGGCGCGTGAGGCGCAGCTCGGCTCCGAGATCATGCGTGAGCTGGAGCGCCGGGTCGTCCTGTCGGTCCTGGACCGCAAGTGGCGCGAGCACCTCTACGAGATGGACTACCTCCAGGAGGGCATCGGCCTGCGCGCGATGGCGCAGAAGGACCCGCTGGTCGAGTACCAGCGCGAGGGCTTCGACATGTTCACCGCGATGATGGAGGGCATCAAGGAGGAGTCCGTCGGCTACCTGTTCAACCTGGAGGTCCAGGTCGAGCAGCAGGTCGAGGAGGTCCCGGTCGAGGACACCAAGCCGGTGGCCGACCTGGAGAAGAAGGACGCGGTGCCGGCGCAGGCGGGCGCGCGTCCCGAGATCCGTGCCAAGGGTCTCGATGCCCCGCGCCGCCCGGACCGGCTGCACTACACCGCTCCCAAGGTGGACGGCGAGGGCGACATCGTCGAGGGCGACTTCACCAACGACGACGAGCCGGTGCGCTCCGAGGCCGACGGCCTCACGCGCGCGGAGCGGCGCAAGCAGTCGCGTGGCGGTCGGCGTCGTAAGAAGTAGCGCCGGCGCCGGGTGAGAGCGCCGCACGGGTATGGCGCCGTCGGGAAGACGGTGCCGGTACCTGTGCCGGTGCCTGCGGCGTCGTAGCGACTGGAAGGGCCGGGTCTCCGTTGGGAGCCCGGCCCTTCGGCGTGCGTGGCCTGCTGCGGCTCTCGGCGACCCGCGGTGGTGGTCAGTCGTCGGCCGGGCGTGGCCTGCGCGGGCCGCCCAGTTCCACCGCCGTGCAGCGCCAGCGGAGGTCCCCACCCTGTTCCAGGCGGAATGCCATGGCGCGCACCTGGTCCCCGGCGCCGATGCGGGCGAAGGCCTCGATGGCTCCCGCACGGGGCTCGAAGTATCCGATGTCGCGGATGACGGGGCGAGTGCCGCGGGCGCGCAGGGGGCTGCGTTCCGCGAGCCAGACGAGTTCGTCGTAGGCGCGGCCGATGGTGTGGCGGAGCATCGAGTGGACGGGGCGCTGACCGCTCAGGACCAGGAGCAGGCGGTCGGCGAAGACGTCTGTGGGGCGGGGTTGGGGGATCTGGGCGATCGGCCTGCGAGAGGCCTGCGCCGGGACGAGGTGGGGTGCGTGGGCCCCTTGCCTCGCCGGGGCTTGCGGGGCGCCCCAGGTCGGGGCCGGGGCGGCCGGGTGGGCCATGCGGACCGACGCCGGTGGGGTGCCGAGCTGCTCCGGGGCGGGGGCCGACCCGACGGCACGACTGCCCGCAGGCGCCGCGGACACTGCAGCCGGCGGAGGTACGTGGGCGATTGCGCTGATGCTGCCCCCGGTGGTGGGCGGCCGGTTGTCGGCGGGCCTGGTGCGGGTGAGGGGGTTTGCCGTGCCGGGTGAGTTCGGTGGGCGGCCGTCGGGTGACGTCGTACGGGATGCGCCGTGGCTCGGTGTGCGGGGTGGGGTGCCGCCGGGGCGGCGGG
>NZ_LLZG01000147.1 GCF_001509475.1 Streptomyces regalis
GGGAGCAGCCCGTGGCGCATCGCCTGGACCATCTTGATGACACCGCCGACGCCCGCCGCGGCCTGGGTGTGTCCGATGTTCGACTTCAACGACCCCAGCAGCAGAGGCCGTTCGGACGACCGGTCGTGGCCGTACGTCGCGAGCAGCGCCTGCGCCTCGATGGGATCCCCGAGCCGGGTGCCCGTACCGTGCGCCTCGACCGCGTCGACGTCGGCCGCGCCGAGCCCGGCGTCGGCCAGGGCCTGCCGGATCACCCGCTGCTGGGACGGGCCGTTCGGAGCCGAGAGCTGGCCGCTCGTTCCGTCCTGGTTGACGGCCGAACCGCGTACGACGGCCAGCACCGGGTGACCGTTGCGGCGGGCGTCGGACAGCCGCTCCACCAGCAGCAGCCCCACGCCCTCGCCCCAGCCGGTACCGTCCGCCGCGGCCGCGAACGCCTTGCAGCGGCCGTCCGGGGACAGTCCCCGCTGCCGGCTGAACTCCACGAAGAGTCCGGGCGTGGAGATCACCGTGGCGCCGCCGGCCAGCGCCAGATCGCACTCGCCCTCCCGCAGCGACCGCATGGCCAGGTGCAGGGCGACCAGCGAGGACGAGCACGCCGTGTCCACCGTCACCGCCGGGCCCTCCAGCCCGAAGGTGTACGACAGCCGCCCCGAGGCGACCGATCCGGCGCTGCCGGTGCCGATGTATCCCTCCAGGCCGTCCGGCGCCTTGCGGATACGGCCGCCGTAGTCGCCGTACATCACCCCGGCGTAGACCCCGGTGCGGGAGCCGCGCAGAGAGCGCGGGTCGATCCCCGCGCGCTCGAAGGTCTCCCACGCGGTCTCGAGGAGCAGCCGCTGCTGCGGGTCGACGGCGAGTGCCTCGCGAGGGCTGATGCCGAAGAACGCCGGGTCGAACCGGTCCGCGTCGTGGAGGAAGCCACCCTCCCGCGCGTACGTCCTTCCCGCACGCTCGGGATCGGGGTCGTACAGCCCCGCGGTGTCCCAGCCGCGGTTCTCGGGGAACGACGTGATCGCGTCGGTGCCGGACTCGACGATCCGCCATAGGTCCTCGGGTGAGCGGACCCCGCCCGGATAGCGGCACGCCATGCCGACGATCGCGATCGGCTCGTGCCGTTCCGCCTCCACGCGGGACAGCCGCTCCCTGGTCTGCAGCAGATCGTTCGTCACGCGCTTCAGGTAGTCGCGGAGCCTGGCCTCGTTCGTCATGCGGCGTCAACTCTCCTCGTCAGACGAGCCCTACGGGACGTACGGGGTGTGCGGGGCGTGCGGTCATACGGGTCGTGCGCGACCGGGGTGGATCACTCGGCTCCGAGCTGGCCGTCGATGAGTTGGAAGAGCTCGTCGTCGGAGGCCTGGTCGAGCCGGGGGGACGCCGTCGCGGCGCCGTCGTCGGCAGGGTCGCCGCCATGGTCGGGGGCGAGGCGGGCCAGCACGGCGCTCAGGCGAGCGGCGATCCGGCCCAGGGCCTCGGCACCGAGCGTGGCGTCGGCGCACGCGGCCTCCAGTTCCGCGATCCGCGCGAGGGCCGTGGCTGCGCCGCCGGGCAACCGGTCTGCGAGCTCGTCCAGCAGGTGCGCGGCGAGCGCGGCGGCCGTCGGCTGGTCGAAGAGCACCGTCGTGGGCAGCCGTAGACCGGTCTCCACGCCCAGCCGGTTGCGCAGTTCGACCGCGGTCAGCGAGTCGAAGCCGAGGTCGAGCAGACCCCGGTCCGCGGGAACGGGCCGGTTCGGGGCGTGGCCGAGGATCTCGGCGATCGTGCCGCGCACCAGGTCGAGCGCGATACGTGGCCGGTCGGCCGCGGCCGCCTCGGCGAGCTTGCGCACCCACGGCGCGACCGCGTCGTCCCGCCGACGCGCGTCCCCTTGCGCCGCGGCCCGTGGCTTCGGCGTGTTCGGCTGGACCAGGCCGCGCAGCAGTGGCGGGACGCGGTCCAGGTCGTCGAGCCCGCGCAGGGCCGTCAGGTCGAGGCGCGCGGGGACCAGGGCCGCCTGCCCCGACGCCAGCGCGGCGTCGAAGAGGTCCAGCCCCTCGGCCGCCCCGAGCGGGGCGATACCGGTGCGGGCGATCCGGGCCAGGTCCGCCGGGCCGAGCGCCTTCCCCATGCCGTCCCCGGACTCCCACAGCCCCCAGGCCAGAGACACGGCGGGCAGACCGAGGGCCTGCCGGTGCTGGGCGAGCGCGTCGAGGTGGGCGTTGGCGGCGGCGTAGTTGCCCTGGCCCGCGTTGCCGACGACCCCGGCGACCGAGGAGAACAGGACGAACGCGTCCAGGCCCAGCTCCTGGGTGAGCTCGTGCAACAGTTGGGCGGCCTCGGACTTGGGCCGCATGACCTCGGCGAACGCGTCCTCGGTGAGCGACTCGAGCGTGGCGTCCGCCGTGACGCCCGCCGCGTGGACGACGGCGCTCAGGGGGTGGTCCGGCGGCACCGACGCCAGGAGCTCGGTGAGGGCCGTGCGGTCGGCGATGTCGCAGGCGCGGAGCACGACCTCGGCGCCGAGGCCGGTGAGGCGCTCGACGAGGGCGGACGCCCCCGGTGCGTCGGGGCCCCGCCGACTGGTCAACAGCAGGTGGCGGACCGAGTGGTGGACGACGAGGTGCTCGGCGAGGAGCCCGCCCAGCGCGCCCGTGGCCCCGGTCAGCAGCACCGTGCCGCGCCCCGCTGCCCGGAACGGCGAGCCACTGTCCCGGACCGGGCTCGGCGCCAGCCTCGGCACCGACAACCGTCCGTCGCGCAGGGCGAGTTGTGGTTCCCCGCTCGCCAGTGCCGTGCCGAGCGCGGCCTCGGAGGCGGCGGTGCCGTCCGTGTCGACGAGCACGAACCGGCCGGGGTGCTCGGTCTGCGCGGTGCGTACGAGACCCCACAGTGGGGCCTGTGCCAGTCCGGTCAGAGGTTCGCCGGGCCGCACCACGGTCGCGTGGCGGGTCACGACGACGAGCCGGGTCGCGGCGTGGCGCTCGTCGGCCGGCCGGCCGCGCAGGATCTCCAGCAGCCGGAAGGGCGTCAGCCCGTCGTCCGCCCGGAGCACCGTGTACGGGGCAGACCCCGCGCCGTCGGTGTCGGCCGGGTCGAACGGCTGCCAGTTCGCCGCCCTTGTGGGCACGGCCGCCGGTACCCAGTCCACGCGGTGCAGCACCCGGGCCGGCCGGCGGGCCGGCGTGAGGACCGCGGGATCGGCCTCCCTCACCAGCAGCGCCTCGGCGGTCAGCACAGGTGCCCCGGTCTCGTCGGTCAGTGACAGCGCGGCACGGTCCGGACCTGCGGGGGTCAGCCGGACCCTCAGGGTCCCGGCACGGTGGTTGCCGTACGCGCGTACGCCCGCCCATGAGAAGGGCACGCGCAGCCCCCCTGAGGCGCCCGGCCCTTCGAGTGCCAGCGGGTGGAGCGCGGCGTCGAGCAGCGCGGGGTGCAGCACGAACTCCTCGGTGGCCGGGGCGCCTTCGCCGAGAGCGACCTCGGCGAACCAGGTCCCGTCCCGCCGCCAGGCGGCCCGCAGCCCCTGGAACAGCGGCCCGTACGCGTAACCGAGCGACGCCAGCGTCTCGTAGGCGGTGGTGAGGTCCACCGGTTCCGCGTCCGGCTCAGGCCACGACCCGGCGGTGGGCGCGGCGGCGGCAGCGGTGTCGGGGGCCAGGACGCCCGAGGCGTGCCGGGTCCAGTCGGTCCCCTCCGTGCGGGAATGCACGGTCAGGGTCCTGCGTCCCTCGTCGTCGGCGCCGGACACGACCACCTGGACCCGTACCGCCTGCTGCTCCGGCAGTGGCAGCGGGGCCTGGAGAGTGAGCTCCTCCACCACCGGCGAGCCCGACTCGCGGCCCGCGTGCAGGGCCAGTTCGAGCAGCGCCGTGCCGGGCAGGACCGGCGTTCCCAGCAGGGCGTGCTCGCCCAGCCAGGGGTGGCTGTCCAGGGACAGCCGGCCGGTGTGGACCGTCGCGGTGCCGTCGGCGAGCCGGACCGCCCCGTCCAGCAACGGATGCGGCCGCGAGCCGTCGCCGGCCGGCACGGCGGGCCGTGCCGGTACGTCCAGCCAGTAGCGCTCACGCTGGAACGGATAGGTCGGCAGCCACTCGGCCAGGGCACCGGGTTCCGGTCCGGACCACGACCGGCGGTCCACCGGGACCCCGGCACACCACAGCGCGCCCAGCGCCTCCGGCAGCGCCCCGGCTTCGGACCGGTCACGGCGCAGCAGGGGAACGGTCACGGCGTCGGCCAGTGTGTCACCGGTCAGCGAGGTCAGCACGGCGTCCGGTCCCAGCTCCACGAACACGCTCACGCCGTCCGCGGCCAGCGCCCGCAGCCCGTCGGCGAAACGCACCGTCTCGCGGACGTGACGCACCCAGTGGTCGGGGGAGGCGAGTTCCTCAGCGGTGGCGGCCCGGCCGGTGAGGTCGGAGATCACGGGAATGCGCGGTGCGGCGAAGGTCAGTCCCGCCACCACCTCGCGGAACGCCGCGAGGACCGGCTCCATCAGAGGTGAGTGGAAGGCGTGACTGACCGTCAGCGTCTTCGTCCGTGCGCCCAGTTCGGACGCCTGCCGGACGACGTCCCGTACGGCGTCCTCGGTCCCGGAGACGACCGTGGACCGCGGAGCGTTGAGGGCGGCGACGCCGACCTGCTCCTCCAGCCCGGTGAGCAGCGGCAGAGTCTCCGCCTCGGAGAGCGACAGGGCGGCCATGGCCCCGCCCGGCGGCAGCTCCTGCATCAGCCGGCCCCGGGCGGCGATCAGGGTGGCCGCGTCGGCCAGCGACAGCACCCCGGCCACGTGGGCGGCGGTCACCGACCCGATGGAGTGACCGAGCAGCACGTCGGGGCGCACCCCGTGGTGTCGGAGGAGGTGGTGGAGGGCGGTTTCGAGGGCGAAGAGGGCGGGTTGGGTGTAGCGGGTCTGGTTGAGGAGGGTGGGGTCGTCGGCGAAGACGATGTCTTTGAGGGGGTGGTCGAGGTGGGGGTCGAGGGCGGCGCAGGCCTCGTCGAAGGCGGCGGCGAACTCGGGCTCGGCGGCGTACAGTTCGCG
>NZ_LLZG01000148.1 GCF_001509475.1 Streptomyces regalis
CGGCACTGCGACGAGTCCCGCCGGTTCTACGACCGCAAACGAGCCGAGGGCAAGCGGCACACCCAAGCTGTCCTCGCGCTGGCCCGTCACCGCGTCAACATCCTCTGGGCCCTCCTGCGCGACGGACGGTGCTACGAGCTCACGCCGCCGACGGCCCTCGCGGCTTGACAAACGGCATTAGGAATCGCTGACACAGGACACTCAGCGTTAGTTGGCCAATCGAGGCAAGGGCGCGAAGCGATGCGTCACGGGCGCCGAAATGACGCACTACTAGCGCGTTCCATCTCCAAGCGGCCACGATGCCGCCATGGACAGTGCGCTCCTTGCGGCTCTCGTTGGCACTTTGGGCGGCGGCGCCGTCACGGGCGGCGCCGGCTTATGGCGGACGAGAACGAGCGTCCGGACTGCGGCTCGGCTGATCTACGCCGAGTTGACGCGGGACAGCGTAGCCGTCGCCTACTTTCGGCAGACGGGCCACTGGGTGGCCCCCAACCTCTCGCGGGCCGCTTGGGACGCACACAGCACCGTCCTGGCCCGGCGCCGGAGCGGTGCTTCGTTCGAGACGGTGCATCGAGGATACGAGGCTTTGGAGCTCGCCCCCTTCATCGCGGAGGGTGCTCTCTCCGCTGCCGAACGTGAGGAATGGCTGGCTCGCGAAGCTAGCCGTCTGGTCGAGGCTATCCAGGAGGTCGGAGCCATCGCGCAGGTTCCCTCCCGGCAGATCAAAGACTGGACCCGCCGCCTTGAGCGCTCCCGTCCCTCAGCGCCCGCCTCGCACCCTCTCGCCCAGACCGGACTCATCTCGCTGCCAGTTTTGGAACGGCTGACACAGGACGGGCTGCAAGAACGCGGCCTGATTGGCGCCGGCGTCATCCTCACCGAGGATGGTCCCCAGCCGCTATCCGGCGCAGTATCCGCGCCAGACCTGGTCATCTTCGATGCAGGGCACAGCGAGAAGACCTCAGAGCTCCCAGTCGTCCGTTACACCGGCATGCCACCGGTGGGCGACCCAATGGTGGATGAGACGTACGAAGCGTTGATGACCACCCGCCGGTTCTTCCAGGAGGTGTACGGCCGAGCCCGATTCCCTTACCACGGCCGACCGCTTGCGGCGGTCGTGCACTACGGCGACAAATTTCCCAACAGCTGGTGGGATGGCGCATCGTTGTTCTTGGGTGACGGCGATGGCGGTGTGTTCCAGCGCTTCAGCCAGTGCCTGGAGGTCGTCGGAGCAGAAGCCACGCGCGGCATTGAGGAGATGCTCCACTTCATTCCGTACCAGGGACAGACGGGAGCCCTCAGCGCTTCGATCAGCGAGGTTTTCGGCTCGCTCATTAAGCAGTGGTCTCTCGGGCAGAGCACCGACGAAGCGGACTGGATCATGGGCGCCGGACTGCTTGCTCCGGGGCGCCAGGGAGCAGGGTTGCGCTCCCTGAAGGCACCGGGCACCGCGTACGACGACAACGTCCTGGGCAAGGACCCGCAGACCGCGCACATGGATGACTATGTCGTCACCGATCGCGACAACGGCGGCATCCATACCAACTCTGGTATCCCTAGTCATGCCTTCTATCTCCTTGCCGCACGTCTTGGCGGCCAGGCATGGGAACGTGCCGGGCAGATTTGGTGGGATGCGCTGACCAGCGACGGAATGCGGGACGGCTTGCAGTTCGTAGACTGGGCCCGGCTCACACTCACTGCTGCCCGCACCCGCTACGGCGACGACAGCCAGGAAGAACACGCTGTTCGTGAGGCATGGTCTGGTGTGGGAGTGGCGGCGACAACTAGCGCTGAAGTCGCTGATGACGAGGCGGCGGCCGGCAGTCATTGAGATCGTTTCATCCTGAAAAGCTGCTGGTCACCGGGGCTGGTGTGGCCGATCACGGTGGTGCTCGTGCTGGTCGACGAGATGATCGGGAGCGGGTGATCGTCTGTCAGCGGGAGACTTCGGTGCGTGTGAGCACGAGCAGGGCCCGCAGCAGCGCGGTGGCGTGACGGGCGCCCAAGCGGAGCTTGGTGAGCACCCGCCAGTTCTTCAAGTCGCCGAACGCGTGCTCGTTCGCCGCGCGTTCGCGGGCGACGAGCTTGTTCGCTTCCTTCTGCGCGGCACTCAGGCGTCGGCCGCGGGCGGCCCGGTAGCCGGTGATGATCACCGGGTTGTCAGGGTCGTCGTCCAGGCCGAGGAAGCCGAGGTCGGCGATCGCACCGAGTCCGGCTGCGCGCAGGTGGGCGGTGATGTGGTCGTGCCGGGCCGCGGTGACGTCGTGGGTGCGGCCGCGCCGGGCGGCCGAGACCCAGATCAGATTGCCCTTCTCGTCGGTGAGGGCGAGGACGTGCAGACCGTGCATCTTGCGTTTGCCCGAGTAGTTGGGGCGGTTGTCGGCCCCGGTGCGGCGCCGGGTGGGTATCAGCATGCCGTCGATCAGCACGACGGCCCCGCCCCGCCGGGCGAGCTTGTTCAGGGCGCGGTCCAGGCGCTCGGCGCGGGTGGCCAGGAGGTGGATCACCTCCAGCAGCCAACGGCGCACGGTCGAGGCGGAGACCTGGTAGGCGTCGGCCATGTCGGCGAGCCGCTGGTCGTGACGGAGCACGGCCAGCACGATCAGGGCGATGCGGCCCGGCGACAGCTTGCGCCACCGCGAGCCGATCTTCTTCAGATGGGAACGGACCAGGTTCGCGACCATGTCCAAGGTCGTACTCGACAGCGGCAGGCGGCACTGGTAGGCAAGCGGGTCCGGGCGCTCAGCGACAGTGGAGTTCTCGGCATGGACACCCCAACTGCCGTCGGGGGCCTGTGAGTTACGCGTGTTCTCGATCACCCCAGGGTGTCGTCGAGGGACGTGAACCGGTCGCCCGGGGTGCGGTACAGCCAGCCCCGCTCCGCGAGCCGCTTCAGCTTCGCGCGGACCGCCTCGACCTGTGCGGGCAACGTGCCCCTGCCGAGCGCCTCGCTCACCTGACCGGCCTGGGCCGGCCCGGCACTCTCCGCCACCAGCCGCATGATCGCCTGATAGTCCTCGGGCAACGCGGCCACATCCATCCCGTCCGCACGATCCGGGACCAGCCGCATCCCGCCCGACCCGGGTGCGGTGGTGACCCGCTCGAACTCCGCGTCCATGACCGGATCGTCCGCCTCGCCCACGCGTTCGGCCTCGATGAACTGGCCGATCACGACCTCCGCGGCCTCCAGCCGGGCCACCTCGGCTTCCGTCTCCGCGAGTTCCTTGCGCGAGTGCTCCATCCGGTCGGCCAGCACGACCCGCCGCTGGATCACCCACGTCAGCACCTCGGCCACCCGACGATCCCTCCCGTCCCGCGAACTGCCTTGATTTTGAGGACAGTAGGCGGCCCGCAGGCCCATCGCCCGCAGTTCCGGCGAATCGCCCCACGACAGACGATCACCTGCTACCGATCACGCCACCGACCAGCACGAGCACCACCGTGATCGGCCGTACCAGCCCCGTGACCAGCAACTTCAGGATGAAACGATCTCACTGGGAAACCAGCCCGATTCGTGCCGCTTTGGCGCACTCAGGCTCAGACATCCGGCGATTGCTCGAGGGATTCAACACCGGCGTATCCTGCCGCATACACCGAGCCGAGCTTGGCGAGGGTTTCCCCGAAGCACACCGACCACGAGTTCGCCGCGACTCCCGTGGTCTTGCAATCCCAGGTACCCGCGATACTGCCTACATATGAGTTCCGCACGCGCACCCATGCGTCGATGTTGTAGGAAGTGTCTCGGTTATTGCGCACGATCACCGCCCCCTGTACGGAGGCCCCGCTCGCCGACCTGATCGCGCAGACCTGCGCGACCACGCGAAGTTCAACCGTTTCGGTGGGGCCACAACGCCACGTACTGGAGCTAGAGGTGATCGGATTTTTGTTGCCGTAATGGGCCCAGTTGCCGTCGGCGGCTGAGGCGGCCCCGGCGGTCGCCAGACTCAGCCCGAGAACAGCGGTGATGATGGCTGACGATCTCGCCACCGTTCGTACAACTCGCATGCAATTCCCTTTCGTTTCGCTCACGGCTATTGCGGACAAGGTCGGCACGCCATGCGGAAGGCGTGCCGGACCAGTCTCGGAGTCCTTCGCGATGTTGTGCACCTATAAGCTTTCAGGGTGTTCGCGTACGCCAGGCAATCCGCAGATCCGTGATCGCCGACAAGGCAGACGATCTTGAGCTCCGGCAAGCCCCCTCGACCAGCACGAGTACGCGATCAACGACTCATACCAGCCCCGTGACCAGCAACTTCAAGATGGTGGATCTTCAGTGACCGTGCTGGCCAACCAGCATGGCGGCCGCCCCTCGGTCCGGCCGAGGATCGCAACGCCGGATACCAGCAGCTCGATGTCCAGGACGCCCTCGGGTGTCGGTCACCCTTCGGGGCGACCGAGGATCCTCGGTACGTGGGCCTCACTTGCCGGACTGGTGGCGGCGGTCGCCTTCGGGGCGGCCAAAGACCGCAACCCCAGGCGGGGCAACCGCAAGCCCGGCGATTGGACGAAGTGGCACGATTTATCCAACACTTGAGGAGGCAGCGGCCGCTGGGGCAGTGGTAGAGCACGCCTACGCCACATCATGGCCACGGCCTGCTTGGTGCTGGCTCCGCCAGGCTGGAGATCCGCTCACCCAAAGGCAGTACTCCGCCTCGGCTTCTTGGTCTACCGCGACCAGAAGGAACCCGATCCATGACCGACGTCGTCACGCGCAGTCCCCGCGCCGTCCTCCTCGATGGTGACGAGGTTTAGTCACTCTCCGGCGCAGCGCTTTTCGGATCGGGCACGAGCGGCGCTGCCAACATGCAGCGTTGACGTCGGA
>NZ_LLZG01000149.1 GCF_001509475.1 Streptomyces regalis
GCGGTGGGAGACGAGGGGGGAGTGGGCTTCGGGGCGGCGCTCGCCGCCGCTGGTGCGGAGCTGCTGTTCTCGGGGGTAACTGCCGCCGACGGTGTGGAAGTCGGTGTGCTGGGTGCCGGGACGGTCGATTCGGATGGTGAAGCCCAGGTCCTGGTAGCGGGGCCTGCCGGGCAGGTCGGTGAACGGGTCGAGGGCTCGGGGGCGTTCGCGTCCGGCGCAGGCGGCGAACATGCCGATCAGGGCGGAGCGGGTGGGGTGGGGGGCGGTGTCGCGGTCGTGGAAGGCCGCGCTGGTGCCGAAGGCGGCCAGCGGGCCCGCGATGCGCAGCAGCATCCCGTTCATCGGGGCGCCTGGGGGTGTGCGGCGTCGATGAGGGCGGCGTCGATGAGGGCATCGAAGCCGTGGTGGCGGGTGCCGAGGTGCGTGGCGTCGTCGGGTTGGGCGGTGGCGTAGCCGTGGCCGATGCGGTGTGCGGTGCCGATCAGCTGTTCCAGGATTCCGGCGTGGGTGTCGAGGGCGTGGTAGGTGGGGGTGAGGTAGCCGCCGTGGGGTGCGGCTTTGACGGGTTGTTCGAAGGCTCCGGCGTAGGTGACGGGGCGGCGGTCGCGTACGGCGTAGGCGACCAGGTCGGGCACGGTGTGCGGGGCGGTGGAGGTCTTCTTCGCCTGGGGCACGGTCATGATGAACGCGCGCATGAACAGGCCAGCCAGGCGCAGGGCTTCGTCTTGGTCGCCGTCGAGGTTGCGGGTCAGGTCGGTGAGGTTGACGGTGGTGAACCGGTAGAAGGAGCCGGTGGTGAGGAAGGCGGTGTCCAGGTGGGCGCTGCCGCGGTCGCCGGGGGCGGGCCAGTCCTCCTTGGCGGTGAAGAAGTCGGGCTGCAGGTCGCTCCTGTGGGTGGTGAAGGCCGGGGCGGTCTGGACGGAGCTGGTGACCTCGGCGTCGCTCAGGCCGGCGAGCATCCGGCCGAAGAGGTGGATGGTGGGAGCGCGGCGGGTGAGGCAGGCGGCCACCTCGTCGGCGGGCAGGAGCGCGGGGGGCGGCTTCCGGCGTGCGCGCTTGGCCCCGTCGCTGTCGTCCGCGGCGGCTTGCAGTGCGGCCAGGCCCTTTTCCAGGGCGGCGCGGTTGCGGGTGCAGATGGCGGTGAGGTCGTCGATGAGGGCGTCGGCGGCGACGAGGAGCATGGCCTGGGTGCGGTGTTCTTCCTTCGGGTTGGTGTCCAGGCCCTTGGGTGTGGCGGAGCGGGCGATCTGCCCGGCGGCGAAGTGGGCCAGGTCATCGGGCCAGTCGGCTTCGCGCAAGGCGCCGGCGACGAGCGGCGGAATCCTGCGGGTACGGGCGGTGGGCTCGGCGAGTTCGGTCTCGAGCTCCAGGCGCCAGTGGCGTCTTTGGCACTGTGAGCTGACGACGGCGCGCAGGGCGTTGCCGATCGTGAGGGTCTTGGGCTGGTTGTATTCGCCCCGGTTCAGGCAGCTGGGCGGCTTGTGCTCGCTGGCGTGCAGGTCGAGGTAGCGGTCGTACATCACAGCTCCAGGAGAGTGTCGGGCACGGTCAGGAAGAAGTCATGGCGCCAGCGGCCGGCCACGTCCAGGGGGTCGAAGTCCCACTGGGCGAGGTCCTCCAGCAGCACGGCGAAGTCACACACCGCGCCCAGATGCAGGAGGCGGCGGACGGTGTGGGGAAGCCTGCCGTGCAGCAGGTCGGCGGAGAGCACGCCCATCACCTCCAGTTCGCGCTGCAGGCCGGGGGCGGCGTGTGGATGGGCGTGGGCGGCGCGGGCCAGGGTGCGGCCGAGGGTGGGGCGCCGTGCCCAGTCGGCGACCGGGGAAGGGGCGCTGGGCAGCGGGTCCGGGGAGGACTGTTGCGGAAGCTGGTCGGAGGGTGGTGCGCCGGTCCAGTCCGTGGCGGGGCGTTCCAGGGCGATCAGGGAGGCGGTGGTGTAGTGGGCGCGGCGGGCGCCGTATCCCGCGCTCGGTTTGATGAGGTAGGGGTCCATGCGGCGGCACTGCTTGACGGGTCGGCCGTGGCCCTCTTCGAGGGCTCTGCGGATGCGCGGGGTGCGGCACAGGATGCGGACGTGGTCGACGAAGGTGTCGTAGTGGCGGCGGCGTTCGTCACGGCTGGGAATGTGTCGCTCCTGTCGGTTGGCGTGTGTCGCTGGGGGGTGCGCCGGCGGTGCGCAGTGTCAGCAGGGCGCGGGCCAGGGCGGGGCCGGCCTTGGGGAAGTGGTTCAGGGCGGCGGAGGTGGCCTCGCTCAGCGCGGTGATCGCCACGGCGGCGAACACCCCGTGGGCGGGCCGCGCATCGTCGATGAGTTGCCAGAACGCCTCTTCGGCGTGCGGCCAGTAGGAGGCGAGCGCCTGCCGGGCCCACATGCTGGCGTCCCGTGAGCCGCCGCCGCGCCGGGGTGCCACGCCGGGGTTGAGGCTGGTGGTGTCTCTCCAGGCGCGGTCGGCCGTGGTGTGCAGCGCGGCGGCCAGGGTTTCGGCGGCGGCGCGGCATTCCGCGATGCGCGAGGCTTTGACCGGGTCGTGTTCCTGGGCCCAGGGCCAGATCGGCGGGGTCAGACCGGTGTACCAGATCCGGTTGTTGACCTTGCCGTCCTGGTCGAAGCCGCATACCCACACCCGCAGAGGGGCGCGGGTGTCCTCGGGGAGGCTGTTGAGGGTGGTGAACACTTCCGGCCGGCATCCGGGCCGGTGTTCGTCTCCGGCGAGCACCAGGGCCTCCAGTTCGCGCCACAGGGCTCGGTCGGCGTCCGCGCGGCGCGCGCTGCGCCGGCGGTCGGCTGGTGCCTTCGGGTCGAGGTCGTAGACGAGGTAGGGGTCAGTGGCCTCCAGGCCGGGATGCTGGGTGGCCCAGGTCAGGTAGGCGTCGGTGACGTGTTCTGCGTCGGGGTCGGCGACGAGCAGGACAGCGTGACGGGAGCGGCCGGTCAGCAGCTGCCCGGGCCAGGTCACTTCGGGGGGCACCCGCAGCGGGTGGGGTGTATGGGGCTGTTCCCAGGGACAGGCGTCGTCCTCGCGGTCCTGGCCTTCGCCGCGGTAGGGAGTCAGGTGCAGCAGCAGGGTCTCGTACAGGGTGCGGCCACGGGGGTGGAAGGAGACGGTGGAACGCAGCGGGCCCGCCCTCAGCTGGCCGCTGGTCAAGGAGCCGACGGTGCGGGCCGTGCACCGTCCCGAGGGCCCGTAGTAGTGGTAGGCGAGCAGGTTCCACAGCGCTTCCCGGGCGGGCAGGGGCTGGGGGTCGGTGTCGGTGTGGCTGCCGTTGAACCAGGCCAGGTTGTTGCCTGCCGGGCGACCGTAGACCAGGGCGTTGATCCCGCTGCTTTTGGCGCACTGTGCGGCCAGGGCCGCGTCCTGCAGCCATGGCCGCTCGGGGTGGAACAGGTCGAATTCGTGGGCGTCGAAGTAGGCGTGCACGGCCTCGGGGTCGAAGCCGTCAGTGCGGGTGAGCAGTCTCCTACGGCGCGCCAGCCAGTCCTGTATCGGTGTCTGGGGGTCGTCGAGTCCGGTGATGCGGGCGCAGATCGCGGCGAGGATCCGGTACAGGGCAGCCCGGGCGGGTGGCAGGGGCAGGGCCAGGTCGTCAAGGCGGTGGGCGTCGGCCAGCAGCGTGCGCAGGCCGACGTACTCGGTGTGGTCGCTGCGGCGCACCGGGATGCAGGGGCGGACATCGATGGGGTAACTGGGGGTTGCCATAAGGGAACTTCCCTTCGCTGAAGGGCTGCGGGAAGGAGACGCCAGCCGTGGGAGGGCGCGGTCGGGACGCGGCAGCGGCGCGGGGGCTGGAATTCGGCGCACGCTCTCCGGTTTGCCCAGTTCACTGCGGGTGGTGGCGTCCTGGACTGGGAGGAGGCGGACGGATCACGGGGACGATGAGGAACACACCGGCTGTGACGGGCGGTAAGCGCCGTTACATGGATCAAGGAAAGCATCTACTGCAAATCCCGTACAGCCCCTGCAAATTAGTGGGATAAAAGCCCGGGGTGTGGTCCGGGGCGCGCGTGCGGAAGTGCCGAGCGCCCCGTGCGGGTACTCGCGCGCCCGGCTAGTCTTCCGTGGAGGACGACGTCCGCGGACCGGCTCTTCGGCGGTGCCGTGCCCGCAGGGTGTAGTGCGTGAGGCTGGTTTCCGGGTCCGCTTCGGTCCGCTGGCCGGCACGCGTCGGTGGGTTGCGGCCTTGGGGGCAGGGCAGGGCGCGTCAGCATGGGCGCGGCGCGGATGGTGCCCGTCTGCCGGGCACGAGGCGGTGTCGGCTCCGGTCTGGTCCTGGTTGGGCGGCCGGGCTCAGGGGATTGCGGGCAGCTGGTGGTGGACGAGGCCGAGTTCGTCGTCGACGTGCAGGTGGTGGTGGCCGAGCCGGACGGGCTGCGGGTATGCCGGGTCGTGCGCGAGGAGGACGAGGTCGGCGAGCAGGGGGTGCTTGCGCCAGGCCTCGGGGCCCTGGTGGGTGGCGGCGGCGACCCAGGCGCTGGGGACGGGCAGGGTGTGCTGCAGGACGGTGCGGATGTCGGTGGTGCGCAGGTGAGGGCCCTGGGGCATCGGGATGCGGCCGGCCGTGTCGAGGGTGGGCGGGCGATCGGGGTGCTGGTAGCAGGCCAGGACACGGCGGGGGGGGGGGTGGGGGGGGGGGGGGGGCCGGGGGGGGGGGCGCCGGGGGGGGGGGGGGGGTT
>NZ_LLZG01000150.1 GCF_001509475.1 Streptomyces regalis
GGTGGGTTGTGGGGGTGTCGCTCTCGCGGAGGTGGATGGTGGTGGGGGATGCGGCGAGTTCGACGCAGGTGTTGCCGTCCCCGCCGTCGGAGAAGGTGGACTTCTGCCAGTGCAGGGTGTGGTCCATGGAGTGCCTCACAGCTCCCTCGTCAGACGGTGGATGAAGTCCTGCGATGCGACTGGGTCCAACGTCGCCTTCTCCACCTTACGGAAGAGCGTTCGAAGCTGCGCCAGTTGGGCTTCCGCGTCGATGAACGCGGTGCCGGTGGGTGCGTCACGCAGGCCGGTGTCCAGATGGGGGACCGGACCGCCCGTGTACATCATCGAGGCCCCGGCGCCGGCGAAACCGTCTTGGGCGGTGGGGATGACGCGCACAGTGGCGTGCCCTTGTTCGATCTGGTCCAGGATCCGAAGCAGTTGAGCGAGGGAGGCATTGCGGTCGGCCACGCGGATACGCAGGGCGAACTCGTGGATGATCGTCTCGTAGGGGGTGGGGTTGTCACTGTCGATGACGGCGCGTCGCCGCATCCGGTGTTCCACGCGGGGGTTCAGTTCGCTTTCGGGTAGGCCGGGCATCATGTACGCGTACACCGCGCGGGCATAGTCGGCGGTCTGCAACAGCCCGGGAACGTGCGTGATCACGACCTCCCGCAGGAACGTCGCGTGGTGCTCGACCTCGGCAGTGTCCAGGAAAACCGGAGGAAGCACGCCCCGATACTCCTCCCACCAACCGTGCGTGCGGTCGGTCGCCATCGCCACCAGGGCTTCGATCAACGCGTCGTCCGTGCAAGCGTAGTTGGCCGCCAGACGGCGTACGCGTTCCGCGCTCACGCCTGCGACGCCGGACTCGATCTGACTCATCTGGACCGCGTCGGCACCGAGTAGCGCTGCTGCTTCCCGGGCCTTCATGCCCGTCGCCTCACGGAGCCTGCGCAACTCGGCGCCCAGGCGCACCCTTCGGGCCGTGAGATGCCTCTTCGGCGGCAATCGGCACCTCCTCTTTTCAACTGCCCTGTGGACATACCTCGTTCGAGCGCCAGGATAGGGCAACGGCTTGCATATTCCTAATGTTAGGAAATACCGTCGGTGACGCGCCGCACACGCTGCGGAACGCCGGGACCCCGGAAGCGCACCGCCCCGCCATGCCATGACGGCTGCGGCACTGCCACCGCCCGTAACCCAACTTCCCATCAATCAACTGGAGTTGCCCCATGCCTGAAACCGGACTCGAATGCGAACCCGGCCCCGACTCCTGGGAGTACTCCCTCTATGTACCGAACGACCCGCGAGCCGTCACCGTCTGTCGCCGCACCCTCCGTCTGACCCTCACTCTGCACGGCCTCATCCGACTCGCCGACATTGCCGAACTCGTCGCCTCGGAGCTGGTCTCCAACGCCGTAGTGCACACGAAGGGTCCCGCCGCCCTGCGGGTGCGCTGGTCGAAGGGGGCGCTGCGGATCGGGGCCTGGGACGCCGACCCCGGACCGCCGGAGCCGCCGGGGCGGTGGGAGGACCTCGCTGACGTCGACGTCGAAGGCGGTCGCGGCATGGCGCTCGTGCGAGCCTGCTCCGACCAGTGGGGCTGGCAGCCACTGTCCAGGTTCGGCAACCGGGGCAAGTATGTGTGGTGCGAACTGGGTGCGGCATAGTGCCCGGCTCGTCGCGCGAGGCGTGATCTCCACTCGCCGCCTTATATAGATAGCAATACGACAACGCCGAGCGTGCTGCCGACATGCTCGCCGCCCAGGCGACCACCTTGGGGGAGCCGTACTCCCGGCACCTCGGCGGCAAGTTGCGGGAATTGCGCTTCACGATGGATGGGAACGCGGTCCGCATCACGTACTGGCTCGCTCCCGAGCAGCGGGTCGTGCTCCTGACGGTGTTCCGCAAGACCAGGCAGCGGGAGGACGCCGAGGTCGAGCGGGCTCGACAGGCACAGAAAGTGTGCGAGGCGGAGCATGGTCCCGCTGAGCACAGCTACGACCGGAGTGAGGAGGGCAAGTGGTGAAACACTCCCAGTGGAAGACTCGGCGGACCCGGAAGTTGCTGGGGGAGCAGGTCGAGGAGTCCGCGGCCTACGTGGAGGCCGGGTACGCGTTCGCCCTGGGGCAGGCCGTCCATGACCGCCGTAGGGAGCTCGGGCTGTCGCAGGCCGAGCTGGCGCGCCGCGCCGGAATGACCCAACCCCAGATCTCCAACGTCGAGGGCGGCGACTCCGTACCGACACTGCCGTTGCTGACCCGTCTGGCCAAGGCTCTGGACGCATCGCTGACCATTGATCTCGACGGTGACAGTTCGGCGTTCGTCTTCACTCCGCACGACAGCGACCGGTCATCCGAAGCGCCGTCGGACGGAGGCTCCTCCGCTGCTTGAGCCGCGCGTACCGCTGTCGTCACGGTGGCGGAGCGTGCAGGCCTGTGCGTATACCTGAGGGCAGGTGGACGACCTCCGGGGACAGGTATTCCAGCGATGGCCAACAGCCAACAGTGCCAGTGGCGTACGGGGCCGCCGGGCCGGAGCCCACCGCCGTGGACTCCGGCTCCACCTGGTCCCCGACCCCGGTTACTCCAGCGTCGTCTCCTCCGACAGCGGAGGCGTCGGCGGTGCCGTCGGGCGCAGCCACAGCCACACCAGGAAGAACATCCCCAGGGCCAGCATCCCCAGCCCCGTCCACAGGTTGATGTTGACGCCCTGGGCCTTGTCGATCGTGGCGTCGCCGTCGGTGAGCCCGGTGATCGTGACGATGACGCCGTAGATCACGAAGAGGCCCCCGATGATGCGCCGGATGTCGAAGAGGCGGGCGGCTGTCGCGGACTTCCCCTCCAGGTCGGTGACTTCCCGCAGGACGTCCTCCTCGGAGTACCCGTGGTGCTCGGGGTGTCCGGAGTGCTCGGTCATGGTCGGTCAACCTCCGGTCGTCAGAAGGAGAACGGGACGTAGCAGACGGCCGCCAGCACCACCGCACCCCACCCCAGCAGCGCCGGCTTCCGGTACCAGGCCTCGTCGCCCGGCGCCGGCGGCTCGGCCATGCCGGGGGAACGGGTGCCGTAGACCAGGCCCTGGAGTTCCTCCGTCGGCTTCGGTGCCGTGAAGAGGGAGACGGCCATCATGACGACCGCGCCGGCCACGAAGCCCGCGATCGCCGACACGAAGTTCGCGCCCTGGTCGGAGGGGATCGAGATGACGTCCTGTTTGTAGAAGACGAAGTAGTTGACCATGGCGGCCGTCGTGCCTGCCAGCAGGCCCCAGAAGCCCGACTTCATCGACGCCCGCTTCCAGAACATGCCGACGATGAAGACCACGAACATCGGCACGTTGAAGAAGGAGAACAGGGTCTGGAGGTAACTCATGATGTTGGAGAAGGACGAGGCCAGGAATGCGGTGCCGATGGAGGCCAGGACGCCGATCGCCGTGATCAGGCGGCCGAAGCGGACGTAGTAGGTGTCCTCGCGGTCCTTGACCACGTACCGGGCCCAGATGTCGTTCGTGAACACCGTGTTGAAGGACGAGACGTTCGCCGCCATGCCCGCCATGAACGCCGCGAGCAGGCCCGTCACCGCGATGCCCAGGACGCCGTTCGGCAGGAGCTGTTCCATCAGGTACGGGATCGCGTCGTTGTACTGCAGGTCCGAGCCGGAGGTACCGATCTTCGGGACGAGCACCGCCGCCGCCAGGCCCGGGATCATCACCAGGAACACGATGAAGATCTTCGGGAAGGCCGCGATCAGCGGGGTGCGCTGGGCCGCGGAGAGGTTCTTCGCGGAGAGCGCGCGCTGGACCTCCGCGAAGTTCGTCGTCCAGTAGCCGAAGGAGAGCACGAAGCCGAGGCCGAGCACGATCGTGAGCCAGTTCGCGCCGAGTGGGTTCGCGTCGCCGATGCCCGTGCCGCCCCAGGCGGTGACGAAGTCGTCGCCGTGGGTCTTGGTCAGGGAGTCCGTCAGGCCGTCCCAGCCGCCGACCTTCTTCAGCGCCAGCACGGTGATCGGGATCAGCGCGGCCAGGATCACGAAGAACTGCAGGACCTCGTTGTAGATCGCCGACGACAGGCCGCCGAGGGTGATGTAGGCGAGGACGAAGAAACCCGCGACGACGATGGCCACCCACTGCGGCCAGCCCAGCAGGGCCTCGACCACGATCGCCAGGGCGTACAGGTTCACGCCGGCGATCAGGATCGCGGCGAAGGCGAACAGGACCGAACTGAGCAGGTGCGCCCACTTGTCGAAGCGCAGGAGCAGGAACTCGGGGACCGAGCGGACCTTGCTGCCGTAGTAGAAGGGCATCATCACCAGGCCCAGGAAGACCATGGCCGGGATGGCGCCGATCCAGTACCAGTGGACCGTGTAGGCACCGTACTGCGCGCTGTTGGCGGCCATGCCGAGGATCTCGGTGGCGGCCAGGTTGGCGGAGATGAAGGCGAGGCCCGTGACCCAGGCGGGCAGGGAGCGGCCCGAGAGGAAGAAGTCGAGGCTGGTCTTCACCGAGCGGCGGGCGGCGAAGCCGATGCCGAGCACGACGACGAAGTAGATGCCGAGGATCGTGTAGTCGATCCAGTTCGTGGGGAGCCGCAGCTCGGCGGCGAGGTAGGTGGGGCTGGGGCTGGGG
>NZ_LLZG01000151.1 GCF_001509475.1 Streptomyces regalis
CAGGTCGCTTATGCGGCGCCCGCTGATGAGGGTGACGGCAAGGGGATTGTCGACACCGTCAAGGGCTGGTTCGCGGATGACGATGATGATAGCGGCGGATTGGACAAGCCGCCGTCTCATGACGAATTGGGGATAGCGGACCGGCAGAAACTTCCGAAGGGGAAGAAGGAGCCAAAGGCCGAGCGGGTCAAGGAGCTGACGAAGCGGCGCACGTCGAACGCCCGCTTCTGGCAGCTGTCGGACGGCCGGGTGGAGGCGGAGCTGTCGGCGGCTGCGACTTCCTACCGCGACCAGAAGTCGAAGTCCTGGAAGCCGATTGACACGACGGTCCGGGAGACGAAGGCGAAGGGTTTCGACTTCGCCAACACGACCAACTCGGGCAGATCGTGGTTCGGTTCGGACACGGACCGGCTGTTGCGGTTCGAGGTTGAGGGCGGGGGAGCGGTCACGCTCGGCCTGCAGGGCGCGGGCAAAAGCCTGAAGCCGCAGGTCAAGGGGTCCACGGTCACATACAAGGACGCGGCGGCCGGCGCCGATCTGGAGTACGTGGTGGGTCCGGGCACGGTGAAGGAGAACATTAATCTCACCGAACGCCCCGACGGCCCCGTGCAGTTCACCTTCACGCTGGACACCGACGGGCTGGTGCCGAAGGCGCGCAAGGACGGCTCGATCGCGTTGTACGGGGAGCTTCCCCACACGCCGGTGATGGTGATTCCGGCGCCGTACATGACGGACGCCAAGAAGGCGGACACCTCCGTGTTCGGGCAGACCTACAGCACGAAGGTCACCCAGAAGCTGGCCCGGGACGGCGACTTGTGGAAGCTGACGGTCACCCCGGACGCGAAGTGGCTGGCGTCGAAGGAGCGGCAGTACCCGGTGGTGATCGACCCGACGATCACGATCGCGCCGTCTACTCCCTCCGCCGCGCAGGATGTCATGGTCCTGTCGGACCAGCCGACGACGAACTTCAACAGCTCCTGGAAGCTGTCGGCGGGCAAGACCGACACGGGCACGGCCCGTTCGCTGATCAAGTTCCCGCTGAGTGAGATCCCGTCGGGCACGACGATCGACTCGGCGCGTCTGGAGATGTACTTCGACCAGTCGCACACCACCAACGCCAACGATGTCACCATCGGCGCCTACCGGGCGACCGGCACCTGGGACGAGTCGTCGACCTGGTCCAGCACCAGCTCCCTGGTGGGTGAGCTGTCCGGCACGAGCGTGCAGGTGGATGACGGGGACGCGGGGACGACGGCGGCGGTCGGCACATGGAAGCCCGGGTCGCAGACGTACGGGATCGACGGCGACTACCTGTACAACAAGGACTCGATCACCACGGACACCTACACCTGGCAGCCGAGGCTGCCGGAGACGGCGTCCTACCGGGTGGATGCGCACTATGTGCAGTACTCGGACCGGTCCACGGCGGCCCCGTACACGGTGACCGGGCAGGACGGTACGGCCACCTACACGGTGGATCAGTCGGCCGGTTCGGGCGGGGTGTGGGCCTCCCTCAACGGCGGCTCGCAGATCGACTTCAACAAGGGCACGGCCGGCAAGGTCGTCCTGGGGGACACGGACAGCTCGACCGCGGTGATCGCGGACGCGGTGCGCTGGGTGAACCCGGCGTCGATCGTGAAGAACACCGGCGAGTACAACCAGTGGCACAAGTTCCCGGTCACGGACACCGTGCAGAAGTGGCTGAGCGGCACCGCCACCAACCACGGCTTCGTGCTGAAGGCCACGGACGAGTCGGCGACCGCGCCGACCGGCGGCCCGCGCTATGAGTCCGGTGACCACGTCGACACGGTCTACGGCGGTGAGACCTCGACGATTCCCCGGCTGACGGTGACCTACGGCAAGGTCGGCACGACGCTGAACTCGCCGACGGTGATCCACTCCACGGGTCCTGAGCTGTCGTGGAAGGCGTACTCCAACAGCACGGGTGACGCCGGTCTGGACATGGTGGAGTACCAGCTGCACCGCTCCACGCAGCAGGCGTTCACGCCGTCCGCGGCCACGCTGGTGGCGCCGATCGACAAGGCGACCACCAGCTACACGGACACCACCGCGACCCCGACCCCGGACTCCTCGGCGAACGAGATCGGCCGGTCGTACTACTACCAGCTCGCGGTGAAGACCAACAGCGGCGAGCTGCTCGGCTCACCGACCCGCATCGTCGGCGTGCCGAAGGCGGGCCGCACGATGCGGCTGATCCAGGGCACGGCTGGGGTGACGGACACGACCCTGTCGTCCGCGCAGCCGACCACCAACCAGGACGCCATCCAGTCCTTCGGTGTGGGTCAGAAGTGGCTGAGCGTCGGCAACAACTCCTCCACCTACGGCAAGACCCGCGCGGTGATGAAGTTCGCCACCAGCGACATCCCCACCACTGCCACCGTGCTGGAGTCCCGGCTGTTCATGTGGGGCGCGGAGACCACCAACACCGGCAACGGCAGCGCGACCTACGAACTGCACGGGCTGACCCGGGACTTCGGTGAAACCACCGCCACCTGGAACAACGCCACCTCCACCACGGCGTGGACCACGGCGGGCGGCGACTACTCGGCGACCGTCTCGGACTTCGTCCCGCAGGTCTCCGAGGTCGGCCGCCACTATTGGAACGCCACCTCCCTGACCCAGGGCTGGACCAAGACGCCGTCCTCCAACAAGGGCGCCATGGTCAAGCTGAAGGACGAGACCAGCGCCGGCCCGCAGGAGCGCACCCTGTTCCTGGCCTCGGAGGCATCCGACTACCAGCTCGGCCCGCTGCTGCGCGTCATCTACGTCGACTCCACCACGGAGGACACCTACTACGCGCCGCAGACCCCGGCCCGCATGACCCCGAACTCGACCTACACGGTGGACTTCACGGTCACCAACACCACCAACGCCGAGTGGGCGGCCGGCGAGCGGGAGCTGTCCTACACCTGGAAACTGCCGGACGGCACTGACGTCACCACGGGCGGCAATCAGCTCTCCACGGCCATCCCGGCTTTGTCCCCGGGCGAGTCGGCGACGATCCAGGCACAGGTCAAGACGCCGATCAACTCCGACAGCGGCAACAAGCGCACGGACTACGTCCTCGGCTGGGACATCCGCAAGGTCTCCGACGGCAGTTGGCTGTCGGCGGGCACCGGTGGCATCCCGTCGCTGAAGCAGAACGTGGCGGTGGAGGACCCCACCTCCAACACGCTCGGCCTGGAGAAGTTCTACTCCTACACCGGCAAGAACACCGGCGCCGGCTCGACGGTGATGAACAACCTGGCCGCCGGCAACAGCGTGTGGTCGTACAACGCGTTCACCAACCCGGGCCGTGGGCTGAACACGTTCGCGCGGTTCGCCTACAACTCGCTGGACACCAGTGACACGGTGACGGGTGCGGGCTGGTCGGCGCAGCTGGCCGGGCCGATCCGCCTCGGCGGAGCGCTGGACTTCCACCCCAACCCCAACGCCAACGCGACCGAGATCCGCCTGCCGGACGGAGACGGCACCACGCACGTCTTCACCAAGCAGGCCGACGGCACCTGGAAGGCCCCGGCAGGCGTCCACTACCGCATCACCATGAAGACGGGACTGGACTGCACCCCGAACAAGGACCCGGTGCCCGACGCGTGGACGCTACTGCGCCCGGACGGCACACGCTTCCTCTTCGGCTGCGACGGCTACCTGACATCTGTCGTGGACAAGAACGGCAACACGCAGACGTACACGTACGAGGAGCGCAAGGCCAACAACAAGCCGACGAAGTTCCTCACGTACATCACCGACCCGGCCGGTAGGCAGTCGCTGAAGGTCGACTACTACCGGAGGTACGAGAACAAGGGCGGCGTCGTCTCCGGTGATGCCACCTACACGTACATCACCGCCACCGGTGCCAAGGCCAGCGGCACCAACCTGAACGAGCCCAAGATCTACGACCACGTCAAGTCCGTCACGGACATCTCGGGCCGTAAGGTCGCCTTCTACTACACGACCACCGGCCTGCTGGGCTGGATGACCGACGGCGAGGGATCGTCCCAGCCGAAGGACTTCAAGTTCACCTACGACTCCGATCAGGGCAACAAGAACGTCAAGCTGGTCAAGGCCACCGACCCGCGCGGCAACGGCACCAACCTGGCGTACTACGCCCCGCAGACCGGTGACGACCCGAAGTACCACTGGTGGACGAAGACGATCACGGACCGTCTGCAGGGCACCACGGGCTTCGCGTACGCGGCGAACACCACGAACACGAAGTTCACCGACACCACCGTCACCGACGCCGAGACCCACGCGACGAAGTACGTGACGGACGACTTCGGCCGCCCTGTCCAGACGACCAACGCCAAGTCCCAGACCACCAAGATGAGCTGGGACGCGGACAACAACGTCACCTACCTGGAGGAGGACAACCAGGCGAAGACCGCGTACTGCTACGACCAGAAGACGGGCTACCCGCTCTGGCAGCGCGACGCGGAGAACAACAAGGTGGGCGTGCCGGACCAGACGGCCACCTGTGTGTCGGACACCACCAAGTGGCCGGCGAACGCGGCGAAGTACGAGTACCAGAC
>NZ_LLZG01000152.1 GCF_001509475.1 Streptomyces regalis
GGGCCGAAGCGGGGGTCCAGGGGGCGGCAGCCCCCTGGCGGGGTCGAAGGGGCGGAGCCCCTTCAGGATGGGACGGGTAGGGGCGGCGGGGGCGAGAAACGCACCACGGCAACCGCACGCCCCCAGCCCTAGGAACCCCCACCCTCAGGCACCCGCCCCCGCACCGGCCGCCCTTCCAACGGCGGCGCCGTGACACCGCAATGCGTGCGGCACTCGGGGTGAGCGCACTCCGGGGGAAGGCGGCGCACGGTCGCGAAGGCGAGGACCGCCCCCGCGGCCAAGACGCCCGCGCACAGGACCATCGCCCGCCCGAAGGCATCGTCGAAGGCCACCGGCGAGCGATACGCCTCCTGCCCCATCCCGGTCAGCAGAGGCAGCGCGGCCACGGCGACGAGCCCGGCCGCGCGCGCCGCCGCGTTGTTGATGCCACTGGCCAGCCCGGCCCGCGCGACG
Organism: Streptomyces regalis; assembly: GCF_001509475.1. Taxonomy (GTDB): domain Bacteria; phylum Actinomycetota; class Actinomycetes; order Streptomycetales; family Streptomycetaceae; genus Streptomyces; species Streptomyces regalis. The sequence continues at coordinate 454 of NZ_LLZG01000152.1, forward strand.
TCCACGGAGGCAAGGACGGTGGCGGTCAGCGGCGCGACCAGGGTGACCAGCCCGAAGCCGAGGACGAGGACGGCCGGCAGCACGTCGGCGACATACGAGGCGTCCGCCCCGACGCGCAGCATCAGCAGCATGCCGGCCGCACACAGCAGGGGCCCCACGGTGAGCGGGATGCGCGGCCCGATCCGGTCGGCCAGGGCGCCGGAGCGGGCGGAGAGCAGCAGCATCAGGACGGTCGCCGGCAGCAGTGCCGTACCGGCGCCGAGAGCCGAGTACCCGGAGACGACCTGGAGCTGGATCACGGCGAGGAAGAAGAAGCCGCCGAGGGCCGCGTACACACACAGGGTGACGACGTTGACCACGGTGAACTGGCGGGACGCGAAGATGTCGAGCGGCATCATCGGGTCGGGGCGCCGCTTCTCGACGAACACGAAGGCGATGCCGGCGGCCACACCGGCGACCGCGGACACGACGACGACCACCGAGCCCTCCCGGGCCTCGATCAGCGCGTACGTCACCAGGGCGAGGGACAGGGCACCGAGCGCCGCGCCGAGCACGTCGAAGCGGCCGTGTGTACGACCGTCCCCCGACTCGGGGACATGCCGCAGGGCCACCGGCACACACAGCAGGGCCAGCGGGACGTTGAGCAGGAACACCCACCGCCACCCGGGCCCGTCGACCAGCCACCCGCCCAGGAACGGCCCGACCGCCGCCCCGACACCCCCGAACCCCGACCACAGGCCCACGGCCCGCCCCCGGTCGTCGGGATGGAAGGACGCCTGGATGAGCGCGAGCGAGCCCGGCGTGAGCAGAGCCCCGCCGATGCCCTGCAAGGCCCGCGCGGCGACGAGCACCCCGGCGTTCGGCGCGATCCCGCACAGCAGCGAGGCCGCCGCGAACCACACGACCCCGATGACGAAGATCTTGCGACGCCCGTACCGGTCCCCCAGCGAACCGCCCAGCAGGATCAGCCCGGCCAGCGTGAGCATGTACGCGTTGACGGTCCACTGCAGGGCGGCCAGGTCGGCGTCGAGGTCACGGCCGATGCGTGGAAGGGCGACGTTGACGACGGTCGAGTCCAGCAGCGCCATGCTGGAGCCGAGAACCGTGGTGAGCAGGATCCACTTGCCCTGCGGGGAGGCCAGCCGGACGTCGGGCATGCCCCCAGGTATACAGCGAGCCCGGCGCCGTAGACAGACGCCGGGCTCACAAGCTCCCCGAGAGATACCCGGAGAACCACGAACTACTTGATCTTCGTACCCGTCGAGCGCAGGTTGGAGCAGGCCTCCGTCACGCGCGCGGCCATGCTCGCCTCGGCGAGCTTGCCCCAGGTCCGCGGGTCGTAGGTCTTCTTCGAACCGACCTCGCCGTCGACCTTGAGCACACCGTCATAGTTCTTGAACATGTGGTCGGCGACCGGACGCGTGAAGGCGTACTGCGTGTCGGTGTCGATGTTCATCTTGACGACGCCGTTGCCCAGCGCGGTAGCGATCTCCTCGGCGGTGGAACCGGAGCCGCCGTGGAAGACGAAGTCGAACGGGGACGCCTTGCCGTACTTGGCGGCGACGCCCTCGTTGAGCTCCTTGAGCAGCTCGGGGCGGAGCACGACGTTGCCCGGCTTGTAGACACCGTGGACGTTGCCGAAGGAGGCGGCGAGCAGGTAGCGCCCCTTCTCACCGAGACCGAGGGCCTCGACCGTACGGATCGCGTCGTCGACCGTCGTGTACAGCGAGTCGTTGATCTCGTGCGAGACACCGTCCTCCTCGCCACCGGTCGGGGTGATCTCGACCTCAAGGATGATCTTCGCGGCGCGGGCGCGCTCCAGCAGCTCCTGCGCGATGGAGAGGTTGTCGGCCAGGGTCTCGGCCGAGCCGTCCCACATGTGCGACTGGAACAGCGGGTTCTCACCGCGCGCGACCCGCTCCTCCGACACCGCGAGCAGCGGCCGTACGTACCCGTCGAGCTTGTCCTTCGGGCAGTGGTCCGTGTGCAGGGCGACGGTGATGTCGTACTTCTTGGCGACGATGTGCGCGAACTCGGCCAGGGCGACGGCGCCGGTCACCATGTCCTTGTTGTGCTGACCGCCCAGGAACTCGGCGCCACCCGTCGAGATCTGGATGATGCCGTCGCTCTCCGCCTCCGCGAAACCGCGCAGGGCCGCGTGCAGGGTCTGAGTCGAGGTCACGTTGATGGCCGGGTAGGCGAACTTGCCTGCCTTCGCCCGGTCGAGCATCTCGTTGTAGACCTCGGGGGTTGCGATGGGCATCTGTCCGCTCCTTGGAGTGTGCGGGTTGACGTACTGCGTACGTAACTGCGTACGGCGTTCTTCTTACGGCCCTGACCTAGACCTTGGGGGGTTGCGACGTCGTCGTCGGCCCCATCTTTCCAGACGAACCGGGATGGTCCGAGCGTCTGTCATCAGCCGAGATGGACGCCCGTGGGGACCTCGGTCAGTCGAGCCCGAGCTCGTCCTTGGAGTAGGCGAACAGGTACGGCACCCCGGCCCCCGCCTGGATTTTCTCGGCGGCGCCGGTGGCCCGGTCGACGATCGTGGCGACGCCGACGACCTCGGCTCCCGCCTCACGCACGGCCTCGACGGCGGCGAGCGGCGACCCGCCGGTGGTGGAGGTGTCCTCGACGACGAGCACCCGCCGCCCCGCGATGTCCGGCCCCTCGACCCGCCGCTGCAGCCCGTGCGCCTTGGCGGCCTTGCGCACGACGAAGGCGTCCAGCCGCTTCCCGCGCGCCGCGGCGGCGTGCAGCATCGCGGCGGCCACGGGGTCGGCGCCCATGGTGAGCCCGCCCACCGCGTCGAACTCCAGCTCCGCGGTCAGATCGAGCAGCACCTGCCCGACCAGCGGAGCCGCCTCCCCGTCGAGGGTGATCCGCCGAAGATCGACGTAGTAATCAGCCTCCAGCCCCGACGACAGGGTCACCTTGCCGTGCACCACGGCCTTGTCCTTGATCTGCTGCAGCAGCTCGCCACGTACGTCAGTCATGCCGCCCAGCTTAGAGGCGCCGCCAGCTCCAGACAGTCGTGGCCTCGAGCGGCTCCAGGGGCGTGACCAGGCGGGGGAGACTGTTCAGCCCATTGGGCGGCCCGGTCTGCGGCTCGACACACACGGCGGCCTCCTGCTCGTCGTACACGACGACCCACTCCTGGCGGCTGGCCACCTTCAGCTCCAACTGCCCCGGCCAGGTGAGCGTGACGTCGACCCCGCCGGGCATGCCGAAGCAGTCGTCCCAGGGCCCCGGCTTCGGCTCGATCCGATTCCCGGTGGGAAGGTGATCGTCCCCGCGCTCCTCCTGCCAGGCCGGGCTGAAGTCGAGCCGCACATCCTGTGCCCCCTCCCCGCCGAGGTTCCGGTTGAACCAGGGGTGCCAGCCGATCTGCGCCGGGAAGGACGTCTCATACGTCTCGACGGACATGGTGAGGCTGAGGCTGTCCGGGGTGAGCGCGACGACCTGGGTGACGCGGCCGGCGTAGGGCCAGGGCTCGACCAGGTCATACGTGATCACCACCTCGCCGTCGGCGACCCGGGCCACGCGCCAGGCGCCGTCCCGCACGGTGCCGTGGATGGCGTTCGGCGGGGCGTTGAGCGGCATCTGCCGCACCACGGCCCCGTCCAGGAACCGCCCGTCCCGGATCCGCCCGCACCAGGGAACCATCGGGAAACACCCGAACCGCTCCCCCTGCCGCAACAACTCGATCCCCCCGACGCGCAACCCACCGACCCGCCCGCCGTTCCCCGGCAGCACGTCCACCTCCGCGTCACCCGCGGTCAGCGTGATGTGTTCGTTACTCACGGGACGACCCTACTGGGGCGATCAAGAGGCCGAGGCCCACTCACGGCCCTTCCCAACACCGGCCCGCATCACCCAGCCCGCCCGGCACTTGAAGACAACCCCACACCGTCCCGGCGCAGGTGCTTCGCCTCATGATGCTGACGGCCACTTCCCACCGCCGACCCATGCATTTCAGCCCACCCGGCGCTGGAGGACGGGACCACACCATCCCTAACCCC
>NZ_LLZG01000153.1 GCF_001509475.1 Streptomyces regalis
TCACGCCGATCCCCGGATCGCCCGCCCGCACATTGGAACAGCTACACGCCCGAACAACTGCGGAATCCCGTCCCTGACAGTTATTGAAATACGGGCCCCCGCGGTGCCGGAGTACTGCCGCTGGACGCCCCCCGTGCGCGTGCCCCCGCTCGGCGATGGTCCAGCAGTTCTTGCGCGGCAGGTCCGACAGCAGCCCGCGCGCCAACTGCCGGACACGACGACGGGGTTCGACCCGCGCGAACCGTCCCGATATCCGGTCCATCAGGCCCTCGAATGCCTCCTCCCAGCGGGCAGGGTCTACGCTGTGACCTGCAGCCGCCGCATGATCGTTTGCCTTCACACGCCGATGGTCAACGGTGGCCGCATCCTTGCCCGAACAGGCCCCCCACCAGCAAGATCACGATCTATCGCCGGGGCCCCGCCAGCCGTCCCGGATCAACGCGGTGTGCCGATGCCGCCCCTCCTACCAGCCTGCTCGTCGGCATCCGTCAGGGTGGCTCTGCGGGTGCGCTCCGTTTACGGACTCCCCATCCGGGGAGTCGACAATCAGGGTGGAACGTATCGAGCACCGCGAGTGGAGTCCATGCCGTGGCCGGGACGCACGACTCGAGTCACCCTCCCGGATCACCGCCGTACGCCGTGGAAGCGAAACAGCGCGCAGCTCCCTTCTCCCGGTATCTGGCAAGTGGCGCTCAGCCGCCGGATATGCGAGCGCCCCCGTCACCCGGGCCGGTGTGCAGCAGGGACTCGCCGAACCCGCGCAGTCGCTCCACTGCCCGAGCGTCGGGCCGCTCCCGCCGGGCCAGCGACTTCTTGATCTCGCGGTACAGGTCAGCCTCCATGCCACAGTCGCGACAGTCGTCCAGGTGTGCGACCACCCGGCGGGCGGTGACCTCGTCCGTCTCCCCGTCCAGATACGCCTGCAGGACACGAACCGCCTCGGCGCAGCCCATCCTCCGCTGCGCCAGGTCCCGCCGTCTCGGCCACACCCTCATCGTCCACCTCGCCTCGGTCTCGGACCGACCGTCGCTTCGAGGTCGTCGCCCCCTGAGCGCGGCTACGAGGTCCGCGCGCCCGAACGGTGAGCGTTCGGTCCCCGCTCACCACGGAACCGCCCCGTGCGCCGGGCAATCGGCGCCCCCGCTCACCGCCCGACAGGGGCGCGGACGTCCACTAACGGCCCTTCCGCATGCAGGAAACCCGCTGACGGCCTGTCCACATTCCCTTTGGCCCCTCCCGAACGGCACAACCCGGCTCCGGGCGGTGGCCACGCGAGTGGCGTCGGCGCGGGCCCGTCTTGTCTGGTGACGCTCGAACCCGTACGCCGACCCCGTCTGCAGCACTTCGGCCACACCGTCAGCGACATCGACGTCCCACGGGTGCACGCCGCGGTGCCGCCCGACGGCGCGGGCCAGCTCCGTCAGGAGTGCTGTGCCCACCGCCCATGTCGCGGCGGCGGTGGCAGAGATGGCAGGGCGCACGCCTCCCTGCGCCGCATCCCCCGCGAGTCACCCCGCAGGTGTTCTCATGCCTTGTCCGCGGTCAGGATGTCGGCGAGCTCCCGCAGGTCCCGCACGCTGTAGGTCGGCCGGGACATCGCCTGCGGGTGGACGACCGCGTCGCGGCGCAGCCAGGCGCCGCCCAGACCCGCCCGCAGGGCACCGTCGACGTCCCACGGGTGCACGGCGACCAGCAGAGCACGTTCGGGCGGCACTGTGGCGTACTCGACGACGTACCGGTAGGGGGCCGGGGCGGGCTTCCAGCACTGCGGCCCGCCGACGTCCAGCAGCGCCTCGAAGGACTCCAGCAGGTCCGCCTTGGCGAGCAGCTGCTCGGTCAGTCGGGCGCTGCCGTTGGTCATGGTCATCAGCCGGAACCCGGCCACGCTCAGCTTCCGTACGCCGTCCGGGACATCGGGGTGCACGTCGAGCAGGCCGAATCCGTCCATGACGTGCCGGACCGCGCCCTCGACATCGCCGGTCCACTCGCCCGCCCGGGACGACAGCACGGCCCGCAGCCCGTCCCGGGCGATGGACGCGAAGTCCGCGTACGCGCCCGCGGCGGTCAGCGCGAACCCGTCGCGCAGCACCCCGGCGAACCAGGTGGGCATCAGCTCCGCCGGAGCGCCCACATCCTCGAAGCGGTCCCGCAGCGGTGTGAGGTCGCTGAGTGTCTCGTTCACATCGAAGACCAGGACCAAGGGGTCCTCGCGGCGGTCGTCGGACATGATCTCCTCATCCCACCTGCTCTCGCCGTCCTCACAGTCGGCCAAGCGTGCACGTCCGGAAAGGCGGCCGACAGCCGGAACGCCACGTTCCGATCAGGGGATCGGGTCGAATCCCTGTCGGGTGCGCCCCTCCTCCCCGTTCTCACCGCTGTGCAGCAGTCCCTCGGCGAAGCCGCGCAGCCGCTCGACCGCTTCGGCATCCGGCTCCGACCGGCGGGTGAGCGCGTCCTTGATCTTCCGATAGGTCTCGACTTCCAGTCCGCAGCGGCGGCAGTCCTCAAGATGGGCCGCCACCCGGCGGGCCGTGACCTCGTCGGTCTCCCCGTCCAGGTACGCCTGTAGGACCCGGGCCACCTGCATGCAGTTCATCCTGCGCTCGGCCGGCTGTCGTCGCTTCGACCACATGCTCACCGCTCACCTCGTCCCGGCACCAGTCCGGCCGCCGCCAGCCGGACGCGGATGCGCCTGCGCGCCCGGCGCAGGCGACTCGTCACGGTCGCCTCGCGCATGCCCAGCAAGCCGGCCGCCTCCGCGTACGACAGACCGTCGATGTCCACGAGCCTGACCACCTGCCGGTATCTGACCGGCAGAGCCGCCAGCGCGCTGTCGACGACCTCGTGGAACGCCGGTCCGACCACGAGCGATTCCCCGGGGCGCCCAAGGGAGCCCACCAACGCCCGGACAGGGCCGCCGCCCCGTCCGTCCGGCAGTTGTGTTCCGCCGTCGCGAGGCCGGTCGGTGCGCGCCTGGTGCATCAGGGTCAGCAGCCAGGCCCTCGGCTGCTGACCGTCGAAGCGGTCACACATCGGGTACGCCCGCAGCAGGGTGTCCCGCACCCACTGCTCGGCCTCGCCCGGCCGCGCGGTCAACGTCGTCGCCACCCGTAGCAGCATCTCCACCTCAGGCAGCACGCACTGGGCGAACTTCTTGTCCCGCTCCGTGTGTGCGTGCGGCAGCCGTTCCTCCACGATGACGGAAACCCTTCGCTCCTGAGCCCGCATTCCATTCCCGCACGGACCGCGGCGGACATGATCGAAGAGTACCCTTTTGTACAGGTGGTCTCTGCTTCAGCAGCATTCCACTCCCGGAGGTCATCATGGACGTCCTGGTGCTCATCGGCCGCATTCTCTTCGCGGCGCTCTTCCTCGGCTCAGCCTTCGGCCACCTCAAGCAGACCAAGACAATGGCGGACTACGCCGCGTCCAGAGGCGCACCGTCCTCCGTCCCAGTGATCCGCGGAGGCGGGCTGTTGCTCCTCATCGGCGGACTGAGCGTCCTGCTCGGCATCTGGGCCGACCTCGGCGCCCTGCTGCTGGCCGTGTTCCTGATCCCGACGGCACTGCTGATGCACGCGTTCTGGAAGGAGAGCGACGCCCAGGCCCGGCAGCTGGAAATGGTCCAGTTCCTCAAGGACATGGCCCTTGCCGGAGCCTCGCTGATGCTGCTCGCTCTCATCTCGCACGCCGGTGGAGACCTCGGGCTGACGATCACCGGTCCGGCGTTCGACATCGGCTGACGCGGCGTTCGTCGGAGTGCGCGTCCACCTTGAGACAGTCTGTCCGTCTTGGGACGACCTATCTGCGCCGACCGGGGAACGAGGGAAGTTCCGTGCCCGATACCGGGTTTCCGTCGTGCCGTTCACCGCACCGTTCGGACTTCACGCCTTCCCCGGAGGAATTCGATGCGCCTTCTTCGTTCCCGGACGATCACGACCGCCGCCGCGTTGGCAGCTGTGGCCCTCGCCGCACTGACGGCGGGCTGCGGCACCAAAGAGACCGCCGGGGGTACCGGTGCCAAGACGTCCAAGACGTCCAAGACGTCCAAGGCGGACGCGGGCGGCGCGGCGGCGAAGGTGCCGACCCAGCTGAAGTTCAAGGCGACCACCGTGGACGGCAAGTCGTTCGAGGGCACCTCGCTGGCCGGCAAGGACGCGGTGCTGTGGTTCTGGGCCCCTTGGTGCACGGTGTGCCGAGGCGAGGCTCCGACCATCGCCAAGGCCGCCGAGAAGTGGGGCGACAAGGTCACCTTCGTCGGGATGCCGGGCCTCGGCGACACCTCGGACATGAAGCAGTTCGTCGCCGACACCGGACTCGACGGCATGCGGCACGCCATCGACGCCGACGGTTCGCTGTGGGGCCGGTTCGGGGTCGTCGCCCAGCCCGCGGTCGCGTTCGTCAACGACGACGGAAAGATCCAGGTCTCCCCCGGGGCCGTGAGCGCGGACCAGTTCGACGCCGAGGTCGAGCGGCTGATCCAGCAGTGACCGGCATCCCCTACGCACTCGCGCTCACCGCGGGCATGCTGGCCGCGGTCAACCCCTGCGGCTTCGCGCTCCTGCCCGCCTACCTGACCATATTCGTCTCCGGCGGCGACCGGACCGGCAGGCGGGACGCGGTGACCCGGGCACTGATCGCCACGGCTGCCATGACGGGCGGCTTCGCTGCGGTCTTCGGCACCTTCGCGCTCGTCGTCTCCCCGCTCGCCCTCACTGTCGAGCGGTGGCTGCCCTGGGCGACCGTCGTCATCGGTCTGATCCTGCTCGCCCTGGGCGTCTGGTTGCTCACGGGTCGTGAACTGCAGGTGCGGCTGCCGAAGGTACACACGACCAGCCGCCCGGCGGACTCGGCTCTCTCCATGGGCCTGTACGGCATTTCATACGCCGTCGCCTCGCTGTCCTGCACCATCGGCCCTTTCCTGGCCCTCACCACCACGGCCTTCCGGGGCAGCAGCGTGCCGGGCGTGGTCGGCGTCTTCCTCGCCTACGCCGCCGGGATGGGGGCCGTGGTCGGCGTGCTGACCCTGACCGTCGCCCTGTCCCGGCAGGCCGCCGTGGCCCGGGTCCGCGCGGTCCTGCCGTACGTCACGCGTCTCTCGGGAGCGCTGTTGCTGATCGCCGGGGCGTACGTGGCGTACTACGGCTGGTACGAGCTCAGGCTGCTGGGCGGCGGCGCGGCGGACGACCCGGTGGTCTCCACAGTCACCCAGTGGCAGGGCACCGTGACCCGATGGCTGAACGACCTGGGGCCGGTGCCGATCGTGGCGGCCCTCGCAGTGCTCGTGACCGCCGGGTGGGCCGCCCGGGCCCTGTGGAACCGCCGGGCTGCCCCGGAACTGCAGCCCTCCCGGGCTGACCTTCACCGTCCGCTCGGCGATGGTGCCCCGAACGGGGCGCGCGACGGAGTCACCTGACGCATAGATCCCGTCGGGTGTGGCGGTGCGGCCCACGCAGGGCTTCACAGCCGTACCGTCCGGCGATCGGAACCCTCGGTGATCCGTCATCACCCGCCTTCTGGGCAGCGTTGGGCCACCTGGGGCTGAATGAACTCGACGCGGGCGGCAACCCGTAACGTCCGGGCGGGCTGAGCATGGTCCGGTGGATCGTCCGCGGCTCCGTTCTGCTTGGCCGGGGGGTCGAGCTTCCTGGCGCCCCATACGACGGAGACAGTGAGCAGCACCAGGCTGAGTGGATAGAACACCGGGCGCAGGGGCACCACAAAGGGCAGTACTGCGGCGGCCGTGCCGGTGCCCAGGGCCAGCAAGAATGCCGGGACGCAGCAGGCGAAGCCGAGCAGGAAGGCGGGCAGGACGCCGAGCAGCCGGGTCAGGCCTCGGGCGCGCGGCGCACGGCATACCGTCTCGTCGCGGGCGGCCGGCGCGACGGCGATGTTGGCGGCGGCGAGCCCGGCCACGACCGCGCCGAGCAGCACGTTGACCGGGCTGAGGAACAGAGCCATGTATGGCGTCCGCAGGACCAGAACCGGCTCGAAAAGGTACGGAGCACGCGTGCTGAACACCCGGTCCCACTCGGTCTGCGCGAAGGGCATGCCGGCCCAGCGGCCCGATGGCGAGAAGACGAGGTCGCCGATGGCTGTCAGGTACAGGACCAGCAGTACGGCCCCCGTGACCAGCGCGATCCGGCGCCGCCGCCGTACGGACAGCGCCCGGCGGAGGCGGGAAGGGGTCGCCGCCACGGCGTGGGCGGCCCGGTCCCATGCGTCGCCCACTCTGGACAGGACGGCCACCACCCGGTTCATGACAGCACCTGGGTATCGGGGTGGAACGCGTACCAGGCGAACCACATCGCGTCGAACGCCTCGGTTCCGCCCTCGGCGCCGGCGAGGTGAGCGGCGCCCAGCGTTCGGTTCCAGCGCACGGTCATTGGTGCGCCGCCGAGCTCGGCACGGACAGCCCCCTCGCGCTCGATGCGCTTCTTGGCGACAGCCAGGTGGCGCTGTCCTCTCCGTACGCCCACCACGACGTCCTTGTCCGCGAACCGCCTCGACCGGTCGCGGGCCAGCACGGGAAAGATCGGGCCGCCTTCGACGTAGTAGCCGCTGTCGCGGGTGTAGGAGCCGTACGGGTCGCTGCCGTAGTCGCGCAGGTGGCCGGTGTCGGTGGACAGCACCTTGGTGCTGGGGCGGGCCGTGCGCCAGGTCTTCCAGGTGGTCCACACCAACGGCGTGGTCGCGAGCCGCTGACCCTTGCGCTTGCCGGTGATGGCGGTCCCGGTGATCTGCGGCCAGGTGGAGTCGGTCTGACGGTCGTACATCAGCAGGTTGGAATTGACGAGGTTGCCGGTGGTGCCGAAGGTCAGCCCAGCCCCGTCGGGCGGGCCGGTGAAGGCGATCGCGGTCCCTGTGAGCGGGCAGTAGGTGACGGTGAGCGGCCTGCCGCCCACCCGGTCGTTGACGATCTCGTGCCAGACCAGCACCAGCTGCGGGTAGGCACGGGGCCGTTCCCCGCCTTGTCCCTCCAGGCCGAACACCGGCTGGTCGTCGGAGAGGAAGCGTGGTGCGTCGTCGGCGTCGACGAAGCGCGGTTTGTCGATGGCGGGGATGCCGTCCTTGCCGGGGCCGCCGGGCACCACGCCCGCCGCCAGCCGCTCCAGCGAGGTCGGCTCGCCCGGGGACGCGGGCTGCGCTGTCGAGGCCGGTCCGTCGCCCGAGTCGTCAGTCAGCCGGCGCACGCCGTAGAAGCCGCCGCCCGCCACCAGCACCGCCAGACCGCCGATGACCGCGGCCCCCTTGAGCACCTGGCGCCGGTTCGGCTCCGAGGGCGAATTCTCCGGCCCACGAGACGGAGGTGTGTGCGGCTGTTCGTCCATCCCATCCATGACGCACCGTCCCGGATCCAAGGGGTGACGCTCCAGAAACCCGGCTGATGGCGCGATTCCTTCCCTCGCTCGCCACCAAGCCCGACCGCCTGACGTCACGGACCCTCCGGCTCCGGCGCAGATCCGTGTTGCGTGGGGCGGAAGCCCCATTCGGCGGCCTTGGCCACTGCCTCAAGCTGAGATCGGGCCTCCAGTTTCTCGAGGATCCCGCGTACGTGAGTGCGTACGGTGGCGTAGCTGATGGTCAGATGGTCGGCGATGGCGCGGTTGTCGAGTCCTTGGGTCATCAGGGCGAGGATCTCTTGTTCCCGGGCGGTGAGGCTGTTCAGGCGTTCCGTCTGCTGGGCGGAGGCACGGGTGGTCTCGCGGTGGCGGGCGAGGACCTCCATCAGGGTGCGGGCGGGGATGAGGGTCTCGCCCGCGGCCGCGGCCCGGATGGCTGCGGCAATCTCGTCGCCGCCCGCCGACTTGAGCAGGTATCCGCTGGCGCCCGCCTCGACCGCGGCCAGCAGGGCGGCGTCGCTGGTGTCGGCGCTGAGGAAGACGACCACGACGGCGGGGTCGTGGGCGCGGATGCGGGCCGCGGCGTCGGCGCCGGTGCCGTCGGGGAGCCGGTAGTCGATCAGCGCCACCTGCGGGGAGAGCTGCTCCGTCATCGGCACGGCTTCGGCCACGGAGTCCGCCCAGCCGACCACGGTCAGGTCGTCGTACTCGTCGAGCAGGGCCCACAGTCCCTCGGCGACGGCCCGGTGGTCCTCCACGAGCAGCACCTTGGTGAGGTCGGGTGCTCGGTTCATGGCCCGGTGTCCTTCGGCGCGGACGTGCCGTTCTCCTCCGTTCCGGATTCCGTGGACGGCAACGGAGTCTCCTCGATCGGCACCCAGAACTCGACGGTGGTACCGGCTCCCGGCTCGCTCTCCACGCGGCTCCAGCCTCCCGCCATCTGGGCGCGTTCGTGGATGAGGGTGAGGCCGAGGTGGCCGGGGCGGGACTCGACTTCGAGGGGGTCGTAACCGGCGCCGTCGTCGACGATGCGCATCAGGCAGCCGTCGTCAACACCGAGCAGTTGGACGCGGACCATCTTGGCCCGGGAATGCTTTCGTACGTTGATCAGGGCTTCCTGGGCGGTGCGGTAGACCAGCACCATGGTCTCGACGGGCAGGGTGGCCGTCAGGCGTTCCTCGAACTTGTAGTGGATGCCGGTCTCGGCGCGCATGCGATCGAGGAAGGTCTTCAGGGCGGTGGCCAGGCTGCCGTGCTCCAGGGCGGAGGGCCGCAGGTCGAAGATGAGTTGGCGCAAGCGGCTCAGAGAGAGTTTGAGGGTCTCGTCCAGCCGGTCCATCACCTGCACGTCCTTCGGATCCTTCAGCCGTCTGCGGAACTGCTGCAGGCGCAGGCCTGCCGCGGTGATGACCTGGATGGTGTCGTCGTGGATGTCGGCGGCGATGCGCTTGCGCTCCTCCTCCTGGGCATGGATGAGGTGGCTGAGGAGGGCCTGCCGGTCGCGGTCGGTGCCCTCCAGGAGTTCCAGGCTGCGTTCGAGGACGAACTGGGCGCGCTGCACCTCGGTGATGTCCCGGACCGTCAGCACGGCGAACACGCCCTCGGTGGTACGCAACGGACTGACGCTCACGTCCACCGGGAACTGCTTGGAGTCCTGGCGCCGGCCGACCAGTTCCACGCTGTGTCCGGTCGGCTCCTGGCGCGGGTCGGCCCAGTCGCGCAGTGAGACGGTCAGCGGCTGGTCGGGCAGCAGCACCTCGACGAGCGTGCCGAGCAATTGCTCGCTGCTGTATCCGAACAGGGTCTCGGCGCGCGGGCTCGCCTGCCGGATACGTCCCTCGGCGTCCATGACCAGCATCGCGTCCGGTGAGGAGTCGACGAGCTGGCGCAGCCGATCACCGGTCACGCCCCCGCCGCTGAGGTCCATCACGTACACCACGTAACGTGGACGCCCGCCCCGCAGTCGGCCGCCGCCGATCCGGGCGGGGAACTCCGAACCGTCCCGGCGCAACGCCGGCGTGACCGGGGCGATCAACTCTCCGGTGGCCACCCCGGCACCGGGGTGCTCCGGCAGCAGGTCGCGCAGCCGCTTGCCGCGCAGTTCGGTCGCGCTGTAGCCGAACAGGTGGCGGGCGTGGGCGTTGGCGAGTTCGACGCGGTCCTGGGCGCCGGTCACGAGTACGCCGCAGGGTGCCTGTTCGAGCACGTCCAGGCAGGCCTTCTCGTCAATGCGTACGGGCGCGGTTGCCGCCCCGGGCACCGGCGGTCCGGGGGTGCGCCGCAGCGGTTCCAGGCAGGCCCCGGCAAGCTCGGCCGACATGCTGAACTGGCCGCGGGCCGCGCGGGTGATGGCTTCGAGGATCTCTTCCGCGGGCGCGCCCTTGACCAGATAGCCGACGGCCCCGGCGACTAGCACATTCGTCACCGTCTCACGGTCCGCGTACGCGGACAGGGCCAGAACCCTCGTGTCCGGCGCGCGATCACGGAGAGTGCGTACGGTGGTGGGGGCGTCGCCCTTGGGCATCTGGACGTCCAGGACCAGCACCCACGGATGTGTCTGGCCGGCCACCGAGATGGTCTGGGCGTGGTCGACAGCCAGGCCCACCAGTTGGAAGGCCGGGTGCGACTCGACCAGGTCCGCGAGGGCCTCGCGGACCTCGGCGTCGTTGTCGGCCACCATCACCGGGATGCGGTGGTTCATGACCGCCCGCTCCCCCCGAGCACGGCGTCCGGCAGGTGGCGGGGGCCGAGTACGTCGCGCCGGCACACACCCAGGAAGGGCATGACGGCGGCGACCGGGGCGATCAGGACGTCGTAGTGGCCGCCGATCCGGTCGCAGACCGCGATCGCCATCACCGCGTCCCAGACCGCGGCCCAGAAGGCCCAGTCGTGCCTCTGGTGGCTCTGCGCCGTGTCCAGGGCCGCGCGGCGGGCCACCGAGGCCGCAACGTGGATGCGGTAGCGCTCCTCATCGGTGGTGGTGCGCCGGACTTCGGCCCACGCCTCGGCACGGGTCTGGCTGGAGGTCTGCCGCCACAGGCCGGCCACCCGGTCGATCTGCTGCGGCGTCAGGTCCTCGATGTGGGTGAGGAACTGCAGGACCCGTCGGGTGTTGGGCCCGAAGACGACACTCATGGTGCTCTCCTCCTGTGTCTGTCTCCCGTGTTGTCGCTCTGCGGCGCTCGGCCGCTGATCCGGCCCGTCCGGACTACTGCCCCTGGCCCTGCTGTCCTTGGTCCTGTTGTCCCTCCTCCTCGGCGGCGTTGACGGATGCCTTGGCCTCGCCGCCGCTCTTGCTGCCGACGAGCTTGAAGGCCACGCCGCCCTCGTCGGCCTTGGTGATCGGGTACGAACCCGCGGCCTCCGCCTCGCCCTTGGCGTCGACCTGGAACGTCGTGATCTTCTTGGCGTCGCCGTTCGGGCCGCCGGCGTAGAGGGTGACGGTCTCGTTCGCGGCGAAGCCGGTGACGTAGAAGCTCACCGCCGTACCGGCCTTGCCGGAGTAGGTGCTGGGCTCGGCGGTCGGCGTGTAGGGCATCACCTGGAAGCCGGCGCGGACCACTGCCCGGGTCCGGTCGCCGATCGCGGTGAGGTTCTGCTCGCCCTCCAGGCCGAACGGCACGTCGAAGGACACGGATCCGACGTTGCCGTTGGCGTCGGCGGTGGCGGTGAAGGCGGGAACGCCGCTGGCGCTGTTGATGTAGTACAGGACGCGCTCGGCCGGGGCGAACCCGCCGGCGGAGACGGTGATCTGGTGTCCGGCCTTCAAGGCGTACGGCGACGACTTGAGCGTCGGGTACAGGCCCAGGATCTGGAAGGGCGCGGTGGCCGTGGTCTGGCTCTTCTCGCCGACCAGGATCAGCGTGCTGACGCCGGTGGGTGCGACGCCGACCTTGACGTCCGCGCGGCCGATGCCGCCGGATCCGTCGGCGGTCAAGGTGGCGTCCGGCTTGCCGCCGACGCGGCCCCAGAAGACGTCGATCTTCTCCCCGGCCCCGAAGCCGCGGATGTTCAGCGACACCGAGTCCCCGGGCTTGCCCACCATTTTGTTGATCTTCACAGCGCCGACCACACCGCCCGCGACGAGCTGGGCCTCGGCCACATTGTCGGCGTCGCGCTGCTGCGCGACCACAATGGCGCCCTTGCTGACGTTCTCGGGCACGGTGATCTGCGTGTTGATCGACCCGGTCCTGTCGGTCTTCGCCGTGGCGATGCCCTTTCCCTCGTTCTGCTTGGCCGAGGTCTTCAGAAACAGGTCCACGGTGGACTTGGCGTCGAACCCGGCGCCCTCGACGGTCGCCTTGCCGCCGGGTGTGACCAGGCCGGGGTTGACCACGATGATCGGCCCGGACGCCTGGGGGATCTTCTGGTCCCCCAGCTCGACCGTCTTCGGCTTCTGGGCCGGTGTCTCGATCTCCTTGGGTGCGCTCTTCTTGTTCTCGGAGTTGTCGCCGGTGGTGTTCAGCGCGCCGCCGAAACCGCCGCTCCTCGCGATGACCTGTACGAGGGAGCCGACGACCACGAGCGCGATGGCGATCATCAGGAGCTTCTTCCAGGTGAACCGCCGCTTCATTCCTCCGGTTTCTCCGGGAGGGGCCTGTTCGTTTTCCTCGGGGCTCTCAGGTATGTCCTTGTCCCTGTTCTCGGGGTTCTCGGGCATGTCGTTCACCTCCTCGGCCCGGGACTAACCGACCCGGTAGATCTGCAGGTTGATGTCACCCTGACCGGTCTCCCAGACCTTCTTCGCGTTTTTCAGCGCGGTCAGGATCCAGTCCTCACGGCCGTCGCCGTTGTTGCTTTCCATGGACTGACGCATCTTGTTGGACATGACGATGTAGTCGATGTTCCGCCATTTCTTGGCGAAGAGTTTGTCGCGCACGTCGGGGTCGGCCGCGGCATTCCAGTGGGAATGCGCGAACGGGTAGAACGGGGGGACGTCGTGGAGTTCGCTCCACAGGTCGTCGTCCATGATGATCCGCGCGTCCGCCGGGACGTTCCCCCGTATCCAGGCGACCTGCTGCTCCTGCATCCGGGTCAGGTTCAGCTTCGGGTGGTACTGGTCCGCGACCGCCACCCGTCCCTCGTCGTTGACCGTCAGCAGATAGTCGGTCACCGGTACGAACAGGAGGAGAGCCCCGGCCATGGCGGGCACTGCGATCCGCAGCCGGGACGACAGGCGGCCGAGCAGCCGGTCGGTCACCATGCCGATGCTCATTGCGAACAGCACGACCATCGGTGCGATGTAGAAGTCCAGCAGCACGCTGCCGCGGATGAGATAGAAGGCATAGGCAACGGCCATCGTGCCGACCACCAGGAAGCCCAGGTTCCGCTCCCGGTCCCTGAAGCCCCAGTACAGGGCGGCCAGCATGGCGAGCAGACCCAGGAGCAAGAACAGCCCGTCCCTTGGGATCCAGCTGCTGTACAGGAAGCTGCCCGAGCTGAGCAGGGAGCCCTGACTGCGGTTGAGCTGCCACCACAGGGTGTACAACAGCGACACGTGGTCGGCCGGCGGGTTGTTCAGGTCGAAATCGAGGCCCGTGGGCACCAGCTCGTTCTTCAATACGGCGTACAGCAGGTAGGCGCCGACCGGGATCGCCGTCGCGAACGGCCAGAGCGACCGGGTGAACCGGCGCTGGGTGGAGCCCTTCACCCTGCGGTGCAGCAGATACACCAGGGTGGGGACGAAGAAGAGCGCGTTCTCCTTGGTGATCAGTGCGATCCCCAACGCGGTCCCGGCCCCCAGTGCGTGCCGGATTCTCATGTCCCGGCCGAGCAGCAGGTACAGGCTCAGCAGCACCCAGAACATCATGAGATTGTCCAGCAGGACCTGCCGCTGGTAGTAGACGGCGAGCGGCGAGACGTTGTAGAAGAACGCGGCAACGGAGGCGGCCAGGACGCTGCCGGTCAGCCGCCGGACGATCTCGAAGAGCAGGGCCACACTGACCAGGTGGACCAGCAACATCAGGAATCGGCCGGTGTTGACCGCGTTGCCGAACGTCTCGAACTGGTTCGGCAGCGGGAAGGCGAAGCCGGCGAGCTGGATCCAGCCTCCGGGCGCGTGGTCGTAGTCGTAGGTGTACGGCGACAGGCGGGTCTGCCGGACGAGCGACCAGGCCCGCTGCATGTAGATGCCCTCGTCGGTGAGGTACAGCGGGTACTGGAACAGGTGCCAGCCGTGCGTGACCAGCCCCGTGAGCACGGCGGCGCCCAGGGCGATCCGCCCGCGCTGCCCCAGCCGGGGGACCCCGCCCAGAGGGACAACCGGCCGAGGGCTCCGCTCGGTGGGCGCCGGGGCCTGGCCGGCCGGCGTGCGAACCCCGTCGTGGACCACGACCAGCTGGGGCCTCGTCACACCCGGTCCTGTCGCACGCCGTCTCATCTCACGCGGCATGGGAGTTCGCCTCCGATGCCTTGTCCCGGTGGGCGCCGACGTGCTGGGTCTTCTCCCAGTTGGTGCGGCCGGTCAGCTGGCGCCGCATGGCGCGGAGCGCGGCGTAGGCGAGGATCAGCTGGTACGGGTACCAGGCGACGGCCATCCTCAGGACGGCCTTGGGGGTGGCCTTGAGGCCGTGGGCGTCGGTGAACTCGTACAGGCCCACGGCCTGCGTCACGAAGTGCGCCAGGAGCATCAGCACGGGCAACCAGGAGACGAGCGCCACCAGCACCGGCACCCTGAGGAAAAGGATCATGCCTAGGGAGACCAGCAGGTACAGGCCGAGCAGGGCCTGCCCGTGCGGAAACGCCAGCACATAGAAGGCGAGCCAGCGCTGCTTGCGGGTGGGCATCTGCTTCCAGGTGCCCTTGCTCAGGGTCTGCATGAAGCCCTGACTCCAGCGGGTGCGCTGCCGGATGAACTGCCCCAGCGTGGGCGGGGTCTCCTCCTTCGTCACGTAGCGGTCGTCATAGACCACCCGCACCCGCTCCCCCGCGGCAGACACCCTCAGCCCCAGGTCCGCGTCCTCGGTGAGGTTGTGCTCGTCCCAGCCACCCAGGCGCACCAGCAACTCACGCTTGAAGAACACCGTGTTGCCGCCGAGCGGGATGGACCCCTCAAGGGCGTGGTAGTGCAGACGGCTCTTGAACCAGAAGAAGTACTCCAGGACGTTCAGCGCGGAGTACCAGGTGGACTGATAGTTCATCAGCTGCACGCCGGCCTGGACGACGTTGACCTCGTCCTCGATCATCACGGTGTTGACCAGGTCGAAGATCGCGGGGTGGATGTCGTCCTCGGCATCGAAGATGGTCACCACGTCGTGACTCGCGTGCGGCAGGGCCGCGTTGAGGCCGTGGGGCTTGTTGATGGGCTTGTCGTCGAAGACGACGACCTCGACGTTGTGCAGCCCCTCGCGGCCGAGTGCGGCGATCTTCTCCTCGGCCTTGCCGATCGTGCCGGTGTCGTCCGCCGAGCAGATCACGAAGACCTCCAGCAGCTCGGCCGGGTAGTCGGCACGCACCACGCGGTCGATGGTGGTCTGGATGACGTCCTCTTCGTGCCGGGCCGGCAGCAGCACACTGAACGACAGCCGGGGCGCCACGAACTCCTCCGGCGCCTTGGCCTTCGCCTCGGCGTCCGGCTGGTCCCAGGTGTAGAGCATCAGGTACAGGACGTGGGCCGACTGCACCGTGAGCAGGAGGGAGACCAGGACCAGTCCGGTGTGCAGGAGGAGCGTCATCATCGGTTCCTCCCCCACACCCACAGTGCGCTGGAGGCGTAGTTGACCGAGAACGCGGCGCCAATGGCAAGGAGGTTCGCCACCACGAGGTGGACTCCGCCGTGCACCAAAGCCCACAAGGCGAGCACATTGACCGCGAGACCGACGAGCATGGACAGGTTGAACTTCCCGAACCGCCTGAGCGACGGTGCACGCGCCGCGAAGGTCCACCAGTCGTTGAGCAGGTAGTTGTGGACCACAGCGAACTCGACGGCCAGCGCCGAAGCAGCGACCAGCGGCACACCCAGCGGGCGATGAAGGACATACAGAGCCGCCGTGTTCACGACCGTGCCCGCGCCACCGACCACCGCGAACCGCAGGATCCGGTTCGTGAGCAGCCCTGTGGTCCGACCACCCCAGGCCCTGGACATTGCAGGAACGCCTCCGGGCGCCGGCTTCGGGGACGGTACCGCCTCCACTCGTGGCTCGTCGGTGTGCACGGGTACCGTTCGGAAGTGGTGCATCACGGCTCCTCGAAGGCGGGAGAACGCCCCGGCCCCGCCCGGCGGGACCTCACAGACCAGCCTGCACTCGTGAGCAGTCGCAAACATCACATAAACGGGTGACTGGAACCCCCGCCTTCGGGGGAGGCACTGGTCTCCCCCATTTGGGGGAGCCCTCGGGATCAGCCCGAGAATCGGAACGCGCGCTCCCGCTACTCCCCCAAAGAGGGGATCGATCTCTCCCCCATTGGCGGGTGCCACGCCGCTCTCCGGCTGCGGACGATGGAGCGCGCAGGGGTGTTCCGGCCCGGCACTTCCTGGGGCACCGGGCTGGGACGGCCGGGCCGCGGCGCTTCTTTCAGCGGCCCGGCCTCACATCCCACCAGCACCAGAGGTAGGTCCTCGCTATGGCAGGTCGTACGACGTCGGGCCCCATGCTCGCCACACGCGCCGGAGCCGTCGCTGCGGCGCTGGCACTCGCTGTCGTCGCGGCCGGCACGGCCGCCCCGGCTGATTCCGGAGCCCTCCGCGAGTCAGAGTGGGCGCTGACCGCGCTCAAGGCCGAGCAGGCCTGGGAGATCACCAGGGGCGAGGGCGTGACGGTCGCGGTGATCGGCACCGGCGTCGACGCCTCCCACCCCGACCTGGCGGGCCGCGTCGTCAAGAGCAGGGACGTCGACGGCACGCGCGATGAGGGGGGCGGCTCCGCAGCGATCCAGGGCACCCACGCGGCGGGCGTGATCGCCGGAACCGGCCGCAACTTTGACGGCGACGGCCTGTTCGGGCTCGCTCCGAAGGCACGCATACTCCCCTTCAGCGTCTACCGCGACAACACGGCCCTGACCGCTGCGACCGCAAGGTCGATCATGGACGCCGCGCGCCAGGGAGCCGAAGTCATCGACGTCACCGTCGGCTTCCCCCGCCCGAGCGACGACCTCAAGACGGCCATCGAGTTCGCGACCGACCGGGACGCCCTGGTCGTGGCCGGTGCGGGCGACACCGGTGGGACGGGCAACGCGGAGACCTACCCGGCGGCCTATCCAGGTGTCCTCTCGGTCACCGCCATGGACAAGAAGGGCGCGATCTGGCCGGACTCCCACCACGGCAAGGATGTGGACCTGGCCGCGCCAGGCGTCGACATCCTGACCACCGCCAGGAACCGCGACTACTGGACCGGCTCCGGCACCGCGTTCGCGGCGTCCTGGGTAGCGGGCTCGGCCGCGCTGCTGCGCTCCGAACACCCGAAATGGACTGTCAGCCAGGTCACTCGGACACTGACCGAGACGGCCACTCAGCAGGGCAAGGCGGACTGGGATTCGCGGTACGGCCGGGGGGTCGTCGCCCCCGCTGCGGCGCTCTCGCAGCGCGCCGTCCCGTCCGGCTCCGAGGCGGCCGCGCCGCCGAAGGACCAGGCGGCGAACGCCGAGAACCACGCCACCTCCGAGCCCTCCGACGCCGGACCGGCGCTGATCGTTCTGGCCGTGACCACAACGCTCCTCGTCCTGGCTGTCATCGCATGGCTCCTGATCCGACGCAGCGTCACCCCAACGGACAACGACTGACGGCGAGCCGCTTGAGCGGCCCCGTCCCCGAGCGCGCGCGCCCCGAAACACCGGCCCCGGGGCGCGCGCATCCGCGTCCGTGGAGGGTGCGACTGGGGGCTCTGCCGGCCGCTCTCGGCCTCCTCGTGGCCATCTCCACCGCAGTGATCAACGCCCCGTTCCTCCCGGACCCGCGTCCCGGCGCCGCCTCGCCCCCCGCCCTGCCGGGGCCGCGTTTCCCCGCCGCAACCCGCCTCTACACCGCCCCCGACACCCCTGCCGCCCACTGGCTGCGCGAACACCACCGCGACCCCCGGGCAGCGGTCATCCGAGAGCGCATCGCCTCCCGGCCACAGGGGGCCTGGTTCACCGACCCGGATCCCCTGAAGGTGGAGGGCGAGGTGCGCACCGTGGTCGACGCAGCCCGGGCCCGTGGCGCGATGCCGGTCCTGGTCCCGTATGCCGCGCACCGCCGCGACTGCTCCGGGCACAGCACCGGCGGCACGGGGGATCTCGCCGCCTACCGGGACTGGATCGAGGGCTTCGCCCGGGGAATCGGTTCAAGAGACGCACTGGTGGTCCTCGAACCGGACGCGCTCGCGCTCGCCGACTGCCTCAGCTCCCGGGAACGGCGGGATCGGTACGCGGCCCTGTCCTACGCCGGCCGCGTACTGGACCGCCACGCCCCGCGCTCCTCGGTGTACTACGACGCGGGAAATTCCGGCTGGCACCCCGCCCGCACCATGGCCGACCGTCTCCGGCGCGCCGGTGCCACCCGCTACGGAGACGGCATCGCGCTGAACGTCTCGAACTACAACAGAACCCGTGACGAGATCGACTACGGCTACTCGGTGCTCCGGGAGCTGAACAGCACCCGCCTGACCATGGTCATCGACACCAGCCGCAATGGAGCCGGACCCACCCGCGGCCATCGCGCCTGCGATCCACCCGGCCGCCGCCTGGGACAGACCCCGACGACGGACACCGGCGTCCGTGGTGTCGACGCCTACCTGTGGGTGAAACCGCCAGGCCAGGCCGACGGCTGCGCCGCGGCCGCGGGAACCTTCGACGCGCAGTACGCCTACCGGCTCGCCTGATGACGCGACGGAAACCCAGCATCTTCACCTAGCAACACAACAGATATAAGTAACCAATCGGCCGAATTCGGGCTACCTCAATTGAGGTAGCCCGAATTCGGCCGATTGGTGTGCCTGGAATTCGCTCGGTCGTACGGCGATTTGAACACGGCTCCTTTCCTAGCCTCGTGGGCACGGCAGCAAAAAGCCCGAAGGAGCCCATCGCCCATGAAAAAAGTTCTCGTCGTGGAGCCTCATCCGCAGGTACTGGCGGCCCTCGCCGATCTCGTGGAAGAGGAGCCGGGATATGAACTCGCGGGGGCCGTGGCCACCATCTCCGAAGCGATATCGCAGATCAGCGACCTGACACCGGATGTCGTCCTGGTCGATTCGGATACGGCGAACCAGGAATCCCACCTGCTCGGCCACCAGCTCGGCGAACTCCTTCCCATGGCTTTGCTCGTCCTTCTTTCCGCAGCCACCGAGCCGCACAAGGAGTGCCCGGAATCGTCGGCGAAAACACTCCCCATCAGCATTCTCAAGACCGACGCACCCGAATTCCTCAGGAGTCTCAGCACATGAATTCCCCCATGGAAAACCACACCGACCCGACCACGTCTGCGCCTTCCGAGTATTCCGAAACCGCGACCGAGGGGAAGAAGCGAGGCCGCGGTCGGCGCCGGCTGATCCTGGGGGTCGCTGGGGCGGCCGTCGCAGTCGCCGCCGTCGGCGGAACCGTCACCGCGTTTACAGTGGACTCTGTGAGCGGCTCCGAGAACACCGCCGCTTCCGGGGTGCACGGCCCCCTGCACACCAAGGGCGGCGACATCGTGGACGCCGACGGCAAGAAGGTCGTCCTGACCGGCGTCAACTGGTTCGGCCTGGAGACCGGCACCTTCGCGCCGCACGGCCTGTGGGCCCGCAACCTCGATTCCATGGTCGAGCAGATGGTCGACACCGGGTTCAACACGCTCCGGCTGCCGTACTCCAATGAGCTCTTCGACGCCAAGAGCAAGCCCAACGGCATCGACTACAAGAAGAACCCCGACCTCAAGGGCCTGGGCGGCCTGCAGATCATGGACAAGGTCGTCAAGAGCGCCACCGAGCACGGGATGATGGTCATCCTCGACCAGCACCGCCCTGACCAGTACGGCCAAAGTGAGCTCTGGTACACCGACAAGCTCCCCGAGAGCAAGTGGCTGTCCGACTGGAAGATGCTGGCAGAGCGGTACAAGGGCAACGACAAGGTCATCGGGGCCGACCTGCACAACGAACCGCGCGGCCAGGCCACCTGGGGCGACGGCAACCCCAAGACCGACTGGAAGATGGCCGCCGAGAAGGCCGGCAACACCATCCACTCGGTCAACCCGGACTGGCTGGTCTTCGTCGAGGGCAATGACAAGTACAAGGACGAGTCCACCTGGTGGGGCGGCGAGCTGCGGGGCGCCAAGGAGCACCCCGTGAAGCTCAAGGAGGCCGACAAGGTCGTGTACTCCGCGCACGACTACGGGCCCGGTGTGTACAACCAGAACTGGTTCATGGACAAGAGCTTCCCGAACAACATGCCCGCCTTCTGGGACAAGCACTGGGGCTTCCTGAAGAAGGAGAGCACCGCTCCCGTGCTGCTGGGCGAGTTCGGCGGCAGGAAGAGCACAGGCAAGAGCACCGAGGCCGTCTGGCAGCAGAGCCTGATGAAGTACCTGAAGAAGAACGGCATCAGCTACACCTACTGGAGCTGGAACCCCAACTCCGGTGACACCGGCGGCGTCCTCAAGGACGACTGGACGACCGTGGACTCGGGCAAGCAGGCACTGGTCGGCACGTACCAGGACCCGCTGCCGCTCTCGAAGGCGGCGAAGTCCTCGCAGTAGTCCCCCGCACACCCGGGGTATGAGCGGAGAGAGGCCGCGGGCATCGTGCCCGCGGCCTCTCAGCCGTGCGCGGCCGCTTCCGCCCTGCCGATCGCCCAGGCGGCGTTGACCAGGCCGATGTGGCTGAGCGCCTGCGGGAAGTTGCCCAGCAGCTGGCCTCCCACCGGAGCCACTTCCTCCGCCAGCAGCCCGACGTCGTTCGCGCAGGCTGCGGCCCGCTCGAAGACCTCCCGCGCCTCAGCCCCCTCCCCCATCAGGGCGAGTGCGTGCGCGAGCCAGAAGGAGCACATCAGAAACGCTCCCTCCTCGCCCGCCAGGCCGTCATCGACCCGCTGATAGCGGTGGATCAAACCGCTCGGACCGGTCAGCCGCTCCCGTACGGCGGCAACCGTGGCTCGCGCCCGAGGGTCGTCCGGCATGGTGAACCCGGTGATCGGCAGCATCAGTGCCGACGCGTCCAGCAGGTCGGACCCGAAGGCCTGGCTGTAGGCTCCGGCCCGTCGGCTCCAGCCGTGTTCCTCGATCGCCGCACGGATCACCTCGCGGGCCGCCTTCCAGACGGGTACCCGCATGGCGGCGTCGAGCTCGTCGGCCAGACCGATGGCACGGTCGAGCGCCACCCAGCACATGAGCTTGGAGTAGACGAAGTGCTGCGGGCGGCTGCGGACTTCCCAGATACCGTGGTCCGGCTCCGTCCAGTGGTTCGCGGCGGCGTCGGCCAGGC
Source organism: Streptomyces regalis (assembly GCF_001509475.1). Taxonomy (GTDB): domain Bacteria; phylum Actinomycetota; class Actinomycetes; order Streptomycetales; family Streptomycetaceae; genus Streptomyces; species Streptomyces regalis. The sequence goes on from NZ_LLZG01000153.1 coordinate 20,711, forward strand.
TTATCAGGAACCACCGGCCGTGCTCGTCCAGCCGGTTCAACTGACCCCGCAAGCGATACGCGGCGTCCAACAATTCGCCGTAGACGTCGAGTTGGCGCTGGCGCCAGGCATCGTTGCCGATGCGCACAGGCCGGCTGCCGCCCCACCCCGTCAGATGGTCGAGTGTGCGCTCGGTCAGTTCCCACTCGCCACCGACGCCGAACAGCACCTGCAGTGACTGACCGTCGGCGAGCCCCTCGGCGGAGGCGGTCCGTGCCATCCACGAGAAGAACGCCTCCGCCTCTCCCGGGCAGGCGGCGACCGACAGCGCGTGCAGAGTGAAGGAGGCGTCCCGCACCCAGGAGAAGCGGTAGTCCCAGTTGCGTTCACCGCCCACAGCCTCCGGCAATGACGTCGTGGGCGCCGCCACGACGGCGCCGGTCGGAGCGAACGTCAGTGCCTGGAGGACGCGCCCGCTGAGGTGCACCGCATCCCGCCAGGGTCCCTCGTACCGCTGGTTCAGCGCGGCCCACGAGCGCCAGGCGTCCAGGGTGGTCCGCAACGCCTCGCCGATGCGGTCCTGCGACCACAGTTCTCGACGGCCGCCGATGGGCGCGTACGTCAGGGCGAAGCCCGCCCGCTCACCGGCGCTCAGCGTCAGCTGCCCACGAGCCGTGGTCCGCCCCTCCAGCCGCAGCGGTGAAGACAGCAGCAACGATCCGGAACCGAAGGCGCAGAGCAGCCCTCCCTCGGCCGGCGCCAGCAGTGGCCGGATCACGCCGTAGTCCGGCCGGGGGGCGAACTCCACGGCCATCCTGGCCGATCCCTCCGTGCACTCCACCACACGCAACAGGGTGTGCGGCACCTCGCGGCCGAGGACCCGGCCGGTCGTGTTCGGCCCCACCGCCAGCGCGTCGGTCACCTGAACAACTCCGGTGTCCGTCCGGAACTCGGTACGGAGCACCATCGTCGTGTCCACGTACGCCCGGCGTGCGGTGAAGACGCCGACCGGGCGGATCCACCAGTGCCCGGCCGAACGGTCCAGCAGCCGCGCGAAGACAGAGGCGGAGTCGAAGCGGGGCAGGCACAGCCAGTCCACCGATCCATCACGCGCCACGAGCGCCGCGCCCTGACAGTCCGACAGCAGCGCATAGTCCGCTATCGGCCTCGCCTCCGTGCCCACTGCGGCGGCAGGGAGAGGCGAATGCGTGGGATGTCCGTTTACCACAGGGCTCGGTGAGAGCGCTTGGGGAGCGGGGCCCCTCATCCATCCGGGGATCTTGTTCACGGCATCTCCCTGCACGCGAAGTGACACCGGCCCCAACAAGAAGGAAACACGCTCTATTGGGACCATATTCCCTCATCTGAGCTGGAATGTGAGCATCCGAGCGATGAGCTCCAAACCGGTGGACACCGCGCGAAACGCCTGCAGGTGTGGAATCCGTACTACGTACCGCCGGGTTTCCCACCGGGGCCGTGGCACAGGTCCAGCCCCGGACAAGGAGAAGATCATGGCCCACCGCGGAGGGCGGAGAAGACGCACACTCCGGACCAGTGACCGCCGCACGTCCCCTTCGCTGCCGCACCCACAGCGGCGGCGGTCGACCAGATCAGCAAGAGAGTGATGGTGCAGCGCCGCCTCGCTTCACGCCGCAGTGACCTGCATCGGCCCCTACCGGTTCCGGTCCAGCGGCACGACAACGCCGTATCCCCTGGAACCGACCCGTCCCCCAGTAACACCCACGCACGGCGTGCCGCCGTTCCACGCGGTCATGCACAGGCAGGAGCGTCCAGTGGCCATCACCGACCTCTTCCGTCCGAATCCGCGGGAACGGGACCGGGCCTTGCGGGCCGGCCTCCTGGCCGGTTCAGCGGCCGTGGAGGAGTGTCTGCTGGCCGCCGTCAAGAGCGATGCCCCTTTCATCGCCGACTCCGGCCTGGGACTTCTGGGCACCGCGCAGGCATGGCGACTACGCCCCCTGCTGGTGCTGCTGGCGGCGCGGTTCGGCGACCCGCACGCACCCGGTGTCGTGCCCGCGGCTGCCGCCGTCGAGCTCACGCACCTCGCCACGCTCAGCCACGACAGCGTGCGCGACGCGGAGGCGGCCCGGCTCACCAGGCCGGATCCCGGCGCCCTCACGGACGCCTCGGTCGCCCTCCTGACCGGCGACTTCCTGTTCGCCCGCGCCTCACAGATCCTGGCCGACCTCGGCCCTCACGCCGTCCGCGTCCAAACCGCGGCGTACGAGCGCGTGGTCACCGGCCAGATCCTGAGCCGGACGGGCCCAGCCGAGGGATGTGACCCAGTCGCTCACCACCGCGAGGTGGCCGCCGCGCAGACGGGCTCGCTCACCGGCGTCTCGGGGCGACTGGGCGCCCTGGCGGCGGGCGCGGACGACCGCGCCGGAGAGGCCCTGGCCCGGTACGGCGAACGGCTCGGCACAGCGCTCAGACTCACGCACGACGTACTGGGGCCGGTCGCCGAGGGTCCTCTCCAGGCCGAGGCACCTGGTGGACCGTGTCACCCGCAGGGACATCCGGCGCCGCGACGGGCCCTACGAGACGCTCTGCGCCGGGCGCGTCAGGCGCGGGCCGCGCTCGAGGACCTTCCGGACTGCGCGGCGAGAGATGCCCTGGCCGGGCTGTGCGACGCGGCAGCCACGCGCGCCGGTCGGTGACTCGCCGGACACTCGCCGGAAGGGCCGGCGCAGCCGGTCACGCGTCCGTCGGCGGTCGTCCGGCGCTCGGTCCGGCCAGTGTCGGGCGTGCCGGGACGGCGACCCGGACCCGGGTCCCGCGACCGAGGTGGCTGTCCACCTCAAGGGTGCCGCCCGCTTCCCGCGCCCGCTCCTGCATGGAACGCAGGCCCAGGTGGCCTGGGAAGGATCTGCTCGTGTCGAAGCCCACGCCGTTGTCCGTGATCATGAGCGTGACGGTGTCGGCCTCCGTGTACAGGCTGAGCAGGACATGCCGCGCCGCCGCGTGTCTGATGACGTTGTGCAGTGCCTCCTGGGCGATCCGGTAGAGCGCGTGCTTGGCCTCCGGTGCCGCGTCCGGCTCCGCCGAGAGCTTCGCCTCGACAACGACAGCGTGTCGCACGCGTACCTGGCCGACGTACCGGCTCAGCGCGGTGACCAGCCCCTCGGTCTGCAGCGACTCGGGACTGATCCGGCACAGGATCGTCCGGACTTCGCTCAGTCCGGCGTCGGTCAGCCGGAGCACGGAGTCGATCGACTGGTGCGCCCCGGTGTGCCCGCGGCGGAGGAATTCGCGGGCGGTGCGGGCGCTCAGGGCGATGCCGTAGAGGGCCGGGCAGAGGGAGTCATGCAACTCACGGGCCAGATACCGCCGTTCCTCGCGCGTCGCCTGCTCCCGGGCCACGGCCCACAGCCGCTGTGCCTCCACCGTGGCAGCGGCCCTGACGGCGAGGGTCTGGAGCGCCGCGAGATCCTCGGCACCGGGATGCCGACCCCGTGGAAAGCGGCAGCAGAGGGCGCCGACCGCCTCCTCGCGGCACAACAGCGGCACGGCGGACAGGAACTCGCCGGAAACCGGGGCCGCCGTCGTAATCGCCTCCATCACCACTCTCACGGGATCAGTGACGGAGCGCTCCGCCTGGTCGCAGGGGAGCGGACCGGTACCACCATGGCCGCCGGCCGGACGCAGGCCCGCCCCTGGTTCCAGGAGGTAGATCACGCAGCACACCGCACCGGTGCGGCTGACCGCCTCGGCGGCCACGGAGTTCAGCGCCTGCCGTACGGCGTCCTGGCCGACCAGAGATCCGCGGCCGAGCCGGTCCAGGTCCTCCTCCGCACGGGACCGGTCGACCGCGAGCCCCACCGGTCCCGTGAACGGCTCCACGATCCGCAGGTCCTCGGAGGTGAAACAGCGCCCGCCCCGCCGGTTCGCCACCTCCAGCAGCCCGACGACCCGATCACGGACCGTCAGCGGCACCTCCATGACCGAGGCCAGCCCAGCCTCCCGCAGCGCCGCCCGCAGCCTCGACGGCTCGTGGTCGGTGTCGGTGTCGGTGTCGGAGAAGATCCTCGGGCGTCCGACGCGGACCGCCTCGCGTACCAGCGTGGCCTCCCCCGGCATAACGAAGCCAGGTGAAGTCGCGTCCCCGACGCCGTCCACGGCGCACACGGTCGGTGTGTCTCCCCAGTCCAGAGCCAGTACGCGGGCCGTCTCCGCGCCGACGGACTCCCGTACCCGGCGCGCGGCCAGCGCCAGCACCTCGAGCCCGGGACCGCACTCGACAACGCTCTTGGTGACCTCGGCGACCGCTCTCTGTCGGCGCTCGTGCCACCAGTGTGCGCTCAGATCGCGGAGAACCACGCAATAGCCGAACAGGCGTGCGTCCGCGTCCCGGGTCGCCGTGACAACCGTCTCGGCCCAGAAGCGTTCCCCGTCCGGGCGCGTGCGCCAGGCGTACTCCCGGTGTGCGCCAAGGCCTGCGGCCGCGTCCATTGCGCGGGCCACGCCGCCCGACGCCGCGTCCTCGGGCGGATAGAGGAGCGAGACATGCCGCCCCACCAGCTCGGCCGGATCGTGACCGTCCAGCGAGGCGGCGCCCGCGCCGACGCTCAGGACATGCCCCTGCGGATCCAGCACGAGGAGCAGCTCCGCGGGCCCTGCCCCGGGCGACGGCCCTCCTCTCCCGCCGGACTCGGCGTCGGGCGTCGCGCCCGGTGCCGCCGGCATCGCGGTGGGAGGGGGTTCCGTCACGCCGACCACCGGTACTCGTCCATCGCGACGAGGCCGCGGGCGAGTTCTCCGGACGGCACGAGCCCCAGCCTCAGGGCGTGGGCGACCGCCTGGGTCCGGCTGTGCACGCCGAGCTTGTCGAAGATGTGGCTGACGTACGTTTTCACGGTCTGCTGCCCGATGCGCAGCTCACGCGCGATCTCCTTGTTCGCCTTGCCTCGGGCGAGCATGACCAGGACCTCCGACTCGCGCTCGGTGAGACGTCCCGGCTGGGCGGCGTCCGTGACCTGGTCGACCAGGCGAGCGACCGCTGTGCTGGAGACGTACGTCCGCCCGGCCGCCACGGCCTTCACCGCGTGCCGCAGCTCGTCGGCCTCCGCGTTCTTCAACAGGAAGCCCGTCGCGCCCGCACGCACGGCCGCCATCACCGCACCACCGTCCAATGCGCTCGCCAGCGCCACCACTCTGACTTCGGGCAGCTCCTGGCGGATCTGCTCCGTGGCCTCGATGCCGTCCATGACGGGCAGCATCAGGTCCATCAGCACCACGTCCGGGCTCAGTTCCCGGGCCAGCCGTACAGCCTCCCGGCCGTTGGTTGTCTCGCCGGCCACCGCTATGTCACCGTCAAGACTCAGGAAGGCGCGCAGGCCCTCCCGGACCACCGCGTGGTCCTCCGCGATCAAAACATGAACTGCCACTGGTGATCTCCGTTGTCGAGCACGGGCTCACGGCACCCACCACGGCTCACCCACGGTGCGCGCCCTGAGGCCTGCACGGTCGGCATCCGCCCCAGGCTTTCACTCCGCTGCCCGGGGCACACAGGGAACGTAACTGGATATTTACGACATATTGGAAACACGCGGCGGCCCGCGCTCATTCCATACCCGGGAGTGAGAGGCCACCGTCGTTACAGCGGGGCTCGTCTGCCGCAACTCGAGGACACGGGACGAGGGACTCCGCGCCGCCGCACCGGTGGAACACGGCATGGCTGTCGACCCATGTCGCACGCCGCGCCCACGAGGCCTCGGCGCCCCGCCGGCCATGGCTGCCGAGGGAGCCGGCCACGGCGCAGGATCCGTCCGCAGGCGCTCCCGCAGGCTCCTACCCCATACGGTAACGCGCTCAACGACCGGCTCGCAGCGCGGCAGGGCCAGCAGCACCAGCGCCCCGGCAGCCCAACCACCCAAGGCGTCGCTGAACCAGTGATGTCCCAGGTAGACCGTGGTCAGCCCGACCACCAGCGCGACCAGCGCAGCCAGCACACCCGCTGTCCTGCGATGACGCGTGGCCAGGTACGTCAACGTCCCCCAGACGACGACACTGTTGGCTGTGTGGCCGGACGGGAACATGTCGCCACCCCGGAAGAACTCATCGGATCCGATGGCATGCGCGTAGCCGGGCCCCAGGCGTCCGGTGCCGAGTTTGACCGCGCCGACACTCAGGTTGAGCAGCAACAGCGCCGTCAGGAAGATCAGCAGCGGGCGTGGGTTCCGGCTCCGCCAGAAGCGCCACCCCAGCCAGGCCAGCGCCACTGTCGCCGTCGGTCCGCGCTGCCCTGCGACGACAAGGACATCCAGGAGCCCTCCCGGCTGTGGCCACTGTTTGTACGGCCGCCACATGGCCACGCGCCAGTCGAACTCCAGCAGGGGTGACCGGGTAAGCACCGCCAGGAAGACGGCTACGTATGCCCCGGCCACCAGCGCGAAGAGAGTCGTCATGCGCCTGCCACGCGCTCCGGGGAAGAGCCTTGCTCTCCTCAGAGGGAGTGCCATGATGCCCATGCCGTAACTCCCGGTCCCCTCGGGAACTTCGACCGCGTGACCAAGCGCAGAGTCCGAACGCGGCGCGACGCAACGACACACGAAGGGAAACCCGGCTCGATCCGCCCGGAATTCCCGTTTCATCAAATATATCCCCGCGAGCCTGCAGCGACGATGTGACGGATCTCGCCGGCCCACAGCACGATGAGTGTCGCCGGGTGGCGAGGGTGACGTTGCCTTGTCGTCCCAGGGCATGCCGGACTTCACCGGGTCGGCGCAGCTCCCTCCCGGGTCGGCAGGGACGTTGGTCCGCCACAGGGCATGGACGACGAAGAGAGTGCGCAACACACCCACGGTGATGAGCAGTTCACCGAGCCCGCCGATGGCCTTCGCTGTGGTGTCCGTCGGGAGGGCGTCACACGAGGAAGTCCGCGAGGTCACGGACGAGCGCGGCCATCGGCTTGGCGCCGACGATGGTCTTGGCGACCTCGATCTTGTTGTCGTAGTCGGCGGCGATCGCCTCCAGGGCCGGCGCGACCTGACGGCACGGACCGCACCAGGCGGCCCAGAATTCCGCCAGGACGGGCTTGTCGCTCATGAGGACGTCCTGCTCGAAGGAGTCGTCGGTCACCTTCTTCAGGGTGCGGGCCGCGGCGGTCTCCTTGGCTCGATGGCGCGTGGGGACGGGGAAGGAACCCGGGAGGGCGACCGCACATTCCCTCCCTGCATCAGTCGGGAATGGCGAGTAGAAGAGCGAAGCGCTGCGCCCGGTCGGTCCACCACTGGCGCACCGCGAACCCGGCGGACCCTGGACCGCAGCCGCATCTCGACGCGTTCCTCGTACGTGTTCCACACCGCGTGGTGGGTGAAGGCCGGGGTGTCGAAGTCGGCGTCGAGCAACAGGGCGTCATTGTGGTCGAGTTGGCCGCAAAGGGTGGTGTAGAAAGCGGCGCGCTGGGCCGAGTCCAGGTTGCCGACGAGGGAGCCGAGGACGGCGATCAACCGCGGCCCGGTGCCGGATGGGGGTAGGGCGGGATCAGTCTCGAAGCCCGTGACTGCCCGCACCAGGGCGGAGAAGGAGACGTCGACGAGTGCGTACTGCTCCAGTGTTCCGCCGGTGGTGAGCGCGTCCAGCAGCAGCCGGGTGTTCTCCGATGCGCCCGAGCCGACTTCTGAGCACGACCTCCCCCAGCGCCTTGAGGGCCTTGGAGGTACCCCCACCGGGGCGGGGCGCAACGGAGTCTCGACGCCGAGGGGGGTGGCCACGGGCAGGAGACCGATCGCGTACGCCCTGCCAGTCATGGGCGCCGTCGACCGGCTCGGAGGCGACGACGCGGTCCTCCGTAACGCGGTAGCCGAGGGTGTCGTCCCAGCGGGTGGCGGTGATGGTGTGGCCGTCGGCGAGCAGCAGGTTGAGCCAGGTCGCAAGCCCTGCGGGCCGTATGGCGGCGAAGTCCCGAACGAGCCCATGGCGTAGATATGGACGGAGCGGGCCAGGTCGGGCAGGTTGCCGCCCGTCCAGATGATCATCGACCGGCGGTAGGGCGCCGGCAGGCGGTAGCCGCCGGGCTGACACCAGCCGATGCGGAATTCGTCCACGTTCACCGTGCCGTGTCTCTGCCTGCGCGGCGAGGTGACGGCACATCAGGCCGCCCTCATCCGCGGAGCACCGTCGACATCACGGACGGTGCGGAAGCCTGCGAAGATCTGTCGGCGGACGGGGAAGTCCCAGTTGCGGAACGTGGCCCGGCAAACGGTCGGGCCGGTGGCGAAGGAGCCACCACGCAGCACGTTGCACTGGGGGCCGAAGAAGACCTCGCTGTGCTCCCGGTGGGGGAAGGCGCGGAATCCCGGGTAGCCGGTGAAGTCGGAGGACGTCCACTCCCACACGTCGCCCAGCAACTGCCCGGCCCCGCACGGGGCGGTCCCGATGGGATACGAGCCGACGGGCGCGGGCTGCAGGTGGTGCTGGCCGACGTTGGCGTGCCACGAGTCGGCCTCCCACTCGCCCCACGGGTTGCGCCAACTGCGTCCCGTGGCGGGGTCGTGGCGGGCGGCCTTCTCCCACTCGGCCTCCGCCGGCAGCCGCCGCCCGGCCCAGCGCGCATAGGCGTCCGCCTCGTACCAGCACACGTGCACCACCGGCTCGTCGGGTGGCACCTCCTCGGTTCGGCCGAAGCGACGCCGCAGCCAGGTGTCCCCGTCCCGCTGCCAGAACAACGGAGCTTCCAAGCCCACGTGTTGGCGGTGCTTCCAGCCCTCCGGATGCCACCAGAGCGGCTCGGCGTAACCGCCGTCGGCAATGAACTCCTGGTAGGCCGCGTTGCTGACGGGGGTGGTGTCCAGCCAGAAGGCGGGGACGTCGACGGTGTGGGCGGGGCGCTCGTTGTCCAGGGCCCACGGGTCGGTGGAGGTGCCCATGATGAACTCGCCCGCCGGGACAAGGACTTCGCCGGGCAGCCGGTGAACGGGCGTCGCGGCGGGCCCGGGAGGCGGCGCGTGCAGGACGGCGGGGCCGTGGCGCAGCTGGTGGGTGGCGAGCATCGTCTCGTCGTGCTGCTGCTCGTGCTGGGCGACCATGCCGAAGACGAAGCCGTCCTGGAACAGTGGACTTCCTGTCACAGGAGCGTCGCTGAGAACCTCCAAGGCGTGGATGCGGACCTGCCCGAGATAGGCGCGGGCGGCGTCCGGACTCAGCAGCGGCAGTTCGGCGCGGGTGGCCCAGGGCTGTTCGACCGTGTTGTACAGCATGTCGAGTTCGCCGCGCAGCGCCGGGCGGCCGCCCGCTTCGCGCAGTAGCCAGATCTCCTCCTGGTTGGCGATGTGCGCCATGTCCCACACCAGCGGGGGCACCAACGGCGAGTGCCGCGCGGTCAGTTCGTGCTCGTCCAGGCACTCGGTCAGGGTCAGGGTGTGGCGCCGCGCCGCGTCCAGGGCCTGCGCCGCGCGCACCTTCACCGTCTGGGGCCGAGACTCCGCGATGATCGCGGTGACGGTGCCGATCGGTATGTGGTTCATGCCTGTCATGGCAGGCCTCCTTCCGAGAGGTGGGGTGCATCCGGGAGGTGGGGTGGGCCGGGCAGCGGCCGCGCGGCGGACAGCCGCCGATGAAGTCGGACACCGCACGCTGCATCAGTTCAGGCGTGCCCCAGTCGTACGCCGCCCCGTACGCCGCCCCGTACGCCGCCTTCGCCGCCGTCGGGTCGTCCAACTGCACGGTGGTGACCAGCACTGGAACGATCCCGCCGTCACAACGCTGGGTGTCGATCATCCGCAGCCACGGGTGGCCGCCCGGACGCACGGGCGGGAAGAGCGCGGTCAGGTCACGTCCGCGTGAGTGGCAGGCCGTTCGGTCGTCTCGCCGCGCAGCCAGGTGCGCAGCGGCAGGTACGGGGGCGCCGTCCAGTCGGCGGGCGGGGTGCGGCGTACGTACATCACGCGAGTGTCCGGCGCGTAGCGCACCCAGGCGGTACGCGGGCCGACCCGGGTGCCGACAGGCCGCCGGGTGTGGCCCCGCTCCATGCGCCCCCACACCGCCTGCCGGGAGGAGACCCAGCTGGTGGACCGTCCCTGGTACAGCGGGGAGTCGGCAATGGCGGCGATCAGCACCGGGGCCAGGGGGCGGGCCGGCAGCCACCGGAACCGGCAGCCCGTAACCCCGTCGCAGTCGCCCCCCGGCGTCCACGTTGACCTGCCCTGCAGCCGTGGGCCGCATCATCACCAGCGTCCGGTGGTGGGGATGGTCCGGCACACGGGACGGTGTCTCCGCGACGCGCCGTGCCACCAAGGCCGCCGGAGGGCAGCTGAGCCCGATCTGGCCGCCCGGCTCCCGGATCACCGCACTTCCCCGGGGCCTGCACTGCAGCCGTGGGCGGGCGGCCCAGGCTGCAGTGTTCGATGCGGCGGGCCGGTCTTGAAGCACACGCCGTGCACATGCGTCGTCTCGGCGTCCTCCCCCCGCAGCGGGACGCCTGCCTCACGGACGGTCGTCGTTTCCACGGCGCCCCCAGACGACGTTCTCGGTGATTCGTGAGCCGGATGGGAAACCCGCTGGGCCGTTCGGGGGATTCCACCCCACGTGAATTCGGCACCGAACGGTTCACCGGGATGAGCGGCACGCGAAGAGCCGCGAGCCGCACCTGTTTGCCCGGCCGCCGGTCCGGTGTGGGTCCCGGACCTCAGCGCCTCAGCGGAGCCCGCCTCACGGCGCTGGTCAGCCGGGACGGCAGCATCGACTGGCTGTGCCTGCCCCGGTTCGACAGCCCCTCGGTCTTCGCGGCGCTGCTGGACACGGGGGCCGGCCACTGGAGCCGCCGGCGATCCCCACCGACTCGGCGAGGGTGCGGAGTTGCTGCTGTTGCGCGAGGTCAGTGTTCCAGAGGCTCGGTGGAGGTGGCGCTGGAGTTCGGGCCCCGGCCTGAGTACGGCCGCGTGGTCCCGGCGCTGCGGGTGGTGGAGGGCGGCGTACGGGCCCGGGGCGGGCCTGCGGCGCTGGCCCTGTCCAGCTTCGTCCCCCTCACCGTCAGCGCAGACCAGAGCGCACGGGGCACCGTACGACTGTCGGCGGGAGAGGCGACCCGTTTCGCCCTGCACTACGCGGCCCTGCCCGATCCCCGCCCCCGCATCCTGAGCCAGGAGGACATCGCCCACCGGCTCTCCGACACCGTCACGGCCTGGCACCGCTGGTCGGCCGAGCACCAGAACTACGACGGCCCCTGGCGCGATCAGGTGCGGTTCGCCGGCCGGGTGCTGCAGGCCCTGTCCTACCAGCCCACCGGCGCTATCGTCGCCGCCCCCACCACATCCCTGCCCGAACGCGCCGGCGGACGGCGCAACTGGGACTACCGCTCCACCGCGGATGCCGCCGCCACCGGCTGGACCCGCACCCATCTGCAGATCATGTACGGCATCGGGGGCGAACACGATCTGACCGAGCGGGAGTTGCCCCACCTGTTCGGCTGGAAGGGCAGTCGCCCGGTCCGGGTCGGCAACGCCGCCTGGAACCAGCCACAGGTGGACGTCTACGGCGAACTGCCGGACAGCGCGGCCCGCTTCGCCCCGCAACTGGACACCACCGACGGCACCCAGCGGGCCTTCCTGATGTCCCTGGCGGACGCCGCCGTCGAGGCCTGGCACCAGCCCGACCACGGCATCTGGGAGATCCGCGGCGCACCCCGGCACTTCCTGCACTCCAAGCTCATGTGCTGGGTGGCCCTGGACCGCGCCCTCAAACTCGCCGACCGCCTCGGAGCTCAGCAGCGTGCGGAGGAGTGGCGCAGTGCCCACGACGAGATCCGCACCGCCATCGAGCGGCACGGATTCAGCGAGACGGTGGGCGCCTTCACCCAGTCGTTCGGCTCCACCGCGCTGGATACCTCCGCCCTGATGCTGCCCATCACCGGCTTCCTGCCCGCCACCGACCCGCGCGTGCCGGCCACGCTCGACGCCATCACCGAGCACCTCACGCGAGGGCAGTTTCCTGCTGTGCACCTTCTGGCTCGCCCAGGTCCAAGCCCTCGCGGGGCGCACGGACCAGGCCCGGGCGACCTTCGAGCGGGCCGCCTCCTGCGCCAACGACCTCGGCCTGCTCTCCGAACAGGCCGACCCACGCACGGGGACACTGCTCGGCAACTTCCCCCCAGGCCTTCAGCCATATCGGACTGGTCAACGCCGCCTGGGCCATCCACTGCGCGGAACAGGCCCAGGCCGACGGACTCAGCGCCGCAGCACACCACATCCCCACAGAGGTGTAGAGCCGGCGGCCTCGTCAGCAACGGCAACATTCGGCAGTGACCGACTGCGCGGCACTTCCAGTCCCTGCCTGCCGTCGGGCTTTCCGCTGTCCGTGCGGTTCGGCCATGGCACGGGGCTGCCGGGCCGGCCAGTCCGTGCCTGGCCACCGCCACGGCCGCCACCGTCACGATCGGCGCAGCCGCCGATGGCCCGCCGAACCCGCTGCCGGTCGACCCGCGACCCGCACAACGGCGGCCCTGAGGAAGGAACCGCAGGCTGCGCATCAGGCGACGATGCGCCGACGGATCGCCACGTCGGTCCTGGGCCGGGACTTCAAGTCCATACTCACGCTCGCAGACCGCGGCCTCCTTGCGCCTCCAAGCCTTCGCCTTCAAAGCTCTTTGCCCCCTGCCCTTGATGATCCAGGGCGCCGTCTCCGTCCCGGCAGCGCCGGTCGATCGCCGACGAGTCCGGACTCCTGACACGTGGGCGAGGCTGTCCATCACTTGGACCGGCCATGGCCACCAGGAATCGGCAATGCTACAAATACTCGCATGGCGGACCATTTCGCCCGCTTTAAGCGCATCTCAGTGTGCTCGCTGGCTGGAAAGAGCCCCCGGAGCGTTGCCGGACAGGTCTTCGTGCTTCAGGTGGTGCTCGTGGTGCTGCTCGTGGTCGGCGCCGTCGTCGCTCTGGTCCTGCAGTCGGACCGGGACACCAAAGCGGAGGCCAAGCGCCGCTCCATCGCTGTCGCACAGACTTTCGCGCACTCTCCCGGCGTCCAGGCGGCGCTCAAGACGGCTGACCCCTCGAAGGTGCTCCAACCGCTCACCGAGGCGGGGCGCAAGTCCGCCGGCATCGACTTCATCGTCGTGATGGACACCAAGGGCATCCGCTACACCCACCCCCTGCCGGACCGGATCGGAAAGCGGTTCGTGGGCACGATCGAGCCTTCCCTGGCGGGGAAGGTGTACACCGAGAGCGTCCACGGCCCGCTGGGCCACGAGGTCCAGGCGACCGTTCCCATCAACAGCACCGACGGCAAGGTGATCGCCCTCGTCTCCGCCGGGATGAAGGTCAAGAACGTGACCAGCGAGGTGACCCGGCAACTGCCGATCATCCTGGCCGCCGGGGCCAGTGCGCTCGTGGTGTCGACCGGCGGGACGGCGCTGGTGAGCCGGCGGCTGCGACGCCAGACCCACAGCCTGGCCCCGGACGAGATGACCCGCATGTACGAGCACCACGACGCGGTGCTGCACTCCGTGCGGGAAGGCGTGCTCATAGTCAGTGACGACGGGCGGCTGCTGCTCGCCAACGACGAGGCCAGACGACTGCTGGAGCTGTCCCCCGACGCCGAGGGGAGGCATGTCGGGGAGGTCTCCGGTCTCGACCCCGAAACGGTGGACCTGCTGGTCTCCGGGCGCGAGGCCACCGACGAAGTGCACATCGCCGGGGAACGGCTGCTCGCGGTCAATCAGCGGCCGACGGACCGTGACGGAGGCCCCAGGGGAACAGTGGTGACGCTCCGCGACTCCACCGAGCTTCAGGAGCTGTCCGGGAGGGCGGAGCTCGCACGTGAGCGGCTCAAGCTGCTGTACGACGCGGGACTGGGCATCGGCACCACCCTCGACGTGGTCCGCACGGCCGACGAGCTGGCACAGGTCGCCGTCCCCCGCTTCGCCGACTTCGTCACCGTGGACCTGGCCGACGGTGTATTGCACGGCGATGAGCCGACTCCCACAGCGACGGACATGCGACGCGTCACCGTGTGCGGCATCCAGGACGACCATCCGCTCTACGAAAAGGGCCGACTGATCGACTTCCTGCCTTCCACGCCCCAGGCACGCGGCTACGGCACCGGCCACTCCGAACTGGTGACCGACCTGTCGACGGCCATGGGCTGGCAAGCACAGGACCCGGAACGCGCCCGGGACATCCTCGCCTACGGAATTCACTCGCTCATCTCAGCCCCGATCCAGGACCGCGGGGTCGTGCTGGGCATGGCCAACTTCTGGCGTACCAAACGGCACAACCCGTTCGACGAGGAGGAGCTGTCGCTGGCGGAGGAGCTGGTGGCCCGCGCCGCAGTGAGCATCGACAACGCCCGCCGGTACACCCGCGAGCACGCCCTGGCGGTCACCCTCCAGCGCAGCCTGCTGCCGCGGGCCCTGCCCGAGCAGAGCGCCCTCGACATCGGCTACCGCTACATCCCCGCCCAGTCGGGCGTGAGCGGAGACTGGTTCGACGTGATACCCCTGCCGGGGAGCCGGGTGGCACTGGTCGTCGGCGACGTCGTCGGCCACGGCCTGCACGCCGCCGCGACGATGGGGCGATTGCGGACCGCAGTGCACAACTTCTCCACGCTCGACCTGCCGCCCGACGAGCTCCTGAGCCATCTGGACGACCTGGTGGGCCGCATCGACCAGGACGAGTCGTCGAGTGCGGAGGCGGCCGCAGAGATCGTGGGCGCCACCTGCCTGTACGCGATCTACGACCCCGTGACACGCCGCTGCGTCATGGCGCGTGCGGGGCACCTGGCGCCGGCGCTGGTCCATCCCGACGGAAGCGTCACCTTCCCCGACGTGCCGGCCGGACCGCCCCTCGGACTCGGCGGCATGCCGTTCCAGACGGCCGAGCTGGACCTCGCCGAGGGCTCGCAGCTCGTCCTGTACACCGACGGCCTCATCGAGGACCGTGCACGCGACCTGGACGTGGGAATGGAGCTGCTGCACCAGACGCTGGCGGGCCACCCCGACCGGCCGCCGGAGGAGAGCTGCCAGGCGGTGGTGGACGAACTGCTGCCGGGCCGTCCCAAGGACGACGTCGCTCTGCTCATCGCGCGCATCCGGGCGCTGCCGCCGAACCAGGTCGCCGACTGGGACGTGCCGCGCGATCCGGCCGCTGTGTCAGAGATGCGAGAAGCCGTGTCCGGCAAGCTTGAGGAGTGGGGCCTGTCCGAGCTCGGTTTCGCCATGGAGCTCGTCCTGAGCGAGCTCATCACCAACGCCATCCGCTACGGCTGCGAACCGATCCACGTGCGGCTGATCCGCGACCGCACGCTGATCTGTGAGGTGGCGGACGGCAGCAGCACCTCGCCACATCTGCGGTACGCCGCGTCGACCGACGAGGGAGGCCGAGGCCTGTTCCTGGTCTCGCAGATGACCGAGCGCTGGGGCACCCGGTACACCCCCCAGGGCAAGGTGATCTGGGCGGAACAGGCACTGCCGGAGATCACGGAGCTCCTTCCGGACTGAGCCCGGAGCCGCCCCCGGCACGATGATGGGCTTCGCGTGCCTCCGGGTGACGGGCACGTTCTTCGCCTCCGGCGGCGCCCTCTCCGCCTGGCCGACCGCCGGCGCTCTCGAGCCGTCAAGAACATGATCATGATCAGCCAACGGCCAACCGAGGCAGCCGACCGGGCAATGCTGGTCCACCTTCCCGACGGCTACAACTCAGCACCCGTGCGTGACGCCCTCATCACCACCGTCAACGCCCTGCCACCCCACCTAAAACGGTCACTGACCTGGGATCAGGGCACGGAGAAGGCCGCTCACCGCGGCTTCAGCATGGCCACCAACGTCCCGGTCTACTTCTGCAACCGCGGCAGCCCGTGGCAGCGCGGCTCGAATGAAAACACCGGCCGACCATCCCTCGCCCTGCGCTTGGGCATCGGGATCGCTCTTCTTGGGGCGGACGTCCACAAATGCCTGGCGGCTTGGCCTCGATGCCGGGACTTCCGCAACCAGCCTCCTGCCGAGACGGAGCGCGGTCAGGTGGTGATTTCTGGTGCGTGCTCAGCCGGACGCCACCAGAGGCTCACAGCCGATCCGCTGTCTACACTGCTCGCGGCTTGATCAACTCACCGCGTGTTGCACCGATCCCTCGAATCCACCTGACGCGCCGAGCCTCGGCGCGTCACATTCATGGGCCTTCATCGACCGTACCGCGCGCCCCCGTTACGAACAGATCCGCACCGTCGTCTCGGCGGTCCGGTCCGCTCAGCATCTCCCTGATCACCGGTTCTCCCGTTGCCCGGGCACTCCCGCGGCCGCCTCACACGCACTCCTGCCGGCCCCGTGTGCTCGCCGGTCACGGACGACGACAGTGCCCGCGATGACGTCTCCCAGCCGCTGGCGCCGTGGAGACAGGCGCATCGCGATCAGTCCGACCAGGCCGACGACCAGACCCATCGACGGCAAGCAGCAGCACACGGGCGACAGCGACCCGCGTGGTCTACGAGTCCCGACCCATCCCGGCCCCGTGATGCCCTGAGCCGTTGGCCCGCCCAGTCAGGACTGTCACGAGGAGCTTCCAGACTGATCCTCATCTCGTGCAGTCGACACCTGAGCCTCAGTGGGTCGACCCTGAGAGGGGAACATATAGGTGATAGCTGGAGTAAAGGGGCTTCCAGATGGAATGGTGGACCTGGCTCATCGTCGCTCTCGCGATCGTCCTGGCGGGCGCCGCTTTGGTCGTGCCCCTCCAGGCTCGACGCCGCTCCGGTGGGGTAATAGCGCAGGGCCGTCGGCCTCCGGGGGGAGGAGGGCAGAAGTCGTGACCGTCTACATGCGAGCCAGCGAGATCACCAAGAAGCCAGTGGTCACACTGGCGGGCGACGACCTCGGGCAGGTCAAGGACCTCGTCTTCGACGCCTCGACGGGCAGCATCCGATGCTTCACCCTCGCCGGTCGTGGCCTACTGGCAGGCCCGCTCCACCGGGCCCTCCTGTGGAGGAACGTCCACGCCCTGGGTCCGGACGCGGTCATGGTGCGCGACGAGAGCGCGCTGGAGGAAGACGACACGGCCGCCCAGCCGAGCGCGAAGGAGCCCGCCGGGGGCAATGTACTGGGTGTCGCGATCATGACCCGCAGCGGCGCACGGCTGGGTACGGTCACCGACGCCGTCGTCGAGGCAGGCAAGACACCGGTGGTGGCGGGCTATGAGATCGAAACCCCCGAGCACCGCCGCGTTCTGCTCCCGGTTGCCGGGCCCGTCACCGTCTCCGGAGAACGGGTACTCGTTGCGGACGCCACCGCACAGTACAGAGCTGGTGACCTGGGAGGGTTCGGTACCGCCGCGGAGAGCCTGCGCATCCGCCTCAAGGAAGACTCGCAGGGGGACTGACTCATGCTGTTCACCAAGGCCCGGGGCAAGGCCGTCATGGATCTCGCGACAGCCGAGACAGTAGGCACGGTCGCCGCATGCACCGTCGCACCGTCACCGGCGCGTATCGCCGGCCTGCGCCTCAGGACCCGAGGCCGCGGACATCGCACCCTCGAATGGAGCGACGTCCAGTCGTTCGGTCCCGACGCGATCGCCGTCGAAGAAGCCAGTCGGATCCGCGACGAGAAGAACATCGATCCCGGCAACGGCGCCCACCCGGTGCACGACCCTGTCGGAAAGGCGGTACTGACGGAAACAGGTCTCATGAAGGGCATCGTCACCGACGTCGAATTCGACGAGCGATCAGGACGCATCCGACACCTGCTGACCGACGAGGAGCAGATCCCCGGCGACGAACTCCTCGGAGTCGGCAGCTACGCTGCTGTCGTCACCGCCTCGCAGTGACGGCCCAGGGCGCCAGTGTCCTCAGTGCCCGAAGATGTGCCTTCCCCGGCGACGGTGAACCGACTGCGACTGCGGGGGGCGATCAGCCTCGCGGTCCTCTGCCACGGGTGGGGCAACGGGTGGGGCAGGCATGGATTCCTGTACGCGGTGCCGTCGCTTCACTCCAGCGGTGAGCGCGGCCAGCCCCAAGCAGAATACAAGCGCCAGCCCTACGCCGGAGAGGAAGAGCTCCGTCCCATTCAGCGTCGCGATCTGGTTGCCGAATATCTCCACCGCGTGCTGAGGTCCGTCTGTGAAGTTCTCCGCAACAGCAATGGCCGTGAATGCACCGGTGGCCAGCACGAGCAGGAGAGCCAACGTGATCATTGCTCTCGCCTCCTGATCCGGTCCCCGTTCTGCCTTTCTACTCGACTACCCGATGCCGGTCACCCCACACAGGCTCCGGTCAGCCCAGCCGACCCACGGCAGCCCGGGTGCCTCCCCCGGCGACCCGTCCTCCCAGATTGCCGCCGACTTCTTCCGTCTGCGGCTGCCCGACCCAGGCGGTGGTACGGAACAGGAATCTGAAGGCGAAATGCCAGGGGTCGGCTTCCCCTTGGCGTCGTTCGCCTCGATCACGTGAATGGGGTGAGTTTCCGGTCGACGCCCCAGCGAGCGGCTCCGGATGCAATGGTCTGCTGGATGGTGTCCGAGGGCGCGGCCGATTCGGACTCCAGGATGGGTTTCGAGGGTGAGGAGTTCGGCGAGCTGGGCGCGTACGTGGTCCAGGCGGTCGGTCAGGACGCGGCGAGCGTGGCCGCAGGGGCCGCCGCCTCAATAGGGGCGGGTCTTCGCGCCGTACGTCGCCGCGTACACCGCGGGCCGCGGCTGGATCGAGCTGATGCGCGTCGGCCCGGCCCACGACATCCTCGGACTGCGCCTGAACGTCTGGACCAGCCTGCTGCTGTTCACCCACCTTCCTCATCCGGCGCCATCGGCCTTCCGGGACCGCAGATGTACCGATGACCGCCGCGCAGAGGACTGCGAATTTCGGCAGTGATCACCCGCGCCCGCCCCGGCCTGTCGGACACCACTCCGGCCTCGGGCACCCCGCAAGAGGCAGCCGTCCCCGCTGCTGCTTTCTGGCCCCGCGCACCCCCTCGCCGGCCGCCATCCATCTCCTCGTACCGCACTCCGCCCCAGGCGGGAGCACCCCGTGACCGCCCGGCAACGCCGACCGGCCCGCTCGAGGCCGCACGAGCACCCTGCTGTCGAACAGGCGCGGCGGCCAGCACTCCCGTACGTCATTGACACCCCCGCCTGGCCGCGGGCTGGAACGCTGGTCAGGCTCGCGGTGGGCGAGACCCGGGCTCAGTCCGGGAACCGGACAGCTGGAGACCAATGGTGCCCACAATCACCGACGCGATAGAGACGATCTTGAACGGGGAGACCAGATCGCCGAGGAAGGCCATGCCGTAGATCGCCGTTCCCGACGCACCGAGGCCTGTCCACGCCGCGTACGCGGGGCCGACGTCGAGCTTCTTCAGCGAAAGCGTCAACAGACCGAAGCTGGCCGGTGCGAAGACGCAGAACCCGATGGTCGGCCAGAGCCGGGTGAAGCCGTCGGACAGGCTGAGGCTCACGGCGAAGCCGGTCTCGAACAGTCCAGCGACGATGACCATCAGCCACGCTGTGGCCATGTGAGTGCCTCCGCGCCTCAGGTTGCAGGTTGATGACTGCCTCGCCGACCGGTCATTCCCTTGCTGTGAGTATGCACTTACCAGTCGCGGTCGTCGGGATCCCGCGCTCAGCGTTGATCGCGCCGTTGCCTTTCGACTTGGCTCGGGCCGGGGAGGGGGGCGGACCGGTGGAGACACCGGTGACGAGCAGGGCAAGGGACGACGGCATGCGTCGGTTCTCCTGGATCAGGAGGGCGGCGCGCCCGCGGGAACGCCAAAACGGACATGGTGGGGATCAGTCGATTTCCGCGAGGCAGACGACTACGTCCGTGACACGCACAGCCGGTGCAGATCCGGCGGCGGATCCGGGCCGCACTGGGGCAGGGCACCGAGCCGGGCCGCCCCCAGCTGCGGCGATGGGCATCAGGGCCGCGGGCTGGGCGCAGTGCTCCTGGCCCATCGGACAGGCATCGCGCAATTCGCCTCCATGCCGGACGGCATGGCCATGGCCGGACGTGCGACACCGGCCGGACACAGCAAGGCCGCGTACACCATCAGCACTCCGGCCCACAGCCGGAACACCGGATTCACGCGCGACATCACGACCGGCATGTGGCGGGCGACCTGACGCCGGAGCGGAGAAACTACGTTCGCGACCGCCGGCCTCGTGCTGCTGGGCGACGGTGAGCCGGTGCCCGAAACGGCGCTCGCAACCTGCAGCGGTTGCGGCGGCGCACCGGAACCGCAGGCGCCGACAGGACTGCTGCGCGGGGCCCAGCCCCAGCGCCTTCGCGATCTACTCCAGGCTGCTGCCACGCGCTGAAACCAGGTTGCGGCACGGCGCTGTCAGCCTGGTCCTGGGTACGTCTCCTCCGCCGATGCTGATCTGTTGACGCGAAGGTCCCGGCCGCCCAGCGGCCGGGACCTTCATCGTTCCGTGGTCGCAGTCGGATGCCACGGGCCCCAGGCGGATGCCATCGCCCTGCTCAGGCAGGCGCGTCAGGCCTGGTCGTCCAGGTAGGAGGCCACCCACGCCAGCGGGGCGTTCCAGTTGATGGTGATCTCGTTCGTGGACCAGGACTCGATGTCGTCCATGTAGCTCTTCGCCGGGGCGCTGCCCTTGAGCTTGGTCTGGGCGACCGGGTCGTCGATCGACGAGTTCGGACCGCCTGCCACAGCGCCGGGGGCAGGCTGCGGCAGCCGGGGGTCCTTCTGCTTGGCCCAGAAGCGGTGGTGCTGGTTGTGCGCGTACCGCTCGCCGTAGCCCGTGACGTACGACAGGCCCATCGGATTGCGGCCGAGGATGTAGTCCATGCCGCTGGTCACCGCGTCGCGGTACTTGGTGTCGCCGGTGATGTCGTGGGCGGTGGCGAGGACGACCATGTTGTTCAGCACCTGGCCGTTGGAGCCCCACTGGTAGCCGCCGCCGGGGGCGTACGGAACGCCGTACGCGGCCTTGCGGGCGTCGGCGGCATAGCGGTCGGCGGCCTGGGTGACGGTCTTGCGCACGGCCTTGGTCTCGGCCGCTCCCAGCTTGTTCGGCACGGTGGCCAGGTCCAGGGCACCGAGCCCGCCGACCGACTGCCAGGAGACGCCGCCGGCCGGGAAGAGCGCCTCGCTGTCGTTGTGCAGCGGGGACTTCAGCACCTCGTGGCGGTACTCCTTGTCACCGGTGGTGATGAACAGCTCGGACGCGGCCCAGTAGAACTCGTCCTTGACGTCATAGTCGCTGTAGGCGCCGCCGCCGGTGGCGTCGCCAGGGTCGGCGTACATCTCCGGGTTGGCCTTCGCGGCGTCAAAGGCGGCGCGCGCTGCCTTCAGGGACTTGGCGGCGAACTCCTTGTCGTGCGGCTCGAAGAGGCGGGCGGCCTGGGCGGCGGTGGCGGCCAGGTTGAGGGTGGCCGCGGTGGACGGGGCGTGCAGCTCGCGCTTGCCGTCGCTCTTGTCGGCCCTGAGCGGCAGGCCGGACCACTGGGCGTCGTGGATCTTGTGGTGCGCCATGCCGGCGAGCTTCTCGCCCGCGGGCACCTGCATCTTCAGCAGGAAGTCCATCTCCCAGCGGGCCTCGTCCAGGATGTCGGGGACGCCGTTGCCCTGCTCGGGCACGACGAGCCGGCCGTCACCGAGGGCGTCGGCGTCGGCGCCCTTCGCGTGCTGGGTGCGCTCGTAGCTGGACATCAGCTGGGCGGCGGAGATGCCGCCGTTGACGACGTACTTTCCGTAGTCACCCGCGTCGTACCAGCCACCGCTGACGTCAAGCGTGTAGTCGCAGACCTTCGGCTGGCAAGGCACCTTCTCGTCGCTGGACGCCGCGCCGTCGACGTGGCCGGCGGGGCGGGCGTACTCCTTGCCGACGAGGTCGGCGTCGATCTCGGCGCCGCTGCGGTTGTGGTAGAAGTACGCGAGCGAATCGGTGCGCAGCTGCGAGTAGAGGTCGTCGGCGATGGTGAACGGCTCGCTCTTCTGGCCGTCGACGGTGACGGTGTAGCCCTGACCGCTCTCGGTGACGTCGCTGAAGTCGAAGGTGTGGACGTTCTCGCCGGCGGACTTGTCCACCCCGGCGGGTGTGGTCATCCCGTGGGCCACCTCCTTGCCGCTCACGTCCTTGAGGGACCAGGCCAGCGGCTTCTTGGCCTTGGTCACGAACGTGCCCTTCTTGGGGCTCTCGGTCTGGTAGCCGACCTGGTTCACCCGCACGGTCGGGGCGGGGCCGGTCTTGGAGGCGGCCGGCTTGGAGATCTGCGGCTGGGTCGCCGCGGCGGCGCCGGCCTCCATACCGAAACCGGAGGCGACGACGGGGACGGCGATGCCGCCGGCCAGAACACCGGCCACGGTCGCGACCGCCAGCCTGCGGCGTCCGCTACGGTTCAGCCGGTCGAGTACACGGGCCGTACGGGAGAGCGGGCGAGGCACCAGAAGGGTCCTTCCGAGGTGGGGTGCGGGAGATCCGCGGTTTTCCAACCGCCCCACCGACGGTAGGAGAGGGACCGGGCCTCAATCACCGTACGCGCGAGCGAAGTTGAGACCCTTCGATCGAACGAAAGGCGCCTACCTCAATTGAGGTAGGCGCCATGCCATTGCCCGGCGGGATGGGCACTGAGCGGTCTCCGAAGAGGACGATGGCCACTCTTTGTTACCGCACAGAGACATGGCGCGACGTAGGCGGCGCTGAAGGACGCGTCATCCGGACAGGATGAGCAGGGCGGTGGCCGCGAGCACGAGAGCGACGTCGCTCAGGAGGTCGGAGCGGATGCGGATGAAGCGTCCGGCGATCTCCCGATGTGCAATCCGATCAACGACGTCACCGCGGTAGTGGCACCGAACACAAGAGCGGGAACCCAGGAGGCGAATCCGAGCAGTCCGAGGCCGGCGCCGCCGACGAGGTTGTCCAGGCTCAGGGAGAGCGGGATACCGAAGATGGTCACGCACGGGTCGTCGATCTCGTCGGGAGGCTGTGGGTTGCGTACGGCCCGGATGACGAGGTACAAGCCGTTTCCGCCCAGGGCGGCCGAGCCCGCGTAGCCGGCGATCGGGGCGATCGCCTGGCCGATGTGGTGGCCGAGCAACAGGCCGATCAGCGGCATCACCCCGTCCCACAGTCCGAACATAAGAGCGATCTGCAGGGCGCGGCGGAGGCTGAACGGCACCGTGCCGAGCACGATCAACACCCGGAAGTAGTCGCGTGAGTACGCCGTCACCGATCCCGGTCTCCCCGCCCGCGGCCCGCACCCGCTCGGCCACGATGTCGTGGTCGGGAGAGAGACAGCAGACCGGGTCGGTGCGCGCCGCGTCGCCGGTGAGCTGGAAGGCCTGGCAGCGACACTCGCCGAAGTCGATCTCGCGGCGCCGGCAGCTTCGGCACGGCTCCGGCATCCAGTCTGTGCCACGTCAACGCCGGAACACCGGAGAGTCGGCCCATATCCGCGCCAGGGAGTCCTCGTGCACGCTTGCGCGTGGCAGGGGCAGGGCGCCCGCGGCCGGGCAGGGCAGGACATCGCCGTTCGGGGTCACGGTGAGCTGCCGATTCCCCCACCCGCCCATGCAGGGTTTGGGGTATTGGCTGCAGTAGTCGGGAAGGACGTAGAAGATCTCCATGCCCCAAGGCTCAGGACCGCCCCCGGTCGGCGGGCAGCGAGGCCAGTGTGCGGCGAGGGGGGCGCGGAGAAACGTAAGCGCCGTCACATACCGGCGCCACCCTCGCCCCTAGCGTGGAATTGCCGCTCAGGCTTCACGCCTCACCCCACCAGGTGACGACCGCGCCTCCCGCACGCGCTCTGTCCGGCGTGGATGGTGATCCAGTCTGCGGTGTCGGGTCCGGCGTCTTAACGTGGGCGAGGGAGGTGACCGTCGTGCCGTCGCTGACGCCCACCAGGGTCGGCGTGCCCGTCCCCCACGCCACCGGGGCATTCCGGCGAGGCTTCGGCGGTCGCCTGGCCCACTGCCCGCTGCCAGGCCCGGCCCGCGCCCACCGGGCGACGCACCATGACG
Source organism: Streptomyces regalis (assembly GCF_001509475.1). Lineage (GTDB taxonomy): Bacteria > Actinomycetota > Actinomycetes > Streptomycetales > Streptomycetaceae > Streptomyces > Streptomyces regalis. The sequence goes on from NZ_LLZG01000153.1 coordinate 44,604, forward strand.
ACGGCGATGGGGCCTCACCATGAAGCGCTCCTTCCGCCTCACTTCCCCGGACGCCGGACGGGACGCCGCCGGGGTCGGCGCTCCGTCGCGCCTCCCGCCGCCCACCGGCACCGGTGCCACGACAGAGTCCGACCCGGCCCCGGCCGCCCTGCCGCCGCGCGGCCCCGAGCCCGGCGGCGGCAGGGGACCCGACCGGGTTTCCGGGGCGACCTGGTGCCTGTCCGAGGTCGATGTCTTCCGCGACCTCGACGAGGCGGAGATGACGGCCATCGCGAACGCCGCCCCGATCAGGACCTACGCCGCCGGCGAACTGCTCTACACCCCGCAGGAGCCGTGCCAGGTGCTGTTCATCCTCAAGCACGGCCGCGTGCGCATCTTCCGGATCTCATCGAAGGGTCGTGCCCTGACCTGCGCGATCCTCACCCCAGGCACGGTGTTCGGCGAGATGCTGCTGCTGGGGCAGCGGATGTACGACGACTTCGCGGAGGCCCTCGACGACGTCACCGTCTGCGTGATGCACCGCACCGACGTGGACCGGCTGCTGCTGTCGGACGCCCGCATAGCCACCCGGATCGCCGAGATCCTCGGCCGCCGCCTGGCCGACCTCGAACAGCGGCTGTCCGACAGCGTCTTCAAGTCCATACGGCAGCGCGTCGCCACCACGCTGCTCACCCTCACGGCCGGGCCGGCCATCGGCCCGCCGGCAGCGGACGCTCCGGAGCGGCAGCTCGCCGTCACCCACGATCAGCTGGCCGCGCTCGTGGGCACCGCCCGCGAGTCGGTCACCAAAGTCCTCGACCACTTCGCCGATCTCGGGGTGATACGCCTCGAGCGCGGTCACATCACGCTCCTGGACCCGGACAGGCTGCGCGACGAGGCGGGGTGACGTATGCCCCGCCACCTCCTCCCGCGAGTCGTCGCCGTCCCGCAGGACGCCGACGCTCATGCCGGAGAGCACGGACAGCATCGAAGCCGACCGGTTCGAGGGCTACGACGGGCACGACGATCGCACCGGCAAGGAGGCCACCGGGATGCGGTTCCCACTGACCGAAGCGAGAGGGCGGGACCGACCCGGGTGTCCGGGCACCGCCAGGTCGTGTCCGCCCCACCAGTGCGCGTCCCAAGCCGAGGGGACGGCCTCCTGAAGACACCGCACCCAGTCCGGAGGGAGCCGTGATGAACACACACCGGTTCCGGCTGCCATGGCGCTGGGGCAGGCACGCCGCCGTCGGATCCACACCGTCGGCCGTCCGCCACCGCACCGTCTCCCTCCCCGTGGGCCCGAACGCCGTGGCACAAGCGAGGGAGACGGTGACCGAGGCCCTCTCCACGGCTGGTGTCCCGGCCCGCTCCGCCTTCGCCGACACAGCGGTGCTCGTGGTCAGCGAGCTCGTCACCAACGTGCTGCGGCACGCCACCCGCTCCCCGGTGATGGACGTGGGCACGGCCCTCGACGCCGGGCAACTGGTGATCACGGTCGTGGACACCGACCCGCGCCTGCCGGACCTCACCCCCGACGACCCGGGGGCGGGGTTGCGCATGGTGGCCGAGCTGGCGGGCACGTACGGCGGCGACGTCAGCGCGGAACCGGCGCACGGGCACGACGGCAAGGTCGTCCGGGTACGGTTCAGGATCCCCTCGTGACAGGGCGCCCGGTCATGCCTCGTCGCCGCCGGGTGGGACCGGCAGCAGGGCGTGGAGGAGAACTCTCACACCAGCCCCGCGACCAGCAACTTCAGGGTGCAACATGCTGCCGCCCGGTTCACCTGCCGCACTCAACCGACCGCTTCGATACTTTGAACAAAGATGATGTTGTTGTTCCGGTCGCGGACGACATTCCCGCGACTGTTACGTAGGGGCTCCGCCGTCACCTGGAGTTCAAAAGGCTCGGAGCACTCTTGCTGCCTGCCCTGTCTGGCCGGCCTCAGCGGCACGCTCAGTTCGACGCTCCAGGTTACCGACTGGTCGGTGGAGACAGGGCCCCCCTCAACAGTGAGGGGGCATGTGTTGGAACGGCCTGTTGCCGCGTTCCAGCGGAATTGCCCCCGGTCGCCCACGACAGCGACACCGGCGTCAGGATCAACCCTCGTGGCGGCCGTCCGGAGGAGCTGGACCTGCACAGTCGCACGGTTGGTTCTGGTGTCCCGGCGCAGTGCGGTCTCCGTGAAACGAAGGTTGTCGTCGTTCGAGTAGGCACGCATCGCCTGCTGGGTCCCCTGCCCCGGGTGTGGCAGGCCCGGGGCCTGACCGATCCCGCTCGGGCCGGCCCCGGTCACCGCCACCGACGTCAGGACGGTGGCTCCCAGCGTCAGGCCCACGACCCCCCTGCGCTTCCTGCCCTTGTTCATAGCGGTCCCCTCAGGTGAGGTGATGTCGCTCCTGCCCCTTAAACCACATGGGCAATAAGAGCAACAATTCTTCACCCACGTACCACACGTATCTCCAGCAAAACGAAAAATATCGACAACTTCGGTGTGTGCGGACTCAACGCACTGCTCCACGGGCGCCCGCCACCCCACCCGCACGGCCGACTGGCGAGAAACTCATGCCCGGGGCCTGTCCCCCTCGCGCCCACCGGATACGGCGAAGCTCTCGGCGACGACTCGGCGCAGCGGCAGCTCGAGGCGACGGCCGGAGCTCGCCCAGGCGGCCAAGGCCTGCTTGGCGGCCTGGGCCCGGCGCTTGCTGAGGCGGGGCAGATAGAGCCCGTCGACCAGGAGTGCCACGGCGTCGGGGGTGTCGAGGCGGAGGGCGAAGACGCGGCGCTGGTCGGAGCGGACGCGGAAGCCCGCGCCGCGCAACAGCTCCGCCAGGCCGTCACGCGCCCGAGGGTTGGGCCACGGCTGGCGCATGGCCCGGAGTGCGTACATCACCCGGGCCCACGCGAGAGCCCCGGACGCCGAGAGGCCGGACTGGGCGGGCACGAGCGCGGCGAGCGTGCCACCGGGACGCAGGACGCGCCGGACCTCTCCCAGGACCTGGGGCAGGGGGGTGAGGACGGGCAGGCACATGGAGGCGCAGACCGCGTCGGCCGAGGCCGAGCGCAGGGGCAGGGCGGTGGCGTCCGCCCGCACCACCGGGCCCCGGCCGAGCCGGGCGGCCGCGGCGAGTTCGCCGGCGGAGGCGTCGACGCCGATCCACCGGGCGTCCGGAAGCCGCGCGCGCAGGGGAGCGGAGCCGCAGGCCAGGTCCAGCACGGTCCCGGTGACCGGGCGAAGCGGCTCGGCCAGCCACGCGTAGGGCGACTCGTCCACGAGCCCGAAGAAGCGTTCGGTGATGCCGGGGCGGGCGTCGTGGTATCCGCCGAGGAAACGGCGCCAGTCCTCTTCGTTCAGTTCAGCCCCCAGCCCTTCCGGTCCGTCCGCCCGCGGCGACCCGCCGGGCGGTCAGCCGGTCTCGTCACGCAGCTGCTCCGTCTTCAGCACGGTGACGCGGCCGCGAGCCAGGCGGATCAGCCCCCGGTCGGCGAACTGGTGCAGCACCTTGGTGGCGGTCTCCCGGGACGTGCCGACCAGTGCGGCGAGTTGCTCATGGGTGAGAGCCACCTGCGGATGCCTCGCCCCGGGCCGCAGGGGCAGGGCCGAAGGCTCGCGCTCGGGCACCAGGGTGAGCAACGTCGTGGCGATGCGCTGGGGGACGGACTTGAAGACGCTGTCGGACAGGCGCTGTTCGAGGTCGGCCAGGCGGCGGCCGAGGGTCTCGGTGATGCGGGTGGCGATGCGGGCGTCCGACAGCAGGAACCGGTCCACGTCGGCACGGTGCATCACGCAGACGGTGACATCGTCGAGGGCCTCGGCGAAATTGCCGTACATCCGCTGCCCGAGCAGCAGCATCTCCCCGAAGATCGTGCCGGGGGCGAGGATGGCACAGGTCAGCGCGCGGCCGTCCGCAGAGACCCGGAAGACGCGCACCCGGCCGCGCTTGAGAATGAACAGCACCTCGCACGGCTGCTGAGGGGCGTAGAGCATCTCCCCGGCTGTGTACGTCTTCATCGGCGCCGCGGCGGCGATGGTGTCCATCTCCCGCTCGGTCAGGTCGCGGAAGATGTCGACCTCGGACAGACACCATGTCCGTTCCCCGATCGCGTCATCGATCATCCTGGCCGTCTCCTCACGCCGTCCGGGAGCCCATGGCGGCGGCGCCGCACCCCAGGGCGGATGTGCCAGGGCGCCGGCGCCCTCGGTCAGACAGTAGCGGGACTGGATCTCGTCGGCGGCGAGACCGGGAGCGCTGACGAGTGGCGTCGCGTCGGCGATGGCAGGTGGGGGCACCGGCTCCTGCGGGTGGGAGTTGCGGGCGACGGGGGGCTGAGACGTCATGGGCTCCTCCTCCGGAGATGGTCGCGAAGGGCTGCGTCAAGGACGGTAGGCCCCGTGCGGGCCGGGGTTCTGTGACAGCGCTTACAGACTCGCTGGACAGTCCGAAGCGTCCGCGCCAGGCGTCGCTGTGGCAGAGCGGCCACCGGCCCGACTCGGCGGTGGGCATGTCACCGGATCGGGACCGCGAAGTGTAAGCGCGGTCACATTCCTGGGCGTACGCCGTCCCTAGCGTCGGAGCTGAAGGGGTCCCCGAGTGGACCAGAACTTCGTGGACCAGAACTTCGTAAGGAGAACGACGACATGGCGACCACACTGCAAGTTTCCCCGCGCACGGCGGCCATTCCCGTACACGCGGCCTGGGGCGCCGTGGCCGGCTTGGTCGGCGGCGTCGGCTTCGGCATCTGGATGTCGGTGTCCAAGCCGATGATGGACACGGCGATGATCAAGATGGTGGCCGGGCTCCTCGGCTCCGACAGCGCCTTCGCGGGCTGGCTGATCCACCTCGGCATCTCGCTCTCCGCAGGAATCGTCTTCGGCGCCCTGCTGGGCCAGTGGGCGACCCGCATGATGCCGGCCATCATCCTCGGCCTGGCCTACGGGGTGGTCTGGTGGGTCGTCGGCGCCCTGTGGATCATGCCGGCGAACATGGGCATGCCGGTCTTCGAGTGGAACGACGTGACGAGCTCCAGCTTCGGCGGCCACCTCGTCTTCGGTCTGCTCCTCGGAGCGGCCTACTCGTCCGTCGCCGCGGCCATGGGCAAGGAGAAGCGGGCCGGCTGACGGTACGGCGAGGAGCCGGACCGGGGCCGAACCTGGATCACCCCGGCCCCAGGGAAGGCACGAACCCCTCACCGGGTTCCTCGTTCGTGCGAACCCGCACCAAGCGGGTCGAGGGCAACGACTACTTCCCGCCCGAGTCCCTCGAGCAGGAGTACTTCACCGAGAGCAGGAGCAAGTCCCTGTGCCCGTGGAAGGGCGTCGCCCGCTACTACACCCTCACGGTGGACGGCGAGGTGAACCCGAACGCGGGCTGGTACTACCCGCACCCCACCCCGCTCGCCCGCCGCATCAAGAACCACGTCGCCTTCTGGAACGGCGTCGTCGTCGAAGGCACGCGCGAGAAGAAGCCGACCCGGCAGGGCGGTCGTGGAGGCTCAGCAGCAGTCGGCCGCTCCCGTGGCGGTGATCTGGTCGATCAAGGGGCGCCCGGCCTCGTAGGCGTCGGCGACGGGCAGGACGCGCGCGGCGGGGTGTTCGCCGAGCCAGTCCTTCGCGGCCTCGGCAGAAGAAGGAGCGCACCGAGGCCCGGGCATCGGGGGCGACCAGGGAGACGACCGCCGTGGTGGGCTGCAGGTCGGTCGGGCCGTCCGGGGTCGCGGTCAGGCGGACCGGTTCGCCGGTGGCGCGGCAGGGGGAGGTCACCTGGGCGCTCTCGCCGAGGATGGCCTGGAAGACCACGGTGTCCAGCGCGCACCAGGTGTAGAAGGTGCGGGCGTGGGTCTCGTAGCGGTGTGGGGTGGGATGGAAGGTGAGGCCGTAGCCGATGATGCGGCCCTCGGTGTCGTACTCCGTGTCGGGCATGGTCGCCGGCGCGCCACGGATTTCCTCCGCGCTGCGCCCGGCCCGGGTGGCGAGTTGCGCGACGGTGACCGGCTCGCCGGAGACGAGGAGGGCCTGCAGGGGGCGCAGCAGCGAGAGCTGCACGCCGGGCACCGATGCCTGGGACCGTAGGGTCTGCCCCCGGGGTGAGGGTCAAGCCCGCGTGCCGCAGCGAGGGTCGCCGACGAAGCACCGTTCGTCGTCGGCCGGGTCCGCGTGGTGCGCGGCCTCGAATTCCTCGATCCAGCGCAGTGTCTCCTGCTGGGCGGCGATCCCAGAGGGGGCACCCCCAGCTCGAGGCGCTCCCGCGAGCGGCGCAGCGGCTCCGCCAGTCGCTCTCCCCTCCGTGGGCCCTCAGCACCTCGCCGGGCGCCGGTCAGTAGCGCGTCGGTGGTGTACAGCCGGTAGTTCGCCGGGCTGCGGCCGAGCGTGTGGATCAGGCCGAGGTCGGTGTGCTCGCGCAGCGTCCTGACCGGCACGCCGGTGCGGCGCGACAGCTCACCGACCGTCATCGGCCTGGACAGGTTCGTACGCACGGCCATCCCCTCTCCCCTCCTTCTTCTCCTTCTTCTCCTTTCCTTCTTCTCCTTCTTCTCCTTCTTCTCCTTTCCTTCTTCTCCTTCGTTCAGCCCGCGCAGCAGGAGAGCTTGGCGACATCGGCGGTGTAGGTCTGGGCGGCAAGTTTCAGCGCCTCGGCCATGGTCAGGTACGGCGCCCAGGTGTGTGCGAGCTGGTCGACCGTGAATCCGGCGGTGAGGGCGTAGGTGGCGGCCGTGATGAGCTCGCCGGCGCCCTCGGCGACGGCGTGTACGCCGAGCAGGCGGCCGGAGTCCGCCTCTGCCACGATCTTGACCAGGCCGCGAGTGTCGCGGGTGACCAGCGCCCGCGGTACGTATGCCAGGTCCAGGGTGCGGCAGTCGCAGCGCAGGCCCGCCCCGACGGCCTGGGCGTCGGTCATCCCGACAGCGGCGATGGACGGGCTGGTGAAGGTGACCCGGGGCAGCGCGCTGTAGTTCAAGGTGCGGTCCGCGCCGTTCAGGGCGTTGTCGGCGACCAGGGTGCCCTGGGCCGCGGCCACGTAGACGAACTGCGGGCTGCCGGTGACGTCGCCCGCGGCCCAGATCCTCGGGTTGCCGGTGCGCAGGTGCTCGTCCACCACCACCTCGGCGCGCGTGCCGGTCTTCACACCGACCTGTTCCAGGCCCAGTCCGGCGGTGACGGGGCGACGGCCTGTGGCGACCAGGATCTGCCCGACGCTCAGTGCGCTCTCCGCGCCGTCGGCGGTCCGTACGATCGCCGTCTTCTGCCCGTCGTCGGTCTGGACGGCGGTCAGTGTGGCGCCGGTGTGGACGACGACGCCCTCGTCGACGAAGACGGCCTTGATGGCGGCGGAGACCTCCGGCTCCTCGAACGGGGCCAGCCTGTCCAGGGCCTCGATCACGGTGACCTGGGCGCCGAGGCGAGCGAAGAGCTGGGCCTGCTCCAGGCCGACGGCGTTACCGCCGACCACGAGCAATGACTCCGGCAGGGCGGCGAGCTCCATCGCCGTGGTGGAGGTCAGGTAGCCGGCCTCCGCCAGCCCGTCGATGCGCGGCGCCCAGGGGGCGGAGCCGGTGGCGATGAGGTAGTGGGCGGCCTCGATCCGCCGGCTGCCGCCGTCCTCGAGCGCCACGTCCAGGGCGGGGCCGTCGCCGTTCCCGGTGAACGCGGCGGTGCCGTGGACCAGCTCGAAGCCGTAGTCGTCCGCCAGGTCCAGGTACTTCTCGGACCGCATCTGGTCGACCAGGGCGTCCTTGCCGCCGATCAGTTCCGCAAAGCCCACCGGCAGCCGGGCCGACTCCAGGCCGGGGAACCGTCCGGCGGCCACGGCAGTGTGCCGGGCGTCCGCTGCGGCCAACAGCGCCTTGGAGGGCACGCAGCCTGTGTTCACGCAGGTGCCGCCAGTGGTGCCCCGCTCGATCATCACCGCCCGCTTGCCCTGGTTGGTGGCGGAGATGGCGGCGGCGAAGGCCGCCGAGCCGGAGCCGATGATCGCCAGGTCAATTCCGCAATCCGTCGAGGTCACGGTGGAGCCTCCGCTGTCTGGGCCCAGGGGTCTGAACGACTGCTATACGCCTTGCCGAATAGGTCAACTCCTCCATAGTATTCGGATAGGCGAATAGTTCCAGTCGAGGAGACCTTTCCATGCCCTCAGGTCCTGCCCCTGCGGTGCCGGAGACCGCGGCTGCCGCGTGCACACACCTGGACACCACGGCCCGGTTCTTCCGCGCCCTTTCGGACCCCACTCGCCTGAGGCTGCTGGAGTTCATCCTGGCCGGGGAGCGCACCTCCGCCGACTGCGTGGCACACGCCGGGATCTCCCAGCCGCGCGTGTCGGTGCACCTGTCCTGCCTCGTCGACTGCGGCTACGTCACCGCCCGCCGCGACGGCCGCAAACTGCGCTACTCCGCCGACGACCCGCGCGTGGCCGAACTGGTCCACCTGGCCCGGTCGCTGGCCGCCGACAACGCCGCCGCCCTGGCGTGCTGCCGCCGCATCCCCGACAGCCAGACCTGAAGCACGAGGCTCACCATGCCCACCGCCCCGCGCCGTGAACCCGGCACATCCGGCGGCCGCACCGCCCTGGCCGGGATCGGCGCCGCCCTCCTGATGATCGTCTGCTGCGCCGCACCCGCTCTGGTCGCCACGGGTGTCCTCGCCGGGACCGGCGCCTGGCTGTCCAGCCCTTGGGTGATCGCCGCCGCGTTCGTGCTCCTCGCCGGTGCCGTGACCGCCCTCGCACACCACCGCCGCGCCGGCCGCGCCGACTGTTGCCCGCCCACCGACTCCACCAGGGACCGCGCCGACCAGGCCCAGGAGGCCACCGCTCACCACCCTCGGCGACGAGCAGATCAACATCCCTGAGGACAGGCCGGCGGCCTCCGTCCTGTCCGTTCGGGGTCGTGCTCTTCGGCGAGGCGGTCAGAAGTCGCCCCACAGACGTGCTGCCAAGGAGCTGGGGCTCACCGGATGAGATGGCCGTAAAGGCATGGTGATCAGTGCGGCGGCGTAGAGGGTTCCGTCGGAACGGACGAGGAAGAACCCCGGCTCGCCGAGCGGCTCGGGTTCGCCGTCCTTGACAGCCCTGGAGACGAACCGTGCCCACTCTCGCATCGAGGCCACCGACTGGCCGTAGCCGACCGGCAGACACTCCAGCCCGCATTCCCTGACCGACCGGCCGGCATGCTCCTCGTCATCGCCGCTGGCGGCGATGACCGAGGTGACTCCGACCCGGGCGAGCTCGTCGAGCAGTCCGTCGAGTTGCCTGAGGTAACTGCCGCAGTCCGGGTAGTGCTGGCCGCAGTAGAAGAAGACGCAGGTGAATCGTGCGGGCCGCTGCTCGGCCAGGGACCAGCGGCCACCGCCGACCAACTCCACTTCCAGCGGGGGAACCAGGCGCCGCGGCTTGTGGGTCTCGGGCATCTCATCGCTCCCTGATCCACACGCGGGATCTTCGCCCGCTCCGGGCGAGTGGGCTCTCGCCGACCCGTAGCTCTGAGGGCAACCCGCCTCGGCCTGCACGGCATTCCATGCTGCCGGTGCCCAGGACGCGGCGGGCCGGTGCGGCGCCCTCGACGACGAGGCCCGCAACGGGCCTGTACATCGTCGTACCGGCTGCATTCCCGCCGGCCTCCCGCGTGTACACGAGGTGACTCCGGCGGCGGGCTGCACCATGGGTGAGACTGATCGTCGTCCGCTCGGGTATCGGCTCGGGTGCACGCGCCTGCACCGCCATGAGTGCGCCAGGAGTGGATCGTGAAGATGTGTGTGATTCGTCTGCGGCTGTGTGCGACCGTGCTCGCCCTGCCCGTCGCCTTCGCGGTCGGCTGCGGGCAGGGTGAGCACGGACGGACCTGTCCTGACGGAGCGGGCAAGGACCTCTCGGGCCGTGCCGTCGCGGGGGTCGAGCTGTGGCAGAAGACGCTCCGGTGCGTCAATCTGCAGGGCTCGGAGCTGACGGGCTCGGTCTCCGAGGCGAACCTGAGCCGGGGCAACCTCTTCGGGGCGCGGCTGACCGAGGTGTCCCTGGAGAGCGTGGACCTGCGTGACGCGGATCTGCGTCGCGCCCGGCTTGCTTCCGCCACTCTCGGCGAGGTTGACCTGCGCGGTGCCGACCTCGGCAAGGCCGTGCTCGACAAGAGCCTGCTCACCAACGTCAGTTTCGAGGGGTCGAGGCTCCGGGGCGCGAAACTGCGCTCGGTGGCCCTCACCAACGTCGACTTCGCCGACGCGGATCTGCGCGACGCGGATCTGGCAGGTGCCACCCTGTCCGGCACCACACTGCGCGGGGCACGACTGGACGGGGCCGACCTCTCGGACACGAGCTGGGAGAACGTCGTATGTCCGGACGGCACCAAGTCCGTCGGCACGCGCTCCTGCACCGGCCACCTTGTCCCGGCGTCATGAGCGCAGGGCCCCGGCTCAGGGGTGTCCGGCCTGTCGGCCACGGCACTGACATGGGACCACCACCGGACAACGACTGGCGCGGTGGCCAACCAATCCGGCGGACGCGCGGCCGCCCGCCCCGCTGAACCCTGGTTCAGCCGCCGCCGGCGAAGGCAACTGTGGCGGCGCACCCGGGAGCCCACGTGGCCGCGAGCCGTGAGGTGTCATGTCGTCTCTTCCGCCGAACCCGGCGGGGAGGACCGCGGCTGTGTCGGAGAAAGGTGGGCGACCACCTCGGAGAGGGCGGCGCAGGCCTGCTCGATCTTCTGGTAGGTGTTCTCACGCTGGGCGACGACCGCCGCCAGCAGCAGGGTGGTCAGCGCCGCTGCCCCGTTCAGCGCCTGCAGGGTGACCATGATCCCGAGGATGCCATGGTCCTTGAACGGCCCGTGGTGGCCGGTCGCCGCCACCACGGCGAGCACCGACAGCACCAGCACGCACGGCGCAGTCGCCGCCAGCTGGAAACGCAGCGCCGCCCAGATCAGCAGCGGGAAGACCAAGAACAACAAGTCCAGCGAACTGCGGGTGACGACGACCGCGACAACCGCGGTGGCGGCCAGCAGCACCACCTGCTCCGCCCACGCATGCGGCACCGCTCCCCAGGCCGGCCGGGCCATGCGGAGACTCAGCAGCAGCGGGGTGATCACGACCACCCCCATCACGTCCCCTGTCCACCACGCCGACCACGCGGCCCAGAAGCCGTGCGGGGGCAGCCCACCGTCCAGCAACAGGGTCACAGCCCCGGTCCCCGAGCTGACCAGCATCCCGGCGGCGCCCAGGAACACCAGCGCCAGGCCGTCCTTGAGCCGGTCGAGCTCAGTCCGGAAGCCCACCCGTCGCAGCAGCAGGCAGGCGGCTAGCGGGCCCGCGGTGTTGCCTGCGGTGATCGCGAGGGAGGAGGGGGTCAACGTCAACGACCCGATCGCCACCACGACGAGGAACGCGCCGAGGGCGATCCCCGGCCAGATGCGCAGCCCGAGGATGAGAAGGCAGGCCAGGGCCACCCCGGTCGGCGGCCACAGCGGCGTGATGTGCGCGCCCCCGACGACGACCTCGGCCAGCAGCCCGAGCCGCCCGGTCGTGTAGTAGGCGGCGGCGACAGCCAGAATCGCCAGACCCGTCGCGGCCGGACGCCGAAGATCCTCAAAGCGCACCACAGCGGCCATCGTCGGCCCTCGGACACCGGTCGGCCTGCGAAGCGGCCGTGACACGCGGTACGGCGCCCCGGCCGTCACCCGTCCTGGCTGAGGACCAGCACCGCCGCGTCGTCGGTGTGCCCGGTCAGGTCGGCCACCTTGAGGACCTCGGCGGCCAGCTCGTCCGGGTCGCCGCCCGCCCCGGCCCGGACCAACTCCACCACCTGCCGCAGCCCGTCCTCGACCGGGAACGTCGGCCCCTCCACCACACCATCCGTGACCAGGACCAACGCCCCCGGCGCCGGCAGCGGCCAGCAGGTGACGGGGTACGTGTGGCCGGGCACGACACCGAGCGGCGGGCCCCCCTCGTCCTCGGTGACACCACCGCACCCGTCGGTGCTCGCCCAGACTGCCGGAAGATGTCCGGCACGCGCGCCGAGCAGCTCCCCGGTGACCGGGGCGAAGCGGACGAAGCTGCAGGTCGCGAAGAGCGTGCAGTTCATCGACGTGAGCAGGTCGTTGGCGCGGCTCAGCACCTCGCCCGGGTCGGAGGTGAAGGCGGCCACCGCGCGCAGGGCGATACGCACCTGCCCCATGAAGCTCGCCGCCTCGACGTCGTGCCCCTGGACGTCGCCGATCGAGAACGCCAGCGACCCGTCCGGCAGCCGGAAGCCGTCGTACCAGTCTCCGCCGACGGCCAGACCGGAACGGGCCGGCGCGTAACGCGCGGCATTCCGCAGCCCCGGCAGTTCGGGCAGGGAGCCCGGGAGCAGTTCGCGTTGCAGGGCCTCGGCCAGCTCGACCCGCGCCCGCTGCAGCTCCGCATGCTCCAACGCCTTTGTGGCGAGCCGACCGAGTTCGGTCAGCAAGTCGTCGGCACTCCCGGGCCGGTTGGAACGGTGCCGGGTCATCGGCCCTCCCAGGTGCGTCAGGCCACAGGCCAGCAGGCAGACCCCGCACTCCTCATTCTTCCGCCTGCGGAAACACTGTGCACTGCGCGGGAGGGACACAGCCCGCGCCCGCGCACCAGCCCAGCCCCTTCCCTACCCGAGCGCGGTCGGCCCGCCCATTCTCCGGGGCGCCGTCCTGGCACCGGGCGGCCTACTCGACGAGGCCGGACAGCCCCACACCGGCCCCTCGTCACGGCCGCGCCCCGGTGGCACGGGGGAATCCACCATCATCGTGATTCCTCCCGTACGCCTACGACGCCAGAACCCGGGCCCAAGGACAAGGTCAACAATGGGAAGGAGGAGATTGCGGCCATGGCGCTCTCGGGACTGACCATCGGGCAGGTCGCCCAGCCTGCCGGGGGCACGCGCAAAGCGGTGCGGTTGTACGAGGCCAAGGGGTTGCTGCCCGCCGCCGAGCGCAGTGCGGTCGGCTGCCGGCTCTGCACCGAGCACGACGTCGAGCTGCTGACCTTCATCCGACGTGCCCGCACTCTCGGCCTCCACCTGGACAACATCCGCGACGTGCTGGGCATCCGCGACGGCGGCATCGCACCTTGCGCCACCGTCCGGGACCTGCTCGACGCCCGCATCGCCGAGATCGACGCCACCGTCGCCGAGCCGGCGGCGCTGCGCGAGACCCTCACCGACACCCGGCAGCGGGCCGACGACCGCACCGGCGGAGAGCCGCCCGTCACGGTCTGCACGATCATCGAGGATCCGCACCGCTGAACTCCCGGTATGCCGGACGCACAGAACGCGGGGTATCCCGAGCCATGCCTGGTGGGGACACGGCCGGCCGACGCCGGGTCCCCAAGCCTGACGCGGTCTTCAGTCGGCGAGCAGCACGGTGTAGTCGTCACCCACCTGCTTCACCCGCGATCAGAGCGGCGGTGTCCAGGGCCGCACCGTCCTCCAACCGGATGGTGGTGCGCCCGGTGCTGCTCGACCGTCATCAGGTCGGGTATCCGCGCCTGTGGCCGACGCCGCTGTTCCAGGGCGTCGAGGTGAGCCAGGTGAGTACTCGGTTGATGTCGGACGTGGACACGATTCCGACCATCCGGCCCTGCTCCATCACCAGTGCGCGGCGCGCGGGCGAGGACTCCAGTTTGAGCAGCAGACCGCCCAACGGGTCGCCGGGGCCGGTGGTGACGACCTCGTCCAGGGGGAACATGGCGTCCGCGACGGTGGCATCCGCCCCGTCCCGTGCCGCGATCTCCTGGGCCCGGTGGACGGTCACCAGTCCCACCGGCGCCGCGTCGTCGGACACCACAGGGAAAGCCGAGTGCCGGTAGCGGAAGGCGGGGCCCTGCAGCAGCTCCGCGACGGTCAGCCCGGCGTAGGCGGACACCGGATCGGGTGTCATGGCCAGGCGTACGGGGACCCGGTTCAGCGTTTCCTTCGTCTGTGCCTGCCCTCCTTCGACCGTCGCTGCGGCGATGAGGAACCAGCCGATGAGCGCCAGCCATAGCCCGCCGAGTGCGCCCAGGAGGACCTGGTAGACGCCCAGCACGACGAGGACCCAGCCCAGGACACGGCCGGCGGTGGTGGCGACCGTCGTGGCCCGCAGCCGGTTTCCCGTACGCCACCACACGAACGCCCGCAGCAGCCGGCCGCCGTCGAGCGGTGCGGCCGGGAGGGCGTTGAACACGGCGAGCAGCACGTTGATCCCGGCCAGCCACGCCACCGCCTCGACGGTGAGGCCGGACAGGCCCAGTGCCACCAGCACGGCCGCCAGCACCGCGAACACGATGCCGAGGACCAGACTGACCAGCGGACCCACTCCCGCGACCCGCAGCTCGGCACCAGGGCTGGGCGCCTCGTCCTTCAGCCGGGCAGCACCGCCCAGCAGCCACAGCGTGATGCTGTCCGCCTCCATGCCGTTGCGTCGGGCGACGACCGCGTGGGCGACCTCATGGGCCAGCAGCGACCCGAAGAACACCAGGGCGGTGAGGATGCCCACCAGCCAGTACTGCCAGGCGGGCCGTCCCGGGTGGGCGTCCGGCAGTCGGCCCTCCGACAGGCCCACGGCGATGATCAGGAAGATGACCAGGACGCTCCAGTGGACGCCGACACGGATCCCGGCGATGTGTCCGAGCCGAAACGTCTCACCCATCGGTCTCACCACTCAGAACGCAGTCGTATCGCCCCTTCGGCCTCCGCGTCATACGGTCCCGACGGGCCGGTAGCGCCCTGGCGCCTGAGTACCCACCGGGGAAACCTCCACACGTCAGGCCCCGCCGTGAACGCCTCCCGAGCCAGGGGGCGATCACGAAACGTATCGGGTACCCGGGATTTGCGACGTGCCCGAAGGAAAGGGGCTGAGCATGACCGTGGTGCACATGCCCGAAAGGGCCGAGGCGACGGTCCCCTCCCGCCATCCGGTCGTGACCTGCAACATCCCACCCTGGGCTGCGCGGGCGCACGGCCTCGTCGCCGGCTTCAGGTATCCGCGCACGCTGGTCGAGCCTGCGCAGAACGAGCTCGATCAGTTCATCGCCCTTCTACGGTCCCTCGGCATCACAGTCAGGCGCCCGGACCCGGTCGACCACAGGCAGCGCTTCGGCACCCCCAACTGGTCGTCGCGCGGTTTTTGCAACAGCTGTCCGCGGGACAGCCTCCTCGTGATCGGCGACGAGATCATCGAGACTCCGATGGCCTGGCCGTGCCGGTACTTCGAGACCCACTCCTATCGCCCGGGCCCGGCGAGCCCACGCGCTACGTCCTCACCGGGTTCGAGCCGGTCTTCGATGCCGCGGATTTCGTGCGTGCCGGTCGCGATCTGTTCGTCACGCGCAGCAATGTCACCGATCGGATGGGCATCGAGTGGCTGCGTCGCCATCTCGGACCCGGCTATCGGATCCACGAGATCGAGAGCCGGTGCCGCACGCCCATGCACATCGACACGACGTTCGTTCCCCTCGCGCCCGGCAAGGTCCTGGTCAATCCCGAGTACATCGACGACATCGACGTCGGCCATCTGCCCGACATCCTGGACTCGTGGGACGTCCTGGTCGCCCCCGAGCCCGATCCGATCGACGACCGCCTGCTCAGGGTCACCTCGATGTGCGGCAAATGGCTCAGCATGAACGTGCTCATGGTCGACGAGAAGCGGGTGATCGCCGAGCGCCACCACACCGGAATGCTGCGCGCGCTCGATCAGTGGGGGTTCGAACCGATCCCGTACGGCCTACTGCACTACGCGCCGTGCGGCGGCTCGTTCCACTGCGCGACACTCGACATCCGCCGCCGCGGCGCCCGCCGACATCGGCGAAGGCTTGGAGCACGACGGGGGCAGACGACGCGGGCCCGGCCCAGGCGGCGATGGTCGGAGTGGGCGCCACCCTCTTTGCAGTCACCTGCCCGGACAACCGCGTACGACGCGTTCAGCAGGCGCTGCAGGCCGACGTCGGGGCCTCGCCTTTCGAGTCCGTCGAGCATGAGTCTGACCGAGGGCGGTCTGGTCTCGTGACCATCGACCCAGAGGCGTAGAAAGAAGATATGTGCGCAATGCCGGGAATGGGTCGGAACTCCCGTCCGGGTCTCGGCCGCCAGGGGCGACGGAGGCACGGTCGGCCCAGTCACCGGAGAGAAGTGCGGCGTCCGCCGCCGCGCCTGCGGTCTCTGCTGAGCGTGCGCAGCGTCGCCGGCCAGGTCTTCCTGCTGCAGCTGGCGGTCGTGGTGCTGCTCGTGGCCGCCACGCTGGTGGCTCTCGTGGTGCAGGCCCGACGCGACAGCATGGCGTCCGCCCGGCACACGACGCTCGCCACGGCACAGACGTTCGCCAACTCCCCTGGAATCGTGGCGGCGCTGAACAGCCGCAACCCGACCGCGGTGCTGCAGCCACGCGCCGAAGCGGCCCGGAAGGACGCGGGCGTCGACGCCATCATTGTGTACCGGCTGGACGGGATCACCCTCACCCACAGTGACCCGCGTCAGATCGGGAAACATGTCATCGGCCCCTACGCGCCTGCGGCGGCCGGCCAGGCGTTCACCAGAACTTTCGAAGGGACCCTGGGGCTCTCCGTGATCTCGGCGGTCCCCGTCCGGGACACGGACGGCTCGGTTGTCGCCCTCGTCTCCGTTCCCGTCAGGGTCGCGAGCGTGCAGAGCCGCGTGCAGCAGCAGCTCCCGGTCCTGCTCGGTGGCGCCGCTGTGGCCCTGGTCATCGCCGCGGGCGGGTCGGGCCTGGTGAGCCACCGGTTGCGGCGGCAGACCCATGGCCTGGACCCGGCCGAGATGACCCGGATGTACGAGCACCACGACGCGGTCCTGCACGCCGTTCGGGAAGGCGTGGTGATCATCGGTGGTGACGGTCGCCTGGTGCTGGTCAATGACGAGGCACGGCGGCTGCTGGACCTGCCGACGGACGCGGAGGGGCGCCGCATCACGGAACTGGGGTTGGAGCAGGATCTCGCCGAGCTGCTGGCCTCCGATCGCCCGGCCACCGACGAAGTGTTCCTGGCCGCCGACCGGCTTCTGGCCGTCAACAAACGGCTCACCCCACCCCGCGCACCGGGCGGCAGTGTAGCGACGCTACGGGACACCACCGAACTACAGGCTCTCTCCGGCAGGGCCGAGGTGGCACGCGAACGCCTGAGCCTGCTCCACGACGCCGGGGTACGCATCGGCACCACTCTTGATGTGCGGCGTACCGCCGAGGACCTGGCCGCAGTGACGGTGCCCCGCTTCGCCGATGTCGCCGTCGTCGAGCTGCTGGACCCCATCCTGCACGGCCAGGAGTCCGCCGGTACCGCCGCCGAGCTGCGCCGGGTCGCGGTCGCGGGCCTGGACAAGGACGGTCTACTCCACCCCGTCGGCGAACTGACCCGGTTCGTCGCCACCCACCCCGTCGCCGCAGCGATGGCCAGCGACCGACCCGTCCTGGTCAGGGACTTGAACACCGACGCCGACTGGCAAGCCCAGAATCCCGAACCAACCCGGCGGATCCTCGACCACGGCATCCACTCCCTGCTCGTGGTCCCGCTGCGCTCCCGCGGGGCGGTGCTGGGCATGGCGGAGTTCTGGCGGGCGAAGGGCTCCGCACCGTTCGACGACGAGGACGTGTCCCTCGCCGAGGAGCTGGCCGCGCGAGCGGGGGTGTCCATCGACAACGCCCGCCGCTACACCCGCGAGCACACCATGGCCGTCACCCTGCAGCACAGCCTGCTGCCCCGCGCCCTGCCCGAACAGGCAGGCCTCGACATGGCCTACCGCTACCTGCCCGCCCAGTCCGGGGTGGGCGGGGACTGGTTCGACGTCATCCCGCTGTCCGGCGCCCGGGTGGCACTGGTGGTCGGAGACGTCGTCGGCCACGGCCTGCACGCCGCGGCCACCATGGGCCGGCTGCGCACCACTGTTCTCAACTTCTGCAGCCTGGACATGCCCGCCGAGGAACTGCTGGGCCGACTGGACGAGCTGGTGGCCGAGATCGACGCCGACGAGGCCTCTGCCGGGAAGGAGGACGAATTGGCACTCACGGGGGCGACCTGCCTGTATGTCGTCTACGACCGCGTCTCCGGGCGGCTGGACATCGCCACCGCGGGCCATCCGGGACCGGCGGTCGTCCATCCCGACGGCACCGTGGACTTCCCCCAGGTGCCCGTCTCCCCACCCCTGGGACTGGGCACCGGCCTACCCTTCGAGAGTGCGGAACTGACCGTGCCCGACGGCTCCCGGCTGGTGCTTTACACCGACGGCCTGATCGAGGAACGCGACCGCGACCTGGACGTCGGACTTCAGGCCCTGCGCGATGCCCTGACCGGGCCGGACCGCACCCCGGAGGACACCTGCGCGGCGGTGATGGCGGCCATGCTGCCGGACCGGCCCAGGGACGACATCGCGTTGCTGGTGGCCCGCGCCAGTCGGCTCGACCCCACGCAGGTCGCCGAATGGCACGTACCCCGTGACCCGGCGGCGGTCGCTCCCGCGCGTACCGCCTGCGCCCGCCGGCTCGCGGACTGGGGCCTGGAACAGATCGCCTTCACCGCCGAACTCGTCCTCAGCGAGCTGATCACCAACGCGATCCGCTACGGCGCCGAGCCCATCACCGTCCGCTTGCTGCGCGACCGCTCACTGGTCTGTGAGGTCTCCGACGGCAGTGGCACCTCGCCCCGGCTGCGCCGGGCGAAACCCACCGACGAGGGCGGCCGCGGACTGTTTCTGGTCGCCCAGTTCACCGAACACTGGGGCACCCGTCACACGCCCACCGGCAAAGTCATCTGGGCCGAACTGCCCTTCACCGACGGCACCGCGCCTGCGGCGGAAGAGCTCGGCGAGATCCTGCTCGGCTCGTGGGACGACACGGCACTGTGAGGAGGGCGGAGGGGCTCGAAGGGCGCGGGGCCACAGCGAAGGCACTGACTGCCACCCCCAAAAGGTGGATTCCACCGGCGAGGTGACTGGGTATTCTGACGTCGATACGCCCTCACGGCCCTCGACAGCGCCCGTGACTCCACGAACGAGGTGCTCTGCCATCCTCGGACGTCCCCCGGTGAAGGCCTCGTTCCCTGTCTCCACCCTCTGGAGCCGTCGTGACCGCCCCCCGTGCCCGAGCAGCAGCCGCCCTCGGCTGCTTCATCCTCGCGGCACTGGGCCTGAGCTCCTGCAACAACACTCCGCCCCCAAGGCCGGCGAAGCCGTCGCTGGCCACCTCCGCCGCGAACGCGGGCGGCATGGACGCACTGATCGCCGCGGCGAAACGGGAGGGAACGCTCAGAGCGATGGCGCTTCCGCGCGACTGGGCCAACTACGGCGGCCTGTTCGACGGCTTCGAGAAGAAATACGGGATCACGGTCACGGTCGAGAATGCGCACGGCCACAGCGAGGACGAGATCGACGCCGTGAAGCAGCGGGGGAAGGGGCCAGAGGCCCTCGACGTGCTCGACGTGGGCGATACGTTCGCCCGGTCGGCGGTTCGGCAGAACCTGCTCGCGCCGTACAAGGTCACCGCGTACGACTCGATCCCCCGCAGTCAGAAGGACCCGCAAGCCCGGTGGTCCAACAACTACGGGGGCTACATGTCCATCGGTTGCAACGCAGACCGCGTCAAGCGCTGCCCCCAGACCTTCGCCGATCTGCTGAACCCCCGCTACAAGGGTGCGGTCGCGCTCTCGGGTGACCCCACTCGGTCCGGTACCGCCTTCGCCGGCGTCTTCGCGGCAGCGCTGGCGAACGGCGGATCATTCGACGACATCCAGCCCGGTCTCGACTTCTTCGCCAAGCTCAAGAAGCGCGGCAATTTCAACCCGGTCGAGTCCAACTCGGACACCGTGGCGAGCGGCCGCACGCTCATCGGCATCAACTGGGACTACATCAATCTCGGCTACGCCGACCAGCCCCGCGGCAGCGCCCTGACCTGGAAGGTCTCGATCCCCTTCGACGGCACCTTCGCCCAGTACTTCGCGCTGGCGGTCAACAAGAACGCCCCGCACCCGGCGGCCGCCCGCCTGT
This sequence comes from Streptomyces regalis, assembly GCF_001509475.1. Lineage (GTDB taxonomy): Bacteria > Actinomycetota > Actinomycetes > Streptomycetales > Streptomycetaceae > Streptomyces > Streptomyces regalis. Next base: position 64,542 of record NZ_LLZG01000153.1, read on the forward strand.
GGCAGGAGTACGTGTTCAGCACGGCGGGCCAGAACCTCCGCCTGCACGGCTTCGCCCGCCCGGTGCTCATGGCCACCATGGAGAAGGACGGCACCCTCGACACGACCGCCGCCGCGCGGCTGCCGACGGTCGAGGGAACGCCGCACTTCCCGACGGACGAACAACTGGAGAAGGCGAGGGAAGCGGTCGCACAGGGCTGGCCGAAAGCCATGTCCGGCCGAGCCCAGCGACGATGACCGGGACCGCGAACGAGCCGCAGAGCCCCCTAATCGTCGACCGTTGCCCCCTGTTCCGCGGCCCGTCCGGCCATGCCGCCCATGCCGGCATTCACTCCGCCGCGCGGGGGCGGCGCGCTGTCGCCCTGGGGGGTGAACCGCCCGTCCCGTAGCTGGAAGCGCTCGGTGGGCGAGCAGCCGATCGAGGGGGTGATCAGCAGGCTCACTGCGACGGGCGCAGGGTCTGTGCTGGCCGTGGAGAATTCGCAGATCGCGCCCCGCCCGGTGAGCGGGAACCAGAACCAGCCGTCCGCCGCGCCGACCCGGACCGAGTCCGCCAGCACGAACCGGCCGTCCTTCCGGAGGAAGGCCTTCAGGCGGACGGAGGCCGCCAGCGGGTCGGCGGTGGACCGGATCGCGGTCAGCGTGAATTTGACGTTCTCGTCCGCGTCCAGGACCGAGGACGCAATTTGCCTGGTCTCCGCCCGCCCGCCCGCTGTCCTCCCGCCGCGAGTTTCGGCTTCGGCGGTCTCGACGGGGGCGGCCAGCAGAGCGACTGTCGCTGCGGCGGTGGCCAGCACCGCGCCGCCGCGTACGAACGTGCTCGCTTGTATCTGCATTACTTCCTCCCAGTTACCTCTGAGTGTGATTTGTAAGGAAGAATCCCTCCTTTTTTCTGTTCCACCGGACCATGCGAACACCATCAAGATCACCCGATTGCCCGCTGTCAGTTGTCTGCGGCCCCGCTGCTCTGGAATTGGCTGCTGCTGATTCGGATCAGGCTGATTCGGTTGAGCGTCCAGGGACGGGACGCCGGAGTGACTACGACGGCGTGGGCCGGGACATAGCCGGACCTCTCACGGCCCGTGCGCGGCGCCCGGCAGTGGTGTCCGACACCGCTCGCGGTGGAACACTCCACCTCAGGGAGGCAGTCTGGAGCCATGCGGTCGCTCCTTCGCCCATCCGGCCCATCAGGAGCGGGCAGTCACAGCCGGAGCCTCCTCAGGCTCACGCAGGCCGTGCCGTTCGTGATCGTAGGGCTCGCCCTGGGGGTCGAGCTCTCACCCGCGCACATTGTCATCACCGGCCCCCTTTTGGCCGCGATACCAGCGCTGGCCGCATTGACCATGGGCCCCAAAGGCACCCTCTCAGCAGCGACCGGCGCCTTCTCCGTCACCGTGATCACGGCCACCCTCCATCAGAGCTGGGGTGGCCAGGTCTACAGCAACCTCATCTCCCTGGTCGCGGTGTCCATAGCCGGCGTGATCATGAGCAATGCCGTGCGCAGGCGCAGACAGAGCGAGCTCGACCAAGTCCGCCGCATCGCGGTGGCAGCGCAACGAGTCCTCCTGCGCCCCCTGCCGACCCGGCTGGGCCCCGTACGCGTGGCCACCATGTACCTCGCGGCGGAAACAGGAGCGCAGATCGGCGGCGACCTGTACGAGGCCGTGCCTACCCGGTACGGCGTTCGGATGATCGTGGGAGACGTCCGCGGCAAGGGACTGCCGGCCGTACGCCTGGCCGCAGCCGTGCTCGGCGCGTTCCGGGAGGCCGTGCACTACGAGGACAACTTGGTGGAAGTGATGAATCACTGCGCTGCTGCGCTGGGACGGGAGCGCGCCTCGTCGAGTCCAGCCGATCAGAGCAGCGCGGAAGACCGGGCCGAGGACTTCGTCACCGCACTCGTGGCTCAGATTTCCGACACATACGTGATCCAATTGGTCAATCGCGGCCATCCACCCCCTCTCGTACTGCACCACGGCAAGGTCCAGAGCCTCGCACCCACCTCACCACTGCCGCCCCTGGGCCTGGAGGACTTCATCACCGCCCTCCCAGACGAGGCGGAGAACTTTCCCTTCACCCCCGGTGACCGTCTGCTGCTGCACACCGACGGTGTGATCGAAGCTCGCAGCCCGGACCACGAATTCTTCGCTCTGCCCGAAGCCATGGAAGCCGTCCAACCGTGCACCCCACCGGAATTCCTGAGACAACTGCACCAGAGGCTGCTCCGCCACACCCGAGCGCACCTGGCGGACGATGCGGCAATGCTTCTCGTTGAACGACTCGACGGTCGAGACTCGCGGATCTGAACGGCTTCGACCACCAAGGACCCAGCAGCGAGGCCCGGGCGGCACCGCCGCGCTACGGCTGGACGGCAACGGGGAGAACCCCACCGCCCTGGTGCTGCCGACCGGCGGCCACGACCCGTTCACCATCCGGCCCGGCGTGACCCAGCGGCGGCGGATCCTCAACGCCGTACGCATCGACGGCTACAGCGATCTGCAACGCTTCGACTACACCGCCGGCGACCTGGGCATCGCCCGCATCTGCCTGCGCCCCGAGGCGGCCGGGTTCCCCCTCCGGTCCCGTGGCATACCGCCGCCTACGCCGGCCGGCTCAATCGAGCTGGTCGAGTAATCCGGTCAGCGGTCGGCCAGTTGGAACGTGATGACCCAAGTCGCCGCCGACAGGACCTCCAGCGTCATCTCACCCTGCGCTTTGCGGAACTTCCCGGTGCCGCCGGTAATCGCGTTGGTCGCCGAAGTCGGCGTCGGAATTCCGTCCTGCTCACCCTGGACCGCGATCTGTCCCCCTTCGAGCACCGCGGTCAGCATGCACGGTCCGGCGTTACGTTCCAGGTCGCTGATGACACAGAACTCGCTGAAGCGGCCGATGACGCGATCGGGTTCATCGGCCGGCGACAGACTGCCTCTGAAGACGAACTGGTCGCCGATGCTGCGGCCTGGTGCGCCCAGGTCCAGTTCTTCGCCGGTCTGCACGTTTGCCTCCAACCGGAGGATGCGACCTTCCCCAGGGCCGGACTCCTTCCGAGGCGTGTCACCTCTCGGCGCCACGGGCGAAGGCCGGTCCTGCTCCTGGGGGTCGCCTTGCCCGCCCCCGGGAGGCCCACCGCCGCTGATGGTCAAGAACGCCAGAATGGCGCCGCATGTGGCCAGAACGCCATGCCGTATTCGCCGCTTGCCGATTTTCATGATGCTCTCCTGCCTCCCAAGACGAGGACAGACGAGGAGAAATGACGGCCTGCCACTCCCGTGCAGGCCTTCTCCTTCGCCGCGGCCGGATGACCCCAATGGGGAATACCGGGTTTTAACCGTAATATGACGTGGGAAGGTGTGCCGCCGGGCTCGGCCATTCGAGTGCGATGTGCTCGACTTCCTCCTTTCCAGCGGATCGCGGTCGGCAGAGGAGGAAGTTGCCATCTCTCCTCTCGCGTGACATGACCGCGGGGCGCCGGCCAACCGCAGGCAGGACATGGCGAAGAGCCCTGGACCGGATGTGCCCGCGTCTCACGGTGGTGCGCCGACGAGCGGGCCGGCCAGGCCCCCTATCCGGTCCCGTACGGGGCAGCCTGGAGCAGCCGCGCTCCGCCCAGAATCTCCTCGGCCCCCATGGCTGGAAGCTCCGCGCGGTCGGCTGCCCGGCCGAGCGCGGCGGCAACGGCGTCGCGCACGCGCTCACGGTAGCGGTGGGCATGTTCGGCGATCCGCTCGTCGCGGGGGGGGCCACCTCGGTCGCGGTGTTGACCATGAAGCAGCCGGGGCTGCCGGGCTCGGTCACGCCCTGGCGAATACGGTTCAGGAAGCGGCGCAAGTCGTCCAGCCCCGCTGCGCCCCGCTCCAGGGGGCCCAGAAGGTCGTCACGGTCCCGGTCGTAGCGGGCCAGTGCCGCCTGGAGCACCCCGCGTTTGCTGCCGAATGCGGCATAGAGGCTGGGCGGGGCGAGCCCGGTGGCCTCCACCAGGTCTTCGACCGTCGTCGCCTCGTATCCCTTCGCCCACAGCGCGCGCAGTGCCGTCGCCGTGGCCGCGTCCAGGTCGAATGAGCGACGGCGTCCGCCACCGCACGTGAGGAGTTCCCTCATGGCCCACTCCGAGCGTCCGCTGTCCCTCCCCGTCCGCACCGAGGCCGACCCGGACCCCGCCGTCGCCGAGGTGCTGGCCAAAGCCAGGGCGCAGACCGGGATGATCCCCAACATGTACGCCCGGATGACCGACGTGCCGGGCCTGCTGGACGCCTACCTGAACGGCTACAGCGCCTTCCGCTCCGAATCCGGATTCACGCCGGCCGAGCAGGCAGTAATCCTGCTGACCTTCAGCCGAGTCAACGGCTGCACCTACTGCGTGGCCGCCCACAGCACCATCGCCGACATGAGCGAGGTCCCCGCCGAGGTCACCGACGCCATCCGCGACGGCAAGCCGCTTCCCGACGGCCGCCTGGACGCGCTGTCGACGTTCGCCACCGCCATGGTCGAGAGCCGGGGTCTGCCCACTGCCGCCCAGACGGACGCCTTCCTCGCGGCGGGCTACACGGAATCGGACATCCTGCAGATCCTGCTGGCGGTCTCGGTCAAGACGATCAGCAACTACGCCAACCACCTCTTCCACACCCCCGTGGAAATACAGAGACCGGGAACCGGGTTTCGAACCCGTGCTCACATCGCCGCAACCGCCCCTCGCTTCCTCCTCCACCGCCTCCGTGCGGCAGGAGGCGTCCGACCACGGCGCCGACAGTCACGAAGCGCGCTCTCCCAGCCGCGCCGCGCTACGGGCCGGACTGCTGCTCCTGCTGCTCGCCCTGCTCGGTGCGGTGATGCTGACCGGTGGCGGCCAGTTGCTGGACGAGGCGCGGGCCCGGGTGTCTCGTGGGGGGTGTGGGCGCCTGTGGCCTTCGCGGTGCTGTACGCGCTGGCCGTGGCGGCGCTCGCGCCGGGCGCCGTACTGACCGCGTCCGCCGGGGCATTGTTCGGTGTGCTGACCGGCACGGTCACAGTGCTGGTCGGCGCCACCGGCGGGGCGGCGCTGTCGTTCGCCCTGGCCCGGTGGCTGGGTCGTCCCGCGGTGGCCCGGTGGACCGGCGACGGACGGCTCGCACGGCTGGACGCGCTGGTGTCCCGGCGGGGCTTCACTGCCGTGCTGCTGCTCAGGCTGGTCCCGCTGTTCCCGTTCGCGCTGGTCAACTACGCGACCGGGGTCATGGGCGTCCGGTTCCTGCCGTATCTGACGGCCACGGCGATCGGCATCGTTCCCGGCACCGTGGCCTACGTCGGGTTGGGCGGAACGCTCGACGATCCGTCATCGCCCGCTTTCTGGGGGGCACTTGCGGCTCTCACCGTGCTCGCGGTCGGCGGCGGGTGGGCAGCGCGCCGTGTCCGCGCCCGGGAACGCACCGCGGACGGCGAAGGAGGGACCGCGGACGTCGGGGTCGACTGACGGGGATCCGGGACCGCGTCTCCGATTTCCCCGGCCGGAAGGCCCGGAGGGGCGGACAGGAAGTGGAATCATGCCGGACTCGTACAGAAAGTGGTGATCGTGATGAGTGCGGCGGACGAGGGCGTGGTGGGTCTACTGGCGGCCGGGCTGCCCGTTCTGCTCGTCGAGACCGTGCCCACCGTGACCGTCGCCGGCCGGGCCATGGTCAACCCGTCGGCCCGCCAGGTTCTGACGACCGCCTCCGAGCACGCACCTCAGGTGGTGCGCCACCGCGCAGACTCCGAGCCGCGCGCGTCAGCTTGCCGGTGGTCGGCGAGCGGACGGCGCCGGGCCGCCGACCACGCGATCCGGCGTCTCTCTCCCGATGGCAAGGCCTCGGGTATGCCCGACGACAAGGGCCAGAATGTGGCCGACGACGGCGACATCGCGGAATTCCGTGCCGGTTCACCCAACGGTGGTGTGACCCGCTCCAGGCTCTCCCAGAGGTGTGCACGGCAGAGGGCTCCGGGCCTCGGCGTGGGGGATGTTTGCAAGGGGGCGGGTCCGGGCCGGCCGAGGCGGTGAGGTCCTACCGCCCGGAGGCACCGACGGCTGTCGCGCGGTCACCGCCCTCCGCCGAGTCCGGCCGCCTCGTCGTACGCCTCGGGTGGCCCTGCCGTGAGCAGGGCACTGCCGAAGTCGCGCAGTCGTGCCATCGCTTTCTCGTCCGGCACCTCCTGACGGGCCAGTGAGTTTTTGATCTCCCGATAGACGGCCGTCTCGAGACCGCAGCGGCGGCAGTCCTCCACGTGCGTGGCGACCCGGCGGGCAGTCACCTCGTCCGCCTCGCCGTCGAGACAGGCCTGCAGCGCCCGGGCCACTTCCCTGCAGGTCATGGGGCGATGTGCCGCCCCGCCCCGGCGCCCGATCACATCCTGCTCCTCTTCGGCTTCGGCGCGACCCCGGCCGCCGCCAGCTGCGTCCTTATCCGCTTGCGGGCCCGGTGCAGTCGGCTCATCACGGTCCCCTCGGGTACGTCGAGCACCTCGGCGGCCTCCGCGTAGCTCAGCCCGCCGATGTCCACCAAGCGGACGACCTGCCGGTGCTTGTCGGGCAGGGCGGCCAGCGCGGCGCCGACCACCTCGTCGAAGCCCTCGCCGACCACCACCTCCTCCGGCGAGGCCACTGTGTCGCCCGCGGTCAGCCGGTCCAGGTCGGCGTCGGGGTCGTCGAGCAGGTGGGGCCTACGGCGCCGGTGCCGGTTGATCTCCGCGCGGCGCATGATGGTGAGCAGCCAGGCGCGGGGGTGCTCGCCGTCGAACCGGTCGATCGCCCTGTAGGCACGCAGCAGCGTCTCCTGCACCAGATCCTCGGCGTCGGCGGGCTGCGCGGTCAGCGTCATCGCCACCCGCAGCAAGACTTCCACCTCGGGCAGCACGAACTCCGCGAACGCCTTGTCCCGCACCTCCGGCGGCTGCGCCACTGTGTCTCCCACGGACTGGAAACCCCCCGGGCCAACCGGAGCATTCCACGGAATGAGGTACGTCGTAACGCGGGTTTCCGGTGCATGACGAAGCTGAGTGCCTCCAAGTCGTGCCGGTTGTGGGCGGAGTGCCGCGAGAGGCTGCGCCACCTCCGGCTGCGCGGCGCGGTCGGCGCGTACGCGGACGGGCAGCTGACCGGTGCGCGGCACACCCGCGTCGCGGCCCATGTGGCCTGCTGCTGGACGTGCAGCGGCGAGCTGCTCGCCCTGCGGCTCATCAAGGCATCGGTGCACGGCCATCCGCACCGGGCACCTACCTCGCTGGCCGAGGTCCGGATACGCCGCTTCGCCGACCACGTCGCCCGCACTGCCCCACCAATCGGCGGCTGACCAGGCCGCCAACCGGGGGGAGTGGTGTCATCCCCGGAATCTCGCGACGATCCGGCTCAGCAGCGACGCGTCACGCCGCCTCGGACCCGCTGAACTCGCACGCCACGCCAGAACGCGATGTACCCGCGGATCGGCTCCGCGGCAGGCAGCGGTTCGGCGTAGCACCAGGCCGCGTCCCGGTTTTCCCGGCCGTCCACGGCGAGGGTGAAGTCGCTCGCCCGCCCCTTCCACTGGCAGGTGCTCAAGGTGCTGCCGGGGACGAGGTACTGCCGGCGCACGGAGTCGGGCGGGAAGGAGTGGTAGCCGTCGACGCTGAAGATGTCGGCGCTCTCGGCGATCACCTGGCCGTTCCACGTGGCGCGATAGATCATCACGCGGCTCCCTGTCGTCTCGCGCAGGCGCCGGGTGCCCCATGCCGCTCAGCAGCAGGCACCGCTCGTGCCGGACTCCTGCGTGCCGGTCTGCTCGGCGGGGGCGCACGGGAACAGGCCGAAGTGGGAGGACTTGTTGCCGGTGACGGTGAAGTGGGGGGCGTAGCGGGTGGCGGAGAGCATGTCGGCGGTGTTGCCGCAGACCAGCATCGGCTTGCCGGTGTGGAAGCGGTGGTGGTCGTCAAGGTCGAAGGCGTGCGGGTGCTCCGGGACGGTGCCGTGGTAGACGGCGACCTGGCCGTAGTCCTCGCAGCGGTCCTCCAGCGGCAGGTTGAAGGCGCGCACGGTCCGCGAGGTGAAGGCGGCGAAGCCGATCTTCCGCTCGATCTCCGGGTCGTCGAGCGTCACCGGTGAGGTGGCCACCGTACGGGCGTCGGGGCAGCCGGTGCGCCCCAGCAGGCGGCGGAAGTCCTCGGTGTAGAGGGCTCCGGCGAGGCATTCGCCGACCAGGACCGGGTCGCCGAAAAGCGTGGCGGGCAGGCGGCGGTCGGCGAAGATGTCGGAGAAGTACAGCTCGCCGCCGAGCCTGAGAACGCGGAAGATCTCGGCGAGGACGCGCGGCTTGTCCGGGGACAGGTTGACCACGCAGTTGGAGACGACCACGTCGACCGAGGCGTCCTCGATGCCGGCGGCGGCCAGGTCCTCGATGTAGCCCTGGCGGAACTCCACGTTGGCGTAGCCGAACCGCTCCGCGTGCCAGTCCATGTGGCGCCGGGCGACGGCCAGTTGCTCGTCGGTCATGTCGACGCCGATGACCCGGCCGGTCGGCCCGACCAGTTGGGCCAGCACGTACGCGTCGCGCCCGCTGCCGCAGCCCAGGTCCAGCACGGTGGCCCCCTCCAGGGCCGGTGGGATCGGCGAGCCGCAGCCGTAGAAGCGGTCCAGGACCTCCTCGTGCACCCGGCCCAGCGCGGCGGCGATGTGCGGCGGCGGGGCATCGGCCGTACAGCACGCCGAGGTCTTCAGGTCCGCGGAGGACGCGAGCACCCTGCCGTAGTACTCCTTCACCGACTCCGTGACGGGGGATTCAGCGGTGGGTGCGGCGATGTCGAGCGTCATCTCTCTCCATGATTCATCGGGCGGCCCTTGAGGACCGGCTGGTCGGGTGCCGGAAACCCGTTGAGCGGTCCCGCTCATTCCCCCGGACGGCCGGTCCTTCGGGACACGCCGCGCCGACGCCCTTCGCGCAGCCTCGGTGCTCGTCGCGAATAGTCGTACCCGAAGGGAAGGGATCGGCCACCTGGGCGGGTTCCCGTACCGCTGGTGCGGCAGAGGTGCGGGTATGTACAGGAAGGGCGAGTGAGGCAGTCCAATGAGCGCGTACGACCTGGTGGTCATCGGCGGCGGCAGCGCCGGGCTGACGGCCGCGCGGACTGCGGGGCGGTTCGGGGCCCGCGTTCTGCTGGTGGAGCGGGACCGGCTGGGCGGGGACTGTCTGTGGACCGGGTGCGTGCCCAGCAAGGCACTCCTGCACGTGGCCGCCGAGGTGCAGGCCGCGCGCCGCGCCGGAGCCTACGGTCTCGCTGCTGACTCGGGTCCGGCGGATCTGGCGGCGGTGATGGGGCACGTGAAGGGAGCGATCGCGGCGATCGAGCCGCACGACTCGGCCGAGGAACTGCAGCCGCTCGGCGTGGAGGTGGCGTACGGCCCGGCAGTCTTCACCGGGCCGCGTACCCTCACCGCGGGCGAGCGGGAAGTCACCTTCCGGTACGCGGTGATCGCGACCGGGTCCGCCCCTGCCCTGGTGCCCGTGCCGGGCCTCGCCGAAGCCGACCCGCTGACCAGCGACAGCGTCTGGGATCTGACCGAACTCCCAGGCCGCCTGGTCGTGCTGGGCGGCGGCCCGGTCGGCTGCGAGCTCGGCCAGGCCTTCGCCCGTCTCGGTTCGCGAGTGACGGTGGTGGAGGCGCTGGAGAGGCTGCTGCCGCGTGAGGAACCACGGGCCTCGCAGGTGGTACAGGAACGCCTGGAGGCGGAGGGCGTCACCGTCGTGACCGACTACCGCGCGGAGAAGGTGGCCGACGGCATGGTGCACGGCGCGGGCGGCCCGCTGCCGTACGACGTGCTGCTGGCGGTGACCGGTCGTCGTGCCAACACCACCGGGCTCGGGCTGGAAGCGGCCGGGGTGAAGGTGGACGAGCGCGGAAACGTGCGGGTGGACGGCCGGCTGCGGACGAGTAACCCGCGCGTCTACGCCGCCGGGGATGTGACGGGGCGGTCGGCGTTCACCCACCTGGGCGGAACGCAGGGCGCATCTGCCGCCGCCGATGCGCTGCTGGGCGTACGGCGGCGGATCGACTACGCCGCGGTTCCCTGGGTGACGTTCACCGATCCCGAGGTCGCACGGGTGGGGCTCACCGCTGAGACGGCCCGGACCCGGTACGGCAGCCGGGCGCAGGTGCGGACGCTCGACCACGAGCGGGTTGACCGCGCTGTCGCCGACGGCCGCACCGAGGGCTTCACCACCCTGGTGCTCGATCCGCGCGGCCGGATCGTCGGAGCCACAGTGGTCGCTCCGCGCGCCGGCGAGACCATCGCCCATCTGGCGGCAGCCGTACGGCTGGGCTGGACGCCCTCGCAGTACGCGAAGACCGTGCACCCGTACCCGACCTACGCGGACGGGCCCTGGCACGCCGCGCTGCTGGACGTCCACGACCGCCTCGCCCGCCACCGGAGCGTGATTGGCGGCCTGATGGCCCTGCACGGGAGGGCGCGGCGATGATTCTCCGTCTCGTCCTCGGGGCGCTCTTCACGGCCATGGCCGCAGGCCAGCTCGTGTCCTTCGACGCGATGCCCGGCATCCTCGACGCCTATCACCTGACGAGCGGCGCCGGCTCCACCGCCCTCGCCGTCCTGCTGATCGCCGGTGAGGCGATCGCGGGGGTGTGGTTCCTGGCCCGGCCCCGCACCACGTCCCGCACACCGGCGTGGATCTTCACCGGCGTGAGCGCGGTCTGGGCCGCCCTCGCCGTGCAGGCGTACGCACGTGAACTCACCGTGGACAACTGCGGCTGCTTCGGCCGCTACGCGTCCCAGCCGTTGCGCTGGTGGGTCCTGGCCGAGGACGCGCTGATGCTGCTGTACGCCTGGCTGTTGCTGCGCGGGAGCGGGAACAGCCGGGGCCTTGCCCCGCGCGAGCACCCGATACCCGCACGGATCACCACCGCGACACACGGAAAGCAGGAAGCGAACTGATGGGACTCGTGGCGAGACTGCGTGCCCTGGAGCGCGCCACCCGCCCCTACGACCCGGAATTCGCCGAGGCGATGCAACGCCGCTGGGCCGAACTCCCGGACGGGGTGAAGACCCCGGCACAGATCATCGGACAGCACGGGGTGGGCTGCGAAGGCACCCACGGCGTCTTCCCCAAGTGCAACCTGAAATGCACCCCCTGCTACCACTCCCGCGACGCCAACGCCGTGCGCGTCGACGGCTCCCACACCCGCGAGCAGGTCGCCGCCCAGATGGGCCTGCTGCGCAAGCTCCGCGGCCCACGGGCGCACACCCAGCTGATCGGCGGCGAGGTGAGCCTGCTCCCGCCCGACGATCACGCCGCCACCCTTGAGGTCATGCGGGAGCACGGCCGGGAACCGATGAGTTTCACCCACGGCGACTTCGACTACGCCTACCTCAAGCAGCTCGCCCTCGGCCCGGACGGGAAGAAACGCTTCGACCGGCTGTCCTTCGCCGCCCACTTCGACAAGTTCATGTACGGGCGGCGCGGCATCGAACGTCCGGCCGACGAAAGGGCCCTCAACCCCTACCGCCGACAGTTCGCGGCCATGTTCCGCAAACTCAGGCACGACCACGGGGTCCGGTTCTTCCTCGCCCACAACATGACCGTCACCCCCGGCAACCTGGACGAGATCGCCGACGTCATCCGCGCCAACCACGCCGCCGGATACGGCATGTTCTCCTTCCAGCCCGCCGCCTTCGTCGGCGACGAACGCCGCTGGAAGGAGCAGTACCGGGCCGCCACTCCGGACGCGGTGTGGGCCGAGATCGAGCGCGGCGCCGGAACCCGCCTCGACTACAACGTCTTCCACAACGGCGACGTGCGCTGCAACCGCACCGCCTACGGCTGCTACGTCGGCCGTCGCTGGTTCCCGTTCCTCGACGGCGACGACCCACGCGACATCGCCGTACGCGACGCGTTCTTCCGCCATCTCGGCAAGGTCAGTTTCACCGGGACTCCGCCCGCCCTGCTCGCCATGAAACTGCTCCGCGTCATCGCCCGCCACCCCGGTACCGTCACCGTCGCGCTGGGCTGGCTGGCCCGCACCGTGCGCCGAGTCGGTGTCGGAAGACTGCTGCGCCACGGCTTCCGCATCCGGCCGGTGACGTTCGTGATGCACATGTTCATGGACGCCGAGGACGTAGCCCCGGCGTGGGAGCTGATGCAGCGCGGTGAGACGAGCGACGACCCGAAGGTACGGGAGACCCAGGAGCGGCTGGCCGCCTGCCAGTACTCCATGGCCCACCCGGAGGACGGCACCCTGGTCCCGGCCTGCGTCCAGCACTCGGTCCTGGACCCGGTGGAGAACGCCGAGTTGCGCAGGCTGCTGCCCATCGTCGAAGTCCGTACGTCAGCAAGGAAGTAAGGGGAGGATTCCGGATGCGCATCGGCGTCATCACCGGCTCGGGCAGCTACGACTGGCCCCACCTCGAAGGGGCGACGGCCCGCACCGTCACGACCGAGCACGGCGAGGTCCAGGTCACCGAGGGGCACCTGAAGGGGACGGATGTCGTGCATCTGTCCCGGCATGGCAGGGGCCACCGTCGCCTGTCGCACCAGGTCGATCACAAGGCCAACCTGGCGGCGCTGCGGGCGCGGGGAGTCGACGCGCTGATCTCGCTCACCGTGTGCGGGGCGGTCGACCCCGCGGTCGCTCCCGGCTCGCTGGTGGTCTTCGACGACCTGTACTTCCCCTCCAACCGGCTCCCCGACGGCTCCCCGTGTACCTGGTACGACACCCCGGGTCAGCCTGGCCGCGGCCACTGGATCTTCGACCGTCCGTTCAGCGAGCCGCTGCGCCAGGGCCTGATCAACGCCGCCGGACAACTCGGCACGCCGGTCGTGGCACAGGGCGTGTACGGACACGTGGACGGCCCCCGCTTCAACAGCCGCAGCGAGATCGCCGCCCTGCGGGCCGCCGGGGTGAGTGCCGTCAGCCAGACCGCCGGCCCGGAGGCCGTACTGGCCGGGGAGGCCGAACTGCCCCTGGCCCTGGTCGGCTTCGTCACCGACTACGCCAACGGCGTCGCCCCCGAACCCGAGCCGGTCGAGGCCCTGCTGGAGCGGATGGCGGCCAGCAAGCAGATCTTCGCCGACCTGGTCGCCCGCGCCGTGCCGGAACTGGGCGCGGTGGCCCCCGCCGGCTTCGTGTACCGGTTCGACTCATGACGCCGCCCAGTACGCCCGCCGTACTGGTCATGGCCAAGGCGCCCAGGCCCGGCACGGTCAAGACCAGGCTGCATCCCCTGCTGGGTCCCACGGGCTGCGCCCGCCTGCAGGCCGAACTCATCCGCCACACGCTGGAGACGACGTCCGCGCAGGGACTCCGTACCTTTCTGGCGTACACGTCGGAGAACGGCCCGGACAACCCGGAAGGCCCGTACAGCCTGACACCGACCGGTGTTCGTCTGCTCGTCCAGCGCGGCGGGGACCTCGGGCAGCGACTGACCGCCGCCGTCACCGACGCGTTCGCCGACGGCGCGGGTCCCCTGCTGGTGATCGGCACCGATGCGCCCACGCTGACACGGGATCACCTGACCGCCGCGCTCAGTGCGCTGGAGAGCGCGGACGTAGTGCTGGGCCCGGCGCTGGACGGCGGCTACTACCTGATCGGCCTGCGTGCCCCGCACACCGAGCTGTTCGCCCTGGACCCGGCGTGGTGGAGCACGGACAAGGTGCTGGCCGCCACGCTCACGCGCGCCGACGAGGCGGGACTGCGCACCCGGCTCCTCGCTCCGCTGCGCGACCTGGACACGCCCGAGGACGCCGACGTGCTCCTCGCCGACCCGGCCCTGCCGCCAGGAGTCGCGGCGCTGCTCAAGCGAACGGAGGCCGTGTGACATCCCGCGAGTTCGCCCGTCTGTCCGTGTCGATCGTGGTCCCGGTCCTGAACGAGGAAGCCACGATCCAGGCGGCATTGGGCCGGCTGTGCCGGGACTTCCCCGACTGCGAACTCGTCGTGGTCGACGGCGGCTCCACCGACGCCACGGTCGAGATCGCCTCCCTGCACGCAACGGTCGTGCACAGCGAGCGAGGGCGCGCGAAGCAGATGAACGCCGGTGCGCGGCACTGCACCGGCGAGGTGCTGTGGTTCATTCACGCCGATACCGAGATCCACCACGCTGCCCTCGCCCAGATCCGCGCGGTGATGTGCGACCCGCATGTGGTCGGCGGCGGACTGACCCTGCGCTTCGACCACCGCAGCCCGGGACTGAACTACCTCGCCCGCACCTCCAACCTGCGCGCCCGCCACCTGCGGCACATCTTCGGCGACCAGGCCATGTTCATCCGTCGCAAGGACTTCGACGAACTCGGCGGCTTCCCGGACCTGGCCCTCATGGAAGACCTGGAGATGTCTCGCCGCCTCAACCGCCGCGGGCCCCTGGCCTTCCTCCCGGCCACCTCCACGGCCTCGGCACGTCGCCTGGTCGAGCATGGGGTGTGGCGGATGATCGTCTTTATGCAGTACCTCAAGCTGCTGTACTTCGCCGGCGTCGACCCCGAACGCATCCGCCGACGCTACGCGGCGGGCCCGCCCCGGCTCCCGCGGCGCAGCCGGAAGGCGACCAGTGGTCAGCGGGTTTCCAGCGCATGACCGCCGACAAAGCGTCACCGCACACTCGCATACCCGCCGATCTGGCGGCCCGCCTGGACCGCCTGCCATGGAACGGACTGCACAACACGATCCTGGTAGCGCTCGGTGCCGGCTGGCTCTTCGACTCGCTCGACGTCCAGTTGTTCGGCAGCGCGGTCGGCCCGCTCGGCGAGTACCTCGACGCCTCCGTCTTCGAGCAGAACGCCGTCCTGTCGCCGAGTTGCTGCCCGCCCGCGCACGCGGGAAGGTCGGTGCGGTGGTAATGAACTTCTGGGCGGCCGTCATCGGCGGCCTGTTGGCGCTGGTGGTGCTGTACTTCCGCCGCCGCATCCCGGAGTCTCCGCGCCGGCTGGCCTCCCGGGGCCGGTACGCGGAGGCCGTGGTCGTACCACGGGAGGAGCGATCGGAGCCGACTCCTGAGCCGGGTAGCGATGCCAAGGGGGTACGCCGGCTCCGGCTCCGGACCCTCGATGGGCGATCGGCGAACTGCTGTGCCACCACGCACAGGTGCCGTTCTTCTTCATCGTCGGCACTGCCGGGGCCCTCGTGGGCGGCCTGGCCATATCCCTGGTCATCGACCGGCACGGCCGCCACCGCACGGTGGCCGCCTCCTGTGCACTCGCCGCGGCCGGGGTCGGGCTGCTCGCCTGGGCGACGGCAAGCGGCAGTGCGCTGTGGGTGACGCTCGCGCTCATCACCGCCAACGCGTTCGCCACCGCCGCCTGGACCTCCGCCTACCCGACCTTCACCGAGCTGTTCCCCACCCAGCCCGAGCCAACTTGGAGTTCTCTGACATGCGGATCGCAGTATGCGGCGGCCCCTACGGCAACCCGTACGCCCTGCAGGCCTTCGTCGACGACGCGCGTGCCCGCGGCGCCGAACGGCTTTACTGCCTGGGCGACCTGGGCGGCTTCGGCGCCGAGGTCGACGCCCTCTGGCCGATCCTGACTGGCAACGACATCACCTGCCTCGCCGGCAACTACGACGTGGCGATCGCCCGCGGCGACACCGACTGCGGCTGCGGCTACCGCGATCCGAAAGACAACGAGTTCGCCCAGCTCATCTACGACCACACCCTCGCCACCACCAACCGCGACTTCGCCGCCTGGATGGGCGAACTGCCCACGGAGCGCCGCGAGTCCATCGGTGGCTGCGACGTGCACATGGTGCACGGCTCCACCCTCGCGCTGAACGACTTCTGGTGGGAGTCCCTGCCCGAGGACCAGCACCGGCTGCGGCTCGAGGCCTCCGGAGCGGACGTGATCCTGTGCACCCACAGCGGTCTGCCCTGGCAGCGCCGGACCGGCGACACCCTCACCGTCAACGTCGGCGTCCTGGGCAAACCCGCCAACGACGGGCAGCAGGGCGTCTGGTACGCCCTGCTCGACCTGGACGAGGGGCGCGCGAGCGCCGAACTGGTACCACTGGCCTACGACTGGCAGGCCCAGGCCGCCTCCATGCGGGCCGCCGGCCTGCCCGAGGTGTTCGTGGAGACCATCGAGACCGGCTGGTGGACCACCTGCCTGGAAGTCCTGCCGCCGTACGAGCGCGCCCGCGGCCGCTACCACCTGTACCGCTCCACGCTGCCGACCGCCTTCAGCCCCGCCGACGACGGCTGGGGCGGCACCGAGCCCGCGGCTCTGGACGAAGACCGTCCCGTGGTCCCGCTGTTCGGCAGCCCCTACTTCCCGTCCCGGCTGTGGCTCTACACCAACTTCCACTGCAACCTGGCCTGCGACTACTGCGCCGTCGCCTCCTCCCCCAAGGCCGCCCCACGCTCGCTGTCCGTGGAAGAATTCCGGAGCCTGGTCGACGAGGCCGTCGCATCCGGCTTCACCGAGCTGTACGTCACCGGTGGCGAGCCCTTCCTTCACCCCGACATCGTCCAACTGCTCGACTACGCCTCCGCCCAGCTGCCCACCGTGGTCATGACCAACGCCATGCTGCTGCGCGGCCGCCGCGCCAACGGCCTGGCCGACCTCGCCGACCGCAAGCTCACCGTCCAGACCTCCCTCGACGGCGCTACAGCGGCCACCCACGACCTGCACCGCGGCCCCGGCTCCTGGCAGCGCACCATGGACGGCATCCGCCACCTCATCGACCTCGGCCTGCCCCCGCGCGTCGCGCTCACCGAAACCCCGGAGAACACCGGTGAGATCCCCGCCGTAGCCGCCCTACTGGCCGAACTCGGCCTTCCCGCCGACCACTTCGCCGTACGTCCCCTGCTGCGCCGCGGCTTCGCCGACACCGGCATCGAGATCGGCGAGGACACTTCCGTCCCTGAGCTCACCGTGACCGCCGACGGCCTGCACTGGCACCCGGCCGGCGCCGACACCGCCACCAGCCCCGACATGTACATCGCTCCCCCCGGTACCCCGCTGGAGCGGGGCAAGCAGTTGGTGACCGAGCACTTCTTCGCCGCCCGCCTCGCCGACGGCAGCCTGCCCCGCCCCGTCCACTGCGCCATCTGACGACCGCCCCGAGAGGACCCCCGCCCATGCCCGCCACCCCGCACGTCGCGATCCTCGGCGCCGGCCCCGTCGGCCTCGACGCCGCCCTCGCCTGCGCCGACGCCGGATGGCCGTTCACCGTCTACGAAGCCGCGGACGCCGCCGGCGCACACGTCCGCGCCTGGGGCCACGTCCGCCTGTTCACCCCCTGGGAACTGAACGCCTCCCACCGAATGCGCGCCCACTTCACCGACGTACCGACGGACGACACCTGCCCCACCGGCACCGAACTCGTCACCCACCTCCTGCAACCACTCGCCGAACTCCCCGCCCTGGCCGACCGGATCCGCTACCGCACTCGCGTCGCAGGCATCGCCCGCACCGGCCTCCTGAAACACGAGCAGATCGGCACCGGCGTGCGCGCCGCCGCCCCCTTCACCCTGCTGCTGGACACCCCGGACGGCGAGGACACCGCCGAAGCCACCCTCGTCCTGGACTGCACCGGCACCTACGCCCACCCCAACACCCTCGGTGACGGCGGCATCCCCGCCCCCGGCGAACGCGCCCTGAACCACCGCATCACCCGCACCATCCCCGACACCGCAGACCCCACCCGCTGGCGCGGCACCGTCCTCCTCATCGGCGCCGGGAAGTCCGCCCAGACCGCCGCCCGCGACCTCGCCGCCCTTCCCGGCACCCGGCTGGTCTGGGCAGTGCGTAGCCCGGCCCCCGACTGGGGTGCGATCCCCGACGACGCGCTGCCCGCGCGCCAGGAACTCGTCGACGCCTCGCAAGCCCTGGTCGACGGCGGCTGCGACCGCGTCACCGTCCACACGGGCGCCCACGTCCAGTCACTCCAAGCCGACGACGACCGCATCCGTGTCCGCCTGGCCACCACCGCAGGCCCCCGCGCGGTGTCGGCCGATCACATCGTGTCCCTGACCGGCTACACGGGCGATCCCACGCTCTACCGCCAGCTCCAGGTTCACGAGTGCTACGCCACCGGCGCCCCCATGAACCTCTCCGCCGCGCTCCTCGCCGCCACCGGCGCGAGCACCGACTGCCTCGCCCAGCCCACCCCCGGCATCGACCAGCTCCGCACCCCCGAACCGGACTTCTTCATCCTGGGCGCCAAGTCCTACGGCCGCCTCAGCACCTTCCTCCTGCGCACCGGCTACCAGCAGGTCGACGAAGTCACCGCCGCATACGCCACGCTCCCTCCCGTGACCGCGGCCAAAGTGGTCTCCGCACCCTGACCGGCAGCGCGCCCTGTCTCGGCCGCCCGGGTTTCTGGGGTGCCGGTCCCGGGGGGCCCGCATCCACCCCACGCCTCCTAGGGCGTCGAAGTCGCCGAGACGGCGGGGAGTCCGCGGTCAGGCACCTCCCTGGGCACGCAGACGAAGCCGTTCCGGGTCGAGCAGGTCGACGTGCCGGTAGCCGACCCGTACGAGTCCGTCCTGCTCGAAGCCCTTCAGGATCCGGTTCAGGGTCGGGCGACGCAGACCGAGCATGGCGGCCAGGGTCGACTGAGGACGTCTCGGCCGAGCACTCGTCACCCCGCGCAGGACGGCCGGCAGCCAGACGCGTGGCTGTCGTCGCGACCCGCGGCACCTCCCTTTCGGTCAGCGCGTACGTCTCGAACGCCGTCTCCGTCTCGTCGTCCGCACCGGGCCGTTCCTTCGCGGGCAGGGAACCCGCCGACCCGTCGTTCGCATTCCTCCCTCTCGTCTCCCCCGCACCGTTCGCGTGAGCGCGTCACACGGCCGCGGCACCGCAGGCGCGGTCAGGTGACCGGCTGGATCACCAGCACGCCGCCTGCGGCCGGCGCTCCCCCCGGTTCTTGGGGTTATGCGGCGAGGGAAGTGAAGGCGCCGATGAGGGCACCGTAGGCGAGGTGAGCGGCGAGGCTGACGATCGGGGTGGCGAGGCCGTAGTTGAGCATGAGGAAGCCGGGAGGCTCCAGCAGCGCCACCTCGGGGGCGCTGGTGAAGGGGGTGCCCATACGGGGGTGGACCAGGGGAATGAGGATGTTGACCAGTGCGGTGCCGGCGAACATGCCGTGGGCGAGCCCGAACAGCATCCCCAGCCACCAACTGCTGTGGCCCAGGGCGAGGAACAGGGCGTAGTAGCCGAGGGCGAAGAGCTGCCCGAGGGCGAAGTGCAGCAGGTAACCGAGGGCCTTGGCGCGGGTGCGGTCGGCGGTGAAGGCGCTGCCGAGCAGGAAGGGCAGGTCGATGCGGGTGAGCCTGAACTGGCTCGCCGCCCGCAGCATGGTGGTGAGGACCAGGGTGCCGACCAGCCCGCCTGCGAGCGCTGCTGTCGCACTCATCGCTGCTTCCGTTCGGTGAGGGCGCAGGCGGCGCTGATCAGTGCCAGGTGGCTGAGGGCCTGTGGCAGGTTGCCCAGGAACGCGCCGTCGGCCGGGTCGATCTCCTCGCTGTACAGGCCGACGTCGTTGGCCAGCGCGATCAGCTGGTCCATCAGGTCGGCGGCCTCCGCGCGTTGGCCGCAGCGTGCCAGGGCCTCGGTGAGCCAGAAGGAGCAGGCCAGAAACGCGCCCTCGCGGCCGGGCAGGCCGTCGTCGCCGCTGTAGCGGTGGACGAACGGGCCGTGGGCCAGCTCGCGGCGGACGGCCTCGACCGTGCCGCGCATCCGTGACTCGTCAGGGTGGGCGTAGCCGAGCAGCAGGCCGGCGTCCACCTCCGCGCTGTCGGCCGCGCGGACGTAGGTGTGCCTGTCCTCGTTGAAGCAGCGGGTCTCGATGAAGTCCCTGACCGCCTGGCGTTCCTGCCGCCAGCGGGCGGCGCGGCGCGTGTGAATGAGCCGCCGGTCGGCCAGGCGCACGGCGCGGTCCAGGGCCACCCAGCACATCATCTTGGACTGGGTGAAGTGCAGGGGGCGGCTGCGGACCTCCCAGATCCCCGCGTCCGGCGCCCGCCACAGCCGGCACACCAGGTCGGCCATCCCGGCGATCCGGTGGGCGATGTCGGAGTCCAGCTGCCCTGCGGCCTGTGCGTACAGCCACGCGGTCTGCAGCAGCTCGCCGTAGGTGTCCAGCTGCAGCTGGCCGGCGGCGGCGTTGCCGGTCCTGGCAGGCGCCGATCCCCGGTAGCCCTGCAGCGGCAGCGTGCGCTCGGGCGCGCGGGCCCCGCCGTCGAGCCGGTAGAGGACGCGCAGGCGCGGGTGGGTGAGCTGGGTTGCGTGCATCAGCCACCAGAAGTAGGCCTGCGCCTCGCGGGGGCAGCCCAGCTGGAGGAACGCGCCCAGGGTGAAGGCGGAGTCCCGGATCCAGGAGAACCGGTAGTCCCAGTTGCGGATCCCGCCCAACTGCTCGGGCAGCGAGGATGTGGCCGCCGCCGCGATCGCGCCTGAGGGGGCGAAGACCAGCAGCTCCAGCGCCAGGGCGCTGCGCTGGACCGCCTCCTGCCACGGCCCGCCGCAGGTGCGCTCGCCCAGCCAGCGGCGCCAGGCGGCGGAGGTTTGGTCCAGGCGCGCCTCACACTCGGCACGCGCCGGGAAGACCAGCGGCTCTTCGTGGGCAAAGGGCAGGGCGATCAGCGAGCGGGACCCGGGCCGGGTGTCGAAGCGGCCGCTGATCGCCGACGGTGTGCATTGCGGTCGGCCTGCCTGCCAGGTGCAGACCGCGAGCGCGTCCGCCCCGCAGGAGACCACGGGCACCCCCGCCCGGGTGCGGATGCGCGCCGGGCGGCTGCCGAAGCCGAAGCGCGGCGTCACGCTCCAGCACATCGGCACGCTCCCCGACAGCCCCTCGATGCGGCGCTGCAACTCCCGCAGGGGCGTCAGATGTGCGTCCGGCACCGTCATCGCATCGGTGACCCGGACCGTGCCCCGAGCGGTGGAGAAAGTGGTCTCCAGCACATTGGTGCCCGGCAGGTAGCGGCGGCCCACCGCACAGGGCACGGTCGGCCGCAGGGTGCAGCTGCCCCCGCGACGGCTGTCGAGAACGGCGGCGAACACCGTGGCGGAGTCCAGATCCGGTACCGGCAACCAGTCCACGGCGCCGTCCCGGGCCACGAGCGCGACGGTGCGGCCGTCCCCGATCGCCGCGTACTCCCGCAGCGGGGCGTACCCATCGCGGCGCTCCGGCCACCCGCCTGCGGTCGATCGAGACGGGCCCGATTCCATCGGACCACCTCCTGAGCGTGTGTGCCCGCACCCCGCTATCGGCAGCCGGCAGAGGCACCACAGATGCATCACTGATGCTCGTGCACCTGAAGGAACCGCGGATCACTGGGCGCCCCGTCAGCGAGCCACTTGCGGGTACTGTCGTGGGCGCGGGTGATGAGTTCGCGGTTGTGGCTGAAGTCGGCCGGGGAGATGCCCAGCGGGCACAGCGGCGGTGCCACCCGCAGGTGCGCCGAGGAGCGGTGTCTGGCGACATCGACCAGCAGGCGCTGCTGCAGAATCAGCGTGAGCGCATGCAGGGCCATACCCAGGGCCGACCGGGGCGCCGCGTCCAGCGCGCAGGCATAGCCGGCGTGCAGCACATACACCGTCTGCGCTCCGGCCTCCACGGCGACCGAGATCGGCGTGTTGTTCGCCACCCCGCCGTCCATCAGGTCCCGGTGCCCGATCCGCACCGGAGGAAAGACACCGGGTACCGCGGCGCTCGCCATCACCGCGTCGACCACCGGGCCCTGGGAGAGCACCGTCTGCCTGCCGGTGGTGACCTCGGCTGCAACTAGGCACAGGGGGCAGGAGGCGTCCTCCAGACACTTGTAGCCCACATGCTGCTCAAGCAACGAACGGAAGGCATCGGGGGCGACGAGATGGTTGCCCCGTCCGGTCAGCGCGAGCAGCCCGCGCACGGGCTGAACGGGGAAGATGTGGCTGCGGCGCACGGCCCGCCAGAGGCTGGCGAGCGTCTCCACCCCTGGTCGCCCGGGATGCCCGGCGATGTAGGCGCCGTTGATCGCTCCCACGGACGTGCCCACCAGGAGGTCGGGAACGACACCGTAGTCGGCCAGCGCCCGCAGCATGCCCACCTGGATGGCACCCAGACTGCCCCCGCCGGACAGCACGACCGCGGTCCTGGCCATCGGGGACCTCCTCTCCACAGGCCGCAGCCGCAGGGGACGCTCCGACGAGAGGCCGCGCGCCAGCCTGAACAGCCGACCTCGGTACTGCGGCATAGGGCCCCGCTCGCATGTGACCTCGGCCTACCTGCCCTTCGGAAACCCGGTTCGGCCTGTCGCACATTCCGCTGTCGCTACCGGTGCAGCAGGAGGTGGCACTGGCTCCGCGCGCAGCCAGTGCCAGGCCCCGGACAGCCCCGCCCGCTGGGCCCCGCCGACATCCCACGGATAGAAGGCCACCTGCGTGGCCTGCTGGCGGTCGCAACGGTGGGGCATTCCGTGACTGTCAGCGATCTGACACGCGTGCGGGAGCGGTGGTCGTTTCCGCTTCGCAAAGTCGAGTTGGGCACCTGCGGGCGCCCCTACGGGACTCCTTGCAAGCACGAACACGCCTGCGTTCGCGGTCACGTCCGCTGGAGTGGTGTATCGACGGCCATTCGGTGATCTCGTTTTGAGGTTATGCGGTGAGTTCGGTCGGCAGGACGGTCTCGTCCGTTT
>NZ_LLZG01000154.1 GCF_001509475.1 Streptomyces regalis
GGGGGGGGGGTGCGCACACCCCCCGGGGGGGGGGGCCAAAAAATTCCGGGGACCTTTCCCGCCCCCCCCGGTCCGGGGGGGACCCCCCCCACACCCGCCGCATCAACATGCTGGCGACGTACGAGACGACAGGCGACCTCCCCCCGATCCCCCCGCACCACCCCCAGCAGTAGCCACCTCCGGGCCGGCCGGTGCATCCCAGCCCGTCCGGCGTTTGAGGACGAGGCCGTTCAGGCCGATGGGGGTCCAGGGGGCGAAGCCCCCTGGCGGGGTCGAAGGGGCGGCAGCCCCTGGGGATGGGACGGGTAGGGGCGGCGGGGGCGAAATCCTGCCGCGCGCCCCCACCCACCCGCACACAAAGAAGGAGTCACCGTGCCCGAGGGCCACACCATCCACCGGCTGGCCCAGGACTACGCCGCCGCCTTCCTCGGCACGACCCCCCACGTCACCAGCCCCCAGGGCAAGTTCTCGGACGCCGCAGAACTCCTGACCGGCTCAGAACTCACCCGCACCGAGGCCCACGGCAAACACCTCTTCCTCGGCTTCCGGGCCGCCGACTGGATCCACATCCACCTCGGCCTCTTCGGCAAGGTCAACTTCGGCGACGCCCCCGCACCCCCACCCACGGACACCGTCCGCCTCCGCCTCGCGAACAGCACCGCATACGTCGACCTCCGCGGCCCCACCACCTGCGCACTGATCACGCCCACCGAGAAGCAGGCGATACACGACCGCCTCGGCCCCGACCCCCTCCGCGCCGACGACGACGCCGACCCACACCTGGCCTACCGACGGATCTCCCGCAGCCGTACGACCATCGCCGCCCTGCTCATGGACCAGAAGGTCATCGCGGGCGTCGGCAACGTCTACCGCGCCGAGGTCCTCTTCCGGCACCGCATCGACCCGTACCGCGCAGGCAAGGACATCACCCCCGCCCAGTGGGACGCCATCTGGACGGACCTCGTCGAGCTCATGCGCGAGGGCGTCCGCAACAACCGCATCGACACCGTCCGCCCCGAGCACACCCCGGAGGCGATGGGCCGCCCGCCCCGCGTCGACGACCACGGCGGCGAGGTCTACGTCTACCGCCGGGCCAACCTGCCCTGCCACATCTGTGGCGGCGAGATCCGCACCGCCGACCTCGCCGCCCGCAACCTCTTCTGGTGCCCGGACTGCCAGACGCCGTAAAGGAGTTGGCGGCGCGCGTCAGAACCCGTGCGGCAACCACGGCGCCACAGCCGAGGCGAACCCGACCGACGCCTCCGCCAGCGCCCCCTGCCGCAGCTCCCGCACCCGGCCGGCCGCGGCCAGCGCCGTGAGGCTCACGCCGCCGAGGTAGGCCGCTCCCAACTCCCGTACGGACAGGGCGAGATCGGCCGCGTCGGTCGTACGCTCGCACGAGGCGCCCTTCGCGTCCCCGGACAGCCGCCAACGCCCGGCGTTCCAGGGGCAGAAGGCGTCCTCGACCTCGAACACCACGTCCACCGGCGCCTGATACGTCCGCGCCTGAAGCGCGGCCCCCACATCCACCAGCCGTACGTGCAGCGAGTCCCGCACCCGCAGCGAACAGCGCCGGATGTCGGACACCAGGTACTGCCACGCCTCGTCCACCGGCCGCCCGTTCGTCTTCACCGTCGAGGTCAGGTCGATGTCGAACAGGAACCGCCACAGCGCGGCCTCCGCCGCCGGGTCGAGGGCCTCGGTGTCCCGCAGCAGCACGACGCCCTTGGGGCCGGTGGGCTCCCAGTCCGGCTTGACGCGGAAGCGCGCGTACCCGACGACCTCGCCGTCCCGCTCCGCGAGCACGCACTGCAGCGGCGACGCGCCCTCCCGGCTGCTTTCCGGGTCGAGCAGCCCGAGCCGCTCCCAGCCGGGCTGCCGGGCCGGCATCCCGGGCCGGCCGGGCACCTTGCGCGCGTACACCGCCTCGCACACGTCGACGACGTCGGCCGGTACGGCGTAGCGCAGACGTACGTCATCGGTGCCGGGCGGCACGGACAGCCGTACGCGGCTGGTGTCGATCTCCGCGTTGACGTGATACGTGCCGATTCCGTACCCGAACCGGCCGTAGATCACCGGCTCGGAGGCGGTCAGCACCGCCAGCGGCCAGCCCCAGGCCCGTACGTCGTCCAACTGCCGCCGCATCATGGCGGTCAGCACCCCGCGACGGCGATGGGTGGCGGCCACGCTCACCATCGTCACGCCGGCGGCGGGCACCGACGCGCCCCCCGGCACGGTGAGACGGAAGCTGAACACCCCCGCCGTGCCCACGCACGTGTCACCGTCCCAGACACCGAGCGAACGATCGATCTCCGTGAGCGAGTCCCACAACTCCCGCTCCTCGGACGGCTCCGCGACCCCGCCGAAGGCGCGGATAAGGGAGTCGTACCACTTGTCCCACTCGTCCTGCCGCAGCACCCGCAAGTCAGTCGCCATGAACCATGCCTACCAGGGCATTGCGGGACGAGCGAGGGAATTTCTTCTTGACGGCGGCGAGGCGCCTTTCCGTGAAGTTCACTGTGAAGTTGAACCTCGGACGGGGGACAAGTGGGACCTCCCGTGCCAAGCAGTGGGTCCGATGGATAGGGTCCCGAACTAATGGCAGCAGGACGAGAGCGGCGCACAGTGGCCGAGACGTTCACGGCCCGGTTGAAGATGCAGTGGCACCGGGCCCGCGTCGGCGTGCGCAGAAGCGCCGTGGACTACTTCCGCGGCGACGGCTCGGACTGGATCGCACTGGCCGGCCTGCTCCTCACGGTCCCCCTGATCTGTGCCGTGACGATGGTCAACCCGGTGTGGTTCTCCCCGGCCGCCCTGGTCCTTCCCATCGTCGCCGGCGGGCTGCTGCTGCGCCCGGCGAGCCTGCTGGGCCTGTACGCGGCGGCGGCGACGGCGCTGATCGTGGAATCGGTGCAGCTCGGGCCGTACACGGAGGGCCCGTCCCGCGTCACCCCGGGCGTGGTCCTGGTAGTCGCCGCCTGCGGCTTCTTCGGCCTGCTGATCGCACAGTTCCGCAGCCGGGTGGGCGTGCCCTGGCGGCGCGGCGGCACGATGCTCTTCGACCTGCGCGAACGCATCCGCGTCCAGAGCAAGCTGCCGAGCCTGCCACACGGCTGGCATCGCGAGATGGCGCTGCGCCCGGCGGGCGGCCAGTCCTTCTCGGGCGACTTCGTGGTGGCGGCCCGCACCAACGGCGGCCGCACCCTGGAGGTCGTCCTCACGGACGTCTCCGGCAAGGGCATGGACGCGGGCTCCCGGGCATTGCTGTTGTCGGGCGCGTTCGGCGGCCTCCTGGGCAGCCTGCCCCCGCATGCGTTCCTCCCGGCGGCCAACGGCTACCTCCTCCGCCAGGACTGGGACGAGGGCTTCGCCACGTCGATCCACCTGGTCCTGGACCTGGACTCGGGCGACTACGAGCTCTACTCGGCAGGCCACCCCCCGGGCCTCCAACTGAGCGCGGGCAGCGGCCGCTGGGAGGAGAAGGCGGCCGAGGGCCCCCTCCTCGGCGTGTACGACGGCGCCCAGTTCGACCCGGTGAAGGGCACGCTCCGCCCCGGCGACGTGCTGATGCTCTTCACGGACGGCCTGGTCGAAACGTCCGACCGAGACATCGTCGAGGGCATCGACCGCCTCACCGGCGAGGCCGACCGCTACGTCGCCGGCGGCTTCCACGGAGCGGCCTGGCACCTCATCGAAGCGGTCGCGAGAGACGTCAACGACGACAGGGCACTCCTGCTGATCTGCCGCGAGGGCCCGACGGCAACAGCAACAACACGCTGACCCTCAGCACCGCCCGCCATCACCCAGCCCACCCGAAGCCCGAGGACGAGGAACCTCGCTCCCCTCCGCCGTCTGAGACCGAGGCGGCACCGTCCCCCAGCCCCCACCGCGGCCTTTGCCTCACGGCACTGGCCGTCACTTCTCAGCGCGGGTTGGCATCATCGAGCCCGCCCGCCCGTCGTTCGAGGACGAGACGACACCATCCCGAGCCCCCACCCACCCGGCTGGGGCTTTCGCTTCCCGGCGTTGGCCGTCGTTTCGCGGTGCCGGTTCGTGTATGTCAGCCTGTCCGTGGTTCGAGGATGAGGCCGCGCCATCCTCAGCCCCCACCCACCCGCTGGGGCCTTTGCTTCCCGGCGTTGGCCGTTGTTTCTCGGTGCCGGTTCGTGTATGTCAGCCTGTCCGTGGTTCGAGGACGAGACGGCACCATCCCGAGCCCCTACCCACCCGGCTGGGGCTTTCGCCTCCCGCACCGGCCGTCGCTTCTCAGCGCCGGTCCGTGCATTTCAGCCCGTCCGGCGTTTGAGGACGAGGCCCGTTCAGGGCCGAAGCGGGGG
>NZ_LLZG01000155.1 GCF_001509475.1 Streptomyces regalis
GTGGGGGGCTTGGCGGGATGGGTCCATGGGTGGCGGCTCCTGTCTGGTGGGGTGGTGAGTGCCCGCGATGGCTCCGCCCGGGTCCGGCCGGCTGCCGGTTCGGGTGCACTTTCGCTTGCGGGCAGGGGGAGTTGAGTGACTCCGATGCGTTATCGGCGCCTCACTCAAGGTAGCGACAACGGGTTCTCGCGAGCAACCTATTCACTCAAGCTGATGGACTAACCCCCGGACACGGGGCAGACTTTGATCCGATCACCAAGGAGAACCCGTGGGACTGCGCACCACCATCAGCGAACGACAGCGGCGACTCGGCTTCGAACTCAAACAACTGCGCGAGCAAGCCGGGTTGTCCACGACTGATGCCGCCGATCAGATCGGCATGACGCGCGGACAACTGGGCCACATCGAGGCCGGCCGAACCTCTGTCCTCACTGGGCGATTGCTCGACCTCTGCCGCGTTTACGGTTGCTCGGAGGAGCCCTATATTGAGGCGCTGGTCGCCATGTCCGAGTCCAGCGGCAAAGGCTGGTGGCGTGCGTACAGGAAGCACCTGGGGCCTGACCCTCTGAACCTGGCCGAGCTCGAATCAGAGGCCGTGGACATCAGGACGCACGAGCCGCTGTTCATCCCGGGCCTCTTCCAGACCGAGGACTACACGCGCTCCATCTTCACGAGCCCCGACCTGGGCTTCACGAACATCGAGGAGGCATTGCGCTTCCGCATGGAACGGCAGCACATCCTGACACGCGACAACCCGCCGTCCGTGCACGCCGTCATCCACGAGTCCGCGTTGCGCATGCGGTTCGGCAGCACCGATGTCGTCCGGGAGCAGCTGCTGCACCTGATCGAGCTGGCGCGTCTGCCGAACGTGACCATCCAGATCTATCCGTTCACGGCCCGGGCGCACGCCGCCCTCACCGGCAACTTCGCGCATGTCATCCCAGCGGAACCGAGGTTGGGCACCGTTGTGGTCGAACAGCTTCTGGGCTCTTACTACTTGGTGCAGCAGCGCCAGCTTGATGAGTACGGCTCCCTGTTCGACCGCATCGCGGATAACGCCCTCGCACCCATCGACGTATCGTTGGCCCCCGAAACACACTCGGTGAAGGATTCGCTGGCCCTTGTCCAGCATGTGCTCTACACCCTCTGAGGAGGCCCCGATGCCCGAACTGCACTGGCAGAAGTCGTCGTACAGCGGCGGCCCCGAAGGCAACTGTCTATATGTCGCCACCGCCCCCGACGGAACGATCCGCCTCCGCGAGAGCGACACCCCGGACGTCATCCTGGCCACCGCTCCCGAAGGCCTCGCCGCCCTTCTACACACCCTCAAGGCCGGCCCTGTCAGCAACTCCCGGCTCTGACCGCGCCGTTCCCTAGGACTGAGGCCGATGGGTTGGTATCTATCCTGGCTGAATCGAGATGATGATCGTCACGACGTCTTCTTCGGCGGTTCCGTAGATGAGCGTGATCAAGCATTGGAGTCCGCACGGAGTTACCTCGCTGCGAACGGCATGAACTAGGGGACTGCCGTTTGCTAGCTGAGTGCGTCGATAGCCTTGACGATCAGTGCCCGTGCCCCGACGCCGTAGACGGCGAGGCTACGCAGTTGCTCGAACGCATTCACATACAGGGCAATGTCACTGGGCTGGGTGACCGTGATCCGAGCCGACAACAGCTCGACCGAGACGAAGGCGTCGTCGTACATGTGGAAAGTTTCCATGGGCCAGATAGGCCGCGACGGCGTCGCCTTCGGGATCACGCCGAGGGAGACGGCTGGGAGCGCCCCGGCGGTCAGCAGATATCCAAGTTGGGCGGCCATGGCCTCGGCGTCAGCGACCTGGTGGTAAAGCGCGGACTCCTCCACGACGAGGACGAAGCGACGCCCCTGCTCGTGGAGGATGCGGGAGCGTTCAAGCCGAGCTGTCACCGCTTCTGCTACATCGTTGGGGATCTCTCGAAAGTCGGTGATCGCCGTCATCAGACCGGTGGCGTACCCCTCGGTCTGCAACAGGCCCGGCACCAGGGTCGCGGAGTAGACGCGGAACAACTGGGTCGACTGGAATAGGGGGACATAACTGTTCTGGAGCTGCTTCAGCCCAGTCCGAAGCCGACGCCGCCACTCCACGTACATCGCCTCGGCGTTGTGCGACTGGGCGATGATGTCGGGTGCCTGGCCGACCGCGTCGCACACCTCGCACCACCGGCGGATGTCGTCGGGTGACGGAGGGGTGCGGGCGTTCTCGATGCGGGAGGTCTTCGAGTGCGTCCAGCCGCAGCGGTCGGCCAGCTCAGTGCCCGTGATACCTGCCTCGGCGCGTAGCTCGCGCAGTCGCTGGGCGACGCCTTCGCGGGCAGCCTGGGCGGCGGATGACGGAGAGATGGGCATGAGCTGGCCGGTCTGCCTTCGCGCTAGCGGATCTTGTAGTTCTCGTGTGGGATGGCCCGCGCCCAAGCCGCCTCGAACGCCTCGGCGCACAGTTTCGCCGCCGCAGGGTCCTCACTGATCTCGCCGCCCGCTGAGGCGCCGTCCCCGGTGAAGTGGTTCCACCGGACGAGGCGACCGTCGATGAGCCACCCGTCGTTGCCGGGCAGTGCGATGTCCGAGGCCTGACGACGAGGGAGCCACCGCACCTGCTCCCCGGCGATGATGTTCTTGAACGTCCCGTCGTACAGGAAGTGCGTGTATTCGCTCACCGGCTCGGACACGATGCGGACCCGTCGTACGACGACACCCCGAGCGACCGTCTCGGTGATCAGGGAGTGCCACGGCCGCCACCAGGCCTCGCGGTCCTCCGGGGCGAGGCGGACGCCGGCTCGCCAGTCGGCAAAGGGTCCTGTCTCGTAGTCGACCGCGTAGGAGTCCCTCATCTCCCAGTGCACAGCGGACCGTTGGGCGGAACCGAGCAGCTCATCCCATGTGGGGACGCTCGATGGCATCGCATGCCTCCCTGATGATGTGCACCATAGTGGCCGGGATCCGGACGACTGCCTCGTGGTCCGGGATGCCCTTCGCATGGCCGGGGACCTCGAACGCCGCGCACTCGGCTTCGAGTTCGGGCCCCGCCTTCCATCCCTGGAAGACGAGTTCTTGCCTTTCCTGGTCGGCCCACACAGTGGGGCTCTCACCCTCCCCGGTGTTCGGGTCGATCCCGATGAACTCTATCGACACGATCTCCTCCAACTCGCACGGCGTGCACCAATGTTCGCAACCTTTGCTCGGCTCGAAGGGGACGTCAAGGGTGCGAAGTTCCCAGTGACTAGGGCGAGTACATCAGTGTGTACATCGGTGCACATCGCTCGCGTCAGCGCAGACCGGGTCCCTAGCGTCACAGGGTGAAGCCACGAAGATTCGGGGAGTATCCATGACCACGAAGCACAAGACGACGCAGGAACCACCCGTAGTTCTGCCGACCGGCCTGGACGCCTGGCTCCTGGACTGTGCCCCAGTGAAGGACTGTGCCCGCTGTCAGTCCGAGTGGAGACAGCTCAACGCCGCGAAGAACAAGGGCAGCATCACCAAGGCCGCGAAACACGCAAGGAACGTACGCGACCACGCGGGCGGCCACTGATGCCGATGGACATGCAGACCTACCGGGACGGCCGCAAGCAGGCCACCGACGCGGCGGAGGCGATCCGGGCTGCCCTGGCCAGTCTCGGTCTCCCCGAAAGCGTCTGGGGCAGTGTGCGTCCGATGGTGACGCACAGCGGCAAGCCGTACGTGCACCTCGGCATGGTGCGTGCGGACGTGGCCGAGAAGGTGGCGGAGGCGATGCGGGGCCAGTGATCAGAACTTGAGAGCGTATTCCTTGGCAGCTGTGTCGATGCTGGCGGCCAGGCGTCGCAGGTCCACCGAAGATGCTTCGTCCCAGTCAGAGTCACAGCCCCACCCGCACAACCCATCAGCCACCCCAAGAGTCATGATCGTCGCCAGTCCTCTCCGGCCAGCGACGATCACGACCGAGGATCCATGAACCCAGCCAGACGCACGACCACCGCGGCCGCCGCCGCTGTCGTGCTTGCCACCGCGGGCGGTCTCCTCACCGCCGTCACCGCGCCCGCCTCCGCCGCGACGACCTGCACGTCGCCGGTCTTCAAGCGGCAGTTCTTCGCGAACACCAACACCACCTTCTCCGGCACCCCGAAGAAGACCGACTGCGACAGCGTCATCGACCAGAACTGGGGCACCGGCGCCCCCGCCACCGGGCTGCCCAGCAACTACTTCGGCGTCCGCTGGACCGTCACCCGTGACTTCGGCTCCGGCGGCCCCTTCACCTTCACCGCCTCCGGCCTGGACGGCATCCGTGTCTACCTGGACCCGGGCACGACCGGCGCCCGCAAGATCGACCTGTGGAAGAACACCTCCACGACCGTGTCGAAGACCGTCAACGTGACGATCCCGTCCGGCAAGCACACCCTCCGCATCGACTACGTCAACTGGACCGGAAGCGCCAAGGTCAAGTTCGGCTACGTGCCGCGCACCTCGGCGACCTACGACAAGGTCAAGCCGCTCGCCCCCACCGGCGCCACCTGGACCTACCGCACGGGCACCACCGGCAACACGGCGGTCCTCGGCTGGGCGGCCAACAAGGAGATGGACCTCGCGGGTTACCGCGTCTACCGGGCGCCGGCGGGCACCAGCACCTGGACCCGCGTCGGTACGACCACCAGCCGCACCTTCTCCGACACGCCGCCGTCGACCGGACAGTCGTACGTCTATCAGATCCGGGCCTACGACAAGGCCGGCAACGAGTCGGTGGGCACCGCCGCTCAGGGCCCGGTCCCTACACCCGACTTCACCGCGCCCGCCGCGCCCGTGCTGACGGTCACGAGCACCCCGAACGCCAACAACCTTTCCTGGACGGCCCCCACGGACGTCGTCGCCTTCTCGGTCTTCAGCAAGAAGAGCTCGGAGACCACCTGGACCGAGCACCCCGAGACCACCGAGACGAGCTGGTCGGACACCTCGGCGCTGTACGGCGTGTCGTACGACTACAAGGTCCTCGCCTACGACGCGGCCTGGAACCACACCTACTCCACCGTCGTCAGCGGCGTCCCGACCATCACCCCGCCGCAGAACGTCACCGCCACCACCCCGTCGTACGGCGCGGTGATCAGCTGGAGCGAGCCCGCGGAGAACGACACCGAGACCTACACGGTCCTGCGCTCGCCCGCCCCGGCCGACGGCACCCGCACCTGGACGACCGTCAACTGCCGCGACCGCGCCACGAGCACCGACGCGGCCGGAAACACGGTCCGCAAGTGCACCGACTACGACGGCGACCAGGGCGCCACCTACGCCTACTTGGTGCGGCGCAAGGACATCTACGGCCGCTGGTCCGTCCCGTCCCGGGAGATCCTCGTCACCCGCCCCGGCGACGAGATCGCCCCGCCGGCCGTGACCAACCTGACCGCGCAGGCCTTGGAGTACGGCGTCAAGCTCGACTGGGACCCGAGCCCGGTGGAGGACCTCGCCGAGTACTGGATCTACGAGCAGTCGCATCCGTCCAAGTACCCCGACTCGATCGGCAAGGTGGACGCCACCAGGTCGGAGACGCTGCTGCGCATGCCGGCGGACGGCGAGGAGAAGCACTACGTCGTCGTCGCCGTGGACCGCTACGGCAATGTCGCGGAGTTCATCGGCGACCCCGAGGGCGACGGCACCTACTGGAGCGACCCGGTCTCCCTGGTCTTCGTCAACGAGCTCGACGTCCGCCCGACGACCGCCGCCCCCGAGGCCACGGCGTGCGATCTGGGCTCATTCGTCGACCAGTCGGGCAACGTCCAGGTGGATCCGTACTGTTACGGCACGTCCTTCACGGAGGCCGACGGCTACCACGTCCACCGCTGGGACCGCGCGACGAACACCTGGGTCCGTGTGACGCAGGCGCCCGCGACGACCCCGTACTGGACCGACACCGCCGCGCCGGCCGGGAGCACGGTCTACTACTACGCCTCCTTCACCAAGGAGGACGGCACGGAGGCGTTCACGGACGTGACCACCGCCGTCACGCTGCCCAGCGGCAGCTGAGGCGAAGGAAAACGCCGAGAACGCCGAAAGTGAAGAGTGAAGGGGCCCGGGGGTTGCTGAACCCCCGGGCCCCTTCGACGGCGGCCTGAAGCTCGGCCACCCGGGACTGCAGCGCCGCGACCTGGTTCTCCAGTTCCCTGGCGCACCGCCCAAAGTCACAGGCTCACCCGTACAACCCATCGGCCGCTCCACGAGTCGTGATCGTCACCAGCCCTTCCCCGGCCAACGCCGATCACGACCGAGGATCCATGAACCCAGCCAGACGCACGACCACCGCGGCCGCCGCCGCTGTCGTGCTCGCCACCGCGGGCGGTCTCCTCACCGCCGTCACCGCGCCCGCCTCCGCCGCGACGACCTGCACGTCGCCGGTCTTCAAGCGGCAGTTCTTCGCGAACACC
>NZ_LLZG01000156.1 GCF_001509475.1 Streptomyces regalis
GGTGACGGGGGCCTCCGGCGGCGGGGCGGGGTGGCTGCGGTGGCGGGGCCTGGGATGCCTGCGGCGGCCTGGTGCGGTGGGGCGGGGGCCTGCGGACGCAGTCATCCCGCGCCGGGCCGCGCGGGACGCCGCACCCGTGACCCGGCCCAGTCGGCGCAGTCGCCCGGCTACCTCGCCGTCGCCGTCACCCGTTCGCTCTCGATCCGCTTGGCCAGGGACTCCTCGTCCAGTGACTCGAGGTGTCGGCACAGGACCACCGAGCCGCCGGTCGCCAGGGGCGCGAAGAGGCCGGCGTCGAGGCCCTCCCAGGTGTCGTAGGGAAGGGCCGACAGGATTCGTGAGCCCGGTCCCGTGAGGCCCAGCTCCGTCGCCTCGGCGCGGGCGCGTTCGACCACCTCGGCGCCGCTGAACTCCCGGCCGGCCACGATCAGGGCAGGATCCTCGGGGTCGACCGGGGCGTACGGGGCGAAACGGTCACCCTGGCTCGGCACTTCCACGGCGTAGTCGGCAAAACCGGCCGGTGGCTGCGGGAAGCGGCCCCCCAGCGGCCGTAGCGCCAACGCGACCCGCTCACCCCGGCACGCCCGCGCGGCCTCCAGCGTGTCCGGCCCGCTCACGACCACGTCGGCCGCAGCCGGATCCCCGCCCACGTCCGCGATCGTGCCCACCGACGAACACGCCAGCAGCCAGACCGCCGTCTGCCAGTGCGTGGGCAGCAGGAGCGTGACGCGGTCACCCGGCCCGGCCCCCAGGTCGCCCTGGAGCAGATTCGAGGTCTTGGCCACCCAATTGGCGAAGGTGGCCACGGACAATTCGATGCGTTCCCCGGTGGCGTCGTCGTAGAAGGTCACCAGGGGGCGTCCGGGATCCGCGGCGAGCGCGGAACGCAGCAGGTCGGCAGGGGTGCGATCGGTGGCGTTCACCCGCGCAAGCGTACGCGGACCCGCAGGCGCACACCCCCCGTCGAGGGCACCCGGCCACCACCGGTTCGGGCGAACGGGGCGTCGACACTCCGTCAACTCCCAAATGGACAGCTTTGCATGACTATGTCCAACATCAGGGGTATGCGTGGATTCCTTGCTTCCTCGATTGGTGTCACGTGCGCGGCCGCTCTAGCCCTCCCGCTCACCCCACCCGCCGTCGCGTCGACCGCGAGACCGGCGCTCAGTGCGGAGGCGGCCACGCGCGCGGAGACGGTGGCCGGGCCGGCGGTGCGTCGGGGGGACGCCGAGTCGTACGTCCCCGGCAGCACCCAGTCGATGCCCCTCGCCCCGCTCACCCCCCTCGCCCGCGACCGCGTCGTCGGCGCCCCCGCCATAGAGGGCCTGTCCCCACGAGACGTACGGCACTTCTCCCTCGTCGGCGTCGTCTGGGACGACCCGGACGCCGAACTGCACGGCCGCGTCCAGGTCCGCACCCGCGCCGTCGGCACGGGCACCTGGTCCGGCTGGCAGGACGTCGAGACCCACAACGACGACCACTCGGCCGACCTGGGCAGCGCCGAACGCACCTCCGGCCGGGTACGCGGCTCCACGGCACCGCTGTGGGTCGGGGAGTCGGACGCCGTGGAGGTGCGGGTGACGGCACAGGCCACCGCCGAGGCCGGCTCCGAGGAGGGCGCCCGAGTGCCGGGCAGCGGGGACCCGACCCCGTCGGACGGCACCGCCGTCGTCTCTCCGCTCCCCGCCGGCCTGCGCCTCGAACTCGTCGATCCCGGCGAAGCCGCCCCCGCGCCGGACGACCCCGCGGCCCCCCGCCCCGGATCCCTGCAGTCCGAGACCGCCGAGACCGCCGAGGCCCTCGGTGCCGCCGCCGCCGACACCGCAGCCTCCGCCGCCAACGCCGAACTCGCGCCCCTCGGGGTCGCCCAGATCCCGGCCCTCGGCAGGGCCGAGTCCGAGCGGGAACTGCTGGCCCTGCGCGGTAACGAGTTGACGCAGGCGCAGCGGGCGAAGCCGTACATCGGGCCGCGCCCGCGCATCGTCACGCGGCGCGGCTGGGGCGCGAACGAGGGGTGGCGGGAGAGGCGGTTCGTCTACACGAGGAAGGTGAAGGCGGCCTTCGTGCACCACACGGCGACCGGCAGCAAGTACTGGTGCTCGCAGGTCCCCTCGCTCATTCGCGGTATCTACCGCTACCACGTCAAGAGCATGGGCTGGCGCGACATCGGCTACAACTTCCTCGTCGACAAGTGCGGAAACATCTACGAGGGACGCGCCGGGGGGATGGCGAAGCCGGTCCTGGGCGCCCACACTCTCGGTTTCAACACCAACAGCATGGGGATCGCCGTCCTCGGCAGCTACGGCTCCAGAAAGCCGACCGGCGCCGCGGTGAGGGCAGTGGCCCGCCTCACGGCTTGGAAGCTGGGCCTCTACGGGGCCAATCCGCGCGGAAAGACATACCTGAAGTCCGCCGGTGGCAATCTCTACCGAAAGGGAAAGAACGTACGACTGAATGTGATCTCCGGCCACCGGGACGGCTACTCCACGGCGTGCCCGGGACGCCAGCTCTACCGCAAGCTCGGCGCGGCCCGCGCCGCGGCGGCCCGCTACCAGGGCCGCTGAGCCGAGACGGGACGCATTCACCGCCGTCGGGGGACAAGAGGCGGAAAACCGCACTGCCGTCGAGGGCGCCGCACAACGGTCTGCATAAACTGGCCGGCCGAAAAACAGTACGGCCGGTCCCGGCAGGAAGCAGAGACGACAGGTGACAGAAGCGATCCTCCTGGTCGGCGGCAAGGGCACTCGGCTGCGTCCGCTCACCGTGCACACGCCGAAGCCCATGGTCCGGGCGGCCGGAGTCCCCTTCCTCACGCACCAGTTGGCGAGAGCGAGAGCAGCGGGCGTCGACCACATCGTCCTGGCGACCTCGTACCTGGCCGAGGTCTTCGAGCCGTACTTCGGCGACGGCTCCGCGCTCGGACTCCACCTGGAGTACGTGACGGAGGAGGAGCCCCTTGGCACCGGCGGCGCGATCCGCAACGTGGCCTCCCGCCTCCACTCCGCGCCCGACGACCCGGTCCTCATCTTCAACGGCGACATCCTGACGGGCCTGGACATCAGGGCGCTGATCCGCACGCACGAGACGACGGGCGCGGACGTCTCCCTCCACCTGACGAAGGTGACGGACCCGAGGGCGTACGGCCTGGTCCCCACGGACGACACGGGCCGAGTGACGGCGTTCCTGGAGAAGCCTCAAACCCCCGAGGAGATCGTCACCGACCAGATCAACGCGGGGGCGTACGTCTTCCGCCGCTCGGTCATCGACACGATCCCGGCAGGCCGCCCGGTCTCCGTCGAACGCGAGACCTTCCCCGACCTCCTCTCGGCCGGAGCCCACCTCCAGGGCATGGTCGACTCGACGTACTGGCTCGACCTGGGCACCCCCGCCGCGTTCGTCCGCGGCTCGGCGGACCTCGTCCTGGGCCGCGCCCCTTCCCCCGCGGTCCCCGGCCGCTGCGGCGACCGCCTGATCCTCCCCACCGCCAGGGTGGCCCCCGACGCCAAGCTGACCGGCGGCACGGTGGTGGGCGAGGGCGCCTCCGTCGCCGAGGGCGCCCGCGTCTACGGCAGCACGATCCTCCCGGGCGCCGTCATCGAACCCGGCGCGATCATCACCGACTCCCTCATCGGCACCCGCGCCCGCGTGGGCGAACGCTCCGTCCTCACCGGCACGGTCATCGGCGACGGCGCGATCATCGGCGCCGACAACGAACTGAAGGAGGGCGCCCGGGTGTGGTGCGACGCCCGGATCCCGGCCGGCGCGGTCCGCTTTTCGCCGGATCTGTAGGACACCGCGGGAAAGCCGTTCACCCCTTGAGGCCCGCTCAACATCCAGCCCGTCCGGCGTTTGAGGCCGAGCACGCCCATCCCGATCCCCCACCCACCCACACGGGGCTTCGCCTCAGGGTGCTGACGGTCACTTCTCAGCGCCGGTCCAGGCATTTCAGCCCGTCCGGCGTTTGAGGACGAGGCCCGTTCAGGGCCGATGGGGGTCCAGGGGGCAAAGCCCCCTGGCGGGGTCGAAGGGGCGGAGCCCCTTCAGG
>NZ_LLZG01000157.1 GCF_001509475.1 Streptomyces regalis
GACGATGTCTTTGAGGGGGTGGTCGAGGTGGGGGTCGAGGGCGGCGCAGGCCTCGTCGAAGGCGGCGGCGAACTCGGGCTCGGCGGCGTACAGTTCGCGACCCATCCCGGCGCGCTGGCTGCCCTGCCCCGTGAAGACGAAAGCCGTACGCACGGGACCTGAGGCGACACCCCGCGCCACCGCCGCGTGCTCCTCGCCCGCCGCCAGCGCCCGAAGCGCGTGCGCGGCCTCCTCCTGTGCCTCCGGCCCAACGGCCAGGACGACCGCCCGGTGCTCCAGGGCCGCGCGCCCCCGCGCGAGCGTGCCCGCGACAGGGCGCAGCCGGCCCGGGTGAGTGGCGAGATGGGCCGACAGCCGCCCGGCCTGCGCCCGCAGCGCCTCGGGCGAGTGCGCCGACAGCGGCAGCAGCACCGGGCCGTCGTGCGCGGCGGGTTCCCCGGCCGGTTCGGCGGACTGCTCCTCGGGCTGTTCGAGGATGACGTGGGCGTTGGTGCCGCTGATGCCGAAGGAGGACACGGCGGCCCGGCGGGGCCGGTCGTGCGCGGGCCAGGGCACGGAGTCGGTGGGAGTTCGACGGCGCCGGCCGTCCAGTCGACGTGCGGGGTGGGCTCGTCGACGTGCAGGGTGCGGGGGAGCGTCCCGTGCCGCATCGCCATGATCATCTTGATGATGCCGCCCACCCCGGCGGCCGCCTGCGCATGCCCGATGTTCGACTTGAGCGATCCCAGCCACAGCGGCGCGGCCTCGCCCCGGCCCTGTCCGTACGTCGCGATGAGGGCCTGTGCCTCGATGGGGTCGCCGAGGCGGGTGCCCGTGCCGTGTGCCTCCACGGCGTCCACGTCCGCGGGGGCAAGCCGCGCACCGGCCAGGGCCTGGCGGATGACGCGCTCCTGCGCGGGACCGTTGGGTGCGGTGAGGCCGTTGCTGGCGCCGTCCTGGTTGACGGCGGAGCCGCGGAGCAGCGCGAGGACCTGGTGGCCGTTGCGGCGGGCGTCGGACGCCGGCGCCTTCGCTCCAGCCGGTGCCGTCGGCCGCCGCCGCGAACGATTTGCAGCGGCCGTCGGCGGAGAGCCCGCGCTGGCGGCTGAACTCGACGAACGTGTCGGGCCGCGCCATCACGGTGACTCCGCCGGCGAGCGCCAGGTCGCACTCGCCCTGGCGGAGGGCCTGGGCCGCGAGGTGCAGGGCGACCAGGGAGGACGAGCAGGCGGTGTCGACGGTGACCGCCGGTCCCTCCAGACCGAACGTGTAGGAGAGCCGTCCGGAGACCACGCTGGACGTGTTCCCGGTGAGGAGATAGCCCTCCAGCTCCTCCGGGACCTCGGGCAGCGCCACTGAGTAGTCGTTGTACATGACACCGGCGAAGACCCCGGTGCGGGAGCCGCGCACCGCCGCGGGTTCGATGCCCGCGCGCTCG
The DNA here is from genome assembly GCF_001509475.1 of Streptomyces regalis. Lineage (GTDB taxonomy): Bacteria > Actinomycetota > Actinomycetes > Streptomycetales > Streptomycetaceae > Streptomyces > Streptomyces regalis. The sequence goes on from NZ_LLZG01000157.1 coordinate 1,418, forward strand.
AAGGTCTCCCACGCGGTCTCCAGCAGCAGCCGCTGCTGCGGGTCGGTCGCCAGGGCCTCGCGCGGGCTGATCCCGAAGAACTCGGCGTCGAAGTCGCCGGCCTCGTGCAGGAATCCGCCGTGGCGGGTGTACGACGTGCCGATGCGGTCGGGGTCGGGGTCGTACAGGCCGGCCAGGTTCCAGCCCCGGTCGGCGGGGAAGCCGGAGATCGCATCGGTCCCGTCCGCCACCAGCCGCCACAGGTCCTCGGGGGAGGCGACGCCGCCCGGATAGCGACAGGCCATGCCGACGATCGCGACGGGCTCGTCGGCGACGGGTACCGGGGCACTGGGCACCGGGCCCGCCGTGGTGGTTCCGTGCTCCCGTTCGGCGCCGGGCAGCAGCGACAGGACGAAGGCGGTGAGCGCCTGCGGGGACGGATGGTCGAAGACCGCGGTGGCGGGCAGCCGCAGACCGGTGGCCGCGGTGAGGCGGTTGCGCAGTTCGACGCCGGTGAGCGAGTCGAAGCCGAGGTCGCGGAAAGCGCGGGCACCGTCGACCGTCGCCGAGTCGGCGTGGCCGAGCACGGCGGCGACCGTGCCGAGGACCAACTCCCCGACGAGGCGCTCCCGATCGGGCTCGTCGAACGCGGCCGTGCGTTCGGCCCAGGCCGCCGCACCACCCGCGGCGCCGACGGCGACGGCCTGGCGCAGCGGCGCCCGGACGAGCTCGCGCAGCGGAGCCGGAAGCACACCCTCCGCGGCTCGCTCGCGCAGGGCGGCGGCGTCCACGCGCACCGGAACCAGCGCCGGTCGCCCGCTCTCCAGGGCCGCGTCGAGCAGTGCGAGCCCCTCCTCGGCGGTGAGCGCTGCCAGCCCCGAGCTCGCCCAGCGCGCCCGTTGCGCCGCGCCCAGCCCGCCCGCCATGCCGTCGCCGGTGTCCCACAGGCCCCAGGCCAGCGCGGTGGCGGGCAGCCCCAGGGCGTGGCGGTGCCGGGCGAGTGCGTCCAGGAAGGCGTTCGCGGCCGCGTAGTTGGCCTGTCCCGGGGTGCCGACCACGCCGGTGACGGAGGAGAAGAGCACGAACGCCGACAGGTCCGCGTCCAGCGTGAGGTCGTGAAGGTGGCGGGCGGCGTCCGCCTTGGGCCGCAGCACGGCGTTCAGCCGGTCCTCGGTCAGCGTCTCCACGGTGCCGTCGTCGAGCAGGCCCGCGAGGTGGAAGACGGCGCCGATCGGGCGGTCGGCCGGTATCCCGTCGAGGACCCGGGCGAGAGCGTTCCGATCGGCCACGTCGCAGGCCGCGAACTCCACCGAGCAGTCCGACTCGGCCAGTTCGGCCGCCACGTCGGCCGCGCCGGGTGCCTGCGCACCACGGCGGCTGAGCAGCAGCAGATGGCGTACGCCGTACCGCGCGACGAGATGCCGTACGAGAAGCCGGCCCAGGCCGCCGTTGGCTCCCGTGACCACGATCGTGCGGTCGGTCCGGCCGAGCCCGGGGGCGGCCGTGTCTTCGGCGCCGTCCACGGTGCCCGCCCCGTCCGGGACGAGTCGCGGCACGCGCAACTCACCTTGGACAACGGAGAGTTGGGGCTCGTGCAGGCAGGCGTTGGCGAGCGCGGGCAGCAGTCGGCCCACCTCGTCGAGGTCCTCGGGCAGGTCGGCCACCGCGAAGCGGCCGGGGTGCTCGGACTGGGCGGAACGCACCAGGCCCCACACCGTGGCCGCCCACGGATCGCTGCCCTCGGCACCACGGGTGAGGAACAGCAGCGTGGACTCCTCGAAGCGTGCGTCGGCCAGCCAGGTGCGCACGGTGTCGAGCGCGTGGGCGGCCGCCGCGCGGCCCGGCGGCACCGGCAACGCGACCACGGCGGGCACGGGCTCCTTTGCGGGCAGCTCACCGAGCTCGTCGACCAGCGCGACCGTGGCCTCCTCATCCCGGACCGGGAGAGCCGAACCGACGGGAACCCAGGCGATCCGGTACGGATCGGCAGACCGGCCGGCAGCACCGAACTGCCGCTCACCGGCCGGCCGCAGTACGAGGGCCTCGGCCGACAGCACAGGGTGTCCGGCGGCGTCCACGGCCGTCAGCCGGCCCGCCGACCAGTGGACCCGCAGCATGGTGGCGCCCGTCGCGTGCAGATCGACGCCCGACCAGGAGAACGGCAGCGCCGGCCCGCCGGAACCCTCCGCGGCCTGCGCGACCAGTGGATGGAGCGCCGCGTCCAGCAGCGCGGGATGCACGCGGAACCCGGATGCCTCCGCCGCCTCGGTGTCCGGCAGCACGAGCTCGGCGAAGAGCTCGTCGCCGCGCCGCCAGGCCGCCCGGACACCCCGGAAGGCCGGACCGTACCCGTACCCCAGGTCGTCGAGGCGGACGTACAGCGCCTCGACGTCCATCGGTTCCGCCCGCTCCGGCGGCCACGCGGTGAACGGCGCCGGCGCGGCCGGACCGCCCCCGGCGGACAGCAGGCCGCCGGCATGCCGGGTCCATCGACCGCCGTCGGCGGGCCGGGCGTGCACGGTGAGCGGACGCGTACCGCTCTCGTCGGGCGCGCCCACGGTCAGCTGCACCTGCACGCCGCCGTGCCCCGCCTCCGGCAGCACCAGCGGGGCCTCCAGGGTCAGTTCGTCCAGCCGGGGGGTCCCGGTGCGGTCACCGGCCGCGAGCGCCAGGTCGACGAACGCGGTGGCGGGGAGCAGGACCCGGCCGAGGACCCGGTGGTCCGCCAGCCACGGGGGCGCGTCGGCGGACAGCATCCCGGTCAGCAGCAGGCTCCCGTCGTCGGCGCGTTCGACCGACGTGCCGAGCAGCGCGTGCCCGGTCGCGTCGAGACCGAGATCCTCGGCACGCGCCGAGGCCGCCGGCGGCAGCAGCCAGTGGCGCTCCCGCTGGAAGGGGTAGGTCGGGAGTCCGGCCTCCGGCGGGGTGTTCGGCGAAAGAGCGTCCCAGTCGACACGAGCACCGCGCGTATGGGCGGTGGCCAGCGCGGTGCGCAGTGTCAGCCGTTCGTCGCGGTCCTTGCGCAGCACGGGGACGGCGTCCGGGGTGAGGGCGCTCAGGGTGGCGTCGGGACCCAGTTCCAGGGCGAAGGTGACACCGAGTTCCCGCAGTGTCTGGATGGCGTGGTGGTAGCGGACGGTTTGGCGGATGTGGTGGGTCCAGTAGTCGGGGGTGGTGAGTTGGTCGGGGGTGGCGAGGTGTCCGGT
>NZ_LLZG01000158.1 GCF_001509475.1 Streptomyces regalis
ACCGGACACCTCGCCACCCCCGACCAACTCACCACCCCCGACTACTGGACCCACCACATCCGCCAAACCGTCCGCTACCACCACGCCATCCAGACACTGGAGGGCGAGGGCGCCACCTTGTACGTCGAAGTGGGCCCGGACGCCGCGCTCACACCCGTCACTCCCGGCGCCGTTCCGGTGCTGCGCAGGGGACGCGACGAGGCGCGCGCGGTCCTCTTCGCGCTGGCCGCCGCCCATACGCGCGGTGCTCGTGTCGACTGGGGGACGTTCGGCGTCGAGCCGGGCGCGGCGCTGGACCTGCCCACATATCCGTTCCAGCGCGAGCGGTACTGGATGCGCGCCACGGCGCGGTCGTCCGAGGCCGGGCCGCTGCTGGGCGCTCCGGTGGAACTCGCCGCGGACGGTGGGCTGTTGTTCTCCGGCCAGGTGGGCCTGGAGTCGTTGCCGTGGCTCGCCGACCACGCCGTGGACGGCACGCCGCTCGCTCCGGCCAGTCTTTTCGCCGATCTGGCGCTGCGCGTGGGCGAGCGGGCCGGCCACCCGGTGGTGGACGAGCTGACCCTGGAGGCGCCGCTGCTCCTGCCGGCCGAGGGCGCCGTATCGGTGCAACTGACCGTGGGGGGCGTGGACTCGGACGGCCGACGTCCGTTGGCCGTGCACGCCCGGGCCGACGCGGACGGCCCCTGGGTCCGCCATGTCTCCGGTGCGCTGGCCGCGGACGACGCGGTCGCCGTCTCGGGTGCGGACGGGGTGTGGCCGCCGTCCGGTGCGGTGGCCGTCGACGTCGAGGAGGTGTACGCGCGGCTCGCCGCTCTCGGGTACGGCTACGGCCCGGCATTCCGGAACCTGCGCGCAGCCTGGCGCCTGGGTGACGCCCTGCTGGCCGAGGTCGCGCTCCCCGCCGAACCGGCCGATGACACCGAGGAGTTCACCGTCCACCCGGCCCTGCTGGATGCGGCGCTGCATCTGCTGCCGGTGCGGCACGAGACGGACGACGAGGTGGTGCTGCCGTTCTCCTGGTCGCGTCTGCGGCTGCACGCCACCGGCGCACGCATGCTGCGGGTGCGTCTGGAGCCCGTCGGCGCGGACTCGGTGTCGTTGCTGGCGACCGATCCCGCGGGCGATCCGGTGCTGTCGGCGCGGTCCCTCGCGCTGCGTGCGCTGCCCGCCGGCGCCCTGACGGCGGCGGCGCGGCCCGTGGTCGACCCGCTGTACACGATCGAGTGGGTCTCCGCGCGGACAGTGGCGGCCGGCGGCACGGAGGGGGCGCGCACGGTGACGGAGCGCGTCGACGACACCCCGGGCGCCGCGCAGCGGACCCTGGCGCTGGTGCAGGGGTGGCTGGCGCGGGAGTCGGACGACGACGCCCGGCTCGCCGTGGTCACCTCCGGCGCGCTCGCCGTCACCGCGGACGACACCGTGCCGGGCCTGGCAGCCGCGTCCGTGTGGGGCCTGGTGCGTACGGCGCAGAGCGAGCATCCGGGGCGGTTCGTGCTGGTCGACAGCGACGGAACGCCCGAGTCCGAGACCGCGCTGCGTGCGGCGCTCGCCACCGACGAGCCCCAACTCGCCCTCCGCAACGGGCAGATCCTGGTACCCCGGCTCGCCGAGGTGCCCCGGGACTCCACGGCACACGGCGACGCGCAGACACCCCCGCGTGACCCGGCGCGGGGCACCGTGCTGATCACGGGCGCCACCGGGGCGCTGGGCGCGCTCGTCGCGGAGCGCCTCGTCACCCGGCACGGGGTACGGCATCTGCTGTTGACCAGTCGCCGTGGCCCCGGAGCCCCCGGTGCCGGGGAGTTCATCGACCGGCTCACCGCGCTCGGCGCCGAGGCCACGCTCGTGTCCTGCGACACCGCCGACCGCGAGGCACTGGTCCGGCTGCTCGCCTCCGTCCCGGCCGAGCGGCCCCTCACCGCCGTCGTCCACGCCGCTGGAGTGCTCGACGACGGGGTGCTGGCGGACCTGACCGCCGAGCGGTTGGACACGGTGCTGCGGCCCAAGGCCGACGCGGCGCTGCTGCTGCACGAACTGACCCTGGACCACGACCTGGACGCGTTCGTGCTCTTCTCCTCCGTCACCGGGGTCCTCGGCACGGCGGGCCAGGCCAACTACGCGGCCGCGAACGCCTTCCTGGACGCACTCGCCCAGCACCGCCACGCCCTGGGGCTCCCCGCGACGTCCATCGCCTGGGGGCTGTGGGACACCGGCGACGGCATGGCGGGCGCGCTCGACGCGACGGACCTCGCCCGGCTCGCCCGCGGCGGACTCGCCCCGCTCTCGGCCGGGCAGGGGCTGGGCCTGTTCGACGCGGCGCTTCACTCACCGCTTCCGCTGCTGGTCGCCACCCGCTTCGCGCTCGCGGCACTGCGTTCGCCGGGCACACCGGTCCCCGCGCCGCTGCGTTCACTGGTCCGTGCCGTGCCCCGTCGAGCGGCCGTCGCCACGGCGGACGGCTCCCTGGCCGAGCGGCTGGCCGCGCTGCCGCCCGCCGAGGCGGAACGCGAGGTGGACGACCTCGTCCGCACCACGGTGGCCACGGTCCTCGGACACACCGACAGCCGGGCCGTCGCCCGCGACCGGGCGTTCGGCGATCTGGGCTTCGACTCGCTCGCGGCCGTCGACCTGCGCAACCGGCTCGGCGCCGCCACCGGTCTGCGGCTGCCCACCACCCTGGTGTTCGACCACCCCACCCCGGGCGCGCTCGGCGTCCGGTTGCTGGACGAACTGCTCGGCTCCCGCTCCGGGCCCGCGCAGGCCGTCGCCCCCGCCCCCGTCGGCACCGGGGCGGACCTGGACACGGACGCCGTCGCCGTCGTCGCCATGGCCTGCCGGTTCCCGGGCGGGGTGACCTCGCCCGAGGACCTGTGGCGGCTGGTGGCGGACGGCACGGACGCGATCTCCGGCTTCCCCGCCGACCGCGGCTGGGACCTGGCCGCCCTGTACGACCCGGAGGGAGGGCGCCCCGGGACGTCGTACACCCGTGAGGGCGGATTCCTGTACGACGCCGCCGAATTCGATCCCGAGTTGTTCGGGATGAGCCCCCGGGAGGCCCTGACCACCGACCCGCAGCAGCGGCTGCTGCTGGAGACCGCGTGGGAGGCCTTCGAGCGCGCGGGCATCGACCCGCGCTCCCTGCGCGGCTCCCGTACCGGGGTCTTCGCCGGCGTCATGTACAACGACTACGGCGCCCGTCTGCACCAGGCCCCGCAGGCGGTGGAGGAGGTCGAGGGCTATCTGGTCAGCGGCAGCGCGGGCAGCGTGGCCTCGGGGCGGGTGGCCTACACGTTCGGTCTGGAGGGACCGGCGGTAACCGTCGACACCGCCTGCTCGTCCTCCCTGGTCGCCCTGCACCTCGCGGCCCAGGCCCTCCGCCAGGGCGAGTGCGATCTCGCGCTCGCGGGCGGAGTCACCGTCATGGCCAGTCCGGCCACCTTCGTCGAGTTCAGCCGCCAGCGCGGGCTCTCCGCCGACGGACGCTGCAAGCCGTTCGCGGCGGCGGCCGACGGCACCGGCTGGAGCGAAGGCGCCGGCCTGCTGCTGGTGGAGCGACTGTCCGACGCCCGCCGCAACGGCCACCAGGTCCTCGCGCTGCTCCGCGGCTCCGCCGTCAACCAGGACGGCGCCAGCAACGGCCTCACCGCACCCAACCAGCAACGGGTCGTCCGACAGGCTCTGGCCAACGCACGGCTGAGCGCGGCAGACGTGGACGCCGTGGAGGCACACGGCACGGGCACCCGCCTCGGCGACCCCATCGAGGCACAGGCCCTCATCGCGACGTACGGACAGGACCGGCCCGCCGAAGGCCCGCTGTTCCTCGGCTCGGTGAAGTCCAACATCGGGCACACCCAGGCCGCGGCGGGCGTCGCCGGCGTCATCAAGACGGTCATGGCGATGCGGCACGGGACACTCCCCCGCACCCTGCACGTCGACGAGCCCACCCCGCACGTCGACTGGACGGCCGGCGCCGTCGAACTCCTCACCGACTCCGTGCCCTGGCCCGCGCACGTGCCCTGGCCCGCGCACGACCGGCCCCGCCGGGCCGCCGTGTCCTCCTTCGGCATCAGCGGCACCAACGCCCACGTCATCCTCGAACACGTCCCGGATCCCGCACCGGTGGCCGAGGAACCCTCCGGAGCGCCCGTGCTGTGGCCCCTGTCGGCGCACACATCACAGGCACTGCGTGCCCAGGCGGCGCGGTTGGCGGAGTTCCTGACCGCCCGACCGGACGTCGACCCGGCCCGGGTGGCCCGCGCCCTGGCGACCGGGCGGGCAGCGCTGGAGGAGCGGGCCGCCTTCGTGGCCGCGGACGCGGAGGACGCCGTGGGCGCGCTGATCGCGCTGGCCGTCGGCGAGGAGTCCGGCTCCACCGCACCGTCCCAGGAGCCCCGCACGGCGTTCCTGTTCACCGGCCAGGGCAGCCAGCGTGCCGGCATGGGCCGCGAACTGTACGCCGCCGAGCCCGAGTTCGCCGCCGCCTTCGACGAGGCCTGCGCCGCCCTCGACCCCCACCTCGACCACCCCCTCAAAGACATCGTC
>NZ_LLZG01000159.1 GCF_001509475.1 Streptomyces regalis
GGGAGCAGCCCGTGGCGCATCGCCTGGACCATCTTGATGACACCGCCGACGCCCGCCGCGGCCTGGGTGTGTCCGATGTTCGACTTCAACGACCCCAGCCAGAGCGGCTGTTCGGCGGGGCGGCCCTGTCCGTAGGTGGCGATGACGGCCTGCGCCTCGATCGGGTCGCCCAGGGTCGTACCGGTGCCGTGTGCCTCCATGGCGTCGACGTCGGCCGGGGTGAGCCCGGCGTCGGCCAGGGCCTGCCGGATCACCCGCTGCTGGGACGGGCCGTTCGGAGCGGTGAGACCGTTGCTGGCGCCGTCCTGGTTGGTCGCGGTGCCGCGGATCAGGGCCAGCACGGGGTGACCGTTGCGGCGGGCGTCGGACAGCCGCTCCACCAGCAGCAGCCCCACGCCCTCACCGAACGACGTGCCGTCGGCAGAGGCGGCGAAAGCCTTGCAGCGGCCGTCACGGGCGAGCCCCCGCTGCCGGCTGAAGCCGATGAAGATGTCCGGGTTGGCCAGTACGGTCGCACCGCCGGCCAGCGCCAGATCGCACTCGCCCTGTCGCAGTGACCGCACGGCGAGGTGCAGGGCGACCAGCGAGGACGAGCACGCCGTGTCCACCGTCACCGCCGGGCCCTCCAGGCCGAGCGTGTACGCGATCCGCCCGGAGGCGATGCTGCCCGCGCTGCCGAACCCGAGATAGCCCTCCATGTCGGCGGGCAGCTTCACCCGCGAGCCGTAGTCCGTGTAGACCACCCCCGCGAAGACCCCGGTCCGGGAGCCGTGCAGCGAGGTCGGGTCGATGCCCGCGCCTTCGAAAGCCTCCCACGCCGTCTCAAGGAGCAGCCGCTGCTGCGGGTCCATGCTCGTGGCCTCGCGCGGGCTGATGCCGAAGAACGCCGGGTCGAACCGGTCCGCGTCGTGCAGGAAGCCGCCCTCCCGCGCGTAGGAGGTTCCGGGATGTTCCGGGTCGGGGTCGAAGAGGCGGTCCAGATCCCAGCCACGGTTGTCCGGGAACGGCGAGATCACGTCGCTCTCCGACACGACCACCTGCCACAGGTCCTCGGCCGAGCGCACCTCGCCCGGAAAGCGGCACGCCATGGCCACGATCGCGATCGGCTCGCCGTCGTACGCCCCGGCGGCGCGCACCGGCTCGGCCGATCCGGTCTCGGCGCCCAGCAGTTCGGTGCGCAGATGGGCGGCCAGGGCCTCGGGCGACGGATGGTCGAACAGGAGGGTGCTGGGCAGTCGCAGTCCCGTCGCCGTGTTCAGCCTGTTGCGCAGTTCGACGGCGGTGAGCGAGTCGAAGCCCAGATCCTTGAAGGCCCTGGACGTGTCGAGCGCGTCCCGCGCCGAGTGCCCCAGCACGCCGGCGACCTGGCCGCGGATCAGGTCGAGCAGCACCCGCTGCTGTTCGGCCGGCGCACGTCCCCGCAGCGTCGCGGTGAGTGTGTCGGCCTCCGCGGCGGCGGCCGAGGCTGCCGTCCGCACGGTCCGGACCAGGGACCGCAGCAAGGGCGGCAGCAGCCCTGCCGCCGCCCGGTCCGCCAGCGCTGTCCGGTCGAGGCGGGCGCAGAGCAGTACCCCGTGTCGCTCGGTGCGCAGCCCGAGGCCGAGCACACCGGCAACCTGGCCGGCGCCGAACGGAACCAGCCCGGAGGCCGCCCGGGCCGGTCCGCCCTCGCGGGGCCCCCAGCCGAGGGACACCCCGGGCAGCCCCAGGGCGCGGCGATGGTGCGCGAGTGCGTCGTGACAGGCCCCGATCGCGGCCCCCAGCGCCTGGCCCGTGCCGCCGAGCGTGGCGGCCGGGTCCGGGGCGAGCAGGGTGAACGACGACAGCCGTACGCCCAGGGTGAGTTCGTGCAGATTCCAAGCGGCGTCGGTGCCGGTGCGCAGCGTGTCGCCGAAGGAGTCGGGGTCGGTGGAGAGCAGGACCGCCTCCGCGGCCGGGTCCGCCACATGGACCACCGCCGTCGGAGGGTGGGCCGCGGGCAGCAGAGCGAGCGCGGCGGCCAGCGCGTCGCGGTCGGCGGCCGTCCCTTCCGCGACCAGCACCTCGGCGCCGGGCACGGGGAGCGTCCGCGCCGACTCCGCGTCGGTGCCGAACAGCAGGAGCCGGCGGGCGCCATGCACGGAGACGAAGTACTCGGCTGCGGCCGCGGCCAGGTTCCCGCCGCCGGATATGACGACGGTCCCCGACACATCGGGTGCGGGGGCCTCGGCGGCGTAGTCGTCGGGCCCGGTCCGCGCCAGCCGCGGCACGAGGAACTCCCCCGCGCGTACGGCCAGTTGTGGCTCATTGGCGTCCACGGCCGCGGCCAGGGCGCGCAGCGAGGAGGGCTCGTCGTCCACGTCGACGAGGGTGATGCGTCCCGGGTGCTCGGCCTGGGCGGCCCGCACCAGCCCCCATTGGGCCGCCGGTGCCAGGTCCTGCACGTCGTCGAGGTGTGTGGTCACCGCGTTCCGGGTCACGACGAGGAGCCGGCTCGCGGTCGCCGAGTCGTCGGCGAGCAACTGCCGCAGCGGGAGCAGCAGCGCCTCGGCGTCGGCGGCGCAGAGCACGACGAGGTCGGGGGCCTGGCCGTCGCCGATCTCGTACGACATACGGGCGTCGCCGAGAGCCTCGCGCAGGTCGGGAGCGGTCTCGCCGATCACCGCCCAGGTGGCGCCCGGCGCAGCCGTCGGCTGTGCTTCCCGGGGCGCCGGAACCCAGTCGACGCCGAACATCCAGTCGTGCCGCTCCCCGGCCGCCCGGGGCAGGGCGACCGGAGCAACGGCCAGGGCGGTGGCCACGGGTGCCCCTGTCGCGTCGGCGAGTGTCAGCGACCAGCCCTCGCCGTCCGCCGAGGCAGAGATACGGGCCCGCAGCGTGCCGGCGCCCACGGCGTGCAGTGTCACGCCCTGCCACGCCCCGGGAGCCGTCGGCCGGTCGGCGTCGTCGAACACGGGCCGCAGGGCGGCGTCGAGCAGGGCGGGGTGCAGTCCGTAGCGGTCGGCCTCGCCCGCGAGCTCCTCGGGCAGGGAGACCTCGGCGTAGAGGTCGTCCTCCAGTCGCCAGAGTTTCGTCGGACCGAGGGAGTTGTCCTCGTCGGCCGGCACCGCCACGGGTACCGCCCCCGTCGGCGGCCATGTGGTCAACGCCTCCGCCTGCGCCGTGGTCCGCCGCGTGAGCACTCCCGAGGCGAGACGCGTCCACGGGCGGTACAGCGACTCGTCGTCCGCCGAGTCCTCGTACGGCCGGACCGACAGGGTGAACTCCCGGCGCCCACCGCTCTCCTCCGCGGCCCCCACCGACAGCTGGAGATCGACCCCGCCCGCGGCCGGTACGGCAACCGGCGTGGTGGACGACAGGTGCTCGACGGCCAGGTCTGCGAGCAGCCGGCCCGCCTGGAGGGCCAGTTCGAGGGCGACCGCGCCGGCCAGCGTGCGGTCCCCGAGCCAGCCGTGGACCCGGGCGGACGCCCGCCCCGTGAGAAGCAGCGCGTCACCGTCGGCGAGCGTGGTCGCCGCCGACAACAGCGGGTGCCGGGTGGTGTACAGCCCGAGGCTCTCCGGGTCCCCGCCGCCCGCCGCGTCTTCGAGCCAGTAGCGGTGGTGTTGGAAGGGGTAGGTGGGGAGGTTTTCTGGTTGTGGG
>NZ_LLZG01000160.1 GCF_001509475.1 Streptomyces regalis
AGCCTCCACGGGCTCGACAGCCTCGGATCCGGACACGTTCTCACTGGTCATCGATGCATCTTCCATGATCGGGAGTTACACCGAACGTCTTACAGTCCCCACGGCGACGGCGGCGATAACGAGGGCGGCGATCGGGTCGGCCCAAGACCAGCCGAGTGTGGCGTTGAGGACCAGGCCCACCAGGAGCACGGCGGACAGGTACGTGCACTGCAGGGTCTGCTTGGAGTCGGCGACCGCCGAGGTGGAGCCGAGTTCGCGGCCCGCGCGGCGCTGGGCGGCGGATAGGAACGGCATCACCGCCAGGGACAGGGCGCCGAGCACGATGCCCGGGAGGGACCGTTCGGCTTCGCCCATACCGGCCAGGGCGCGGACGGCGTCAACCGTGACGTAGGCGGCGAGCGCGAAGAACGACACCGCGATGATGCGCAGGGTGGTCTTCTCGCGGGCTTCACGTACGGCGTGCTCGCGTGCGGAGAACTGCCAGGCGACCGCGGTGGGCGAGGAGACCTCGACGACGGAGTCCAGGCCGAAGCCGATCAGTGCGGTGGAGGAGGCGAGGGTGCCGGCAGTGAGGGCGACGCCCGCCTCGATGACGTTGTAGGTGATGGTCGCGGCGACCAGCAGGCGTATCCGGTGGGCGAGGGTGTCGCGTCGGGCTGGAGACGGTCCGAGGGATATCGCGGTCATGGGCAGCAGTCCTTGGCGTCGGAGTCGACGCATGTGCGGTCGGTCTCGACGGCCACCACGGCGGTTCGCAGGTCGTCGAGTGCATGCCCGAGGCGGTCGTCGGCCAGCTCGTAGCGGGTACGGCGGCCATCGGGTACTGCGAGGACGAGACCGCAGTCGCGCAGGCAGGCAAGGTGGTTCGACAGCCGGGTGCGAGAGACGCCCAGTGCATCGGCAAGGTCGGCGGGGTGGGCCGGGGCTTCGCGCAGGGCGAGCAGGATGCGGCAGCGGATCGGATCGGCGAGCGCGCGGCCGAACCGGACCTGTCGCCGCGCATGACGTTGTTCTGTCTGTGCATGGGCGTAGGCGCCGCTGCGGGTCGGTGATCGGTGCTGGGAGTGTTGGGATTGCCTTCAGCCGGGCAGCGTCCCGGCTGCCGGTGCGGCTCGCCGAGCACGTGGGTGGAGATGGCGTCACCGAGTGGGCGTGGCCGCGGGGCTGTCCCCGGCCGACATCCCGCTGTGCTGTCGGCCGTTGCGAACGAGATCCGTGAGGTGGCTGGATGCCGGGTAGCGGCCGACGAGATGCCCATCGAGTCGTTGCGCTGCTTGGTGCCTGTGGTGCGCTGCTCGTTCAGGGCTGCGGCTGGAGTGCGGAGAGTGGTGATCACGAAGCGGGCGACAAGCCTGCGGCCACGGCCACGAAGCCGGTAGCGGAGGTCGACCTCACGACCTCCGACGGGTTTCGCTACCGATTCAGCGCGACGGAAGCAACCTTCAACCCGGTCGAGGATCCCGCCGAGCCTGCTGACCCGGCAGCTCCCGGCACCCAGCATCCTGAAGCTGGGAGACCAGCTCGGCGTGACGGCGTCGCAGGCCGAGGTGAGACGGGTCGTACCTGCCGACAAATCCATCGGCACCAAGAACTGCCGTCAGTTGACGTGGGGTCTGACGGGTGTCACCACCGGCGACGCCGCGGACCGGCCTGCGTTCTGCTTCTTCGGTCTGACCCCCAGCGTCGTTGACCCCGACGACGATGCGACCATCCCGGCTGGCAAGTCCTCCGCAGTGACGTACATGGCGCTCGTCCCCGACACATTGCCCAAAGGCGGGATGCGCCTGGCCGTCAGCACCAGAACAGGAAAGGCGGTCTGGCGGCGGGCCACGTGGCCGTCGGTCAGATCGAGCCCGATCGCCAGCAGGCCCGACCAGCGGCTGTGCCCGAGGGCCGTGGCGGGGAGGTTGCCTCGACGAGAGCCGGCCGTGGTGCTCCAACAGGCCCAGATGCAGGACAGTGAGAGTCCAGCTGGTGGTCACCCACGCCCGGGCTCCGGGAGCACAGGCGGTCGTGAACAGTAGCCCGTGAACTGCTCGGGCGCATTCAGCGCGGTCTGACCGACCCCGCCCTCCCCCTGGGAGAAGTCGGGGAGCGGCCCCGGGCCAAAGTCACGACAGGGGAGGCTGCGCTCGCCGAGGCCGATCGGTTTCTGCGGGTGATCGCGCATCATGACGACGAGCGGCCGTGAGGCTTGCGCAGGCCGTTGGATCACGAACCGCTCCGGGTGTACGGCGCGGTGACGTCGATGACCGAGGTGTCGCCGTGACAGAACTGGGCATCGAGCACCTGCTGATGGTCCGGTGAGCGTCGAGCAGGGTTTCGGCCGGGTGGCACGGACCTCGACGACACCCATGGTCCAACCCCCGGTGAGACTCGTGTCAACGCCCTCGACCGCACGAACACCGCCACGCGTCACATGCAGAACTTCTGGAATCTCGCTCAGACCACCCCGCCGCGGTCTGCCTCGGCAAGGAGTGCGCGCAACTGCTCAACGGTGGGCAAGGGGCCGACTCGGCAGGACAGGCTTGCTGGGTGTCCTGGTGGTGCCAGCGGGTCGGCGCCGTTGATCAGCAGGGTGGGTGAGCCGTGCATGCCCAGGCGTTCGGCGTCCGCGTTGTCAGTGATCTCGCGCCAGGTCACTGCAGTGTCTGCCGGTTCGTCCAGGGCGAGTGACAGGCGTTTGCGCACCAGCGGAGCGTGGGGGCACCCCGGTACGACCAGCACGGTGAGGTCCATGGGGCCTCCTCGGTGGGGTGGCGCCGGTTTATCCGGCGGCGTCGTTCAGCCGCTCGGGGTCCAGGACGGTGATGCGGCCGCGGGCCAGGCGGAGCAGGCCGCGGCCGGCGAACTCGTGCAGGACCTTGGTGGTCGTCTCGCGGGAGGTGCCGGCCAGGGCGGCGAGCTGTTCGTGGGTGAGGACGATCTGCGGGTGGCGTGCCGTCGGCAGCAGCCTGCCGGTGGGGGTGTCGGCGCGGGCGGCGAGGGTGGTCAGAGTGGCGGCGATGCGCTGGGGGACAGACTTGAAGACGCTGTCGGACAGGCGCTGTTCGAGATCGGCGACGCGGAGGCCGAGCATCTCGGTGATCCGGGCGGCGATGCGGGCGTCGGAGAGTAGGAACTTGTGCACGTCTGCGCGGCTCATCACACACACGGTGACGTCGTCGAGGGCTTCGGCGAAGTTGTCGTACATCCGTTGGCCGAGCAGGGCCATTTCGCCGAAGATCGTGCCGGGGCTGATGATGGCGCAGGTCAGGGCGCGGCCGTCGGCGGAGACGCGGAAGATGCGCACCCGGCCGCGTTTGAGGATGAACAGCACCTCGCTGGGCTGCTGCGGGGAGTGGAGGATCTCCCCGGCAGAGTAGGTTCTCATGGGGGCCGCTTCGGCGATGGCCTCCATCTCCGGCTCGGACAGGTCGCGGAAGATGTCGACCTCGGACATGCACCAGGTGCGGTCGGCTTCGTCGTCGCGCTCGATCATGTGCGTGGTCTCCTCGCGTCGCCCCGGCGCCCAGGGCGGTGGCGCGGCGCCCCATGGCGGGCTGGCCAGTGCGTCGGTGCCCTCGGCCAGACAGTAGGGCACAAGGTCGCTGCCGGGGGTGCTGCCGCGCTGGGCAGCACCCTGCGGCACGGGTCCGGGGCCGTCCGGCGACGCGGGTGGGGTCGGCGTCATCGTTCGGCCGAGCCTCGCGGATGTCGGCGCCCGGTAGGACGTGGTTGGTGACGTACTCGAGGTAGTCCTCCACGTTGAGTAGGCGCGGGATGGGGACGACGGGGGAAGAAGTCGCCCTTGGCGAACCACTGTGGGCACTTGGCGTTGATGAGCCGGATGACGTCGGGGTTGGTGAGCCGATGGAGCGGGTCGAACTCCACGTGCCGGCCCGAGTGGGTGACCGGCTGGAACGCCACCGAGCGGACGGCCGGGTGGTCGATGCCGAACTCGACGATGTCGCCCAACTCGTGCTCGTTCAACCCGCGTTCGACGGCGGCCACCAGGGCGACGGTCAGCCCGGCCTCGGCGCAGTTGTCCAACGCCCGTTGCTTGAGCGTGCGCAGGTCCCGGCCGCGGATCTCCCGGTGCGTGCGCTCGTCGAAGCCGTCGAACTGCAGGTAGATGTTCACCGAGCGGCCAGGCGTCTGGTTGCGCTTGCCCAGTTCGGCGACGAAGCGGTGGTCGGTGGCCAGGCGGACGCCGTTGGTGTTGAGGGTGACGTTCCTGATCGGGCGGGCCTGGGCCAGGTCGATGAAGTCGAGGATGTGTTTGTGGATGGTGGGCTCTCCGCCGGAGAACATCACCACTTCCGCCTCGCCCTCCGACTCCACGAACACGTCGAGCATGGCCGCGCACTGTTCGTGGGTGATGGCGTAGCCGTCCAGGTTGCAGCCGGTGTTGACCTCGATGATGCCCAGGCAGGCGTGCTGCTTGTGCTCCGGGCACAGCCCGCAGTCGCTGGGGCAGCCGGGATCGTGCCGGGCTTGTTGAAGCGGGCCGAGGCCAGGTACTCCTGCGCGTCCCTAGACCTTGTTGTCACGGATGTGCCTATCCGCTGCTGCTCTCAGGGGGAGCATCCTGGACCGGGACGAACCAGCCGGGCCGCTGAGTGAGGTAGACGCCGAAACAGCCGCAGTCGGTCACCGACAGCTCCCGGGCGAATGCCTGCACCGCCGGCACGCCCCACACCAGCCACACCGGCCGTGAACACCCACACCGGGGCGATGCAGCAACACGGCCAGCATCGCTGCGGCGGCGCCTTGCACCAGGCCGTACGCGCCGAGGATGGCCGGCATCTCACCCATGGAGGCGAGCTGCCCGATCCCCATCGCCGTATAGATCGTGCCCAGCACGAGCCGCAGCACCATGCCCACGACGCTACGGCCGTACCGCGGCCGGGAACTGTAAGCGCGCTCACCGAACCCGCGACTTGATCACCGATGGTGGGGCGGCGCTGGGCTTGCGGCCGGCCGGCGTGTTGATCGGTGAGCGCGCTCACGGCCCCCACCCGGGTCGGCCGCCTACGGTGGGCTCAGAACACCGCAGACACGAGGAGGGTCCGCCGACCGTGTCCGTACCCGTATCCGAGCTCACCGACAGCCGTGCCGCGACCGACGCCTTGCTGGAGACGCTCCGCACCGGCCGGTGGAGACCGGGCGCTGTGGGGCGGTTCCTGCATCTGGCCGCTCACCGGTCCATGCGCCAGGCGGCCCGGCGCCCGACTGCGTTCGCGCAGGCCGGCGCCCTGCACGGGCTGCTGTTCACGACCGCCCGTGCTCCCGGAGCCCGGGCGTGGGTGACCACCAGCTGGACTCTCACTGTCCTGCATCTGGGCCTGTTGGAGCACCGCGGCCGGCTCTCGTCGGCTGACGTGCTCACCCTGCTGCGAGGCAACCTCCCCGCCACGGCCCTCGGGCACAGCCGCTGGTCGGGCCTGCTGGCGATCGGCCGCCGCCAGAGCGTCGTCTCCCCGTTCGGCGATGACGCCGACTCCCTCGCCGACGCCGCCTTCTGGACCTGGCTCGTACTGCGACACGAACCAAGCCGAACGGTGCGGGCCGCGGCCCTCGCCGCATGGATGGCGCCCGTCGTCGCGGTCACCGCGGTCAGTATTCGCCGCGGCAGCATGCCCGACAGGCCCCGGCCCGCCCTGCTGCGTCCGGCCGCCGCCATGCAGGCCGTCGTCGCCGTGCGGCACCTCCTGCGCCGCTGACCCGGCGCCCTCCCGCCGGGTGCCTGGCGATGTGGCACCGGAGTGCCACGCAAGGACTGGACGACGGCTATCCGCTTCGGCGAGGAGAAGGGCCGCTACGGGGCGTCGCCGACTGACCCCGAGCTTCTGCCGGTGGCTCTGGGGCCTCGATTTTCTGGTCAGGCGGGGGTGAGCTGCTTCCAGATCTGGGCGTTGGTGCCGTTGCACTCGTGGATCTGGACCTGGACTCCGTTGGTGAATTTCGAGTAGGGCACGTCCAGGCACTTGCCCGACTGGGTGTTGGTGAAGGCGGCCGGGGTCGGCTGGTCGTAGCGCCACTGTTGGGCGCCGGTGCCGTTGCATGTGTAGATCTGTACTTTGGTGCCGTTGGCGGTACCCCCGTCGGCCACGTCCAGACACTTGCCTGAATTCGGGTTCACCATGGTGCCCTCGGGCGTGATCTTCCAGGTCTGCCCCAAGGAGCCGTTGCAGTCCCACACCTGCACCGTCGCGGCGTCTTCCGTGCTGGCGCCGCTCACATCCAGGCAGTGCTTGCCGCCGTCGGGGCTGTAGGAGAACTCCGTGGGCGTGGGCGCCGGGCCGGTCACGGTGAACGTGCACCAAGCGGACCAGGCGGACGGGCCGTCGGAGCCCTCGGCGCGGATCCGCCACTGGTAGTCATCCGGGCCGAATGTGCTGGTGGGAATCTGGATGCCCCACTCGTGGCCGACCGGCCCCGTGCTGACCTGGAAGGTCCGAAACGGCTGCTCGCCCGGGCGCGCGAGCTCGATCGTCCCGCCCAGGTCGGGCTGGGGGTCCACGCCCTTGACCGAGGCGGCGAACGTTGGTGCGAAACTGTTGGTGGTGCTGAACGTTGGTGGGGTCTGAGCGCCACAGAGCTGGAAGCCCTCGTAGGGGCCGTTGGAGATCCGCAACGTCTCGGGGACGTCGGGGGTGGTGGCGGCCCATGCGGCGGCAGGAACGCTGAGGAAGGCGGCGGCCAGGCCCGCGGCCGCGGCGACCACGGAACGAATCCGTCTCATGATCACTCCATCGCAAGATCGATAATTCGGTCGCTCAGGAGTCCACACCGCCGAACGCCTCCACGTAAGCCCGCAGCTGTCGGCGTAAGGATTACGTCACATCTATCGATCCCGTGCCGGGGAGGCTCGGCGCTGACCCGGCCGGGGGGCAGGATCTTCGACATGATGGGCCGCCCGATGCTGCGGCTGGGTCGTCTACGACAGCGAGTCGATCCATTCCTCGAGGTGGCGTACATGGTCGCGGAAGGTGTTGGCGAGGAGCACCCCGCCCTGTACGCCGGCGAGGAGGCTGACCGTTCAGAGCCCCCGCGCCCGGCTCCGAGCCAGTAGCCACGCCCGATGGTGCCCCGCTCCCACAGCCACCGCGGCCGAAACGAAGACCGCCGCGGCCCCGGCGTACCATGCCGTGAGCCGTGGGCGGTGCGCCGTGCTCGTCCGCGACGATGCGTCTGCGCTGAAGGCCAGGGCCGTGACGTAAGGGTTTCGTCATCAGCTCCGGGCGCCGGGAGGGCCGTTCGTTCCGTTCAATGGGGTGACGACGGATGGTTCTCAGGAGGAGGAACGGGATGGGGCGGGTGCGGACCGTGCTGGTCAGGCCGTGGGTGGTCGGGTTGCTGGTGGTGGCTGTCGCGGGGGCC
>NZ_LLZG01000161.1 GCF_001509475.1 Streptomyces regalis
CCCCTGACCCCCTGCCCCACTAACCCTCGACGACGCCCCGGATCACCCCCAGCTCCACCAGATCCTGCGGCCGGATCCGCAGCTGATCCGCCGTAGCCTCCACCTCCTGCGGCCCTCGCTTCAGGATCGCCGCCGCCAGTTCCGGTGCGATCACCGAGAAGTAGCTGTCGGGCGTGGCCCAGGTGTTGCCGGGGGCTGCCAGGGCCAGTGCGCCGCCCGAGCCGCCCTCGCCGATCAGCAGGGTCGTGATCGGGACGCGGGCCGCGGCCACCGCGCCGAACAGGTCGGCGATCGAGGCGCCCACCCCCTGCCGTTCCGCATCCGCGTCATTGGCGGCGCCCGGCGTGTCCACCAGCGTCAGCACCGGGATGTCGAGCCGGTCGGCGAAGCGGATCAGGCGGGCGGCGGTGCGGTAGCCGGCCGGGCGGGTCGCGGTGCCGGTCTGGGCGGCGTAGGCGACCGTATGGCCCTCGTGCGCGCCGAAGCCGCAGAGCATGCCGTCGGTGTCGACACCGCCGCAGCGGTCGCCGCTGATACGGACGCGGTGGCTGAAGTAGGCGTCCAAGTAGGCGGCGGCGCGGGGGCGTTGCGGTGCGCGGGCGCGTCGGGCCGCGTCCCAGCCCGTGGCGGGCAGGTCGTGCGCGCCCAGGGCGCGGGGCACCGTGGCCTCCTGGGCGGGCGGTCCCGCCAGCAATCGCAGCCAGCGGCCCAGCACGTTCCGTAGTTCCTCCGGCCGGACGACCGCGTCCGCCGCCCCTGCCGCCACCTGCGCGTCCGCCGTGTACGCCGCCGGATCCGCGTCCGCCGGGCGGACCCGGGAGCCCGCGAAGCCGACCTGGGCGCCGGGCAGGGCGAGGATCACGTCGGCGCCCGCGCCGAGGGTGGCCCAGCCGCCGCCCGTCGTCGGGTCGCGCAGGACCGCGATCTGGGGCAGGCCTGCCTCCCGGGTGAGCGCCGACTGCCGTGCCACGCGCTGGAGTTGGGTCAGCGCCACCATGCCCTCCTGCATCCGGCTGCCGCCCGTGGCGACCAGCGGGACGACGGGGAGGCGGTGGGCGCGGGCGTACGCGTATGCCGCCTCCAGCCGGTCGCCCGTGCGTTCGCCGAGCGAGCCGCCCAGGAAGCCGAACTCGAACGCCAGCAGTACGGCCCGCGTGCCCGCCACGCTCGCGGTGCCACAGACGACCGACTCCTCCTCGCCGGTGCGCGCGGCGGCACGCGCGCGTGAGGCGCCGTAGCCCTGCCAGGAGAGCGGGCCGTCGGGCCCGGACTGCCGTTGCGGGTGGGGGAGTTCGGTGAAGGTGGAGTCGTCGGCGAGTCGGGTGATGACCTCGCGTGCCGACAGGCGCCGCTCAGTCATGGGTCAGGGCCCGCTTCATGATCTTCCCCATGTCGTTGCGGGGGAGTACGTCGAGGTAGTGAACCTTGCGTGGGCGCTTGTGCGGGGCCAGGCGGGCGGCGACGTGGTTCGCCAACTCCTCTGCGGGGGGCGGTGACTGGGGATCCGCCGGGACGATCCACGCCACGATCCGCTCGCCCAGGTCGGCGTCCGGTTCGCCGGTGACCGCGGCCTCGCGCACACCCGCGTGTTCGAGGAGCGCGTTCTCGATCTCGCCCGCCCCGATCTTGTAACCCCCGCTCTTGATCAGGTCGGTGGCCTTGCGGCCGACGATCCGGACGTACCCGTCGGGGTCGCGTACCGCCATGTCGCCGGTGCGGAACCAGCCGTCCTGCGTGAAGGCTGCGGTCGTCGCGTCGGGGCGGTTCAGGTACTCCGTGAACAGGTTCGGGCCGCGCACCTGGATCTCGCCCACCGTCTCGCCGTCGTACGACGTGATCGGCGTCCCGTCCTCCTCCACGAGCCGCAGCTCCACGCCCGGCAGCGGGACGCCGACGGTTCCGGCGCGAGGCTCGCCGTCCGCCCGCACGCTGGTGTTCATCAACGTCTCCGTCATGCCGTACCGCTCGACGACCCGCTGCCCGGTCGCGGCCGTGATCCGCTCGTGGTCGTGCACGGGCAGCGCGGCCGAGCCCGAGACGAGGAGGCGGGCCTTGCCCAGCGCCTGCGCCAGGCCCGGGTCCTCGGGGAGGGCCTGGGCGATGCGGTGGTACATCGTCGGCACGCCGAACAGCATGGTCGCGCCGTCGTTCAGCTCGCGCGCCACGCCCTCCGTGGTGAACCTGCCCAGGTGGCGCACCGATCCGCCGCGGCGCAGCGGGCCGAGGATGCCGAGGACCAGGCCGTGGACGTGGAACAGGGGCAGGCCGTGGACGAGGACGTCCTCGCCGGTCCACTGCCAGGCGTCGGCCAGCGCGTCCAGGGTGTGCGCGACGGCCCGGCGCGGGATGACGGCGCCCTTGGGCGGGCCGGTGGTGCCGGAGGTGTAGACGATCAGGGCGGGGTCCTCGTCGGACACCGAAGGGGTCGGGAGCGGGCCGGTGGCCTGTACGTCGACGTCGATGCGCGCCAAGTCGCCGAGAGCGGAGGGAAGTTCGTCCCCTGCGGCGGCCAGCACCACCTGCGGCGCACAGTCGGACAGGATGTGCCCGAGCTCCTTCTCCCCGGACTTCGGGTTGAGCGGCACCGCGGCGACACCGGCCTGAAGCGCCGCCAGTACCGCCACGGCGGTCTCCAGCGCCGGGGTCGCCCAGACGGCCACTCTGCCCGCCCCGCCGATCCGCGCCGCGAGGGCACCGGCGGCGGCGCCGAGTTCGCCGTACGTCAGGGAGCGCTCGCCGAACCGCAGGGCGGCTCGCTCCGCCGGGGCGCCCGTCAGGGCCGGGAAGAGAGAGGACACGCGTCGTACTCCTTAACTGCTCGAATCAATTGTCCGACGGACACCGGCTGCTGTCGTCCGTCGGCCTACCCCCAGCCCGGCACGACCATCACCAGCCACACCACTGCGGGCACCACGGCGACCACGATCCCTCCGTACACCATCAGCTGCCGGAAGAAACGCTCACGGTCGACATCCGGTGCCGCGGCCAGCACCAGCGCGCCGTTCGTCGAGAAGGGGCTCACGTCCACCACCGTCGCCGACACCGCGAGCGCCGCCACCATCCCGACGGCGCCGATCTCGCCCTGCGCCAGGAACGGCACGGCCAGCGGGATGAGCGCGCCCATGATGCCGACGGACGAGGCGAACGCCGACACGATCGCGCCGATGTAGCAGAGCAGCACGGCGGCCAGCAGCGGGACGCCGATGCCGCTGACGCCCTCGCCGGCCCAGGTGATGGTGCCCATCTCGTCCAGCACGCCTACGTACGTCAGCACACCGCAGATCAGCAGCACTGTCGGCCAGGCGATCTCGCCGACCGCCTTACGGCTGTCCTTGGGCCATGCGGTGCTGAGGATGACGGCGAGGGTGATCGCGGTCAGGCCCGCGTCCAGATCGAAGGCGAGGACGGCGACGACGAGGGCGACCAGGGAGAGGAGGGTGGCGGTGCGGGCGGGGG
>NZ_LLZG01000162.1 GCF_001509475.1 Streptomyces regalis
GAGGCGGCGGCGCGGGAGCGGGGAGAGCGGACCATCGCCTGCCAGCGCTTGTTCGCCTCGCGCATGTCGGCGAGGGAGACGCCCAGTTCCCGGCGGGCGCCCTGCACCCCGTCCGGCGCCGTGAACGCCAGCCCCCAGCGCGTCGGAGCCGTGCCCTCCAGCGGGCGGGCGGGGGCGAAGGCGCGGGCGGCCTCGTCGACCGTGCAGGACCAGGGGGTGAGGTCGGCGAGGGTGCGCAGGGACGGGCTCTCCACGTCGGGGGCGCGGACCAGCCATTCGTTCCAGACCGCGCCGTTCGGGGCGAGCAGCACCTCGAAGCGCAGGTCGGGCCAGAGCGGCACCGGCCACAGCCAGGCCTCGCACTCCAGGTCGCCGACCTTGCGGGAGATCACCGCCTCGGGCTTGCCGAACACCGAGCGGTACCGGGAGGCGGCGGCGCGGGAGCGGGGAGAGCGGACCATCGCCTGCCAGCGCTTGTTCGCCTCGCGCATGTCGGCGAGGGAGACGCCCAGTTCCCGGCGGGCGGCCCAGTTCCCGGCGGGCGTCCTCCACCAGGTCCGGGTTGTGGTCGGCCATGCGGCGCAGCAGCACCAGCTGGAAGTGGAGTGGGGTGAAGGGGCCGGCGGGGTTCGGTCCGCCGCTAGCGGCGTGCTTTCCGGAGGGCATGCGCTCCATCGTCGCCGATCGGGCGGCGTCCGTCGGGGAGAAAGAGGACCGAATTGA
The DNA here is from genome assembly GCF_001509475.1 of Streptomyces regalis. GTDB lineage: Bacteria > Actinomycetota > Actinomycetes > Streptomycetales > Streptomycetaceae > Streptomyces > Streptomyces regalis. The sequence goes on from NZ_LLZG01000162.1 coordinate 724, forward strand.
CGTACCGCGGGCCCCGGAAGGGCAGGACCCGGCGCAGGAGGCCCTGGGTGACGACGTACGAGGTCTCCGCCTGGTGGGTCTGAAGCGGGAAGCGGCTCAGGGGCACCCAGTCGCGGCCGGGCAGGACCCAGCCGTCGTAGCCGAGCAGCGACAGATACGTCACCACCGGGCCGATCGGCTGGATGCGGGACTCCAGCTCGATGAACAGGGCGGGCCGGTCGCGCGCCAGGATGCCGGTCGCGCCGCGCAGCACCGCGAGCTCGCTGCCGTCCACGTCGACCTTGACGAACCCGACGTCCTTGAGCCCGAGCTCGTCGAGGGTGACACAGCTGACCGGCAGCGCGGTGGCGTGGATGTTCCGGCGGACCAGGGAGGACACCCCCCGGTCGCCCGCGTCGTGCGGCGGCAGCCAGAGCCGGGCCGCGCCGGGGCGCTCGGCCGCCGCGGCCTGCACGACCCGGACGTTGGGCGGCGCCGTCGCCGCCAGGAGCCGCGCCAGATGAGGGACCGGTTCCACGGTCACCACCCGGCGTGCCCGCCTCGACAGCCGCCGCGTCCACGGGCCGTACCACCCGCCGACGTCCACGGCCGTGCCGCACTCGGCGGGACACAGCTCCGCCAGCCGGGCCAGCTCCGGCTCGAAGCGTGGGTACACGGCCCGGGCGACGGCGGCGACCAGGCGGGTGGGCAACACGGGGGCGATGTGCGCAGCCAGAGTCATGGAGCCATCCGTTTGAGGAGTTCCTCGTGCTCGTCGTCGGAGACCTGCTCCCCGGAGGCCGGCAGCAGCTGCGGGATGCCGTCCACGATCGGGTAACGGCGGCGCAGGCGCGGGTTGTACAGCGCCTCGGAGAGCTCTTCGGCCTCCTGAACAGGTGCCTTTTGAGCAGATGCTTCTCGAGCAGGTACGACGAGGTGCAGCTGACCCTTGTCGAGGGGGCACGCCAGGATCTGGAGCAGGGGGTCGTCGGGTTTCATGGTGGAGTCAACTCCTTCGCACCGATGGGGGGTTGAGGAGACGGGGGTGCGGGGCGGCGGTCGTGCCGGGGCATCGACAGCAGTACGGCGAGGGCGAGCGCCGTACCCGCGACCCGCAGCGCCAGCCGCAGCGGGTCCTCGGGCAGCGCCTCGCCGAACGACAGCGTGCCCAGCACGGCCGTGTACAGGCTGGTCACCGTCGTGCACACCGGCACGATCAGCGAGGCCCGGCAGCGTTGCAGCGCCGCCTGAGACATGACCAGCCCGAAGGCGCCGGTGAAGAGCAGGAGATACGGGTACGGGGAGCGCAGCAGGTCGAGCAGCGCGCCGCCGATTCCGCTCGCCGTCAGGTAGCTCGACACGCCCTTGATGGCGAGCGAACTGACCCCGTACAGCAGCCCCACCGCCACGCCGTACTCGACGCCGGTCGTCGGCAGCCGGTGCCGGTGCCGGGCCCTGCGCTCGGCGGAGTTGTACAGCCACACGCCCGCCGCCAGCGACGGCACGCACACCAGCAGGATCAGCGGGTACGGGGCGGCCCGGCCGACGGTCTCCCCGCCCTCGGGCCCGTCCCGCAGTGACAGCACGACCATCAGCAGCGCAGCGAGGATCGCCCCGATCGCGTACCGCTCCCGCCCGCTGGTCTCCTCGCCCAGCAGCCGGGCCGAGAGCAGTACGAGCAGCACGAGCCCGGAGATGAAGATGCCCTGCGCGGCGGCGATCGGCAGGGTGCGGTAGACGACGAGCTGCGCTCCGAAACCGGCGGCGAGGGCGAGCGAGCCGCCGATCCACAGCGGGCTGCCGAGCACCAGCCGCAGCAGCCGGCCGGGTTGCCGGATATTCACTTGCGGGAGCGAGCCGAGCGCCCGTTTCTCCAGGACGAAACCGAGGCTGTACAGGGTGTTCGCCATCAGGGCCGCGGCCACTCCCCACCACATGGTCCCCGCCCCCTAGGTCCGCCGCGCGTGCAGCAGCAGGATCGACGCGAGCGACGGCCTGGCGCAGGCCAGCCGGTCGAGGGGACGCAGCGGACGCGGTACGCCGTGGAAGGGCGCGCCCGCGAGGCGTACGACCTCGAAACCGGACGCGGTCACGAACTCCCGCAGCGCACGGGCGGTGTACAGCCGCAGATGCCCCACGACCTCCCGTCCCGGCCGGCCGTGGATCGCGCGCAGGCTGACCTCCGAGAACACCGGCTGCACCCCGGCCAGCAGCAGGGCGCGGTTGTACCAGGCGGCGAGGTTCGGGGTGGAGAGCATGAGGTGGCCGCCTGGGCGCAGCACACGGCGGATCTCGTCCAGGGCGGCGTCCGGGTCGACGAGGTGCTCGATCACCTCGCTGAACAGCACGGCGTCGGCGGATCCGGTCCGCAGCGGCAGCCCGCCGCCGGTGAGTTCACCGCGGACGGCGTACGGGATGCGGGTGCGGGCCCGGCGCAGGGCGTCCTGGGACCAGTCGATGCCGACGATGCGGTGGCCGGGGAGGAAGGGGGCGGCGGTGGCGGCGGCGGTGCCGTCGCCGCACCCTATGTCGAGGATCGTCCCTGGTGGTGTGGCGGGCCCGAGAGCGTCGGCCAGCATGCGGGCCTGGCGGCGGCTGCGGGGGGTGCCGGAGGCGACGGGGACGGCGGGGTTCTCGTAGAAGTCGCGCAGTTCGGGGGGTTTCACCGGGGCCGTCGTCACGGGCTCACCTCCGTCGAGTGCAGGTAGTGCTCGAAGAGGTCCCGCAGGTGGGTGCCGTCGCCGTGGCTGAGCAGCGCCCGCGACCAGCGCAGGGCGAGGTGGAGGCGGCCCGCGGTGGAGGCGGTGGTGACGGTCAGGCCGCGGGGCATCCGGGCGGGCGCCGAGAACCACACGGCGTGCGCGCGGCCGGCCTCCTCGCCGAAGTCCAGGGGGTAGGGGATACGGCCGATGTTGCTGAGCAAGGTGGTGGAGGTCCAGGGCGCGGCGGCGCTGCGCAGGCCTCGGGTGAGCGCCGCTCGCCAGGAGACGGGGGTGACCGGGGCGGTGAGGAGGGCTGCCCCGTGGCCGAGTTGGGGGCGGGGGAGGGACTTGAGGGCGCGGGTCCGGGTGGCCGTGCGCTGGAGCAGGGTGGGCATGTGAGCCGGATCGCGCGCCGCCAACTCCTCGGCGGTGAAAGGGACTTCGACCAGTCGGGTGCCGTTGCCGATGGGCATGGTGG
>NZ_LLZG01000163.1 GCF_001509475.1 Streptomyces regalis
ACGGTCGTTGCCTCAGAACTAACACAGTGGACGCGAGCAACTGAGGACAAGCCCTCGGCCTATTAGTACCGGTCACCTCCACACCTTACGGTGCTTCCAGATCCGGCCTATCAACCCAGTCGTCTACTGGGAGCCTTACCCCATCAAGTGGGTGGGAGTCCTCATCTCGAAGCAGGCTTCCCGCTTAGATGCTTTCAGCGGTTATCCCTCCCGAACGTAGCCAACCAGCCATGCCCTTGGCAGAACAACTGGCACACCAGAGGTTCGTCCGTCCCGGTCCTCTCGTACTAGGGACAGCCCTTCTCAAGACTCCTACGCGCACAGCGGATAGGGACCGAACTGTCTCACGACGTTCTAAACCCAGCTCGCGTACCGCTTTAATGGGCGAACAGCCCAACCCTTGGGACCGACTCCAGCCCCAGGATGCGACGAGCCGACATCGAGGTGCCAAACCATCCCGTCGATATGGACTCTTGGGGAAGATCAGCCTGTTATCCCCGGGGTACCTTTTATCCGTTGAGCGACGGCGCTTCCACAAGCCACCGCCGGATCACTAGTCCCGACTTTCGTCCCTGCTCGACCCGTCGGTCTCACAGTCAAGCTCCCTTGTGCACTTACACTCAACACCTGATTGCCAACCAGGCTGAGGGAACCTTTGGGCGCCTCCGTTACTCTTTAGGAGGCAACCGCCCCAGTTAAACTACCCATCAGACACTGTCCCTGATCCGGATCACGGACCCAGGTTAGACATCCAGCACGACCAGACTGGTATTTCAACGACGACTCCACAACCACTGGCGTGGCCGCTTCAAAGTCTCCCAGCTATCCTACACAAGCCGAACCGAACACCAATATCAAACTGTAGTAAAGGTCCCGGGGTCTTTCCGTCCTGCTGCGCGAAACGAGCATCTTTACTCGTAGTGCAATTTCACCGGGCCTATGGTTGAGACAGTCGAGAAGTCGTTACGCCATTCGTGCAGGTCGGAACTTACCCGACAAGGAATTTCGCTACCTTAGGATGGTTATAGTTACCACCGCCGTTTACTGGCGCTTAAGTTCTCAGCTTCGCCACCCCGAAGAGTGACTAACCGGTCCCCTTAACGTTCCAGCACCGGGCAGGCGTCAGTCCGTATACATCGCCTTACGGCTTCGCACGGACCTGTGTTTTTAGTAAACAGTCGCTTCTCGCTGGTCTCTGCGGCCACCCCCAGCTCAAGGAGCAAGTCCCCTCACCGGATGTGGCCCCCCTTCTCCCGAAGTTACGGGGGCATTTTGCCGAGTTCCTTAACCATAGTTCACCCGAACGCCTCGGTATTCTCTACCTGACCACCTGAGTCGGTTTAGGGTACGGGCCGCCATGAAACTCGCTAGAGGCTTTTCTCGACAGCATAGGATCATCCACTTCACCACAATCGGCTCGGCATCAGGTCTCAGACTATTGCCAGGCGGATTTACCTACCTGACGTCCTACACCCTTACCCCGGGACAACCACCGCCCGGGATGGACTACCTTCCTGCGTCACCCCATCACTCACCTACTACAGGTCTGGTCCGTCGGCTCCACCACTCCCCCTTGCCCGAAGGCTCCGGGGCGGCTTCACGGACTTAGCATCGCCCGATTCAATGTTTGACGCTTCACAGCGGGTACCGGAATATCAACCGGTTATCCATCGACTACGCCTGTCGGCCTCGCCTTAGGTCCCGACTTACCCTGGGCAGATCAGCTTGACCCAGGAACCCTTAGTCAATCGGCGCACACGTTTCTCACGTGTGAATCGCTACTCATGCCTGCATTCTCACTCGTCAACCGTCCACAACTCGCTTACGCGGCTGCTTCACCCGGCAGACGACGCTCCCCTACCCATCACAACACCCGTTAGGGCTATACGCTGCAATGACACGACTTCGGCGGTACGCTTGAGCCCCGCTACATTGTCGGCGCGGAATCACTAGACCAGTGAGCTATTACGCACTCTTTCAAGGGTGGCTGCTTCTAAGCCAACCTCCTGGTTGTCTCTGCGACTCCACATCCTTTCCCACTTAGCGTACGCTTAGGGGCCTTAGTCGATGCTCTGGGCTGTTTCCCTCTCGACCATGGAGCTTATCCCCCACAGTCTCACTGCCGCGCTCTCACTTACCGGCATTCGGAGTTTGGCTAAGGTCAGTAACCCGGTAGGGCCCATCGCCTATCCAGTGCTCTACCTCCGGCAAGAAACACACGACGCTGCACCTAAATGCATTTCGGGGAGAACCAGCTATCACGGAGTTTGATTGGCCTTTCACCCCTAACCACAGGTCATCCCCCAGGTTTTCAACCCTGGTGGGTTCGGTCCTCCACGAAGTCTTACCTCCGCTTCAACCTGCCCATGGCTAGATCACTCCGCTTCGGGTCTTGAGCGCGCTACTAAACCGCCCTATTCGGACTCGCTTTCGCTACGGCTTCCCCACACGGGTTAACCTCGCAACACACCGCAAACTCGCAGGCTCATTCTTCAAAAGGCACGCAGTCACGAGATGCAGCAAGCTGCATCCGACGCTCCCACGGCTTGTAGGCACACGGTTTCAGGTACTATTTCACTCCCCTCCCGGGGTACTTTTCACCATTCCCTCACGGTACTATCCGCTATCGGTCACCAGGGAATATTTAGGCTTAGCGGGTGGTCCCGCCAGATTCACACGGGATTTCTCGGGCCCCGTGCTACTTGGGTGTCTCTCAAACGAGCCGCTGACGTTTCGACTACGGGGGTCTTACCCTCTACGCCGGACCTTTCGCATGTCCTTCGCCTACATCAACGGTTTCTGACTCGTCTCACGGCCGGCAGACCGTAAAAGAGAGATCCCACAACCCCGCATACGCAACCCCTGCCGGGTCTCACACGTATACGGTTTAGCCTCATCCGGTTTCGCTCGCCACTACTCCCGGAATCACGGTTGTTTTCTCTTCCTGCGGGTACTGAGATGTTTCACTTCCCCGCGTTCCCTCCACTTGCCCTATGTGTTCAGACAAGGGTGACAGCCCATGACGACTGCCGGGTTTCCCCATTCGGAAACCCCCGGATCAAAGCCTGGTTGACGACTCCCCGGGGACTATCGTGGCCTCCCACGTCCTTCATCGGTTCCTGGTACCAAGGCATCCACCGTGCGCCCTTAAAAACTTGGCCACAGATGCTCGCGTCCACTGTGCAGTTCTCAAACAACGACCAGCCACCCATCACCCCCAGCCAAAAGCTGGAGTGCACTGGGGCCGGCATCGAAGGCTTCCCGGCCTCACGGCCGTACCTTCAGACACCCAACAGCGTGCCCGGCCGGCTCCCGTCCGAAGATCATGCGTTCCACACTCTTGCGAGCAGTACTAGCAGCCTCCGACCCGTGAACCCGGCCGAATAATCAACGTTCCACCCATGAGC
>NZ_LLZG01000165.1 GCF_001509475.1 Streptomyces regalis
GCCCGCCGCCCTCACAGCCCTCCAGGCTCGGGTTCGAGCTCAGACCAACAACCTCAACAGCATGATCAAGACGACGTGTTAATGATCTGCAAGCCCTTAAAGCGTGTTGCACAAGGCCGTGATCACGCAGCTTGAGCTGGGCTGTTGACGCATCCGATCATGCGGCGAGGGCGAGGTTGGGCATGCGGGCGATGGCCTGGACGGCGTGGTGGAGGCCGTCGCCGCGCTGTCGGCAGTCACGAAGGATCTTGTAGTTCTTCATCCGTCCGATCACGTGCTCCACGCGGGCACGGACCTTGCGGTGCTCGGCATTGTCCTCTTCCTCGCCCTTCAGTAGCGGCCGTCCGGGCCGTTTGCGGTGCGGGACAACCAGGCCGGTGTTGAGGTAGGCGCCGTCGCCGAGCACCGTCACTCCTTCGCAATGCCCGGCCAGGCCGGAGCGCCGCCACGCGTGCGCATCCGCGGTGGTACCCGGCACAGGGCGAGCTGCTGCGATCACCAGCCGGGTGTCCGCGTCCACGATGACCTGCACGTTCGCCGAGAAGCGGTAGTTACGACTGGAGGCGCCCACGCGTCGGTCACGGACCGGGACCCGGGTGCCGTCCACGATCCACAGCCGGTCCGCCGCCTCGGCCGGGCGGGAGACGGGCTCGAGCGCGAGCATCGGGCCCAGCCGCTGGATGACCCGGCACACCGTGGAGGAGGAGATACCGAACAGCGTGCCGAGCTGCCGCATCGTCAGGTTCGTGCGGTAGTACACGGCCACCAGCAGCACACGCTCGGCCAGCGGCAGGGACCACGGCCGGCCCCGCAAAGTGCCGTTGCCACCTCTCTCCCACACCACCTTCAACAGACGCGCAAACTGCGTCACCTGCAGCCCCGCGAAGGTCTCCACCCACACCCGCTCAGCCCTTAACACCCCGGCCATACACAGGACATGCCCAGCTCAGAGCCTTGTGCAACACGCTTTGGACACGAGGGCGAGGATCGCGAGTGCCACTATCCGGTTCGTCTTCTTCGGCTTCACGCCGAGCATCATGGCCCACGCTCCCGTACCTCAACCGCCGAACGCCGGGGCTCAGAGCGAAAGTTGAGCTTCACCTCCGCGAGCGCCGAAACGCGCCTCCTCGCAACCGGATGTCCAGTCACAACAGTGCCCCCTCGCTGGTCCAGCCGTTGATCCGAGCAGAGACCGGATTAACCGTGGGGTGGGGCTGGGATGCGGTGGCGGTGGGTACTGACGTGGCTGCTGTGTGCCGCCTTGACCGTCGGCCTGATCATCGTGTGGAACGTGAGACCCAAGGACATCGGGGACGCCGCCTCGGTGGTGGCGGCCGTGATCGGCCTGTTCAGCGTGCTAACAGTGTGGGCATGGCGCCGCAGCCCGCGGCACGGCCGGTCGACGTCCGGACAAGTGGCGGAGGCCGCGCAGGTGCTCGCCCGGCAGGTCCGCCGGCAGTGGCAGGACGAGGCAGTGCTACGGCAGCTTTTCGATCCGGCGCCGCTTCCGGTTCTGTGGTCCGATTGCCCTCTGCCTGACGTCAGCGACCATCGACAGCTCATCGGTGCCCCGGTCACCTGCCGGGCCGACGCACCGCAGGAACTGGCAGCCGCCTTCCGCAGCCTGCCTCGGCGCCGCCTTGTCGTCCTGGGGCCAGCCGGATCGGGCAAAACCACCCTCGCGGTGCTGCTCACCCTCGCCCTGCTTGGCCAGCGTGACCCGGACGATCCGGTCCCGGTGCTGCTCTCGCTGGCCTCCTTCGACCCGTCCCGAGACAGTGTTCAGGCATGGCTGCGACGCCAGATCGCCGCCGACTACGCCGTACTGGCCGACATCGACACCTACGGGCCCAGCGCGATCGAGGACTTGCTTGCAGAAGGCAGAGTCCTGCCTGTGCTCGAAGCTCTCGACGAGCGCCCTGAGGCCGGCCGCGCCGCCGTGCTCACAGCTCTCAACGACACCCTCGATCCGCACACTCCCTTGGTGCTCACCTGCCGCACTGCCAACTACACCACCGCCGTGACCGAGGCCGGCGTCCTGACTGGCGCGGCAGTCATCGCACCCTCACCCGTTCGCCCCGACGACGCCCTCACCTTGCTTCGCCTGGCTACCCCACCCGGGCCCCGCCAGACACGCTGGGACGCTCTGGCTGAGCACATGAACCAGAACCCAGACGGGACAGCTGCCCAGGCCCTGGCCAGCCCGCTCATGGTCGCACTCGCCCGGGCCGTGTACGCCGATGCTCCCGGCGACCCGACCGAACTCGCCGACACCGATCGCTTCCTCACCCTTGCCATGGTTGAGCACCACCTGCTCGACAGTCTCGTCCCGACCCTCTATGCCCGCGCCCACCGGCGAGACCCCTCCGGACGCCGCTGGAGCCCGCAGCAGGCCCACCGCTACCTGATCCACCTCGCCGCCGGCATGCAGCGCCAGGACACGTACAACCTGTCGTGGTGGCAACTTCACCGCTGGGTGCCGACCCTGGCCCATACCTGGTCCCGCCCCGCCGCCTGGACCACGCTCCTGATCGCCCTCACGCTGCTGGGCTACGAAGCGCACGGCGCCATTCCCGGGTTCCCCCCACGCGAGCGGGGGGTCATGGTCTGGTACATGCAGGGCATGACTGCCGCCCTGCCCTGCATGTGCTGGTTCGCGGCATGGGCCGCCGTCCGCCCCCGCCTTAGCACCCACCGGTTCTCGGGCGCAGTGCTGACTGCCCTGTGCGGCGGCGCCGCGTTCGCCGTTCCGGGCATGACATTCAACCCCGTGGATGTGGCGCCCGGCTGGTACGTCGTGGGGTGCGAAGCTGTCACCGGGTTCGCCTTCCTGCTGGTTCTCTACACCGCCGGGCTCCCTGTTCCGCCCTCCATGCCGAGCCGGGGCTCGATCACCCTGTGGCGCTGGCATCACCGGCTACCGCGCGCGGTAGCCATATTCTGTGGAACCACCGTCCTCACCGCAGCCGCTCTCTACATCTACGCCCTGGTCGTGAGGCCGATGCCCGGAGCGTCCAAAGTCCACTCGTCCCAGAGAACAGAGCTGCCCTGGGCATACGGCCTGACTCTCGGCGCCGTCGTCGGCGTGGTGCAGATCCTGTTCTACTGGCTGCGTGGCACGACGACCGCCCACGATCTCACAGCCCCGGCATCCGCCGTGCGGGCCGACCGACTCGTCACTCTCGTCTGCGGTGGTGCCGGAGTTCTCCTTGTCGCTCTCCCCTACGGCATCCTCGCCGCCCTCGGAAACGTCACCCCCCAAGGACAGGTGACCGGCGACGTGGTCCGGGAACTGGCGGCCATGCTCCTGGGCGTGGGGCCGACCGGGCTGGTGCTCGCCCTGGCCGCGTGCTCGTGGCCGCATTACACCGCCGCACGTCTGTCGTTGGCTGCCCGGGGTCGACTTCCGTGGCGGCTGCAGGCGTTCCTCGCCGACGCGCACCGCCTGGGCATCCTGCGACAGGTCGGGCCCGTCTACCAGTTCCGTCACGCCCGCCTTCAGCAGCGCCTCGCCGCTCAGACCCGAATTCCGGGGCCTCGCCCTGCGACAGCGCGACCCGGGTCCCCCTCATCCGAGCCCACGTCGTCCTGAGCACTTCAGACCACGGGTTCGAGGGAGCGGCTTCCCTGCCAAGGGCCTTGTGCATGAGCTGCACTCGCGACCGGGCAACCGCAGCGATCCTGGCGGTGCAGCACCTCCTTCCGGTCTGGGCGCTCCCACCGCAGCGGGGCGCCCGGGCCCCTTCATCTCCCGCGGACACACTGCGTGCAAATACCCGGCCCGAACCCCCAACACGCCCTGACGAAACAGCATGCGGAGCCGCGTGACGGGCTCCGCATGCTGTCAGTCCAGAACCGGCACCAACTGCGGCAGATGCCCTTTGGGCACAACCAGAGCCCGATGCTGTTCCTCGACTTTGAAAGCGATAAGCGAATCTCCGCAGGTCACCGGCCTACATCAAGACCAGCCCTTGATTGCGGCTCCCGCCCAGGACCCGGACCCGCGGCCAAGCGTCATCGGCCTACCGCTTCAGCTGGATGACCGTCTGGATCACCAGCTGCCCGCCCCCGACCGGCGACTTCCCCCGTTCCCATGTTCTGGGTCCCCCGCCGAGGGTTTAAACCTGCGCAGCGCCCGTCCGACCGGCGCCGATCCGGCTTCCCATGTTTTGCTGCTCCCGCCGGGGACTCGAACCTGCGGCCAACCGCGCCACCACCCCACGCCCGGCGCCCCGCACACGGCCACCACAGGCGGCGACAGCGCCGCTGGCACGCCCCCGCCCCTGTCATGCGAGCCCCGAAATCCTCGCCCCACACCGGCACGACGCCACCCCGCCGCACATCCCGGCTCGCTGACTCTCCGTTCAGCCCACTCCAGCCAGAATCCAGCCGCCGTACAGAGAACGACGGATGACGACAGGTCACGAGCCGTCAGTTCATCCAGCCAACATCCAGCCGCGGGTACACCAACGGGGCCGACCCAGAATCGGGTCGGCCCCGCCTGACCTGCATATTTGCCTAGTTCGCCAGGTCCATGCTAAAGCGTGGCCTATACATTGAAGCGGAACATCGTTGCCAGGGTTTTGACCTGCGAAAACGCCGGAGAATCGGGGTGGATCCAGCCAGGATCCAGCCGCCGGAATCGGCGGGTCCGCGACCCCGTTTCACGCTGGATCCGTGGGGTTGGCGGGGGTCCGCACAGCGCCGGGGCGCATGGCCGGAGGGGTGTCCGGCCGCAGGGCGTTCTGCATGATCATTAGGCAGCGGTCCCATGAAGCGGGGATGAGGTGGCCGTACACGTCGACGGTGGTCTTGATCGAGCGGTGCCCGAGCCAGCGGGATACCTCGTGGATCGGGATGCCGTGGGCCAGGGCGGTGGAGGCGAAGAAGTGCCGTAGGCCGTGGGGGGGTGTACTTCGGGCTGCCGTCTGGTTTGACAAGAACCGTCAAGAAGTACGGCGTCTCGGCCTGGCGGCGGGTGGCAACCGAGCACGGCGCCGAACTCATCTCCTGGCCACCTCGCGGGTGCCTCAGCGTCAACGGAACGGAATACCTCTGGTCGTACACGCTCCGCCTGACCCTCCAGAACCACGCGCTCTCCCCCGAGCAGGACGCACTGATCCATACCCGCGTGGGCACACGCCGCTGGGCCCGCTCAAACGCCTGGGACGGACAACGCGGCATCAGTGCCTACCTGTTCACTCCCTCCCCCTGGGCCAACAACGCGAGCCCGTTCGGCCGCGCGCAGATGAAGTGGCAGCCCGGCCCCAAGGGGAAGCGGGAAGGGAAGATGGTCTGGGACGACGTCCTCGCCGCCACCATGGCTCGGTTCACCTCGCACGCATTCCTCCCGTCCGCTCCCGACCTCGCGGCGAACCCCGGCGAATTCCTCAAGCCCGACGGTTCAGTACGGCTGGCCGGCGTGGTCTTCCGTGACGGCCTCGGGGAACACTCCCACCACATCGTGGGCACCGGGGCATCGGCCCGCGACCGCTGGCAGATCTTCCGGCAGCTCGCCTCCGGACTCAAGGACATCGCCGCGCCCGACCACGCCCTTCAGCGCACCCCCGTCCCAGTCCGACCCCGGCCCGCCGCCAACGACCTGCTGCTGATCGACCAAGAGGCTCTCGCCCGTGCCGCCGGGCCCCGCATCATCGTCGACGTCCTGTACGACACGCGTGTCATGCTCGTTGAACTGCTCACCGCACTCCACAAGGCCCTGGGCCAGCAGGCTCCCGCCCTCCCCGCGGACGGCACGGTGCCAGGTGAGTACGTCGTCCGCACCGCTCACCTGGCGACCGTCATCCGCCCCCGTCCCGTGGCGGAGATCGCGGCCCCTCTTCAAGTCGACCACAGCATCAAGCGCCGCAAGGACCGGGCCCTCAAGGCGACTTCACCCCGTCGTGCACTCACGCTGCAACGTCTGCACGATCCGGACATCGCAGGCCTGCCGCGCTTCGCCCTGGTCGAGATGGCCGGGCCGAAAGCGTTCCAGAGCGCGGAGCACGACCCCAAGGAGGCCGTGAAGTCCGCAGCCGCCTCCCTGGGCGTGTTGACACAGAACGTCACCCCGCCCCTTCCGACCGGCACCCTCCCCGGCACCGAGACCAAGGCGACACGCACCCAGCGCGTCAACAAGGCAGTCCTCGACCTCCTGACCCGCCAGACCGGCCTGCTCGGCCATCCGGACTCCCCAGGCACCCCGGCATCACCGCTCACCGACGTCACGACCGTCGGCCTCTGGGTCGTACGCCGCACCAAAGCACACAAGGCGACGCTCCCCCTGGCCATCGCCCACACGCCCGACGAGCCATTCGCCCGCATCCGCCTACCCCACACAAGCTCATGGGTCCCCTTCGGCCAAGGACTGCTCACACTGGCCGACTACGACATCGAACGCAGACTGACTGACGAACAAGTCTGCAACTTCTTCGGCGAGGTCGTCGAAGAGATCACCGACGGCTCCGACATCGCGCTGCTCACACTCGCCCAGAACATCCGCTCCGCTTGCTCGGGCCTCAACAACGCGCTGCTCCAACCCGACACCCTCGCCTTCGATCCCAGGCAGCCACTCCCCGAACACCGACTCAAGGGACTGCGCCACCTACGATTGCGCACCGACCTCCGCGACGAGACCAGCCAGCACTACAGCCACCGAGGAGAAGACGAGGCCGGAGAGGTCGGCGTCGGCTCCCACTTCTGGCGCGACCCCCGACGCCCCCGTCACTACTTCAGCACCGCGAGAAAGCCCGCCACCGCCGCCGGCGGCTCACCCCGAGGCTCCCGCATCGAGGCCCACTGGGCCTGCACCGGCAGAGACAAGGACAAGAACAAGACCTACGGCATGAAACACGAAACCCGCCAGGACGTGTGGAACCCGCAGCTCTTGGAGATCGCCGTCGCCCGCCATGCTCCCGACGACGACCCGGCCGCCTGGGCAGCACTCGCCCATCAACAGCGTTACGAAGCAACACACTTCTCCGACCCCCTGGTCCTCCCCGCAGTCCTCCACCTCGGATACACGGTGAGCAAGCACATCCTGCCCACCCATCTCGTCGAGCCCGTCACCGAACACGACGGCTAGCGCCATGGCGCCATCGTCCCCCGCCCCGCGCGACGCCCACAGCCAGTGGGCGTCGCTCAACCCACGTCAACAGCGCTACCTCATGGTCCTGTACGCACTCGACCATCAAGCCGAGCAAGAACAGCAAAACCGCTGGCACCAGAACCTTCCCCGCGAACCGGCGGAAACCTGGAGATGGATCCCGTACGCCACCAGATCCCCACTGGCCAACCCCACTCCGGCTCAACAACTTCTCGAAGCCGACGGCCTGCGCGACCCAGGCGCCGGCGCAACACTCGCCGCCCTGGCACGCCGAGGCCTCATCCTCCTCCGAGACATCGACATCGGCTCGACCGAGGGCCAAAGCCTCCAGACACAAATCCGACTCACCAAACTGGGACGCGCCACCGCCCGAACCGCCCAGCCCGCCCCACCCACCCCGAGCGCACAACCCCTTCCCGAATGGCTCATGGAAGCCCTCGCCACCGTCGCCCGCGCAGGGCCCGACGGCCTGCCGAAGTACGAGATCTCACGCGCAGCCGCACACCGACTCGGCCCACGCGGACTCCACCTCATCGAGGAACGCCAAGCGTGGTCCTACCAGCTCACCGTGGCAGGAACCGCCCTACTGAAGAACTCGCCCCCGAGTCCCCAACCATGACGCCGGCGACACACTCCGGGCCACCAGACCGTCCGCACCGGCGGCAAACGCAACGAGATCCCGCCTGTGTCGGCGACGCGCGAATCAAGCGCCGCTAATGGTCCACTTTTCAGGTTCTGGACCACTTTCAATGCCGGAGCCACGGAGGGTCACCACAACCGCGATCACGAACGGCCTCACGCCGCGAGGAGGACCCGCTTGCGGAGCAGGTCGAAGTTGGTGCGGCCGAACATCTGCCGTTTGATCATCTTGATTCTGTTGTTGTGGCCCCTCGACGGCACCGGAGCTGTAGCGGAGGCTGAGCCCGGCGACGACCGCGTCGAGGTCCTGGCCGAGGCCGGTGACGAAGCCGTGCAGGGCAGGCGGTTGTCTGCCCTGACACGCTCGATCCAGCTGCCGACCTTGACGGTTGTTCATCAACTCAGCGAAAGAGCAGTCGTGTTGGACACTCCGGTCGAGTTCCAGGCAGCGGGCGAGGATCGACATCAGCCGCTAAGTCTGATCCTCGTCGAGGCGGTCGGGGTGGCGCGTGAGCCAGCCGGTCACGTCCCGCACGGACGAACTCGCACGGGGCGGATTGTCGTGGGCAAAGGCTTCGCGGAGCTGGTGCATGTACCTGCGCACGACGCCCTTCGCCGCCTGAGTAGCCGCGCTCACGGATCTCCAGGAACCGGCGGCGGGCCGCGGTGCAGCCCTCCGCCCATCGCCAGTACAGGTACTTCCCCGCCGGAGAGCTGCACCCGTTCGCGATGGCCGAACTTAAGATGCGAGGCCGATCCTCCGAAGCAGTCCAGCAGCGGAACTGCACCCAACGATCAGTACGGCGATAAGGTGCGATGTCGGCATGGTCGACTGAGGGGACGGACGTCCTGATGCGAAGGGACGAGGGGAACGGTCTTGCGCTCGCGTCACTCCAAGCTGGGGATCTACGCGCTGCTCTCCGCCCTGCCAGTGTTATCGGGGATCGGCGCGATCGCGGTCAACGTCGCAACATCCATGGAAGGCCCCTGGCCATACGGGCTGGAGAATGTGCGCCGACACCCCTGGGCCGGCGTGGTTGTGACAACTGCAGCATGCGTCGTTTGCGGGATACTCCTGCACCGCGCCGAGCAGAGGCAGACCCTCTACGCGGACGACCCGCCACCGCCTCCCCTTCCTCCCATTCCCGGTTGGGTCGTAGACCGGCCAGTTGAGGCGCGGCGGGTGATCTCCGCCCTGCGGCGCAGACGCTCCCGCGCAGTCGGCATCACCACTGCCCTGCACGGCGCAGGAGGCTTCGGCAAAACCACACTGGCCGATCTGGTCTGCTCCGACCAGAAGCTGCGGAGTCATTTTGACCAGCGCATCTACCACATCACGATTGGACGCGATGTCCGCAGCCGAGCCGCGATCGCAGCGAAGGCGAATGAGATGGCGGGCTCCATCACCGGGCAGACCCCTACCCACGAAGACCCCCGCAGGGCGGGCGAGCACCTGGGACGCCTCCTGGACCAGCGGCCGCGCTGCCTGCTGGTCATCGACGATGTGTGGGACGAGAGCCAGCTCGCTCCCTTCCTCATCGGCGGGGGTAAATGTACTCGCCTGGTGACCACCCGCGTCCCCAGCGCCCTGCCGGACGGGTCACTACCGGTGCTAGTCGACCAGATGTCCAACACCCAGGCACGGCAACTGCTGACCTGGGAACTGCCCACGCTCCATGACGAACTGGCGGACAACCTCCTCGCGGTCACAGGACGCTGGCCACTCCTGCTTCGTCTGATGAACAGCCTCCTCCACGAAGTCGGCCCTCGGGCCGCCGAAGTGAACGCGGAAGCGGCCAGGCTCCTGCACACTCTGCTCAACCACGGACCCGCGGCCGTGGACGGCGACCAGCACGTTGCACTCAACCTAAGCGAACCGGACGAACGAAAACGGGCAGTAAGCGCCACCATGCGGGCGGGCACCCAACTGCTCGGCTCCGGAGGAGAAGACCGCTTTGCCGAACTGGGTATCTTCGCAGAGGACGAGCCGATCCCCGTCGACCTTGCCCTCCGATTGTGGGAAGCCACCAGCGGACTGGACCGTGCCGAAGGCCGACGCCTGTGTACCAGGCTGGGGCGGCTCTCCCTGGCTTCTCTCTCCGAAGACGGGACCACCCTTACCCTGCACGACGTCATCCGCGACTACCTCAGGGCAGAGCTCGGTGCAGCGGGTATCACCTCCTCAAACACGGCCCTAGTCAGCTCCCTGTCTCGGGTGCTTCCTCCCGGAACCCCTCTGGCTGATGGGCATCCCCACCCGGCGAGCGCCTGGTGGGAACTGGACGAACACGTCGATTACCTCTCGGGGCACCTTGTCGCGCACCTCCGCGACGCCGGACATCACGACGAGGCGGAAGCGGTGGCCGGGGATCTGCGCTGGGCCGAGGCCCAGCTCCTGCGGGCCGGGCCAAGAGCGGTCTACAGCGATCTCGCCGGCATTCCTGGCGAGCGGGCCACGGTGATGGCCGCGGCGGTCGCACGAGCAGCCCATCTGCTGATCCCCACCAACCCTCCGTACGCCCTGATCGACGCCCTGCACGCACGGCTCAGCCGCACTCCCGGGTGGAGCGCCCAGGTCGCGGCCCGGCGAGCCGCGCTGACCAGACCCGCTCTCACCAGCCGCTGGCCCCTGACGGACCTTCCCGCAGGCTCACTGCGTCGCACTCTTTCCGGCCACCGTGCCCCTGTCTGCTCAGTGTCCGTTGCACCGGACGGGAGTTGGCTAGCCTCCGCCGGATACGACAAGGCCGTCGCCTGGGATACGACGACCGGGCGTCGCCGCCGACAGTTCCTCGGCCATCACGACGCAGTGCGCGCTGTTGTCATCTCACCCGACGGCACCCTGGTTGCCACCGCCAGCGGCGAGACCATCCGACTATGGGACCCGGCCACCGGCGGACTACTGCGGGTGCTGCCTGGGCACGACAACACCATTCAGACCCTTGCCTTCTCCCCGGACAGCACCGCCCTCGCCGAGGGAGGCCAGGGCAGACGGATACGCCTGTGGGACGTGGGCACCGGGCAACGACTGAGAACCTTCGCCGGATCAGGCGCCATAATCCGCTCCGTGGCCTTCGCGCCGGACGGCACCTGGCTCGCCGCTGGCTGCGATGACGGCACGGTGTGGGCCTGGGGCACAGATACCACCGAACCGCGCCTCCGGCTCACCGCCCACCACGGCCCGGTCGGCTCAGTCGCCATCTCACCCGACGGCGCCTGGCTCGTCACCGGCGGCGACGACGGCGCCGTACGAACCTGGGATGCCCGCACCGGAGCTGCGCAGCGTACCCTCGGCCGCCAGAGCGACCCGGTCTACGCCCTCGTTTTTTCCGCGGACGGCACCTGGCTCGCCGCCGGCGGCAGAGACACACAGGTACGTCTGTGGCAGTGGCCCGGCGGCGAGACCCGTACTGTCTTGTCGGGACACCGCCTTCCCGTCCGAGCACTCGCCGCCGACCCTGCGGGGGCCTGGCTCGCGAGCGGGGGAGACGACAACGTCGTGCATCTCTGGAATACCTTCGCCACACCCGACGCCGACATCTCGGAGTACCACGTCGGGCGCGTGTCAGCTGTCTCCGTCCAGTCCGACGAAGCCATGGTCGCCACGGTCTCCGACGGCGGCGTGGTACAGCGATGGGACGCTGTCACAGGCGCGCCCCGGTCCCAGGGCCGTGCCGGATACCCCACGCGGAGACCCGACGACGACTGGCTATTCGGCCTTATCGAGGACCCTCCACCGGCGCCTCTCCTCGCACGGTTGAGGGTGGCGGCGCTCGCCCCGCCCGGCGCATGGGCTGCCGGTGCCATCGACGACAAGGCCGTCCGCCTATGGGACAGCTCCACTGGCCGCCGGCGGGCTGTCCTCCGCGACTCCCGCAAGGTGCGCCTCCTTGCGATCGCCCCGGACGGCACATGGATCGCCGGTGCAGGCCACGACGCGGCCGTACATGTGTGGTGCGCGGAAACCGGTCGCCGCATCACGTCATTCCACGGCCACAGGGCCCCCATCACCGCCCTTGCCGCAGCTCCCGACAACACCCTGCTCGCCGCCGGCGCCAAGGACGGGACCATACGCCTTTGGAACGCGCAGACTGGTGATCAGGGAGCCATCATGACCGGCCACGCCAGCGCCGTCACCGCCCTGAACTTTGCCCCTGACAGGACTTGGCTCGCCAGCGGCTCTGACGACGGAACCGTCCGACGCTGGGACACGGGAACGGGAGCACCTCACAACCGCGCCGCCCGTGCTACCCAGGGCGTCACCGCCTTGGCCGTCTCTGCCGATGGTGCTTGGCTGGCGACCTGCGCGCAGGACCACGCACTGCGTGTCTGGGACGCCAGAACGGGAGAGTGCCTGGCCATGATCCGCACCGGGGGTCCGCTCACCCACATCACGTGGTTCCCCACAGGTACAAGCCTCACGGTCGGCGGTGAACGCGGCCTCTACGTCTTCGACTTCACTCCCGGCATGCTCCGGCGGGTTTCGCCCCCCTGAATGGCCCTGACAAGTCTTAGACCGTCGGCGGTCTCTCAAAGTGGGTTCTGGATCACTTTTCAGCCGTCGCCGACAACCGCCTGATTACGACACGGTGCCGCTTCCACCACAACCCGAGCACCGATACCAAGAGCCCCCATGTCATTCCTGCCCCTTCTCTGTACCGTGCCCTGCCGGCACCCCTCTGAAGGTCGCGCGCGGAAATCGCAGAAGCGCGGTCCGTGTCACCCGACCCGCGTCTTCGGCAGATGCGCAGACACGGCCACAACCAGCGAATCTCCGCAGGGTCACCGGGGGATCGGCACGACCAGCCCTTGTCGTCGGCTCCTGCCCAGGACTGGCACCTGCGGCCAAGCGACATTGGCGTACCGCTTCAACTGGACGGCGGTATGAATCACCAGCTGCCCATCCCCGACCGGCGGATTCCCTCGCTCCCGCGCTCTGGGTCCCCCGCCCGGCCACGGCGCCGCAGTGCACTCGCCTTCCCGGATACGCCCGCAGGAGGCAGGGATGACTCCCCACCCGATCTCAGCAAGGCACAAGCCGGAGCGGTCAACCGCTCCGGGGTACGAGAAGGGGTCGCCAAGAAGGAGCACATGCGGACCGGAGTCCGTCCGGAGTCCTGTGCGTTTGCTGTGACTGCGTGACACGAATCACGCGTCAAGATCGAGTCAACTCATCTTATTAACGGACGGGTTGGGAAAGGTGTGACTGTAGGTTCCTCCGTGACCATTCTTGATCGTTCCTAGGGGGAACCTTGTCGCGTTCGCGCGCGAGATTCTTGGCCTTGGCATGCGCTGGGGTCACCGCACTCACCGTTCTCGGCACCGCCCCGTCGGCGAGTGCCGCCGCACCCAAGGAAGCCTGTAGCGGCCTCTACAACGCCCGCATCACCTTCTGGGCGATGACGTGCAGTCAGCCGGGCGAGCCGATGATCGGCGGCTTCGCCACCTGGCGCAACATACCGATCACTTTTGATCAGGTCGACACCGGGTCTACGACTGTGCAGGTGGCCAACTACCTGCGCGTCAGCCCCAACACGTCGAGCAGTCCGCTGGCTCCCAACATCGAGATCGGACTGTACGCGGAGAAGACGGGGAAGACCACCCACACTTACGGGCCGCGCTGGTCGGAGCTGACCACCAGCGGTGGTCGCACGACAGCCATCAAGGCCGGGGTCAACCCGACCAAGCCGGACAAGCGCAACCACACCTACATGACCGTCCGCCAGGACAGCGGCAACCAGTGGGACGTGCTCTACGACTTCAACAAGGTCGGCTCCACCACCAAACAGCTCAAGGTGCTGGGCGGCAACACCAACCGTATCGACGTCGGTCTCGAGGTGATGGGACCGAAGTACATCAACGTCCCCTCGATCGCGAACCGCATGCAGTTCATGACCGGGAACAAGGTGTGGCAGCAGGTGGCGACGGCCAATGTGGCGAAGTCCGTCACGCTTCCCGTCTGCAGCACGAGCCACAAGCCGCCGAACTGCTTCACCACCAAGCTGACCGACAACAGCAAGTTCACCCAGTGGACAGTGAGCAAGCCGCGCCGGCAGGTCGCCGCCACTGCCGCCCCCGCTGCCGCCCCCGCTGCCCCGACGCACAGTCGGGACGCCGCCGCGGCCGGCCTGTCCGCCACGTTCAACGGCGTGGACCAGCAGGCTCTGCAAGCCTGCCTGGAGAACGACCCCGACAGCTGCCTGGCCACAGTGCCCGGCCTGTCGGAGTGCGTAGTCACCGTGCGGGTCTGCAACGCCGCTGCCCTGCCGTCGGGCGGAACTTCGGAAGACACCGCGGCCGATGCTGACGTATCGGCCGCCGACATCCGGGCCCGGGCCGCAGCCGCGTTCGACGTCCCCAGTGACGCCCTCGCCGTCGAGCCGCCCGCCTCACCCTCCGCGCTGAAGGCTCACCCGCACGCGGCCGATGGCAGTGGCGACGCCGCCTGGACGGTGACCTCCACCAGCTCCACCCCCGGACTACAGCGCACCGACCGCCGCTTCGACGGGTTCACCGCCCGCTACTCCGCACACACCGGCTCACTGCTGGAGGCGTGCTGGGGCGACCTCTGCGATGCCTCGTGATCACCACGTGCCGCAGATGCCCTGCCGTTTCCGCACGCCCGCAAGGAGTCCCCTGGTGAACATACGCACCGCACTCATACGTCTCGCCCGCGCCACCGCCACCACGGCGGCCCTGACACTAGTCACCGCGGCCACCACCACAGCCACCCACGCCGCGGCGACCATGAACGATCCGGCCCCCGAGGACACGGTGTTCGTCGACGCCGCCTCTCTCCCCGCCGACGAACTGCGCGGCCTCGACCAGCCCATCCCGTACGCCGAATACGCCCGATCCCACGGATCGAAGTCCGTGGCGCCGCGGGCAGCGGCCGACCCCGCTCCCGGCGACCAACAGGATCTGCGCCAGCAGTGCGCCAACCACGCCGCGCAGGCCAAAACCGCCACCGGCTGGCTCAAGTCACGCTTCGAAAGCTGCCAGAAGCGTCCCTTCGACCTGGTCCTGCGGGACGTCAGGGGCACCACCACGCTCGGCCGCCTCAAGTTCGACCAATGGGTCCTCGGCTTCGCCTACGACGGCAGCCGACGCGTCGACTACGTCGCCAGCATCGAGAACATATGGGTCCAGCCGATACCCACCGAGGACGCCACCAAGTGGCGGATCGGCCAGCACTTCCACCACAGCGTCAACGCCTCCAGCAGCGATCCAGACCCTCAGGTGACCGCGCCGCAGACCGTGAACCGTGACGAACTGCTCGGCGTGTGGGACACCAATCCCCACTGGAGCCTCACCTACACCTCCCCGGACAAGGGCGCCCTGTTCGACCAGGGCAACCAGCAGCGCGTCTTCTCTACCGTCGCGATGGACCTGAGCGCCAGCTCCCCCAACTCCGCCCCCTTCAACGAGGGAAGCAACGTCTACAACTCAAGCGTCCGCTACGACTACGCCGGACCGGTCGCGGGCAAGCACAAGGGCACCGTCTTCACCAAGGCCCGTGTGGAACTCGTGATGAGCCAGAAGGACCCGGCGGTCAACGAAAGCGCCGTGCACATCTACGACGCCCTGAACCGCCCCGAGCGCACCTTCCCCTCCTGGCCCGGAAAGAGCGTCCCGGGATCGAAGGAACCCCTGCGCCGAGTCGTCGATCCGAAGAAGATCGAAGACAATCGCAAGAAGTCCATCAAGGAATGCAAGAAGGTCTGGGGCGACTACGCCGGCAGCGGCCTGGAGTGCGACGAGTACCCCTTCGCCTCCACCAAGGAAGGGTCCACCAAGGGCGACAACCGCTTCTCCGTCCGGCTGATCGACGGTAAGGACAACCGCAAGGGCGGAGAGCGCCTCAACGAGATGTACACCCTCAACCGCATCCTGGACGGCGACCCCTTCTACGTGAAGATCACCAACTAGCAGGAAGACACCACTGACCATGGCGCTTCTCGCCGAACACAACGTCACCGCCACCCCCGGCCGCCGCGTGCTGGAGGTCTACGACGCGGACGCCTACCTCGGCGACGAAGCAGCCATGGACGCCGCGGAGACACAGGTGGTGGCCGGCAACGGCTACCACCTGTACCTCCTCAGCCTGCAACCGGACATGAAAGTCCAGATGACGATCCGCATCTGGGATTCCCCACCCGCCCCGCCCGCCGAGGTCGAGGGCCACACCGACGTCAGCCTCGAATCCGAAACAGGCATCCTGGTCATCGGCCAACTCGACCGCGGACCCGCTGACGAGATCACCCTGCCCCGTCCCGGCGTCTACGAAGGCCACGCCTGGTGGCAGAACCGCCAAGCAGCAGCCGACTACTACAACACCACCCTCGACCAGCTCACCGACGACTCCCCCGAAGACCAGCTCACCGAAGCCTGGAACAACTGCCCCGTCACCGAACGCTACGTCCTCGACCTGGCCTACACCCGCGAACCCGAACCCATCGACGACGAAGACCAGTAAGAGGGGTCTGCCGACAGCCCGTCGATCACCCGAAGGTGCCCGACACAGGTAGTCAGCCACCCCACCAGCACCAGCACCAGCACCAGCACCAGCACCAGCACCGAGACTGGCCCAATGGGCCCCGACCATGTCTTCCTGACTAACAACTTAAGCCATCGAGGGCATCAGCCCGGGTCGGACGACTTGTCCATCATGGGCGGGGGTTCCGCAGCCGCCCGGACCGCTCCCGGCGGTAGCGGCACCAGCCGCGCCCGCCCCTCAACCGCCACGGTGGCGCAAATTCGCAAGTCAGCGCCATACGCACGACTAGCCATGTTTTGTGGCTCCTGCCACAGGACTCGAACCTGCGGCCAAGCGACATCGTCCTACCGCTTCAACTGGACGACCGTCTGGATCACCAGCCGCCCACCCCCGACCGGCGGCTTCCCTCGTTCCCATGTTCTGGGTCCCCCGCCGGGGGTTCGAACCTGCGCAGAGGCACGATTCCCCCGACGGCCCCACGTTCAGAGCGCGACGGTCGCCGTCACCACCCACGACCCACCCCCGACCGGCGCCGATCCGGCTTCCCATGTTTTGCGGCTCCCGCCCAGGACTCGAACCTGCGGCCAGGCACGTCCGCGGGACCCCCATGACGCCCGGCCAACCGGCCCGTGCGGGCGACGACAGGACCGTTCGCCCCATCCAGGCCCCAGGGCGCGACTACCCGAAACGCTCGGCCCATGTGGGCATACGCGCCGCCCCTCCGAACTGACTCGCCGTTCAGCTACATCCAGCCGCGATCCAGCCAGCGTATGGAGAACGACGGATGACGACAGGTGACGAAGCGTCAGCTCATCCAGCCAAAATCCAGCCACGGGCACGCGAACGGGGTCGACCCGAATTCGAGTCGACCCCGTTTGACCTGGCGGTTTGCTAATTCGCCGGATCCACGGTAATGCGTGGCCTATACATTGAAGCGGAACTCCACCACGTGCCGTGACCGCCATGAGCGAACCTCGCATCGGCTCGCAAGCGAGTGTTCCCGCAGGTCAGACCGCTACTCGATCAAAGGTTGAACCGGAACTCGTGAGTCCTGCCGATTGCATCATCTTGATGCGTGACTGACCAGAGCTGCACGGCGGGAGAATCGCCCTGTGGAGATACACCCGAACACAGCGCGCACGTTCTGGAAGGCGCTCATGGACAACGCATCCGGGCTGATCGCGGACGCCCACGCCCTGCTCGAGCGGGGATCGTTCGGCCGGGCCCGCTCACTCACGGTCCTCGCGCAGGAGGAGCTGGGCAAGGCGCTTTGGATCTACGAGGCCTTCGAGCAGGCCTGGAGCACCGGATCCGAGGATGCGCGGGAGGTGCCGCGGCTCGCGTCGGACGGTCGCCGCCACGCAGTGAAGTACATGGAGTCCTTCGTCTTCGGCAAGGAGCTCGCCGCGTTCTGGGGGGACTACGGGGCAATCGAGCACCCGGAGGACGAGTCGCAGGACGGCTGGAATACCTTCCTCGTACAGAAGAAGAGCGAAGCGGAGACCGCCGGCCAGCGCGCCAACGAGGAGAAGATAGCCGGGTTCTACGTCGACCTCGACGGGTCCGACGACGCAGCCCACTCCCCCGCCGACATCTCGGCGGGGTCCATCGACACGGATCTGCAGACCGCGGCGCAGGTCGTCGAGATGCTCCTCATCAAGGACCACAGCAGGATGAAGCTCGAGGCGCAGACGCCGTACGACAGCACTCACGAGCAGCAGCACCGGCTGCTGCCCATTTCCCACCCCGAGGACTGGAGCGAGGCGTCGGAGAAGTTCAGGCGGGGCGACTACTTCAAGGGTACAGAGGCCTGAGCGGCCCCGGACGCACGCCGGTGGAAGGGAGGTCGCTCAGGAGTCGGACTGCGGGGCCGCGCTTGCGGAATCACACCTACCGGCCGTCCCCTCTGCCCCTGACCGAGGAGGCGCAAGCAGCTACCTCAATCGCCTCCCCCGGGCGGGTATACCCGATGTATTCTGTCAGGCATGGCACACACAACGATCAAGGTCGAGAGCAGCATCCGGGACCGGCTGGCGATCCTGGCCGCCGAGAAGGACACCACGATCGCGGGGCTCGTCGGCGAATTCGCCACCCATACCCTCACACAGAGCGAGCGGGACGAGCAGATCGCGAAGACCCTCGAAGTCCTGCACGCGCTCTCCGGCTACACCCCGGATCCCGAGCAGGACCGCGCAGCGGACGATGAGCTCACGCGCCGGCTCGGCAGCGCCGCGTGAACCCTGTCGCCCCTGTCGATGTAGTCCTCGACGACAGCGCGCTGCTCGCTCTGGGCTCAGGCAACGTCCTGGCCTCCCGCCTTCTGTACCAGGCCGCCGAGACCGGGGCCTGGCGCGTCCACGTCGCGCTGGCCGCACTCGCCGAAGCGGACCGGGTACGCACCGGACTCGCCGGCCACCTCGGCATGCTCGACCAGGTGGTTTTTCATCCGCTCGATCTCGCCGCAGTCTTGGCCGCCTCGGGCCACGAGCGGTCTCTGGGCTGGTGCCACACCCACCATGTGGCCATGCCCGGCCCCGAGCGCCTGGATGGGGCACGCGTCGCCACCGTCCAGCCCAAGGCCTGGGACGGGGCCGACGTCCGGGTGCTCGACCTCACTCCCTGAGCGATCCGCCCGGGTTGGGGCGGACTTCACCAGTGGATGTGATCCCAGCGCTTCCCCAAGTGCACCGAATTCACCGGGTGGTTGACATCTCTTTTCTGATTCGCGAATCATGAATCATGGTTCAAAGCGCGCCCGAACGGTTGCGTGAGGTCTCGGCAAAGCTCTTCGGTAATCGTTATCGGGCCGAGGTGCTGCTGGCGCTGGCGATGTCGGATTCCCGAGGGGTCTGTCTGGGGGATCTAGCGGTCTTGCGAAGTGTTGCGCCCAGCGTGTACCAGGCGCCGGTACAGGCTCTAGTGGACGCGGGCCTGGCTGTGCGTGTTCCGCGGGAGCCCGGCGAGCGGCGGCAGTGGTATCGGCGCAGCGACGATGCCGAACTGTGGCGGTGTCTGGCGGACCTCTTGGGCCGTTTGGCAGAGGCAGCCGGAGCCGACCGGGTTGGATAAATGGCGGGGGTGCTGTTTGCGGACGGCGCCCGATGAGACAGGGTGGAGCCCATGATGACCTTGGCGAGTTCCGTGATCGGCGGTTCGGTGCAGACTGCTTCCGCGTCACTGCTGGGGCGGGACGGGCAGTCTGTGGTGGCCCCGGCGTTGGGGACGGAGGCGCTGTTCTTCTACCGCATGGACTCTGCCGAGGACGTACGCCGTCGTGAGGTTTCCGCGGCGCGCCTGGACAAGCTGCCCACGCTGGAAACCCTTCTGACCCTTCCGGTGGGTCTGCCCGTGCCACTGGCCTCACTCGATCAGCGGGAACGTCGTGCTGTACGTGCCTTGCCGGCCGGGGCTGCGGACCGTAACCGCAAGGTGGTGACGCGGTGGGCGGTGCGGCCACTGCAGATCGACCTGGCCGTCGTGCGGGCGTCCGGCTGGCGGCAAGGGCTGGAGCGGGCCGGCCGGTTCGCCCCGTTCTGCCGAAGGGCCATGCTGCTCGACCGGCGCCCGGTACGCCTGGAGGAATCACTGGCGGAGGCGGACTTCTACGGCATCGGCGTCTTCGTCCCGTCGGGCGACGGGGTGGAGATGGTGCTGGAGTCCCGGACCTACCGGCCGCAGCGGCACACCGCGGCGGCCTGGGCGTTCGTCGAGGAGCTGTATCAGCGGGTGCGCTGAGCGGGCGAGGGCTCGGCCGGGACAGGGCCAGGGTCGGCAAGGGCCCAGCACTTGAGCTGCTCGGGTGCCCGGAACGCCTTGGGCTGTTCGAGGGCGGCGTTGAGCAGCGGGTACCGGTCGACGGCGATGCGGCAGCGGTCGTACCACCAGCGCTGGCGCGCGATGCCCGACGGCGTCGCGCAGAGGTCGCGGAGCCATCCCATGAGCACAGCAATGTTGTGCGCCGCAGCTTCTGCCGGGAGCGGGGACTGGTTGCTGGTGAACGTGTCGAGCGCCTTGTGTCCGCAGGCGTAGCACTCACAGATCGGCTCGGCGGCTGCGGCGTACTTCTTCGCCAGCGTCTCGCCAAGGTAGAAGTCCATGAGCTCGGGGTGCAGGACGTGCGGCGAGCCGGGGCCGCCGGACTTCTTCCCGGTCTGGGCCTTCTCACCGGGGACGATGGTGTGCCGCAGTGAGCTGGTGGCACCAAATGCGGTGAAGGCTGCGCCGGCTGCCAGGGCTCCGAAGGCGGCGAGATCGGTACGCAGCAGTGCGGTGTCCGGTACCTGTGTGATCAGCTGCCGGAGGTGGTGTACCGACTTCGCGTACCGGGCCAGCGGGTCCATCTGCCCGCCCAGGATGATCGCCTTCGGCCCATTGACCAGCTGCAAATAGGCGATCAACTGATCCAGGGACTCCTCGTTCCTCAGCCAGGTCACGTCGATCGGCACCACGAAGGTCACGCCTGGATCGTCGAGTTCGGTCATGCGGGTGACCGCGGCCCTGAGCGCGTCCGAGTCCTCGGCCTGGATGTAGCCGGTCGGCGTGAGTGGCGCCGTGACGCCCACGGCGCGCTGCTGCTCCAGGGACCGCTCGAGGGGGTCGTTGAGGAAGAAGCCGTCCGGCTCCGTCTGCGGGAAGGGAGCGTCTTCGGTCGCGGCAGTCTTCTCGTAGAGGGCCGGGTCGGCGAGCAGTACCCCGCTGTATCCCTCGTCCCGCAGATGCAGGGCCTTCGCCGTGGCATTGCCCCCGCTCAGAATCAGCCCGCTGGAGGCGGAAGCGAGGTGCTCCTGGACCTGGCCGACCCGTTCGGGGCGGGTCTGGATCAGCATCCGGCCGCGCAGGGCCGCCAGGCCGAAGGCGGTGAGATGCGCAGCGGAAGGGAGGTGCGGAGGCGGGACGGCGGAAGGCTCGGTCATGGACGGCTCCTTCAGTGCGGTGACAGAGGCGTGGTGCGGGGTCCTTCGACGTACAGGTGCTGAAAGTCCTCGGGCAGCAGATGCGCGCAGGCCGCTGCCGATTCGAGGGTGAGACCGCGCTCGTCGAGCAGGGTGCGCACGAGCGCGGGCACGGCCCGGGGCTGTTCACGGGGAATCTCTACGGGCTCGGCCATGCGATAGCCGAGCGCGGACATCTCGATGATGACCGTGCGGTGCTGCCATTCGGTCAGCGCGCCCAGATCGAGCGCCCGGCGCAGTAGTGCGCTCATCGACACCCGCCAGATCCGCTTCAACTCCATCAGCTTCAGCAGGTCCACCCGGCCCGCGAAGGCGCCCCGGATGTCTGCGGCGGGCATCAGCAGCTCCGCCGCGAAGGCGTCGGCCTGCTTCTCCTGCTGGGAACCGGCGCCGGGTTCCGCATGCATGACGAGGTGCCCCAGTTCGTGGGCAACGCTGAACCGGCAACGATCCCCCGGCGCCAGCTCGTTGACGAGGAGCAGCGGGACGCCGACGCCGTCCCACTGACTAACCGCATCGAGCAGGTCGCCGCCGAGGTCACGGACGGCCACCACCGCTCCGGCCGTCTCCACGACCGAGATCATGTCCGGGATCGGGCCGGCCGGAAGCGCCCAGGCCTTGCGCACCTGCCGGGCCGCGTCCTTCGCGGTCGTGAGGGCGGAGAGCTTCACGCGGAAGAACCGGTGCTCTTCGAGCGGCTTCTCGGCAGCCGCGGCGATCTCCTGGACCTGCACACGCGTCAGAGCCAGTTGCGCATGCACCCGCCGCAGCGCGGAGACTGCAAGCGCGGCCTTCTTGCGGTGGTGGACCAGCCCCACGCCGACCCCACCCACCTGCGGGTCAAGGCACAGCAGGCCGGACGGGTAGCCCAGAGCGGCCGCGTACCACTCCAGGCGGTCGTCCGTGACCATCAGGCGGCCCGACTCGGCACGACTCACGTATCCCTGTGAGACCACCGTCGGTTCCGGCCCCGAGGCCTTCGTCATGGCGGTGGAGACCTCCGCCTGTGTCATCCCGCGGGACTCACGCAACAGCATGAGCATCCCCGGGTTCGCCTGCGCATCGGCCATCCTTCACACCTCCTCAAAGCCTCACATCAGACCTCAGAATAGCACCACGAAATATTCCTCACTCGAAATCTAAGTGCGGTGCGCCGCCGGCCCTGTCCCGAGGCAATCCGCCCGACGGTCTGCCAGTCCAGCTCGGCTCTTCGCCTCAGCGGCACACTCGGCATGCCAAGGCCCCAATGGGCGCGGGCTGTGGATCCCCGACCTGGAGCGGGCCCCGGGCTCCAAGAAGGCCTGGAGTGCCAGCGACCCCCAGGGCCACGTGGAGCTGCTGACGTCCGGCACCGACGCCCTGCTGCGCACCCGGCGCCGCGCCATCCGCATCCTCAAGGCGTGGAATGCTCAGGCCACGAAGCCAGGCTTCTCCTCGCACCAACTCTCCGTGTGGGCCTACGAGTTCGTCGAGCCGAGAATGGGCCTCGTCGGCGCGGTCCACACGGTGCTGCTGGAGGCCGCCCTGCGCCTCCAGCGCGGCGAGCCGACCAAGGATCCGCGCTCCGTCTCGCCCGACCTCAAGCCGCTGATCCCCGACGCGGACGCCGAGCGGCGGCTGCGGGTCGCCGCCGACAAGCTCGCGAAGGCCATCGCCGACCCCGACGACATCGACACGGTGGCGGAGGTCCTGGAGCACCTCTTCCCCAAGACGATGCGTGAACGCGAGCGCGCCTTCTCCGCCGCCTCCACTCCCCTGAGCACCACCGCCAGCCTCGGTCTCGCGGGCGCGAGCCTGCTCCTGCCCAAGACGCGCTCGTGGCGGGAGGACACGGCCGTTGAGCGGTGACCGGCGTCCCGCGCGCCGTCCTTGGTTCGCCCGTCCCATGGCCCGCGCCGAGCTGCTGACCGGGATGCGCTCGACGGGGCTCGACGTGCGCGAGGTGGACAGGCCCGCCGACTTCGCGTCCGGGTTCACCGTCCAGGTCTACCCGCACGTGCGGATCGTGCCCTCGCACAGTCTCCGCATCGTCTTCGCCCCCGGCGATCCGGCAGTCCCCCGCGTCCACGCACGCGGACCCGACTGCCCCGCCCACCGCAACCCCGACGGTTCCCTGTGCCTCTGGTACCCGAAGGACGCGCCCTCGCGCCGCTGGTCGCCCGGTGACGGCGGGCGGCTCCTCGTCGCGATCATCGTCCGCCATCTGCGCTGGG
This sequence comes from Streptomyces regalis, assembly GCF_001509475.1. Taxonomy (GTDB): domain Bacteria; phylum Actinomycetota; class Actinomycetes; order Streptomycetales; family Streptomycetaceae; genus Streptomyces; species Streptomyces regalis. The sequence goes on from NZ_LLZG01000165.1 coordinate 23,407, forward strand.
AGTCTGCCTATCGCGCCACCAGCATCTGGCCGGGCTTCGAAGCACCCCACGGCCACGGTTCGCCGGGCCTCGACGAACAGGACCAAATCATTGGCTGACGCGATCAAGGCCTTCGGCCCCTACGCCGCCGTTCTCGCCGCACTCGTGACCGGCCTCATCCTCGGCGTCCAGGCGCGGATCAGCCGCCGCGCCCAGCTGCGGGAGCGGAAGCAGGAACTGTTAGCGAGCGCGTACGAGGTGAGCATCCAGTACACGGAGATGGCGTACGCCGTGCGGCGCCGCCGCGCGGACGCCGCCGCCGAGGAGCGGGTCCGCCTGTCGGAGCAGCTGCGGGAGATCCAGGCCAGACTGACCTGGCACGAGGCGTGGGTCCGCTTCGAGGCCCCGGAGGTGGGCGCCGCGTATGACGAACTCGTCGCCCGCACGCGGACGGTGGCCGGGCGGAGCATGAAGGATGCGTGGCTCTCGCCCCCAGTGGTGGACGACACGGCGATGGTGATCCCGACGTCGGTCGTCGACCTGCGGGCGCTGGCGGATGTCCGCGAGCGGTACATGGCCGCGGTGGAGGCGCACCTTCGCCCCCGGGGCCGCGCCCGCCGCCTCCTCCCGCGCCCGCGCCGCGCCATGCCACCCCCACCCGTGCCCGCTCCCCCAGCCGTTGGGACGGCCCCCGGTGCTCCCGGCGGCCCCGCGGGCGGCTCGCCGTGAGACGAAATACACGTACGCCCCCCGTCCCCAGCCCCTCTCCCTCCCCCTGACCTGCGCCTTCACCAACACTCGGCCCGCCCCGGCCGCAGTTGACCGCCCACGTACGTGCATTCCGTCTCACCCTCGCCCGGAGCACCAAGAGGCCAAGGCCCGCCATGACCGTGACCCTCGACGACGCGTCCACCACCCTCCTCGCCGCCTCCGACGGCGGGCCGCTCACCGTCGAGCAAGGGCTGGCGCTCGGCTGTTCACGCGCGACTCAAGGCCTGCGGCTGGCAGCAGGTCGACGTGAAGGTCTGGGCGGCATCGGGGCTCGCGCTCCACATCGGCATCCGGCTGCGCGCCGGGCCAGCTTGCGGCGCCGGTTCGGCAGCTACTTCTTGCCACTCCCAGAGGTTCCTCCGTGCCGGAACTCCACTAGTCGGTGTAGGGGCACGGGTCGCACCCTCAGGACGCCTCAGACTCCCTCTCTGCCAGCCGTTCAAGGCACAGCGAGCCGCCAAGGAAGGCATGCACAGGCTGGCGCACGCCCAGGGCCAGGTTCTCCACGCATACCTCGACCTGCACCTCGTCGCCAACCCTGTGCCTCTGCGCGCGGCAGACGCCGTACTGGAGCAGGTCATCGAGCTGTTCGACCACACCTCGTCAAGCACCGCTGACGAGGTGATGGAGGCGACGAACAAGGTCGTCGAAGCACAGCGCGAGTTCACAGACGTCTGCCGCGATGACCTCTGGTACCTGCCGCAGAAGTGGCAGATGTACCGTCGAGGATAGTGGGCGGCCGGCGGTGGCGGCAGCAGAGGACTACTTGATGGTGCCGGTCCAGTTCGGGTCGTCGCCGAGGAAGCTGCCGCTCTCCAGCCACGCGTCATCCGAGCGGGAAATGGTGAACACGATGTCCTTGCCGTCGCTCTTGGCGAGCGAGTACTCGGACGTGAACGTGGCGGAGCGGCCGGGGGCGAGGCGGCCTCCCATTTGCTTGGAGTCGACCTCGACGTACAGGAATTCTGTCTGGCCTCCGGTAGTGGCGCCCTGTGCGTCGTACCCGAAGCTGTCCATGTCGTACGGCTTCTTCGTGCCGTTCGTGATGGTGAAGGTGACGCGGAACGGGGTGCGGTCGGCGTCGGGCTTGTCGTCGTACTCGCCGTACTTGGTGATGGTGCGGATGCTGTCGACTTTCACCTTGAGGCCGTCGGTGTAGGCGAAGGTGTCGCCCACCGCAAGCTCAGTGTCCGGCTGCTCGTCGGTCGCGGCGGCCGGGCTGTCGCTGGCGCACTGCTCCGCCCAGTCGGCTTGAGACAGCTCGGAGTCGGGCCCGCAGTCGGGCGAACTGGAGGCCGGCGAACTGCTCGCGGCGTTGGCGCGCTCGGCCTTGCCCTGTGTGGGCTCGCTACAGGCGCTGAGGGTGGCGGCGAGGATGACGATGGTGGCGAGCGCGGTTCGTCTGGCGTGTATTGGTTCCCCCCAAGAACATGCTGACCCCCCGTCATTATGGGGGGTGTTGTGCGGCTTATCGCTGGTGTGTGCATGCTTCGTGGCGCATCTGTGACAGACGGGAACGGGCCCCTTTTCCGAGGTACTTCATCCATTCGGCTCCGGTGAACGCCGTTAAAGCACCCTTCTGACCAGCCAGTTGGCGCTTCGCACCCGACTGATACGACAATTGCCGTCATGTCCGATACTCCTTGGATCGCCGGTCAAGCGGTGGCTGGCACTCTCGCCTTCGGTGCGGTCGCCTGGCAGGCACGCCGGATTCGTCAGGGCAACGAAGTTGCGCAGCGCGCGCTCATCGCCTCCGAGGCGGTTGCAATCGATGCTGCTCGCGCGCGGCTGGACGCCCAAGCTCCTCCAGTAACCGTTCGGCTCACCGACGCGGCCTGGCCGCCGCACGGGGCGTCGCAGTTCGGCGTGATCGCAGGCGAATGGCCTGCTGGCTACGAGTGGCACTTCCCGGCGAAGGAGAGCGAGCGGATCGTGCTGCAAGCCCGCGTCCTAGTCGAGAATCTGGCCCCGCAGCAGTATGTGTCCGTTGAGTATGGCGGCAATCTGATCCGCGAGAAGGATGGCCGTCGGCAGCCTGTCAGGCCGGCGGTGCTCTGGCCGAGCGGCAAAAGCACCGTGAGCCAAAACCTCTTCTTGCATAAGGACTTCACGATCAAGGAGCTGTCGGAGAACTACGAGGCCCGCCAGGAGGGCCGCCCTCTCCCACACCGCGTGACCGGCACGGTCACCGTCCACGAGCGCCGGGATAATGGCGTCACCGATACGTGGGAGCTGGAACTGACTGGCTGCCCGGTCCGTCCGGACAGGACGCGCTCGGGTATCTGGGTGGTCGACACGGAGAGCGGGGTCGACTCCTTGGAGTTCGAGTCGCACCCCACCCATCAGCGGACGTACTGGCTCTCGCGTCGGCGCGGGGAGCGCTTGCCCGAGCCCACGTACCGTTCAGGGGATACGGACGAAAGGCCCGGGGTGCCGTGGTGGCGCCCTGGGCCTCGCCGGCGGGTGGGGTGACAGGTGCCGCGGTTCAGGCTCGCGGCGGCCTCGCCGGGTGCTCTGGCTCCCTTCCCTGCGCGTCACCCCTGGCGCTAACCCTCGGAGTGGATCCCACGTGCGGGCACGCGCCCGGCAGTAGGCTCACTTCCTTCACGACGGCGCAATCGGGCGGGGAACCATGCCACGGGATCTTGACGGCTACAGCATGCCGGAGCGCTCCGACGGGCCACTGCGGCGCCGCACGGAGTGGAGTCCGGTTGGGTTCGAGCTTGCTCGCCAAGGCGCTGGCGAGATCGAGTGCCAGTGCCCCTGCCGCATAGCTCACCCTGGTCACTTGGTCGACGAGTGCGACAATGCCAAAGGCGTGGCCACCGTCCAGGTCGGCACGGTCGGCATGTCCACGTACCTCCTCATGGTGTGCTCGGTCTGCGCGGCTGCGCAGCTGCACGGTCGGTGGCGCGTAGCGGCAGAAGAACGGGACACGTGGCGGTACAAAGCCTCCATCGGATTCGGAGGGTTCGCTGCGCTGACTGCGCTGGTGGGCACCCTGGTTGGCGCCCCGCTTGGCTACGAGACAGCTGGCATATGGCTGGCCGGTGGTGTCGGACTCGCGGCCGCCTACGCCTCGTTCGAGCGGTGGAACTACGACCGCAGGGCCTCCAAGCGGCGCACGTCGCGCTGACGCAGCAGACGCACTCCCCGTATCCGGGCGCACGGGTTCGCGCGGCCCACCGGAACGCAGGCGGTGTACGGCCGCCTGGTACGCCTGCCCCTTTCAAGGGCTCCCGCTCAGCGTAAGCCTCAGGCAGAAAGCGCCGGGGCCTCGGCACTCGCGCGCCCCTTGCGGTACTGCCGTTCGCGCCACCGCCGAGGAAGCTGCCACCACTTGGGGTTGTAAGCGAGATCATGCCGCGCGGCTTCGAGGAAGGCATTGAGCGCCTTCGGGAACTCCTTCAGCGCAGCCTGATAGGCGTCCTCGTACTTGTCCTCGTCGTGGTTGCTGGCCTGCATGTTCTGCAAGATGGAGAACAGGTTGTCGGCCGCCTCCGTAACGTAGGACGTCCCACAGAGCCGCACGGCCATGATCGCGCTGAGAAACTCATCCTCGGCGTTGCTCCACCGGTTGTGCAGATCCAACGCGACGGTGCTGGCTCCCATGGGTGCTCCATCGAGTGCGTCGCTCAGCACGATGTCGTGGATGCGCATCGTGGCGCGCACACGTCTCGTCGTCGTGTCGAGGAAGTGGAAGTAGGCCCCTGCGCGATCCTCCGGGCTCCCTGTTCGGGGCACTCCGATGGGACGGTAGCGGCTGAGGGCTTTCGTGGCCGCGCTGGCTGATCCTCGAAGTGCCGATGCGATAAGGGCTGTTGCGTCCATGGGCTCATCCTGACGCACGGGTATGACAATCGGCCGGGCTGATGGGCTCCTTTCCTGGTGGCGTGATGAGCTGGAGCGTGGCGGCTCCGGCGCCTACGAGGCGCAGCGCGAGGGAGCGGACGCGGCCGATGGGGTGGCGCGCGAACCCGGCGCAGATGGCGGGCGTCGGGGTGCCGACGGCGGCGCGGGTCACCGCCTAGACGCGGCCACGGCCAAGCCCCGACGTCCCATGCCTATCCGAGGCTCGCTACGAGTTCGCCGTTCTCCGCTTGCTCCGCCGAGAGTTGCACGGTGCCGCGGTGGGAGACCTCGACCTTGTAGAACTTCTCGCCCTTGGGCACGTCTGGCACAGCGATGTCAAAGGTGCAGATGTACGAGTCGTAGGTGGAGTCGCCGAGTTCCCCGGTGGCGACGACATCCCCGGACGCCCCGTACACAGTGACGCTGGTGCCTTCGGCGATGTCGTCGTATCCAGAGTCGTAGCGCCCTTTGCAGTCGTCGTCTTCCCCGTCGCTGGTGATGTCCTCGGTGAGGGCGAAATTTCCCTGGAGAGTGAACGTGTCAGGCCCTCTGGTGGCTGTGATGGCCCAGATAGCGCCGACAACTCCGGCGCCGACGGCGAGGCCGATGAGACCGGCGGCAAGTGGTCCGGGTCGTCTCTTCCCCGGCGCCAGCGCTGGGGATGGTGGTCTCGCCGGTTCGGAGGGCGGAGGCGGCGGGGTCTCTGGTTGCGGCGGAATGTCGTTACTCATGGTCCCCCCCAGGAGTGCGTGGAGTCGGGATCGTACTGCCGGGTGATGTTGCTGTGCGCTTGTCGAAGTGAGGTTCACCGATTCGATACGTGGCCGCCCTCTGATAACGCAGCCGATTCGGTAGTTGAAGACCACGCGGACGGGGATCCACCAGTAGCCCGCCTCGTGGACATGACCTGGCCCTGCCACAGCGGATCCCTTTTCATGGCCATCGATCAGGTTCGCGGCTGGGTGCCGTCCGGCTCGTAGAAGTGCGCGCGGACGCGGCATAGCCATGCTTCGACGGCGGCCTCGTCGGGCTGGTCGGGCAGGACGGAGCGGTTCTAGTTGAACGCGACTTCGTACTCGGCGAGCAGCGGCGCGGCGGCGCTAGGGTCGGCCTCCTGCTCGACGCACCGGGCGATCGTGTGGAGCAGCTACTTCTTCCCGCTCCCAGACGTTCCTCCGTGCCTGAACTCCACCACGTCCCCGTCCTGCATCACGTAATCCTTGCCCTCCATCCGCGCCTTCCCCTTGGCGCGGGCATCCGCCACCGAACCGGTCTCCACCAGGTCGGCGAAGGAGATGACCTCGGCCTTGATGAAGCCCTTCTGGAAGTCGGTGTGGATGACGCCGGCGGCCTCGGGGGCAGTGGCGCCCTTCTTGATGGTCCAGGCGCGGGATTCCTTGGGGCCGGCCGTCAGGTAGGTCTGCAGGCCGAGGGTGTTGAAGCCGACGCGGGCGAGGGTCGCGAGGCCCGGCTCGTCGGCGCCCACCGACTCCAGCAGCTCCATCGCGTCCTCCTCGTCGAGCTCGGCGAGGTCCGCCTCCAGCTTGGCGTTGAGGAAGATCGCCTCGGCGGGGGCGACCAGGGCGCGCTGCTCGTTCTTGAAGTCGTCGTCGACCAGCTCGTCCTCGTCCACGTTGAAGACGTAGAGGAAGGGCTTGGTGGTGAGGAGGTGCAGGTCGTGCAGGAGTTCCTCGTTGCCCGAGCCCTGGACGATGCCCGCGGAGAACAGCGTGTCGCCCTTCTCCAGGATCTCCTTGGCCTCCTCGACGGCCTTGACCTTGGGCGCGACGTCCTTCTTGATCCGCGACTCCTTCTGGAGCCGGGGCAGGACCTTCTCGATGGTCTGGAGGTCGGCGAGGATCAGCTCGGTGTTGATCGTCTCGATGTCGTCCTTGGGCGAGACCTTGCCGTCGACGTGGACGACGTTCTCGTCCTTGAAGGCGCGGATGACCTGGCAGATCGCGTCGGACTCACGGATGTTCGCGAGGAACTTGTTGCCCAGGCCCTCGCCCTCGGAGGCGCCGCGCACGATGCCCGCGATGTCGACGAAGTCGACGGTCGCCGGGAGGATGCGCTGGGAGCCGAAGATCTCGGCCAACTTGGTGAGGCGCGCATCCGGGACGCCCACGACGCCGACGTTCGGCTCGATCGTGGCGAACGGGTAGTTGGCCGCCAGCACGTCGTTCTTGGTCAGGGCGTTGAACAGGGTCGACTTGCCGACATTCGGCAGACCGACGATTCCGATCGTGAGCGACACGTTGCGACTTCCCGTACGTGAGAGGACTTCAGGGGCTGGGCTGGGGCCCGGTCCTTCTTCGTTCTTCGATGCAGATGCACGGGCCGATCCACCAGTCTACGGCGTACCGGACCGGGCCCCGGCGCCGTATCGAACACCTGGCCAAGGTCGACCCCAGGGCGTGTCTGAGGGCCGATTCACCACATAAACCGACCTAGGTTGGTGCAGTGGAGCAAGACAGGGCGCGACCTGCCGGGTTCGACTCGCGCCGCGGTACGCCGCCTCCGTTGCCGCCGCAGGCGACGCAGGGTGGGGGTGGTGCGGGGCGGGGCGAGGACGGGTTCGCGCGGGGTGAGCGCGGGTTCGCGCCGGACGGGGACAGTGTGGAGCGGGGCGAAGGTCGTACGAGGCGCGGCGCGGAAGAGTTCGCGCGGGGTGCGGGCGGTGTGCGGGGGGTGGGGGGCTTGAGGGGGGTGAGCGGTGTGCGCGGTGTGAGGGGTTCGGATCGGTCCGTCTGGCCGTCCCGGTCTTCCGGGTCCGCCTCCGCGGCACGGTCTTCCCGCCCGGCCCGGCCGTCCCGAGCCGCCGGATCCGCCCAGCCCGCCCGGTCGACCCGGCCCGTCTCCCAGCGCCGCCCGGGTACGGCCCCGGCGGCAGCGGCGGTACGGCGACCCGCCGGGCCGTCCTCCGCGCCGCAGGCTGTGCGCCGGTTTCCCAATCCCCGGCTCACCGGGCTGGGCAGTGGCCTGTTCTGCGGTGCCGTGATGTTCCTGCTCGGCCACCTCGACGCGCTGCTGTTCGGGTCGTCGCTCACGGTGTACAGCGTGCTGTTCCTGCCGGTGTGTGTGCTGACCGCGGTCTGGGTGCGCAGGGGCGACCTGATGACCGCGCCGGTGGTGGTGCCGATCGCCTTCGCCGTAGGGCTGGTTCCGGTGGCCGACCAGGGCGGGGGGATCGGCGGTCACCTGATGGGGATCGTGACCGCCCTTGCCACGCAGGCCGGGTGGCTGTACGGGGGGACGCTGATCACCGGTCTCATCGTGATCGTACGAAGGGTCCGCCTGATGGTGCGCAGGGCGGCGGCAGCCCGCCGCCGGTCGGTGTGAGCGTCGCCCAGCGGCCCTTCAGCTGTCTCTCCGCTGTCCCTCAGCCGTCCCTCCGCTATCCCTCAGCTGTCCTTCTCCGCCGCCCGCATCGCCGCCCCCACGATCCCCGCGTTGTTCTGCAGCTGCGCCGGGACGATCTCGGCCTTGATGCCCTCGATGTAGTGCAGGAACTTGTGGGACTTCCTGCTCACCCCGCCGCCGATGATGAACAGCTCCGGGGAGAACAGCATCTCGACATGGGCGAGGTACTTCTGGACGCGGTGGGCCCAGTGCTCCCAGGTCAGCTCCTCGTCCTCCTTGGCCTTGCTGGAGGCGCGCTTCTCGGCGTCGTGGCCGTGGAGTTCGAGGTGGCCCAGCTCGGTGTTGGGGACCAGGGCGCCGTCGACGAACAGCGCGCTGCCGATGCCCGTGCCGAAGGTGAGGAGGATCACGGTGCCTCGGCGGTCGCGGCCCGCGCCGAAGTGCATCTCGGCCACGCCGGCCGCGTCCGCGTCGTTGACCACCGTCACCGGGAGGCCGCCGAGGCGCTCGCTGAACAACGCGCGCGCGTCCGTGTCGATCCAGCTTCTGTCGACGTTCGCCGCCGTACGGATCGTGGATCCGTCGGTGACCACGCCGGGGAAGGTCAGCCCGACCGGCCCTGTCCAGCCGTAGTGCTCGACGACCTGCTTCACACCGTCGGCCACGCCGTCGGGCGTGGCCGGGTGCGGAGTGAGCACCTTGAAGCGCTCCTGAGCGAGATCGCCCCTGTCGAGGTCCACCGGGGCACCCTTGATCCCGGAACCACCGATGTCCAAGCCGAAGATCTGCATGGCCCTACGTTACGACGCAGGACCGACAGTCACTCCGCGGAGTCGCCGGAGCCGCCATCGGCCCCCGTGCGCTCGGCGATCAGCGCCGCCGCCTCCTCGCGCAGATCGCGGCGCAGTTCCTTCGGCAGGGAGAAGGTGATGGACTCCTCGGCCGCCTTGACGAGTTCGACGTCGCCGTAGCCGCGCTGGGCGAGCCACTCCAGGACCTCCTCGACCAGCACCTCCGGGACGGAGGCGCCGGAGGTGACGCCCACTGTCGTGACGCCCTCCAGCCAGGCCTCGTCGATCTCGCTCGCGAAGTCCACGAGGTAGGCCTCGCGCGAGCCCGCCAGCTTGGCGACCTCGACCAGCCGCTTGGAGTTGGAGGAGTTGCGGGAGCCGACCACGATGACCAGCTCGGCCTCGGCGCCCATCTGCTTCACCGCGAGCTGACGGTTCTGCGTGGCGTAGCAGATGTCGTCGCTGGGCGGGGAGATGAGCTGCGGGAACTTCTCCTTCAGCGCGTCGACGGTCTCCATGGTCTCGTCGACGGAGAGGGTGGTCTGCGACAGCCACACGATCTTCGACGGGTCACGGACCTCGACCTTGGCGACATCGGCCGGGCCGTCGACGAGCTGGATGTGGTCGGGGGCCTCGCCGGACGTACCGATGACCTCTTCGTGGCCCTCGTGCCCGATCAGGAGGATGTCGTAGTCCTCGTTGGCGAAGCGGACGGCTTCCTTGTGGACCTTGGTGACCAGCGGGCAGGTCGCGTCGATGGTGGCGAGCTTGCCGCGCGCGGCCTCCTCGTGGACGACGGGGGCCACGCCGTGCGCCGAGAACATGACGATGTTGCCCGGCGGGACCTCCTCCGTCCGCTCGACGAAGATGGCGCCCTTCTTCTCCAGGGTCTGCACGACGTACTTGTTGTGGACGATCTCGTGTCGGACGTACACCGGAGCCCCGTACTGCTCCAGGGCTTTTTCGACGGCGATCACGGCGCGGTCCACTCCCGCGCAGTAGCCACGGGGGGCGGCGAGCAGGACACGGCGGCCAGACGAAGCAGTCATGCGTCCCATCGTAAGGGTGCGTTCCTCGCCCCCACCGCCCCTACCCGTCCCATCCTGAAGGGGCTCCGCCCCTTCCACCCCTGCAGGGGGCTCTGCCCCCTGGCGCCCCGCTCCTCAAACGCCGGAGGGGCTGATTTGTCAGCCCCGGCCGTTACGCTCGGCGCATGGCTGTGAACACGTCGCCCGAATCGCCCCTGCCCGTCGGTGAGGTGTCGCGGCTCATCGGGGGGTGGATCGACCGGCTCGGGGCGGTGTGGGTCGAGGGGCAGATCACGCAGTTGTCGCGGCGGCCGGGTGCCGGCGTGGTGTTCCTGACGTTGCGGGATCCGTCGTACGACATCTCCGTCAGCGTGACCTGCTATCGGCAGGTGTTCGACGACGTCGCCGACGTGGTGAGTGAGGGCGCCCGGGTCGTCGTACTCGCCAAGCCCGAGTGGTACGCCCCGCGCGGCCAGCTCTCCCTGCGCGCGGCCGAGATAAGGCCCGTCGGCGTCGGCGAGCTGCTCGCCCGGCTGGAGATGCTGAAGAAGGCCCTCGCCGCCGAGGGGCTCTTCGCGCCGGAGCGGAAGAAGCCGCTGCCCTTTCTCCCGCAGCTGATCGGCCTCGTCTGCGGACGCGCCTCCGCCGCCGAGCGGGACGTACTGGAGAACGCCCGCCACCGCTGGCCCGCCGTCCGCTTCGAGGTGCGCAACGTCCCCGTGCAGGGCGTGCACGCCGTACCGCAGGTCGTGCAGGCGGTGAAGGAGCTCGATGAGATCGACGACGTGGATGTGATCATCGTTGCCCGCGGGGGCGGGAGCGTCGAGGATCTGCTGCCCTTCTCCGACGAGCAGCTCGTGCGGGCTGTCGCCTCATGCCGTACACCCGTCGTGTCCGCCATCGGGCACGAGCCCGACACCCCCCTCCTCGACTACGTCGCCGACCTGCGCGCCTCCACCCCCACCGACGCCGCCAAGAAGGTCGTACCGGATGTGGGCGAGGAGTACGAGCGGGTGCGGATGCTGCGCGACCGGGCCCGGCGGTGTGTCGAGGCGTTCATCGAGCGGGAGGAGCGCGGGCTCGCCCACGCCCTCGCGCGGCCCTCGATAGAGGATCCGCACCGGATGATCGACGAGCGGGCCGATCATGTGGCCTCGCTCCTCGACCGCGGTCGCCGCTGCCTCGGTCACCACCTCGACCGCGCCGAGTCGGAGCTGACGCACACGCACGCGCGCGTGGTGGCCCTCTCCCCCGCGGCGACCCTGAAGCGCGGGTATGCGGTGCTGCAGAAGGCCGACGGGCATGTGGTCCGTGATCCGGGCGAGGTGACGGCGGACGAGGCGCTGCGGGCGCGGGTCGCCGAGGGTGAGTTCTCCGTACGAGTCGACGCACGCGTCGACGCACAGGCCGATGCATAGGGTGGGCGAATGACCAGCAAGGTGGAAGAGGCCCTCGGGTACGAGCAGGCCCGGGACGAGCTGATCGAGGTCGTACGGCGCCTGGAGGCGGGCGGTACGACGTTGGAGGAGTCCCTCGCGCTCTGGGAGCGGGGCGAGGAGCTGGCCAAGGTGTGCCGGCGCTGGCTGGAGGGGGCGCGGGCGCGGCTGGACGCGGCACTCGCCGAGGAGGCCGAGGCCGACTCCGAGCAGGGAGACGGCCGGGACGACTCGTGAGGTCGTGAGGTCGTGAAGTCGTGAAGTCGTGAGGTCGCGACGTCATCAATGTGATGTGAAGCGGATCACCACACCCCGCCTTTTGTTGAAGCTTGAACTTACCTCGCGTACCGTCGAAGCACGACAACCGGTCCCCGGTCCGTTTAGCGCACGCCGCACATCCCGAGAAGGTTCACGCATGTCTCTCGTTCTTGACTCCGCCGCCCAGGACCTGCTGTTCCGCGAGGCCCGCACGGCGAACACCTTCACCGACGAGCCGGTGACCGAGGAGCAGGTCCAGGCGATCTACGACCTGGTCAAGTACGGCCCCACCGCCTTCAACCAGACCCCGCTGCGCATCACCCTGGTCCGCTCCGCCGATGCCCGTGAGCGCCTGGTGCAGCACATGGCCGAGGGCAACCAGGCCAAGACCGCCGCCGCCCCGCTGGTCGCGATCCTGTCCGCGGACAACGAGTTCCACGAGGAGCTGCCGGCCCTCTTCCCGGCGTTCCCGCAGGCCAAGGACCTCTTCTTCAGCGAGCGCGCGGCCCGCGAGAACGCCGCCTCGCTGAACGCCGCCCTGCAGGCCGCGTACTTCATCGTCGGCGTCCGCGCCGCCGGGCTGGCCGCCGGCCCGATGACCGGCTTCGACTTCGAGGGCGTCCGCAAGGAGTTCCTGGACGACGACCACACCCCGCTGATGGTCGTCAACATCGGCAAGCCGGGCGCCGACGCCTGGTACCCGCGCTCCCCGCGCCTGGAGTTCGACCAGGTCATCACGACCGTCTGACCGACCCGAGCACCCAGCGGGCGCCGAACCCGCGCACACGAAAGGCCCCCGGCGATGTCGCCGGGGGCCTTTCGTCGTCAGCCAGCTCGTGCGCGGACGGTCACTCCGCCTTGAGCGCCTTCGCCATCTGCGTCAGCTGCTCGAACGACCCCGTGCCCGCCACCACGGTCGTCGCGCCCTTCTCCTGGTGCACGAGCGCGTCGTACCGGCCGCCCGTGTACCGCGTCCACGTCCGGTCGCCGATCTGCTCGGTCACCTCGGTCGCCCGCCCGCCCTGGGTGGCCTCCTCCAGGAACGTCACCGGCTTCTCGGTCGACTGCTCGACCTGCACGTACTCCCCGCCCGGGGTGTGAAAGCCGAGATGCCAGGCGTCGAAGTCGTCGCCCTTGAAGCGGACGGACGTCGCCTTCCAGGTGTCGGGCAGCCCCTGCGGCGCGACCACCGGGTAGGACGCGGCACGGCGGGCCGTGAGCAGCTCGACGCGGTAGTCGACCCGCGGGAGGTCGGGAGCGCCGTCCTCATGAGGGACGAAGAGATAGATGACTCCCGCCGCGAGCACGGTCACTCCCAGGGAGAGGACCATGTTCCGGACCGACTTCTGCTTCTGCTTGCCGTTCGAACCTGCCACGCCCCCTATCGTCGCAGGTGCCCTGGCCTGCTCATCCGTGGGGCCCCCTGCTCATTCTGCGTGCCCGAGGATAGAGTCAGGTTCGTCACCCTCATCCGGCCGTCGTCGTATCAGAAAGGTGCGCCTCGATGACCGAGAATCATCATCATTTGCCGTCCGAGCTCGAAGTACCCAGCGAAGCCCCCGACCGCAACCTCGCCCTGGAACTGGTCCGCGTGACCGAAGCGGCGGCGATGGCCGCGGGCCGCTGGGTCGGGCGCGGCGACAAGAACGGCGCCGACGGCGCCGCCGTGCGCGCCATGCGGACCCTCGTCTCCACCGTGTCGATGAACGGCGTCGTCGTCATCGGTGAGGGCGAGAAGGACGAGGCGCCGATGCTCTTCAACGGGGAGCGTGTCGGCGACGGCACCGGGCCCGAGTGCGACATCGCCGTCGACCCGATCGACGGGACCACCCTGACCGCCAAGGGCATGCCGAACGCCATCGCCGTGCTGGCCGCGGCCGACCGGGGATCCATGTTCGACCCGTCCGCCGTGTTCTACATGGACAAGCTGGTCACCGGCCCCGAGGCCGCCGACTTCGTCGACATCGACGCGCCCGTGTCCGTGAACATCCGCCGGGTCGCGAAGGCGAAGCGGTCCACGCCGGAGGACGTCACCGTCGTCATCCTCGACCGGCCTCGCCACGAGGGCATCATCAAGGAGATCCGGGACGCGGGTGCGCGCATCAAGCTGATCTCCGACGGCGATGTCGCGGGGTCCATCTACGCGCTGCGCGAGGGCACCGGCGTCGACATGCTGCTCGGCATCGGCGGTACGCCGGAGGGGATCATCTCGGCGTGTGCCGTGAAGTGCCTCGGCGGGACCATCCAGGGCAAGCTGTGGCCGAAGAACGACGAGGAGCGGCAGCGGGCGATCGACGCCGGGCACGACCTCGACCGGGTGCTGCTCACCGATGACCTGGTCGCCGGGGACAACGTGTTCTTCGTCGCGACCGGGATCACCGACGGTGAGCTGCTGCGGGGCGTGCGGTATCGGTCGGAGACCGCGACCACCGACTCGATCGTGATGCGGTCGAAGTCGGGGACGGTGCGGAGGATCGACTCCGAGCACCGGTTGAGCAAGCTGCGGGCCTACAGCGCGATTGACTTCGACCGCGCGAAGTAGGGAGCACGTGCGCCTAGTAGCTCGGGAGTGCGGATTGTCGGCGACTGCGGGTGGTGTGTGGCTGGTCGCGCCCACGCGGCAGAGCCGCATATCGACACAGCCCCGCGCCCCTTGGGTTGGCCCACTCCCCTGAGTCAAAAAGGGCGCCCCCGGTGCGGAGGGGGCGCCCTTTTTGTTGCTCAGCCTGCCTGGGCTATGCGGTTCGCTGCCCTCGCCGCCTTTTTCAGTTCCATGTCGCGGCGGCGGCGCCTTGCCAGGACCACTCGGCGTTCTGCTGCGGTGAGGCCGCCCCAGACGCCGTACGGTTCGGGCTGGAGAAGAGCGTGTTCCCGGCACTCGACCATGACGGGACAGCGGGCGCAGACTCGCTTCGCCGCCTCCTCGCGGGAGAGGCGGGCCGCGGTGGGCTCCTTTGAGGGGGCGAAGAACAGGCCGGCCTCGTCGCGGCGGCACACGGCCTCTGTATGCCACGGGGCGTCTTGGTCCCTGTCTCGCACTGGCACCCGCTGGGCCGGAACGGCAGCGACCTGCAGGGACGAATGCGGCGGTTGCAGCACGGTCTACTCCTGACGACGGCTTCGCGAGCGAGAGACGATGCAGCAAGGTCTACCCGCTGTGCGCGCGCCTATGCAGTCAGTTCCGAAGCGCTGGATTTCGGGGGGTCCTGCGCGCCACTGTGCGGCGACCGGGACGGCTGCGGAGCCGGGACGAAGACGTCGAATTCACAACCGTCAATGATCCAGATGCTTGCGCAAACTCCTGTCGACCTTGCGCTGCACGCGATCGAGAATGTCCGCGACGATCTTCCCCCGCTTCGGCCGGCCCTCGATGTTCCCGAGCACGGCCCAGCCGTCGACAAGGACGACCGGCGCCGCGGGATCCTCGGCATCGAGCGTGTCCACCTCGAAGTTGCCGAGGACACCGCCGCCCGTGCCGCGCAGCGAGACGTTCTCCGGGACGCGGACCTCGACATTGCCGAAGACCGAGATCGCCCGGACCACGACCTGCTGGTACTCGAAGAGCGCCTCGCTGAGGTCTATCTCCACGCTGCCGAAGATCGCGTATGCGTGGATACGGCGGCCCGCGCGCCAGCGGCCCCTGCGGACCGCGCTGCTGAAGACCGCGACCACGGTGTCGTCGGGGTCGGCCGGGATGGCGCCGGGGGCGAGGCGGCCGGGGGCGGGCACATGGGGTGCGCGGCGCTCGCGGGCTGCGGGCAGGTCCCGTATGAAGACATCCAGTGCACCGACCGTCTTGGCCGCCAGCACGCCCTCGACGCGCTCGGCGTGCTCATCGGCGGTGAGGCGGCCCTCGGCCAGGGCGTCGCGCAGGATGTCGGCGATCCGGTCGCGATCGGCGTCGGAGGCGCGGAGCTCGGACGCATCGGACACGTCGGACACGTCGGACACGGCGGAGACGGTGGGCGCGGTGGGCGCGGGGCGCTTCTGAAGGTCCACGGCAGCAGATTACCCAAACACGATAGATCGCGATACCCCTGTGGATGACGAACTGAGCCTTACCTCACAAGCTTCCGGGCTTGGACAGGTTCTACGCTGATGGGGCCGCCAATGGAGGCGGCTGCCGTCTGCCGAGTGAGGAATGGGCTGAGATGCCTGAGTTCGCGTACACCGATCTGCTCCCCATGGGAGAGGACACCACCCCGTACCGGCTGGTGACCGCCGAGGGTGTCTCCACCTTCGAGGCCGACGGGCGGACGTTCCTCAAGGTCGAGCCCGAGGCGCTGCGCAAGCTGGCCGAGGAGGCCATCCACGACATCCAGCACTATCTACGGCCTGCGCACCTGGCTCAGCTGCGGCGCATCATCGACGACGCCGAGGCGTCGAGCAACGACAAGTTCGTCGCCCTGGACCTGCTGAAGAACGCGAACATCGCGGCGGCGGGTGTCCTGCCGATGTGCCAGGACACCGGTACGGCGATCGTGATGGGCAAGCGCGGTCAGAACGTGCTGACCGAGGGCGGCGACGAGGCGGCGCTCAGCCGCGGCATCTACGACGCGTACCTGAACCTCAACCTGCGCTACTCGCAGATGGCTCCGCTCACCATGTGGGAGGAGAAGAACACCGGGTCGAACCTGCCCGCGCAGATCGAGCTGTACGCCACCGACGGCGGCGCCTACAAGTTCCTCTTCATGGCGAAGGGCGGCGGCTCGGCCAACAAGTCGTTCCTCTACCAGGAGACGAAGGCCGTTCTGAACGAGGCCTCCATGATGAAGTTCCTGGAGGAGAAGATCCGTTCGCTGGGTACGGCCGCCTGTCCGCCGTACCACCTGGCGATCGTGGTGGGCGGTACGTCCGCCGAGTACGCGCTGAAGACCGCGAAGTACGCCTCCGCGCACTACCTGGACGAGATCCCGGCCGAGGGTTCGCCGCTCGGGCACGGCTTCCGGGACAAGGAGCTGGAGGAGAAGGTCTTCGAGCTGACGCAGAAGATCGGTATCGGGGCGCAGTTCGGCGGCAAGTACTTCTGCCACGACGTGCGGGTGGTGCGGCTGCCGCGGCACGGTGCCTCCTGCCCTGTCGCCATCGCCGTGTCCTGCTCCGCCGACCGCCAGGCCGTCGCGAAGATCACCGCAGAGGGCGTCTTCCTGGAGCAGCTGGAGACCGACCCGGCGCGGTTCCTGCCGGAGACGACCGACGAGCACCTGGAGTCGGACGGGGACGTCGTCAAGATCGACCTGAACCAGCCGATGGACGCCATCCTCGCCGAGCTGACCAAGTACCCGGTCAAGACCCGGCTTTCACTCACCGGTCCGCTGGTCGTGGCCCGTGACATCGCGCACGCCAAGATCAAGGAGCGGCTGGACGCGGGCGAGGACATGCCGCAGTACCTGAAGGACCACCCGGTGTACTACGCGGGACCGGCGAAGACGCCGGAGGGCTACGCGTCCGGCTCCTTCGGTCCGACCACGGCCGGCCGCATGGACTCCTACGTCGAGCAGTTCCAGGCGGCGGGCGGCTCCAAGGTCATGCTGGCCAAGGGCAACCGCAGCAAGCAGGTCACCGACGCGTGCGGCACCCACGGCGGCTTCTACCTCGGCTCCATCGGCGGCCCCGCCGCCCGCCTCGCGCAGGACTGCATCAAGAAGGTCGAGGTCGTCGAGTACGAGGAGCTCGGCATGGAGGCCGTCTGGAAGATCGAGGTCGAGGACTTCCCGGCGTTCATCGTGGTCGACGACAAGGGCAACGACTTCTTCCAGGACCCGGCGCCGGCGCCGACGTTCACGTCGATTCCGGTGCGGGGGCCGGGGCTGGCGTAGTGGCTCGGGTGCGGCGGGGACGGATCTCGCCCCCGCCGCCCCTACCCGTCCCATCCTGAAGGGGCTCCGCCCCTTCTACCCCGCCAGGGGGCTTTGCCCCCTGGACCCCCATCGGCCTGAACGGCCTCGTCCTCAAACTCCCCCAGAGGGGGCACCCCCAGACGGGCTGAAATGCACGGACCGGCGTGAAGACGTCAGCGGCGGCACCGGGCCGGGCAGCACCCGGTCGAGGCTGCTCCGGCTGTGGGACCTGTCCCGGTCACGAGCAGCGTCGGTTTCTCCCCCGACGGCGCCATGCTCCCCGCCGGGAACGCCATCGGCCAGGTCCGGCTGGGGGACGTCTCCGATCCGGTCCGCGCCGGCGCTGGTCCACAGCCCACGCGGCGGCCACCTCGTCACCGGCGGCGCGGACGGAACCGTACGCCTGTGGCAGACCGACACCGCCCGTGCCCGGACGATGCTGTGCGCCTCGACCCGGCACGCCATGGACCCGGCCCGCTGGAAGGAGTACGTGTCACCGGACCTGGCGTACGAACCGCCCTGCGAGGGATGACGGCCTGCGCGATCCTGAAACGGGAATAGGCCCCACGGGCCACGCGCTCTCCCCCGTGGAGGTACCACAATGACGACGACTGCCGACGACGCCGGCCAGGGCTACCGCATCGAGCACGACTCCATGGGCGAGGTCCGCGTCCCCGCCGACGCCAAGTGGCGGGCCCAGACCCAGCGTGCCGTCGAGAACTTCCCCATCTCCGGCCAGCGCATCGAGCGCGCCCACATCGAGGCCCTCGCCCGGATCAAGGGCGCCGCCGCGAAGGTGAACGCGCGGCTCGGGGTGCTCGACAAGGACATCGCCGAGGCCATCCAGGAGGCCTCGCACGAGGTCGCCGAGGGGCGGTGGGACGAGCACTTTCCCATCGACGTGTTCCAGACCGGGTCCGGGACCTCGTCCAACATGAACACCAACGAGGTCATCGCCACCCTCGCGACCGAGCGGCTCGGGCGGGACGTACATCCGAATGATCACGTCAACGCCTCGCAGTCCTCCAACGACGTCTTCCCGTCCTCCATCCACATCGCCGCCACCGCCGCCGTCACCCGTGACCTCGTCCCGGCCCTCGAGCACCTCGCCGGGTCCCTGGAGCGCAAGGCCGAGGAGTTCGCCGATGTCGTGAAGTCGGGGCGGACCCATCTCATGGACGCCACGCCCGTGACGCTGGGTCAGGAGTTCGGTGGCTACGCCGCCCAAGTGCGGTACGGCGTCGAGCGGCTCCACGCCTCCCTGCCCCGCCTCGCCGAACTTCCCCTCGGCGGTACGGCCGTGGGGACTGGTATCAACACCCCGCCCGGGTTCTCCGCCGCCGTCATCGAGGAGGTCGCCCGCACCACCGGGCTGCCCCTCACCGAGGCCCGCGACCACTTCGAGGCGCAGGGTGCCCGGGACGGGATCGTGGAGACCAGCGGGCAGCTCAGGACCATCGCGGTCGGGCTGACGAAGATCGCCAACGACCTGCGGTGGATGTCGTCGGGGCCGCGCACCGGGCTCGCGGAGATCTCCCTGCCCGACCTCCAGCCGGGGTCCTCGATCATGCCCGGCAAGGTCAATCCGGTCATTCCGGAGGCCGTCCTCATGGTCGCCGCGCAGGTCGTCGGCAACGACGCCACCGTGGCCACCGCCGGAGCCGCCGGCAACTTCGAGCTGAATGTGATGCTGCCGGTCATCGCGAAGAATGTTCTGGAATCCATCCGGTTGCTGGCCAATGCCTCCCGACTGCTGGCCGACCGGACCGTCGACGGCATCGTCGCCCATCGCGAACGCGCCCTGGAATACGCCGAGTCGTCACCCTCCGTGGTCACGCCGCTCAACAAGTACATTGGATACGAGGAGGCCGCCAAGGTCGCCAAGAAGGCGCTCGCCGAGCGGCGGACGATCCGCCAGGTCGTCCTGGAGAGCGGGTACGTGGAGCGCGGCGACCTCACCGTCGAGCAGCTCGACGAGGCCCTCGATGTCCTGCGGATGACACGGCCGTAACCAACGATCACCGCGGTGTGAACCGTGACGCGCGCCGCAGCGTCGTATGCCTGTGGCACCTAATATCTGTGCATGGCGGACGGTGGAGCGGTGACGACGGAAGTGGAAGCGGGCGGATCGACGGCCTTCTGGGCGCCCGGCACGCAGATCCTGTGGCGGTACCGGGAGAACGCCGGGCCTCGCTTCCACATTGCGCGTCCCGTCACCGTCGTACGGGACGACGCCGAGGTCCTCGCCGTGTGGCTGGCTCCGGGGACCGAGTGCGTCAAACCCGTGCTGGCGGACGGGACCTCCGTGCACATGGAACCGCTCGAGACGCGGTACACCAAGCCGCGCACCGTCCAGCGCGACCGGTGGTTCGGGACCGGGGTGCTGAAGCTCGCGCGGCCCGGTGAGCCGTGGTCGGTGTGGCTGTTCTGGGAGCCGGGGTGGCGGTTCAAGAACTGGTACGTGAACCTTGAGGAGCCGCTGGCCCGTTGGGCGGGCGGGGTGGACTCCGAGGACCACTTTCTCGACATCTCCGTGCACCCGGACCGCAGTTGGCACTGGCGGGACGAGGACGAGTTCGCGCAGGCCCAGCGGGACGGGCTGATGGACGACCGGCTCGCCGCACAGGTGCGGGAGGCGGGGCGCGAGGCGGTGGAGGTGATCCGCGCCTGGGGGCCGCCTTTCTCGGACGGCTGGCAGCACTGGCGCCCGGATCCCGCCTGGGCTGTACCTTCTTTGCCTGAGGACTGGGATCGCACGCCCGCGCACCTGTCCTCATGAGACCCTTGATGCGCCCCCGGGCAACAAACGTAGGATCGTCCTCCGCAAGGGCGCGCAGGGACAACTACCGGATTGCGCGCCGGGCTTGACCGATCGTCACCGAGGGGCGGCAGGACGTGAGCGAGGGTTACCAGGGCAACGCCGCCAGGGCCGGTGCTTTCGACGCCGGCTCTGGGGGCAGACGGTCCACCGGCGGCACAGGAACTGCCTCCGGTCACGCGGTAATTCCGTTCCTGGGGCACCTATTGCGGGTATCGGAGTTTCGGCGGGACGAACTGCACGCATGGCGCGCAGCCCCGGACGGATGGATTCGAAAGGCGTGACGGAGCAGCCGACTTCCTTCGAACGCCCCGAGACGGGCGTGGACCCCGCGGAGCCCCGCGGGGCGCTCGTGCGTACCTCGACACCGTCCACGGCCCACTCCACGCCGCCGCACACCCCTGGCGGCGGCGCCGGCGCGGGCACCGTCTTACCCGCGCAGGCGCGCACCGGAGAGACCCCCTCCACGCCGGGCACCACCGCACCGTCCGGCCCGAGCAAGGAGCCCTCAGACATCGCCGGCAACGGCCCCGAGCACTCGCAGCCCTCCGTCGCCGCCGAGCCAGACACACACCGGCCGCGGCCCGTCCCGGAGGCCATACCGCCCCAGCCCGGCACCGAGCAGCCGCCCTCGTCCGCCGAGCGGCGCACCGGGCAAGGGCTGCCGTCCGGGCGGCCCACCCCCATGCGCCGGGACGGGGACCGACTGCGCTTCGTGGGCGCCGCCACGCGGCGGATCGCCCGCGGCATCGACCTGGACGAGATCGTGATGGGGCTGTGCCGGGCGACCGTGCCGACCTTCTCCGACGCGATCCTCGTCTATCTGCGCGACCCGCTGCCGGTCGGCGACGAACGGCCCACAGGGCCCGTCGTGCTGCGGCTGCGCCGCACCGACCGGATCCCGGAGGAGCGGGACACCGAGGGCGGCTTCCTGGCCGCGGGGGCGCAGCAGCCCGAGCCGACCGAGCTGTCCGAGCTGTCCGCCCTCACCGCAGAACTGTGCGAGGTGCGGCCCGGCGGTGCGCTCGCCGAGGTGCTGCGCGGCGTACGTCCCGTCTTCGCCGACGCGCCCGCCGCCCGCGCCGCCCTGCCCGAACTCCTCGGCGACGACGGCGAGTTGATCATCCCCGACGGCCAGCGCGCGATCCTCGCCCCGCTGCGCGGCCGGCGCCGTGTCATCGGCGCCGCGGTCTTCCTGCGCCGCCCGGAGCGGATCGCCTTCGAGCCCGACGACCTCCTCGTCGCCGCCCAGCTCGCCACGCACAGCGCGCTCGGCATCGACAAGGCGGTGCTGTACGGCCGTGAGGCGTACATCGCCGACGAGCTCCAGCGCACCATGCTGCCGGAGACGCTGCCGCGCCCGACCGGCGTGCGGCTGGCGTCCCGCTATCTCCCGGCGGCCGAGACGGCCCGGGTGGGCGGCGACTGGTACGACGCGATCCCGCTGCCGGGCAGCCGCGTGGCACTGGTCGTCGGTGACGTCATGGGCCACTCCATGACGTCGGCCGCGATCATGGGCCAGCTGCGGACGACCGCGCAGACCCTGGCCGGGCTCGACCTGCCGCCGCAGGAGGTCCTGCACCACCTCGACGAGCAGGCCCAGCGGCTCGGCACCGACCGCATGGCGACCTGCCTGTACGCCGTCTACGACCCGGTATCGCACCGCATCACCATCGCCAACGCCGGCCACCCGCCGCCCGTCCTGCTGCACCTGGGCGGCCGCGCGGAGGTGCTGCGTGTTCCGGCGGGCGCGCCGATCGGCGTGGGCGGCGTCGACTTCGAGGCCGTGGAGCTCGACGCACCGGCCGGGGCGACGCTGCTGCTGTACACCGACGGCCTGGTCGAGTCGCGCCTGCGCGATGTGTGGACCGGCATAGAGCAGCTTCGCGAGAAGCTCGCCGCGACCGCACAGCTCACCGGACCCGATCATCCGCCGCCCCTGGAAGCCCTGTGCGACGAGGTGCTGGACATGCTCGGGCCGGGCGACCGGGACGACGACATCGCGCTGCTCGCCGCCCGCTTCGACGGGATCGCGCCGAGCGACGTGGCGTACTGGTTCCTGGAGCCGGAGGACGCGGCACCGGGTCGTGCCCGGCGGCTGGCCCGGCGGGCGCTGACCCGCTGGGGCCTCGAAGAACTGACCGACTCGGTCGAGCTGCTGGTCAGCGAGGTCGTCACGAACGCGGTGCGGTACGCCTCGCGGCCGGTGACGTTGCGGTTGCTGCGCACCGACGTGCTGCGCTGTGAGGTCGGGGACGACGTGCCCCAGCTGCCGCGCCTGCGCCAGGCCCGGGCCACGGACGAGGGCGGGCGCGGGCTGTACCTGGTCAATCGGCTGGCCCGGCGGTGGGGGGCGACACGGCTCAGTACCGGGAAGGTCGTCTGGTTCGAGTTGAACCGGAGCTGAAAGTCTGAAATTCGCAACGAGAAGGGCGCCCGGCGTGATGCCGGGCGCCCTTCTCGTCGCTACTGGTCTTCGCCGGGTCTGACCGGGTCCAGGGTGACGTCGTCCGTCGGTTCGCCCGTCGGCGCCGTCGTGGGCGGCTCGGTCGTCGGTTCCTCCGTCGGCTCCTCGGTCGTCGGCGTCTCCGTCGGCTCCTGGGTCGTCGGCGTCTCCGTCGGCTTCTGAGTCGTCGGTTCCTCCGTCGGCTCCTGGGTCGTCGGCGTCTGCGACGGTGTCGGCGTCCAGGTTGGCTGGACGGCCGCGCCCTGGTCGGTGTTCAGGTCGAACCTGGCGTCCGTGTCCGTCACGCCGAACATGTACGCCGCCCAGATCTGCGCCGGGAAGCCACCACCGTTGACGCGGTCCTCGCCGCCCGCGCCGTACATCTTGACCTGCGGGTGCGGAGCCTTGTCGTCCTCACCGAACAGGCCCACCGAGGTGACCAGGTCGGGCGTGTAGCCGGTGAACCAGGCCGACTTGTTGTCATCCGACGTACCCGTCTTGCCCGCGACCTTCTGGCCGTCGCGCTTGGGGTTGTCCGCCACGGCCTTGCGCGCCGTACCGTCGGAGACCACACCCGTCAGCACCGAGGTCACCGAGTCGGCGGCCTCGCGGCTGACGACCTCCTCGCCGACCGGGTTCGGGAGCTCGACCCTGCGGCTGTTGTGCTCGGCCTTCTTGAGGATGCTCGGGGTGACCTTCTTGCCGTGGTTGTCGAGAGTGGCGTACACCCCGGCCATCTGCAGCGGGCTCGCGCCCATGGTGCCCAGGGTCTGCGCGGGCACGGCCTGCTCGTCGCTGGTGTCCATGCCGAGCTTGGCCGCCACGTCCATGACGTTCTTCATGCCGACGTCGACGCCCATCTGCGCGAAGACGGAGTTGACGGACTTGTTCATCGCCGTCTGCACGGTGATGGGCCCGTAGTCCTCGTCGTCCTCGTTCTCCGGGGCGAAGCCGACCTTGTTGCCGTTGCTGTCCACGACCTGGCGCTTGCTGGTGCCGTCGTAGATCGTGTTCGCGGTGATCGGCTTGCCGGACCGCGTCTCGGCGTTCTCCTCCAGCGCGGCGGCGAGGATCACCGGCTTGAACGTGGAGGCGGGCTGATAGTCCGTGCGGGTCGCGTTGCTCGTGTAGTGCTTGAAGTAGTCCACGCCGCCGTACAGCGCGACGACCTTCCCCGTCTTGGGATCGACGGAGACCGCGCCGGCCTGGATGTCCGCGTCGACCGGCCGCTTCTTCTTGTCCAGCTTGCTGGTCAGCTGCGCCTTGACGGCCTTCTCCAGCTCGGCCTGCTTCTTCTTGTCGATGTTCAGGGTGATGGTCCAGCCCTGGTCGACGACCGCGGCCTCGGCCTGGGAGCGGGTGAGGCCCTGCTCCTTCATCAGCTGGTCCTCCAGCTGACGGTTGGCGAGCTCGATCAGATAGCCCTTCTGGCCCTCCCGGCCGGCGGCGGGCTTCGGCTCCTCCGGCTTCGGGAACGTCATGTCCTGGCGCTCGGCCTTGGGCAGCCAGCCCTCCTCGACCATGTTGTCGAGGACGTAGTTCCAGCGGTTCGTCACCAGCCTCTTGCCGGTGTCGGACGCGGCCTGCCAGTCGTACTGGCTCGGCGCCTGGAGCAGCGCGGCGAGGTACGCGCCCTGCGCCACGGAGAGCCTTTCGGCGTCGACGCGGTAGTAGGCCTGGGCGGCGGCCTGGATGCCGTAGGCGCCGCGGCCGTAGTAGCTGGTGTTGATGTAGCCGGCGAGTATCTCGTCCTTGGACATCTGGCGGTCGACCTTCAGGGAGATGACCATCTCCCTGAGCTTGCGGCTGACCGTCTGTTCCTGGCTGAGGTAGTAGTTCTTGACGTACTGCTGGGTGATCGTCGAACCACCCTGCGCGCCCTTGCCCATCACCGTGTTGAGCAGACCGCGGGCCGTGCCCTTCAGGTCGATGCCGTTGTCCTTGTAGAACGATTTGTTCTCGGCCGCGACGAAGGTGTACTGGACCTCCTTCGGCACCTTGGACAGATCCACGATCTCGCGGTTGACCGTGCCGTCGCGGGCCAGCGTCGCGCCGTTGCTGTACTTGTAGACGTTGCTCTGACGCTGGGCGGCCCGGGCGGCCGCGTTGTCCGTCGGGACGTCCACGTACAGATACAGCGCGATGAAGGCACCGATGCCGAGCAGGCAGAAGCCGAGGAACGTGCCGAGGATCTTCTTCCAGGTGAACAGGCGGCGTATTCGGCCCTTGCCGTCACCGCCCGAGCCTGCGCCCTTGCCCGCGCTCTTGGCCGCCCGCCGGGCCGCGGCCCGGCCGCCGACCGCGGCCGACGGTGCGCCGATGACGGTGGTCGACTCGGCCGCCCCCGTGTTCGACGGCGTCCCGGACGAACGCCGGGGCGCCGCGCGGCGGCCGCCGCGCTGCCGCGCTCGTCTCTCTTCCGCTCGTCCCATGGGTCCGTTCCGCTCCGCTTCGTTCTTGTGGGCACTTCTGCCACACAGGTTCGCCGCTCAGGTCAGCTCAGAAAGCTAACACCGGAAGTTGTGACAAAGGCCGGTCGATCCGGCCTTTTACGGACGTGACAATCAGCACCCGTCCCACCGGAACCGACGGCTGAAGCACGCATAGGGTTGCCCGGACGGGGTAATCTGATATCACTTAGCTAGACCAGAGCTAACGGAAACGGGGGAACCACCCATGTCCAGCGACAAGACGGACGCCATATCCATCACCGCCGACGCACCCGACGTACCCGCGATGCCCGCACCACGCGTGCGGGAGTTCACGGCCCACAGCATCGGCGGCGGGCTCGCCCTGCTGCTGGGCCTGGTCGGGCTGCTGGTCGGCACGGGGCTGATCGTCGGCGCCACCACGGTCTCCGGGGCCGGCGGCAAGGCGGCACTGATCATCACCGGCATCCTGGTGAACATAGCCGCGCTCCTGGCCATGTGCGGGCTGAACATGGTCGCGCCGGGCGAGGCGCGGGTCGTCCAGCTCTTCGGCCGGTACCGGGGGACGATCCGGCAGGACGGCCTGCGCTGGGTGAACCCCTTCACGTCCCGCATGAAGATCTCGACCCGGGTGCGCAACCACGAGACGGCCGTCCTCAAGGTCAACGACGCCTACGGCAACCCGATCGAGCTCGCCGCGGTCGTGGTCTGGAAGGTCGAGGACACGGCACAGGCAAGCTTCGAGGTGGACAACTACCTCGAGTTCGTGGCCACCCAGACGGAAGCGGCCGTGCGGCACATCGCCATCGAGTACCCGTACGACGCCCATGACGAGGGCGGCCTCTCGCTGCGCGGCAACGCCGAGGAGATCACCGAGAAGCTCGCCTTCGAGCTGCACGCGCGCGTGGAGGCGGCCGGTGTACAGATCATCGAGTCGCGCTTCACGCATCTCGCGTACGCTCCCGAGATCGCCTCCGCGATGCTCCAGCGGCAGCAGGCGGGGGCGGTCGTCGCGGCACGACGGCAGATCGTCGACGGCGCCGTGGGCATGGTCGAGGCGGCGCTCGCGCGGATCTCCGAGCGGGACATCGTGGAGCTGGACGACGAGCGGAAGGCGGCGATGGTGTCGAACCTGATGGTGGTGCTGTGCGGTGACAGGTCCCCGCAGCCGGTCCTCAACACCGGGACGCTCTACCAGTGACGGTTCCCTCCGATCCTTCCGAGGACTCCGCGGGTTCAGCCCCTCGGCGTCGGCCGCAGCAGCGCAAGCAGGTGCTGCTGCGGCTGGACCCGTCGGTGTACGAGGCGCTGGCGCGCTGGGCGGGCGACGAGCTGCGCTCGGCCAACGCCCAGATCGAGTTCCTGCTGCGGCGCGCCCTCGCGGAGGCGGGACGGCTGCCGGGCGAGGCCAAGCCGATTCCGCGCCGCGGCCGCCCTCCCGGGAATCCACCCGAGCCTCAGTAGCAGAACCGTGACAATCGGCCCCCACCTGGGCCGACCTACCTAGCGCCATGAGCTACACACTCGACGTATACATGTGGCGTATACACCCCGTGTAGAGTCATGGCCATGTCCATCGGTCACACACTCCTGGGGCTTCTGGAATCGGGCCCACGTCACGGCTACGACCTGAAGCGGGCCTTCGACGAGAAGTTCGGTCACGACCGGCCGCTGCACTATGGCCAGGTCTACTCGACGATGTCCCGGCTGCTGAAGCACGGGCTCGTCGAGGTCGACGGGATCGAGCCCGGCGGCGGGCCCGAGCGCAAGCGGTACGCCATCACCGACGCCGGGATCACCGACGTCCAGCAGTGGCTCGCGACGCCCGAGAAGCCGGAGCCGTACCTTCAGTCGACCCTCTACACGAAGGTCGTCCTCGCCCTGCTCACCCGGCGCAACGCGGCCGACATCCTCGACAACCAGCGCGCCGAGCACCTGCGCATGATGCGCATGCTCACCGACCGCAAGCGCAAGGGCGACCTCGCCGATCAGCTCATCTGCGACCACGCCCTCTTCCACCTCGAGGCCGACCTGCGCTGGCTGGAACTCACCGCCGCGCGCCTCGACAAGCTGGCCGAGGTGGTGACCAAGTGACTCCGCCTCCCGGTTCCCTGCTCGCGGCCCAGGAGCTGCGCAAGGCCTACGGCCCGACCGTCGCCCTCGACGGCGCCGAGTTCTCCATCCACCCCGGCGAGGTCGTCGCCGTGATGGGGCCGTCCGGCTCCGGCAAGTCGACGTTGCTGCACTGTCTCGCCGGCATCGTGCCGCCCGACTCGGGGTCCATCACGTACAACGGGCGTGAGCTGGCCACCATGAACGACGCCCAGCGCAGTGCCCTGCGGCGCTCCGAGTTCGGCTTCGTCTTCCAGTTCGGGCAGCTCGTACCGGAACTCACCTGCGTCGAGAACGTCGCCCTTCCGCTGCGGCTGAACGGCACCTCCCGCAAGGAGGCCGAGAAGACCGCCCTGACCTGGATGGAGCGGCTGGAGGTCGACGACCTGCGCAAGAAGCGGCCCGGCGAGGTCTCCGGCGGTCAGGGGCAGCGCGTCGCCGTGGCCCGCGCACTGGTCACCAACCCGCGCGTGCTGTTCGCCGACGAGCCGACCGGCGCGCTCGACTCCCTCAACGGCGAGCGCGTGATGGAGCTGCTGACGGACGCCGCCCGGTCGACCAACGCCGCCGTCGTCCTCGTCACGCACGAGGCGCGGGTCGCCGCCTACTCCGACCGCGAGATCGTCGTACGGGACGGCAAGTCCCGGGACATGGAGCGCGTCGTATGAGCATGGGTCAGTGGGCCAAGGATCTGGGCATGGGGGTGCGGTTCGCCTTCGCCGGCGGACGTGAGGGCTGGGTCCGGGCCCTGCTGACGGCCGTCGGGGTCGGGCTCGGGGTGGCGCTGCTGCTGCTGACGACCGCGGTCCCGAACATGCAGACGGTCCGGCAGGAGCGGGAGAGCGCCCGCACCGACCTCAACTACAGCTACACGGATCTGAAGAAGTCGGACCGCACCCTGATCGTCGCGGACGTCGACACGGACTTCCGGGACAAGGACATCCGCGGCCGGGCGCTGGAGCCCGAGGGACCGAGTGCGCCGCTGCCGCCGGGAGTGGAGAAGTTCCCGGGGGTGGGCGAGATGGTCGTCTCCCCCGCGCTGAAGAGGCTGCTGGAGTCGGACGGCGCGAAGCTGCTGCGCGAGCGGCTGCCCGAGCGGATCGTCGGAACCATCGGGGAGAGCGGGCTGATCGGCTCGCACGAACTCGCCTTCTTCCGGGGCGGCGACGGCCTCGCGCCGCACATCGACGGCTCCCGGGTCGCCCGTATCGAGCGGTTCGGGGACACGAGCCCGGTCGAGACGCGGACCGACCCCGTGCTGATCCTGCTGGTCATCGTCGTCTTCGTGGTGCTGCTGATGCCGGTCGCCGTCTTCATCGCCGCGGCCGTGCGCTTCGGCGGTGAGCGGCGCGACCGCCGGCTCGCGGCGCTGCGGCTGGTCGGCTCCGACAGCCGGATGACCCGGCGGATCGCGGCCGGCGAGGCGCTGGCGGGCGCGGTGCTGGGACTGGTCTTCGGTACGGTCTTCTTCCTGATCGGCCGCCAGATCGCGGGCTCGGTCGAGGTGTTCGACGTCAGCGTCTTCCCGAGCTATCTCAACCCCTCCCCCGCGCTGGCCCTGCTGGTCGGCCTCGCGGTCCCGGCGGCGGCGGTGCTGGTCACGCTGTTCGCGATGCGCGGGGTGGTGATCGAGCCGCTCGGCGTGGTGCGTACGGCGAAGCCCTCGCGACGCCGGCTGTGGTGGCGGCTGCTGCTGCCGCTGGGCGGCCTCGCGATGCTCTGGCCGATGATCGGCCAGGGCCGCGACAACGGCACCTTCAACGAGTACCTGGTCATCGGCGGCGTGCTCCTGCTGCTCATCGGCGTGACCACCCTGCTGCCGTGGATCGTCGAGGCGGTCGTCGCCCGGCTCGGCTCGGGCGGTGTCGCCTGGCAACTCGCCGTCCGCAGGCTCCAGTTGAGCAGCGGCACGGCGGCCCGCATGGTCAACGGCGTCGCGGTGGCGGTCGCCGGGGCGATCGCGCTGCAGATGCTGTTCGCGGGGGTGGAGAGCTCCTACACGAAGCAGTCCCGGTACGACACCCAGCGGGCTCAGATGGAGGTGTCGCTGTCCCGGAACGCCCCACTCGACCCGGCGGTCGAGGAGTTCCGGGACACCAAGGGCGTCCAGCAGGTCTACGCGTTCGCCGAGG
Organism: Streptomyces regalis; assembly: GCF_001509475.1. Classification (GTDB taxonomy): domain Bacteria; phylum Actinomycetota; class Actinomycetes; order Streptomycetales; family Streptomycetaceae; genus Streptomyces; species Streptomyces regalis. The sequence continues at coordinate 52,662 of NZ_LLZG01000165.1, forward strand.
GCTACCTGGGCGAGCGGCGCAAGGACCCGGAGATGGGTGCCGAGATGACCGTCGGCGACTGCGCGTCACTGCGCCAGGCCGCCGAGCTTCCCTCGTGCCGGGACGGCGACATCTTCTACGTGTCGAACTCCGAGTACGACGAGGACACCCGGGAGCTGGTGAAGCAGCCGGGCCGGACGGTGTACCTGGATCCGTCGTACGACGGCGGCCCGCCGCGGCAGGAGATCGCCTGGACCGTGCCGCAGGACCTGAAGAAGGCCGGGACGCACGAGGACTTCATGGGCCGGCAGCGAGGCGGCTTCCTGCTCACCCCGAAGGCGCTGCCCGCGGCAGCCGCGCCGGCGCTGCGGGGGCAGGTGTACCTCAAGCTCGACCGCTCCGTGCCGGACGTGTACGACCACGTGCGGAACACGTCGACGGCCGCGGACCCGCTGTCCTACCCCATGACCTGGTTCTCCACCCAGACGGCCGACCGCTACAACACCATCCGCACCGGCCTGTTCGTGGGCGCCGTCTGTGTCCTGGCGCTGATCGGCGCGAGCCTGCTGGTCTCCCAGCTGGAGCAGCTGCGCGACCGCAAGAAGCTGCTGTCGTCCCTGGTCGCCTTCGGCACCCGGCGCCGCACGCTGAGCCTGTCGGTGCTGTGGCAGACGGCGATCCCGATCGCCCTGGGCCTGCTGCTGTCCTCGGTGGTGGGGCTGACGCTGGGCGCGGTCCTGCTGCGCATGACGGACACACCGATCATGGTGGCCTGGACGAGCGTGCTGTCGATGCTGGGCGTCGGTGCCGGCATCGTCCTCGCGGTGACGCTGCTCAGCCTGCCGCCGCTGCTGCGGCTGATGCGGCCGGACGGGCTGCGCACGGAGTAGGCACGGCGCCCGCGCCTGCCACCCCGCCCTCGGACTCAGGCCGTCCGGACCGCCCCGATCCGGACGGCCTGACCCGCGCGGAGGCTGCCCACCCTCGGACGCAGCCGCCCGGCCGGCCTACGGTCACCCCTGCCCCTCCCCGGCCGCGAAGCCCACGCCTGGCTCACGCCACCGAGTCCCCGAGTCCCACACCCGAACGGGCAGCGGACGCAGGGCATCCCGCAGGGCGGACGCCAACTCCTCGTACTCCCCTCCACGCGCCGCCTCCGTCCGCATGGCAAGGGCCACGCGACGGGTGGGCGCCGGGCTCGCGAAGTACCCGGTGAGGAGCTGGCTGCTGCGGGTCGTCTCCAGCTTGAGGGCGGTCCGCGGCAGCAGCGTGCAGCCCAGGCCGCCCGCGACGAGTTGCACGAGCGTGGACAGCCCGGCGGCCGTCGTGGTGACCGGCGCGTCCGCGCGGCCCGCCTCCCGGCAGATGTCGAGGGCCTGGTCGCGCAGGCAGTGCCCCTCGTCCAGGAGCAGCAGGTTCAGCTCCTTGAGTGCCTCGCGCGGGATGCCCTCCCGGCCGCCGAGCCAGTGGTCGAGCGGGGTGACGAGCACGAAGTCCTCGTCGAAGAGCGGGAGTTCGGCGACCCCCGGCACACCGAGCGGCACGGCGAGCAGAAGCAGGTCCAGACGGCCGGTCGTGAGCCCCTCGACGAGGCTGGCCGTCTGCTCCTCGTGCACCTGGAGGTCGAGCTGCGGATACCGGTCGTGGACGAGGCGCAGGACGGTCGGCAGCAGGTACGGCGCGACAGTGGGGATGACTCCGAGGCGCAGGGCACCGGTGAACGGCGCCCGCACCGCCTCCGCTTCTTCCATCAGCGCCCCGACCTCCGCCAGAACGGCCTTTGCCCGTACGGCCAGACGCTCGCCGGCGGGCGAGAGCAGCACCTTGCGTGTGGTGCGCTCCAGGAGCGTCACTCCGAGTGACTCCTCCAGGGCCGAGACGGCACCGGACAGGGCGGGCTGACTCATGCCGATCGCGGCGGCAGCATCCCGGAAGTGGAGGTGCTCGGCGACGGCCGCGAAGGCCCGCAGCTGAGCGAGGCTGGGCTGCCTCCTCTTACTCACGGTCACTGATAGATCCCTCCGATCAACCCGACCGAGTGTAGCTATTTCCCGTATCAATGCAGCCTGTGCCAGGATCGGTAAGGTCCAACCCAAGGGAGACACCTGTACCGAACAGGTGTCTCTTCGCTGCAAGGAGAGCGTGTGCTCACTGTCGGTGACAAGTTCCCCGAGTTCGAACTGACCGCCTGCGTCTCGCTGGAGAAGGGCAAGGAGTTCGAGACGATCAACCACAAGACCTACGAGGGCAAGTGGAAGATCGTCTTCGCCTGATCGAACGCAAGCTAAAAACCCTTTTAGCCTGCCGAACAGACATGCGACCATCGCTCCGAGGGGGCGGTGCTCAGACCGCTGACCAGCAAGGACTACTGCGTCAGCGCAGTGAGCACCCAGGAGCAAGCAGTTGGTTGTGCTACGGAACATCGTCCAGTCGGACACATGTGTGCCGCTCGGCATGTACCGCCGCGTTTCAATGGACAAGACCCTCAAGGGCGTTGCATCGACATGGCGTGAGGTTGAGGAGCAGGTCAAGGAGCAGGACGAGGCAATCCGCCATCTCGTCGCCACCGATCCCGAGCTTCAGCGCCGTGGCGGGGTCCTCGTCCGCGACTACTGCGACAACGACACACCGGCATCAGACCCGTTCATCGTTCGCGACGACTTCGAGGCACTGCTTCGTGATCTCGAAGCGGGAGTGATTCACGGCGTCGTCTTCCTCCACTCCGACCGCCTGGCCCGCCTCGTCTACGACGCTGCCCGCATCTGCCGCGTCTTCGAGATGAACCCGGACTACATCGGGCGATCAGTCGAGGGAAGTGTCGACCTCTCGACCGTGGAAGGCCGAGGCATGTTCGTCATGCAGGCCACCATGGGCAACATGGAGATCGGCAACATCAAGCGCCGAACCAAACGAACCAACGGCCGGATTGCCCGCAAGGGCGCTATGCACAGCGCTCCCCGGGCGTTTGGCTGGGGAGACGACAGGAAGACCCTGCACGAGACGGAGGCTCCGTTCCTGCTCAAGCACGTTCGAGCCGTGCCCGGGGGTCTCAAGGTCGGAACCTTCCGCACGCGACTCGTTGAGTTCGGATACACCCCGCAGCTCCAGAAGAACTCCCGTAGCGAAGGCCGGCGAGAGGTGCAACACAGTGTTGCCGAGGAGATCCTGACGAACCCTCGCAACGCCGGATTTCGCATCTACGTGCCGCAAGACGTACGCCGTTCCTCCGGCCGTCTGTGGCTGCCGGACTTCATCGTGAACGACCCCGAGGGCAACCCCGTCATGGGGGACTGGGAGCGTATTTGCTCCGTTGACGAGTTCTGGGCGTGCGTCAACGAGATCAAGCGGCGTAAGGACGACCGCAAGGAGGGGACCCAGACCGAGGTCCATGACACCAATGTGAAGTATTTCCTCTCAGGTATCGCACGGTGCGGGAAGTGCCTCTCTCCCATGTGGTCGAACCCCTACACACCTGGCACCAGCTCCTACGAGAAGTGGGGTTTTCGGTATGCCTGCCTGACGAACCAAGGCGGCTGCGGGGGTGTCACCCGGTGCGGTCCTCCCGTCGACGACCTCGTTGAGGAAGCCTTCCTCACAGGTACCCGCCAGGGACTTGGTGAGGCCGTCGAGAAGGCGGCTGAGGAGGTTGACGAGACCATTCATGATGCGCGGCTAAGCGAGATCAACGACGAGATCGATCAGGTGAATGAGCGTCGCAAGGCTAGGCGTATCTCCATGTCCAAAGCCCTCGACCTTATTGAGGAGTTGGAACAGGAACGTGATCAACTCAAGAAGAAAAAGGGAAACCTTTCCCAACAGAAGAAGAAGAGAGAGCTCCTTTCTCCAGACGCACTAGGAGAATGGCCGACACTCTCAATGGCGGAGAAGCGGGCTCGCCTCACACAGAGCATCAAGTCAGTCATCATCCACCCCATGGGCAGGGGTAAGAGGTTTGACCCCGAGTTCATTGAGATCGTCTGGCGCGAGGAAGACGACGAGGGAACTGGCGCGACCAAGGCCGCAGCGACCGCAGAATAACGAGAAGCCCTCCCTCACTTGGGGGGAGGGCCTTGCCCCTTATTCGTTTGGGGCTTGAGGCCCCATGTCCTCATCACCTTCGCGCGCCACTTCTCACTCCGCTGGGGCATCTTGGCCAACTCGCGCGCCAGCCATTCCTCCTTCGTCAAGGAAGCCCCCCATATCCCACGCGATAATCACGCGGCATACTTCCACCCCTCGGCGATCATGTCTCTTCTGATATCGCGGAGGCTGGCTAGGTCTTCGGCGATGCCGTACGCGAAGTCTGCTTCCGCCGGGGAGTGTCCGGAGCCCACATATCGCCATGCAGAGTCAGTGACGGTTTCTCGGTCTTCCAGGGCCAGCAGGCCGCCGCCTTGATAGTCCGCCCGCACGGCGCGGAGTGCTCCGTAAGTGGTGGAGTACTGGCGGGATTTGGTGAGGACATGGCCCCGGTAGCCGAGCGTGTGAGCCCAGGCCCGCAGGTTGAGCGCCTCCAGCTCCACCAGGCCGCCCAGGCGCCAGCAGGCAGCCATGAGGGCGCGCAGGTGGGGGCTTACCGGAGCCAGGCGGATGCTGTCGAAGTCTTGTATGCGGTAGTCGATTCCGCCCGCGTCGCCGACGCTCTTGGAGACGTATTTAGCGACGTAGGCCGCAACGGCATTATCGGTCACCGCCGAGGATTCGGTGAATGCATCGCTGCGGATGGGGTGAACGTCGATCTGTTTTCCACACTTGATGACCCGTTCACCTGTGGCCGGGGAATATGGCGTATGTACCTCTACTTGTTCAGCAGCCGACCTCACGGCGCCTTCAAGGAGTTCTGTCGTGGCCCACAGTGGCGGGGGCGATGACGGGCCGTCGGGACCGTCGAGCCGGATCACCGCGTGGAAGTGAACAGCCCCCCGCCTTTGGTATTCGGCGACTTTCGCGAAGGACACCGTCAGGTGTTCGCGCAAGCGGGTTTGTGTGATTCCTACGGCAGTCGCCAGATGCCGCCTGAGCATGTGGCAATAGCGGTTCCACAGTGAGCCGGCGGAAGCGTGCCACAGGACGTGTCCGGCGTAGTCGTAGCAGTCCGGGCAGAGCGGCTGACCCACCAAGGAATCGGTGTCGGCGTGCTGGTGGCCGCAGCCGAGAGGCCGCCCGTGTTCGCAGGTACCGCCGTCTCGTCGAGGGCGGCACAGGGACCGGTCAGGACCGCTCGCACGGTGCACGGCGCCGAACGAGGGGGCGGTGAGGGTGACGAAGAGCCGGGGGTGGCGCTGCACGCCGTCTGTGACGCCCTTGCCGCCCAGGAGGCCGGAGCGGACCAGTTGGAACGTGTCGCCCGCGTGGAGGTAGGAGCACGGTTCGCAGCGCGTCTCTCGCCGGTTGCGGCAGCGCACCGGCATACGGCCGCCGGGTTCGTCGCTGGTGGAGTAGCGACGCAGCATCTCGCCGGTGACCGCGTCACGGGTGGTGGTGTGTCCAGCGAGGTAGATCGGGTGGGCACACCCGCCTATAGATTTGATCTGTTCGAGCCAGCGCGAGAATCCGGGCTCATGGACGAGCCGGATAAGATCGCGTTCGGTGGGAGAAAGAAGGCGCAGACGCTCAGCCTCATCGAGCACTGAGCGCCGCGCCTCATCCGATATCGGATGCACGGGAGGCCCCCTTTCGCGAGGGATAGTCGCGGCGGTCAATTGGTCTACGCCTGCTCTGGCTTGTTTCAGCTATGAATGCGACTTGGCTTTGATCAGCCAGAAGGAAAGTGGGGCGGTGTGGGCTACCAACCCGTTTCCTTCAAATAGTGGCCGTTGACCCAGCCCTTCTTGCCCTTATTGGGGCCACTTCCGACCTTTCCGTAGAACCAGACGAAATCCTTTGTCATGCAAGAGTCGTTGAATCGGGTTCCCTTGGACAGGATCCCGAGTGACTTGTACTTCTTTCCGGGGCCGGTGCGGAGGTTCACGGCTTCCGTCGTTTTGCTCGGGATATGGGAAGTCGGAATGCAACCCTTCGGCAGGGGGGCAGCCGAAGCGGCCGGGGCGGTGGTGATACCGGCCCCGAGGACGCTCAATCCGAGGGCGGTTACTGCGAGTGAACGGGCGACGTTCTGGCGGAGCTTCATTTGTTTTCTCCTCTGAGAGAGTTTTGAGGCAACCTCTTGCCACCTCACTGCTTCCTTTTCCGGCGCCAGCCGAAAAGGAGGTGAATAGGACCGCGCGGGCTGCCCCTTTTAGTTCCAGCCAACGTAATCGGTCTTGACCCAGCCCCATTTTCCGTTGTTCGGCCCGCTCGTAACCTTGCCATAACTCCAGGAATGATTCTTGTCGCAGTACTCAGTAAATCGAGCGCCCTTGTACAGAATTCCGAGAGAGGTGTATTTCTTTCCGGGGCCGCTACGCAGGTTTACATCGCTGGTAATTTCCATCTTCTGCGGCCAAGCCCATTCCCAGGTGCACGACTTGGGCAGCGATGCAGCCGAAGCGGCCGGAGCGGTGAGCACGGCTCCGCCAACGATCACAGCCGTGGTCGCGGCAGCAGCGGAAATGCGGACGAGGGTCTGACGGATCTGCATTGCATTTTCTCCTTTGTGAGAGTTTCGATGCGGCCTTGCGCCGCTCCTTGGATCCTTTTCCGGGGTCAGCCGAAAAAGAGGCTTCCGATGGCTTGCACGATTGCCCACACCGGATAGGAGAAAGGCGTACCAGCCAGGAGGAATCCGAACAGCGCGATCAACGTTGCCTGATACGCCCGGATTTCCCGTGACCGCGCGGTCAGGACGACGTACAGGAACAGGAATGAGTCGATGACCCAGATATGTGTCTGTGTCATGCCACTGCTCCCTCTTTCTCGAATGTCACGGGGTCGGGTTGGGTCAGGAACGGGTCCTGCGGCGGATCACTCCGGCCGATCTCGGCCGCGTCGTCGGTGTTGACCAGGCGGGAGCGGGCGCGCATCCACCGGCCGCCCATGGCGACGACCGCCACGCCTTGCTCGTCCTCGGTGATGTTCTGCGCGGTGACCACGGCGTCAGGGTCGAGGTCGCCCAAGGTCATCTCGGCCGACGCCGCGTCATGGGCGCGGTGGGCGACGCGTCCGCCGAGCTGGGCACGCAGCGCGGTCACGCGGGGGCCAAGGTCGGAGCCGACCCGTTGCCCGGCGAGGACGAGGTGGACGCCGAGCGCCGCGCCGAGCTGGGCGATGCGCAGCAGCAGGGTTCCGCACTGCTCCGCCTCATCCCGCGATTCGCGGGAGCCGTCCGTCAGGTACAGCTCTGCCAGTTCGTCGACGATCACGACCAGGGGCACCGGCCGCTGCTCCTCGCGCAGCTCCCAGATGGACCGCTTGCCCCAGGAGCGGCACCACCGCATCCGCGCCTGGATCTCATCGACCACCCCGGACAGCACGCCGAGCGCCTGTGTGCGGTCGGTCGCCAGCGCGGAGAGCCGCCCGCCGAACAGGCCAAGCTCCATGCCGCCCTTGCAGTCGATGCCGACCAGGGCGACCCGCTGAGGCGCCAGCGCGAGGACCAGAGCCGCCAGAAGCGAGGACTTCCCGGACTGTGTGGCCCCCGTGATCAGCCAGTGCGGAGTGCGCCGCAGGTCGATCTGCCACGGGCCGCCGTCCTCGAAAACGCCCACGTCAGCCGACATGAGCACGTGAGCCGGCGCACGCACCGAAGGGGCGTCATCGGCCAGCGGATCCCTGGCCGTGACCTCGATGACGACCTGTCCCCGACGAGGCGAGGTGACCCGCACGCTGTGCACGCGCCAGGTGTGTTCCATGGCACGGGCCGCCGCGTAGAACGGCGCCGGAGTCTGCCCCGGATGCAGCAGCACCCTCAGCGTCAGCCCCGTTGCCGTGGGCACCGGCCAGGACAGGCGGGGAGGCTTCGGCTTGAGTGCCTGCCCCTGCACCACGAGGTCACGGCCGATCACCCGACGGTTCGGCGACATGCTCACGGACAGGCCGTTGAGGTAGGCCAGCCGCCGCCAGGTCGTCACGATCCGCAATGCGGTTCCGGGGTAGCCCACCAGCCACCAGCGCCATGGCCACCGCCGCACCGGGACTCCCCGCGCTTCCAGACGCGGTTCCCACCACTTCTGAGTGAGCACGCCCACGATCAGGAGCGCGGTCAGGATCCACACCACCAGGGAGGCGGGCATCAGTTGTCACCGTCCTCGGTGTCCGGCGCCTTGGTGCGCGCCAGCACGAGCCGGGCGCGCATCATGGCCGTCTCCGCGTGACGGGCTGTCAGGGAGAGGAGGAACCGGATGGTGGTGATGTCGTCGGACGTGGTCAGCAGCGCCTCGGTACCCGCGAGCGTCCGCAGATCCCGCAGGAGCGAGCCGAAGTGACCGTCTACGCAGAACACTGGATCGTCGTCCGTACCAGGCACGTCCGCGTCATCCAAACCGGCGGCCGCCCGCATCTCTTGGGCCATCCGTTCGGCATCCTCGGCAAGCGCCAGGGCGCACGGTTCCTTGCAGGCGAACACCTGTGACTCGTCAGCAGGATTGAGGCCCACCGACACGGACGTGATCCGTGCGTCAAGGAAGTTCGCGCCGCACACCACGCAGGCCATGCCGTCGCCCTTGGGGCCGCTGATGTTCCAGAAATAGCGCGGCATCAGGAATCACCAGCCGACTTCCCTCGCGGCCCAGCCGCCGGAGCGGAGCCGCCACCGGAGCCTGTTACGGGCGTGATCGAGTCAGCCCGGTAAGTTGTACCGGTCCGGCCCTCCAGCGCCCAGTCACGAGCCCACAGGTTCGTGACCTTGACCTCTCCGCCCTCCGTGAGGCCCTGCGGCTGACCACTGGTCGTTACGTGGATCTCTTCCAGCCTCCGCCGTTCCTGCTGGCGTACGACCAGGCCCGTGATCCACAGCGGGTTTCCCTCACGGTCCCTGCGCTGATCACCTTCGAGCGTCGTACGCGGTTCCGGAGCGATCAGGCAGCGGATCACGCCCAGCCGTCCGACATCAATCGGCTTGTCTTCCAAGGGGGTTCACCTCATCCCACAACACACACACCCGGCCACTCATCCGGATGAGTTGGAGCGATCATCATCACCCGACACCGGAATCACGTCAACCACTTATCCGGATGAGTGGTTTCGATCTATACGCCAGGCAGCCAACCACTTATCCTCATGAGTGCAACGCGCGCCCTACACCACGCCCCACCGACAAGCAACGCGGCACGACGACTCACCCCGCAAACGTCGAGCCCCGTTCAACTACCCAGAAAGACAGCAGCCGTGGCAGAGCGAGAGCCCATCGAACGCGCCCCCTCCATGTACATGCAGCTTGCCCAGCGCATGGCCGACGACATCCGCAACGGCCGTTACCAGGCCGGTGAGGTGCTGCCGTCCGAGACTCAGATGGTCGAGATGTACGGGGTCGGCAAGCACACCGCGCGTTCTGCCGTGGCCGAGCTGCGCCGCATGGGACTGGTCGAGTCCAAGCAGGGCAAGGGCAGCATCGTGCTTCCTATCGGCGGCGTCCTCCCCGCCACCCGCGTTGAACGGTCCATCCAGCGGACGACGAAGGGGAGTTGGCGTCTGCCGGAGACGAAGGAGACTGGGGCGCCCGCCGTCAGCAGGAGCACGCTGGACGGCCCGCCGGCAGCTCTGTTGGACCAGCAGGACCAGGACGCGATCAACGTCGACCGCATGCTGTACGACCCGGCGACCGGCGCCCGGATGGCTCACCGTGTGCTGATCCCGCTTGCAACCGCCGCCGACGTGCCCACTCTCGCCGAGCAGCCCGACGCCGAGGTAGCCGACCTTTACCGGCAGCTTGCCGAGGCCGGACTCAGCCTGTCGTTCACCGAGCACGTCACCGCCCGCACCCCCTACCCGGACGAGCGCGCCGCCCTCGGCCTCAACGACGCCAGCCCCCTCCTGATCAGCTACCGCGTGACCGCCGACGCCGACCAGGACCGCCCCCTTCTGTGTGAGGAGCTCAAGGCACCCGCCGCCACCTGTCAGCTCACTTTCCCCGTGACACCGACCAAGGCAGCCGCCAAGCGCCCCACCGGCCGGAAGTGACCCTCACCGGGGTAACCAAACCCCTCAGAAGGAACCCGGCCACCGCCCACATCAGAGAAAGGATGGATGAATGATTCCCATTGAGATCGTTTCATCTTGAATCAGCTCGCGCTATCCGCGGCATGGGCGGACGGGTTGTCCTTGCGAAAACCATTGGTGCCCGGCTTGCTCCTCCGATGGACTGACGTCCCGCCGTGAGTCTGCTGTGTGACGGAGGTACTGGTTGTGACGGAATATGACGTGCTTGCCGAGGTGTACGAATGGCTCATCTCGGATGCAAAGTTGCCTCCCGCCGAGTTCGCTGCGTCGTTCGATGACGTCCTCAGTCTCCTGCCGTCGAACGCTCACGTCCTCGACTGTTCGTGCGGAACAGGACAGTTGGCGGTTGGCCTCGCCGGTCGTGGCATGCAGGTTGTCGCAACTGACCCCAGCGAAGCGATGGTTCGCCGGACTACAGAGCTGTCTGAGGAGTTCGGGGCCTCCGTCCGGGCCGTGCGGGCGAACTGGGAAGAGTTGCCCGATCATTTCGAGGACGACACGTTCGACATGGTGTTCTGCGTTGGCAACTCGCTTCACCATGCCGCGGGCGCGACAGGCAGGGGTGCTGCTCTGGAGTCGATGTCACGGCTTCTGCGCCCTGGCGGGCGCTTGGTGCTCACATCCCGCACTTGGGAACTCGTGAGGGCCAGAGGTTCCCGGCTGGACATCAGGGACCGACTCGTCCGACGAAACGGTCGCGATGCCGTCGTGGTCTACCGCTGGGAGATTGCGCCGCATTGGGAGGATGAGCACCACATCGAGATTGCGATCGCCCAAGTTGATGCGACTGGGCTGGTTCTTGTCCGCTCGGAACTGCTGTCCTGCTGGCCCTACCGGTACGAGGAACTCGAAGTCGAGCTGCACCGGGTCGGACTCCGGACGGAAGTGAGCACGTTCGATCTTGAGGCCGAGAACTACATGGTGGTCGCGAGCAAGGTATAGACACCGGGCTCTCAGTCCCTGGCAGGACCGCGCGGTTGCTCGCAGGACGCTCACCCGGCCCAGCCGCGACGCGCTCCGGCTCCGGCTCCGGCTCCGGCTCCGGCTCCGGCTCCGGCTCCGGCTCCGGCTCCGGCTCCGGCTCCACGATGCCCGATGGCCGCCGTCCCCCGTCCGTCGCCTCGGCCCACTGCCCGAACACCACCTCGGCCGCCTCCAGCCGGCCCAGCTCGGCGTCAACCTCCGCCAGCTCCTTGCACAGCAGCTCGGCCCGCTCAGTCAGTCGCATCCGCCGCTCGATCGTCCACGTCAGCACGTCCACCATGCGCCTCCCTCCCGTTGCGGAACCTACGAGACGCCTCAAGCGGACCACCCCAGAACCCGCGAACCGGCCCGTGACAGACGATCACCTGCTAATGATCACGTCCTAGACCAGCACGAGCGAGTCAATCTCCACCCACGCCAGAGACCCGACCTGCGAGTTCAAGATGAAACGATCTCATTGTCTTTGTGCTTCCCAACGACCGTGAGTGCAAGCGCACCCTGCCCGCAGTTCCCCGCGTGGGCGACCACATCGGATGGAGCCCCGACCGCTACCACGAGGAACACACCGTCGCCTCGGTGTACTGGGATCTTGACAGCCCCGAAGGCACCCACGTTCTGATCACGCTGGAGGAGCGCAAGGTCGACGGGAAGTCGGTCAACCCTCCGGCGGAACTCTGATCGTTACGAGAAGCATCAATACTTTGCAGCCCCCGGCATGCTGTGTCATGTCGGGGGCTGTTGATTTTCGATCACGTCACAAGCTCATCCGGATCACCCACCACGTGACCGCCGGTGCCAACCAGGGCCGCCCCTGCTGTACGAGGAGCCGAAGGCGCCCGCCGCCACGACCCCACCACCATCAACCGCAGTCATCACTGCGACCACGAACGGCTACGGCAGGGACAACTCAAGCGGCTACGGCAAGAACGTCTCCAACGGAGCCCGGTCGGCGCGCCTGGCCCCCGTCGCCGCGCAAGTGGCGGTGCGAAAGAGGCCAGTCTCCACCGCCAGCGCGTTCCCCGCTCGGGAACGCGCTGGCACCCTGCACCAGTCCAGGTTTCGTCATGGGACTCAATGAGGATCTTCAGCGTAGCCACTGACCAAGTGACGGGACCGGTATCCCTCAATGGACAAGGCCCCCGTGCCGTTGAGGGACGTGTTCGACGTCTCAACTCCGTTGCAAGGCCTGGACACTCCTGATGATGGACGTGACTCAGGTGGGCTAGCAAATCTCGCCGAGTAGCCGCGAGCATGAATGATTGAAGTACATTCGCGATACCTGGAGGCGCCCATGGGCACGCCTGGCCCTACGCCGGACAAATTTACTCCCGAGCTGGGCGATCCTGATCCTGAGCTCGCAGTGAGTATGTACCGCAACGACAACTGCAAATTCCTTAAACAACAGCGTAACTACGAAGCGCGCGAAGTTAAGCGATACAAAGCCCTCATCCTTCTACTGTCCATTGCCACCGTAATTGCGCTTATTTTTCTAATCGTTATGGCATTCGCCGTGCCGGACAAGAACTATGTATTTGCCGTGGTGGCAGTATTGGAAACTCTGGCGGGAAGTGGTTTGACGGCATTCGTAATTAAGCAGAAGAATGATCGCCAGGAACAACTGGATAAGTGGATCTCAGCAGTCAAAGAGAACTGTCCGCCTCCGCCTAGCTAAAGGATGCCGTCTGATCCACGCCCCGCAGAGACCGCCGCCCGCTGGGCCTGCCGCGTCCTCATCCCCCTTGCCACCACCGCCGAAGTACCGACCCTTAGGAGACTTCGGGTGGGTGGAATAGCGGGTCAATGCATTCGCTGAACGGAAGCAGTGGCAAGCCGATGTTCAGCCAGGCTTCCATCAGGTTGCCTGCCGCCACCGCCTGCGACGCATTGCGGCTGGCCTGCGCAGCTCTCACGAGCACCCGGAAATTATTCGGCAGCTTTGTCTCAGCAGCGGAAAGTCCACATTCCCAGGCCCTGTTGAGGGCGTCCCGAGTCATCAGCGGAGCCCTGTCAGAACCCGAGAGTGGGAGGGTGCGGGAAGTCACGCGGACAGTGATCTGTCCTGCGTTGTCCCCGAAGCAGCGTTCGTCATCGTTGATCCGAACGAAAAGCGACCCTCTACCTTGATAGGTGAAGGTTCCTGCTGGCCCAGCTGCAAATGGCTCGTCATCACCAAACTTACCCAGGAGCATGCCATATGGGAGATTCGAGTTAATCTTGCAGCCCTGGAAGATTTTGGCGTCAGTGCCCTCACTGTAGCCGCCTGACTCAACCCTGGGAAAGTTTCGGTGGTCCACCGTCCAACTGCCGCTGGTGCTAAGCGTATACTCATGGCCTCGCTCCAGCGACAGAGGAACTCTCACCCAGCCGGATTTCGAGCTCAATACAAAGGTCGTAGAGGTGGCTCCCGCCTCGCCAGCTCCCCCGATAAGGACAACGGCCGTCAGGGTGGAGACGGCGGTGAATCCTGCGATAGATCGCTTCACAGCTGGTTCACCTTCTCCGCCAAAATGAGAGGCCCCACGTTGGTCTGGCAGCATTTGGAGTCTTGCTACGACTACAAGCACAGATCTTCAAGTTCGCGACAGAACCTGATCGTTTCGCGCTTGCTGGCAGGGCCAGGCACACTTCGCAGATTGCTGTTCCTCATCACGCCTCCGAGGTCGTTACCGACCGAATGCGATCGACTGCTCAGGAAGCGAGGCCGCAGTACCGGGCTCTGCTTCCAGGACAGCACGGTCACTCGTTTGGCGCATCTCGATCAACTTCGCTGAACTCGTGTGAGGAGCTGAAGACCCCTGCCGCCACCTACCGGCTCGCCTTCGTAATGGCGCCGACGACGGCAGCCTCCGATGCGCGCCGCCCGCCACTGACCCGTGTCGAGCCCGATCGGCGTAACTTCTCTTTACTTGTTCAAGGGCGCGCCTTCGGCGCGCCGGGCGGCTCCGGCCGCCTCGGCCGGGCGTGCGGCCTCCGGCCGGTCCCGTCCGGACGGCCAGCCGCCCGACACCACCAACCGCACCCGACCAAGCAGAAAAGCCCCCGCGGATTTCGTCGCGGAGGGCTTTATCGTCTGCCCTGTCAGTCACCGGGGAAGCGAGCCACACGACCGACGAGGCCCGCACTCCCCCAAGGACGAGCGCCAACTCCGCGCGATCACACAGCAGTCAGCAGTGGCCACGACCTACGCGCGGCTGTCCGTGTGGTTACTGACGGACCGGTTGGACCGTTCAGCGGGAGTAGCGCGCCGTCACTCGCACCGGGCGGTCCTGCACCGTGCACGTGATCGTCACAGTCACCAGGGTGAACTGAACTTCATCCGGATAGTCGTAGTTCCTGATACTGCTTGTCTCCTCGACGCTCACCTTCCCGCCCAGCCGCTCATGCAGATCCTCGAGATCATGGAGGATCCGCTTCACGCCCTTGCGCCCAGCGGCGTCCGGCGTAAAAGGCAGCCGTAGGCTGAGGTCCCACCCGATGTACCCCTTCTCCTCCGGGACATCTGGCGGGGTGGAGCCGTCCCAATGCAGGCGGGCGTAACTTCCGATAGGAGTTTGCCGGATCATGCGCGCGACCTCCCTCGCCGCATCGTCCCAGGCCTTCCGTACACGCTCCCGCTCCTCGTGCCCGACGGCCCTTTCCCGTTCGGCCTTGAGCAAGTCCTCCAAGCTCTTCTTCGGCTTGCCCCACTTCACCGTTTCCCCTTTCCTTGCATGTTGAGCTCGGAAGGCAGCTTCGTGAGGGCCGAGGCCGGTCGGCGAGCTGCTCCCCTCAAGTCACCAAGGCCAACGTACTTCCGGCCGGTGGTACCAGGGGCGCTATAGCGCGCCCCTGGACCCCGCCCAGCGTGGCAACCTCACGCGCGAATGCGGGTTTCGTCGTGGTCCATATCCGTGCGCGCGTGAGGTCACCACGCACGTCACCAGCACCTTTCCCCCGTCGATTGGTACCGGTCCGACCTCCTGCCATGCGCCGGCGAACGCCGCCCAGGGTGCTGCTGACCGCTACCTCCGGCAGGTGTCCGCGTGCTGCTGAGCCGCGAACCGTGCAGGACCTAGACCCGTGATCAGGATCGGACCTCGGCACCCTTCACACCGGATGAACTCCCCGCGCCTGTCAGTCTCGATCCACACGCGCGAGCCCGCCGCCGTCCGCCAGTCATCACGCCGCCCCATGCCCGTAACTCCCCTTCCTTCTCGTCCGCCAGCCGCTGGAACCTGACCACACCGCCCGTCCCGCGCAGCCGCCGGGCAACCCACCGCGCACCCTCCGGGCGCAGCCACACCACCGGCTCACCGCGCGGACCCACATGCGCCGCCGCCCGCAACAGCCGCACGTCTACGCCCAACGCCGCCATGGCCGCGTTCAGCTCCTCGGCAACTTCGTTCGCCTCCCGCCACGGTGACACGTAGTCAACTCCCGCAACGAACAAGGCATCCTCAATGTCGCCGTATCCCCCGCCCTCCGGCGACGAGTCCTCTGCCACTGCTCAACTCACCCCAGCCCCAGCCGTCTTGGTCAGATACGACCGGCCATCCCAGCCATGCCGAACGTTTGTGCAAATCTAAAACAGGACACGCAGTCTACTTCGAGCCTCTCGCGCACGCACCATTACCGTCCGTCAACCTCTGGAAAACGCTTGCATCAACACGTGCTCTACACGCCCCACCCGTCCGGCGCACACATGCCAGCGGCATAGGACATGAAGAGGCCCCCTCTCCGCCGAAGCCGAGAGGGGGCCGCCCACTCACCTCACCACCCAGGGTGCCGGATCAATAGAGGTACTCCTCAGTGACCCACCCGACGTAACCCCCGGGCAGGCCGCCAGCCGAATCGGACTGCAACACGACTAGATCCCACCACTGCCCTCCACTGTCACGCGCAGAGGTGATGACCTGCACCGATTCACCCGCGTATATCTGACCGAGGATCCCCGACCCGACACCGGGCCCCAGGCGCACCCGGAGCCCATCCACACTCGCCGTACGCACCGTCGCGTAGTTCACGGACGAGACGACCCCTCCGCGACTCGACCCCGACGGATCCGACGGGACCACCGCCGACGCCGCCGACACACCCACCAGGCCGACACCCGCCACCATCGCACCCGACACAACCAGCGCCCGCAGAGCCTTACGCCCCATGATCAACTTCCCTTCGCTCGAAACAGCATGAGAGCCCCGGTTTCGCACTGCGCGAAGCCCAGCAACCCATCCGGATGAGTTGCCAGCATCTGGCATGTAACGCGGACAGGTCAACCACTTATCCGGATGAGTTTGGAGAGGTCGGGCATGTGATGGCAGGAGACCCAGAAGTCCCGCCCGCGCGCCACAGGGGGAAGCGCACGGACGGGACGGTGTGACAACGCTCGGGGAACGCCGCCGTCCGGCACACCGGAGGGTAGAGAGACTCCTGTATGCCGGGCCTTACAGGGCGCCCATGGATGTGTGCCACCGCCCGCGTGACAGGTGGCAGACGCCATCGGGCGTGATCCGGACGTGCGCGCCGAGCAGCGGCAACGCCCCTTCTGCGTTGAGCCTGTTGCGGATGCGCTCCAGTGCTTCCCACAGTCGTTGCGGGCCGCCCTGGTGCACTTCCGGCGCGTCGGTCCACTCGGCGGAGGCGCGAGCCCATGAACCGTCCGGGTGCACCAGGTATGCGGTGCGAGTTCGGCCGTGTGTCTCATAGCCGAGTTCGACGCCCGGTGTGGTGACTTCCAGCATGGATCGCAGTTCCCATGCGTTGGCCACGTCCACCACGGGATAGCGGCCGGTGCACCTCTGTTCTCCCTCGGCTTCACGGGCAACGGAGAACAGCTCTGCAAGAGCGGGCGGATAATCGTCGCCGGACCGGGTGAGCATGAAGCCCGCCATGTCCCGCTCTACCCGCCCAATCACATCCCCGTTCGTGTGCTTCCACCCGGTGACAATCAGGGAGGTACGCGCAAGGGTTGTCGCGATTCGCCCCCCAGGCACCAGGGCCGCGAGGACAGCCCGCAGTCCAGGACCAGGCGGAAGCGCCACCGTGCACACGATGCGCTCGTACGTGCCGGGCACATGCTTGGTGGCATCCGCTGTGACGAACTTCGGGTGGTAGCCCATGGACGCGAGCCGTTCCCCCGCCACACTCGTCAGGTACGAGTCCACGTCCAGACTCGTCACGCACCCGTCCCCGATGCGATGCGATGCATACGCGGTGAGCCCGCCGGCCCCTGTGCCCAGGTCCAGGAGCGGCAGCCCGTCCCCCAGCCTGGCGTGGCGGAGCATGCGCACGACCAGGCTCGGCAGCGTGGCGGACGACGTGGGCATTCCCGAAGGCTGATCACCAGGTTTCGCCAAGTCGGCATGGAGCGTGCCGACCCTGGTGATCAGGGAGCGATCCGCGTAGGCAGCTTCCTCCCAGGCCTCGGGATCACTGGGCCCGTCCCGCAGGACCCACCCGCCCGAGTCCCTCATCTCCCACCAACGGGGAACCAACGCATGCCGAGGAACACGGGCCACGGGTGCCAGCCATCGGGAATCAGGGTCGGCCACCCGATGCGCGAGCCGTTCCGCTTGCTCGTTCCATTCCATGCTGCCGAGCCTTTCGGGGGTCAGTACGCGGGGTCACATGCTGTCGTGTTGGCGGGATCGCAGTCGTTCGAGTCGTCCGGGCCGCATGCAGCACGTGGGGCGGGGATACGCGCGGCGAGTTCCGACCACTTCGAGCCGCTGAGCAGGTCGGCGAGCCGGATTTCCCGAACGTTGCCCGCCGGGAAGTCGCGCGACAGCACACAGCCGGCGAGGTCCCCGTTCGGCAGGATCGCCGCACGGCCACGGGTGCACCGTCCGCACATCTCCTCCAGCGTCGGCACGACTCCAGGCAGTTGCGCCCGTCCGACCGCGCGCATTCGATCCGTGTTGATGTGCTTCACGCCCATGGATTCCAGCTCCGCGCGAGCCTCGGCAACGTGCTGCCCCGGCAGAATGTCCACGATCCCCACTCGAACCGTGATCCCACGCATGACCGCTTCCCGGATGTTGCACCGCGTACGGGCGTAGCTCCCTCGCCGACCGGTGATCTTGTCGTGTTCGTCGGGGTCGTCACTGTAGTAACTGGTACCCAGCGTCACGCCGTCCCTCTCGAACAACTCCCACCAGTCTGGCGCCACATGGAACAGGTTGGAGTACACCTCAACATGCAGCCCGAGCGAGAGTCCGAGTTCCGTGAACTCCCGCCAGTGCGGGTGAACAGTCGGCTCCCCGCCGATGAGCTGAATGGTTCGGATCCCGAGCGCTGCAGCGTCCGTGATGACCGCGCGCCAGTCCGCCGGGGTCATGGAGCCGTGCGTGGCCTGCGGGCTGGATTCGGACAGACAGTGCGTACAGCTGAGCTGGCACTTACCCGTGAGCTCCAGCTCAAGAGACTCGATCCCCGCCACCGGGGCGTTTGCAGGGCTCTCCATGATGACTGTCACAGCCACACTCTCCTTCGCGTCGTGTCGTGCACTAACGTGTCGGGCCCTGGCGGCACTCGACCTGCCTTAAGGCCCGTTGCGGATTGATCCACCAAAGGCGATCAGTGCCCTTGCCCAGGCTCGAACCGGGCTCACTGTGTGCGTCGCCCTTTGGAGAAAACGCGCGAGTTCAGCGCTCTTCCTGACTGAGCTGTAAAGGGCCGATGGTCAGTCCGCGTACCAGCGATTTTCGCGGGCCCCCTTCCTATGCTGAGGCTGAGACACCATCTCTTGCTTCTCCTGCGGGGTGTGTGCCCCAGCTTCCTTGGAGTCTCGGTCTCGGCGCCCCTTGGCGGCGTCAACGGTCTTCTTGCTCTTGCCCACTCGGTACCGTTCCTTGCTGTTCCTTATCGGCTGCATTTGTTGCTCCGACCCAACCGCCCTAAGCCTTCCTGCTATTGGCAGTCGGGGCGGAGGTGATACCCGTCCCTGCCGAGATTCCGCATTGCCATGGAGGAAGGGCTTCGGTACGTCCGGCAGGGACGGGAGTCTAGGTCGGGGATTTCAGACCCCGTTGACGCTGTGCGTGAAGCTTGGCAAGCGCCCGCAGCTGCTTCTGCTCCCACTCCGTGGCCAGTCGAATGGAACGCCTATGCCTGGACCAATTGAGACCGCTGGGACGAGCAAGGAGTATCAACGGACCGTTGATTTCCCTTATCCGCGCGACCATATCGTAATGCCGGTCGTAGACGATCGATCCGACCGATATTTTGGACTGAATGGCGTCACGCATTGATGCACCCCCGTGTTCGCGCGCACCTCGAATATTTGTTGACTATGTGCGAATTCATGACGCGCACGAGGTCGCCCGCCGCATTCGGGTCACCCAAAGAACGGCCGTGCCGAGCACGTCACGCATACACGCGCACGCGGGGAACTGTTTGAAATCCACGGTGGTCTGCTCGGCCGTATCAGCGGTCAACACCCCCACCCCCAACGCCGGTTTTCCTTCTCGACGCTGGGGCGAAGCCGCTGCATGGTCGGGCTGCATGACCTGTCGTCAGGCCCCTCGTACTTCGGCGGTTTGTCCGCCACGGTGGACTCCGCGTCGGGACACTCCGCCACGCCGCACTGGCACGGCGGGAAGCACAGCGCCGACCGGATCGGCGGCTCGTCGTAACCCGGATAGTCAGCGTTCACCTCTGCTCCCCTGCCGTCCGTGGCTCGTCGGTGGGGGTGCTGCCGGATCATGTCGTTGAAGTTCCGGATCCCGACCATGTCGCCACGGCAGCGAGACGCCGAGCGTCTGTTGGCGGCTGCCAGACAGATGCGGCAGCCTTCCACAGGTACCGGCTCAAGCTTCGAGGTGCGGAGCGCCGGCGAGCTACCGCTCATCGCTCAACCTCCTGGTGAGCCCGTTCTCAACCGCCCGCAGTAGCGAAGGAGTCCGCATGGCGTAACCGCCGCGCGGTACCCAGTCCGGGGCCAGGCGCCAGAACCCGCCGGCGGCTATGTGTGCTTCCAGCGCCGCCACGTCGTCAGCTGGGGGCCGCAGGCCGGGGGATACATGCCGTTCTCTGAGATTGCGCCTACTAGACACGACCGCTCCTCTCCGTAGTGCCGCCACTACCAAGCAGGTTCAGCGTGGCCCACACCTGGGAACACTTCAACTTGCCGTAAAGGAACGAAAGGTTGGTGCAACCACCCTTGAATCGCAAGGAGTTGAACCCCGATGCCTCACCCCAAGCGGCTTACGGGGCGCGTTTACGCAGTCTGCGAGAAGCTCGCGGCTGGACCCAAGATGACCTTGCCGAACGCATGGAATATTCCAGTGTGCATATTTCAGCGGTTGAAACTGGGCGGAAGTCTCCAACCCTTCGTTTCTCGCGTAGTGCAGACCACGCCTTCGGCATCGAGGGTGCAGACACGTTCGAGCGGCAGTTCCGTGAACTTCGTCAGGGCTCCTTGCTGGAGGGCTTCCCCGAGTACGTCGGGCACGAGGGCCGAGCAGCGGAAATCCGGCTGTTTGAGATCGGGATCATCCCCGGGCTCCTCCAGACACCCGAGTACGCAGAGGTGCTTGCAGACAGCGCCGTCAAGCGAGGAGCGATCACCACCGAGCAGGCGCACGAGCAGGTGACGCTCGTCGCCGAACGGCAAGCCGCACTCGTCCGCCCGTCTTCACCCCTGGTTTTCGTCATGCTGGATGAAAGCTGCATCCGCCGGCCCATCGGCGAGCCCCCCGTCATGGACGCCCAGTTGGAGCGTCTGGCCGAGTTCGCCGAGTTACCGAACACCGTGCTTCAGGTCGCCCCGTACGACATGGGGGCGCGTCGCACGTTCAATCTGCCGCTCTACATCCTGACGATGCCGGACCGCTCCCTCATGTCGTACGCCGAGTCCGCGCACCGAGGCCATCTTGAGCGGGAAAGCTCGTTCGTACTGCCCTTGTTGGCGGCCTACCATCAACTACAGGCCGAAGCCTGCTCGCAGGCGGCATCTGTGGCCATGATCAACCAGTTGCGAAAGGGCACCCCGTGACGACCGAGTCCCCTCGTTGGTTCAAGTCCTCCTACAGCGACAACGGCGGCGCCTGCGTGGAGGTCGCCGGAAACCTCGTCGCCTCGCGCGGCGTGGTCCCCGTCCGTGACTCCAAGGTTCCGAGCAGCCCAGTTCTGGGCTTCCCTGCCGATGTGTTCTCGTCCTTCGTGGCAAGCGTCAAGGCCGGAGAGCTTGACGCCATCTGACCGCCCTCTCCGGCATGCACCGGTACACGGCTGCCCCATCGTGCAGACTGCGGTGGGGCATCTCGCTGTTTCCCGGTCCCGGCGGACCAGCGCGGACACCGACTGCGACGCGGCAGCCGGGGCGTTCTCTGTCAAATTGAGCGTGTTGAACTGAGGTGTTTCTCTCCAGCAGCCAGCCATTCCACGGTGCGCTGGACGTGTTGACGGATGTTGACGGAATCTGCGGGTGACGGCATGATGACCGACTGCGTGGCCTACGCCGAACCTCCCGCGACCGTCCCCAGCACGGTCTCCTATCGGAGGCAAAGGGACCAGCGTCTCAGGCCGTTGTTGCAGCCAGATCGCCTCGGGCGAGGTTGCTGGGGAGCTGTCGCTCAAGGCGTGGAAGGCCGCGATGACAGCCCGTAGGAACTTCAAGCGCCAGGTGCGTGCCCGCGCCGCCAAGACCGGCGAGTCCTACACGTCCGCCCTCCGGCACTTCCTTCCGACTCCATCAGGAGACGTCATGTCGGAAGCAAGGAATCACAAAAGCGTGCGGCTCGCCGTAGCGCAGAACTCCGTGCGCGAAGACCCCCGAGACGCTGAAGCGCTGCGCGAAAGCGGGCGTGAGGTCCGTTCTCTGATGCGCGAGGCCAGTGCTCAGGGAGCGAGGATCGTGCACTTCCCGGAAGGCGCGATCTGCTTTCCCAGCAAGTTCGTCATGTCCGTCGACGGCCCGGCCGTGGTCGGCCCGGCGGACTGGGATCGGTGCCAGTGGCCGGTGCTCCAATCGGAACTGGCTGCGATCGCCGAGTTGGCCCGCGAGCTGCGGTTGTGGACGGTGATCGCATCGGTACACCGCTTGACCGGCCCGAACCGTCCGCACAACAGCCTCTACGTCATCTCCGACGGCGGCGAGGTCGTCACGCGTTATGACGAGCGACTGATGTCGAAGACGAAGGTCTCGTACATGTACTCGCCGGGCGTCTCACCGGTGACCTTCGAGGTCGACGGTGTGCGCTTCGGCTGCCTGCTCGGCATGGAAATCCACTACCCGGAGTTGTTCGCAGAATACGAGAAGCTGGATGTCGACTGCGTCCTGTTCTCCACAAGCGGCACCCCGGGCAACACCGCTGCCCAAGCCCAAGGCCACGCCACAGTCAACAGCTACTGGGTCAGCTTGTCAGTGCCCTCACAGCACAGCGCACCGTCCGGAATCGTCGCTCCCAACGGCGACTGGCTTGCGCGGTGCCGCGCGGACGGTTCGCCATCGGTAGCCGTCGTGAACCTCGACGACAGTTCCGATGCCGCCGCCGACGCAGTGACCTACGGGCGTCCCTGGCGTCGTGAGGCGCGCTCGGGCATCTACACGGAGCATCAGGTGAGCGACCCGCGCAGCGAAGACCGGACGGCGGCCTTCTAGCTCAGAAAGCAGAATCCAAGGGGTTCGCGCGCACGGAATGGCTCCCGGTGCCGCGAACACCTCGGATTCAGTCTCAGCCAACCGTCCGCCCGGCATGCCGCACTGATCGGCATTGCTGATCACTTTGACCAGATTGATCGATTTCACCTGTGACAGCAGCGTCTGACAGGGTTACACCTGTCCAACCCATGCAATACCTGAAGGGCCTGTACGTGCTTACTGTCGGTGACCAGTTCCCTGACTTCGACCTCATGGCATGCGTCTCCCTGGAGAAGGGCAAGGAGTTCGAGCGGATCGACGCCGAATGGCTTAAGCTCAACCGGGAAAAGAAGGGTTGGTTGGTGGTCTTCGCCTGGCCGAAGGACTTCACCTTCGTCTGCCCGACCGAGATCGCGGCGTTCGGCAAGCTGAACGAGGAGTTCGCCGACCGCGACGCGCAGGTCCTCGGCTTCTCCGGTGACTCGGAGTTCGTGCACCACGCCTGGCGCAAGGACCACGACGACCTGCGCGACCTGCCGTTCCCGATGATGGCCGACTCCAAGCACGAGCTGATGCGCGACCTCGGCATCGAGGGCGAGGACGGCTTCGCCAAGCGTGCCGTCTTCATCGTCGACCAGAACAACGAGATCCAGTTCTCCATGGTGACCGCCGGCTCCGTCGGCCGTAACCCCAAGGAGGTCCTGCGGGTCCTGGACGCCCTCCAGACGGACGAGCTGTGCCCGTGCAACTGGACCAAGGGCGAGGACACCCTGGACCCGGTCAAGCTCCTCGCGGGAGAGTGACCGGCATGTCCCTCGACTCCCTCAAGTCCCGTATGCCGGACTACGCCAAGGACCTGAAGCTCAACCTGGGCTCGGTCATCGGCAATTCGGACCTCCCGGCGCAGCAGCTGTGGGGCACAGTGCTCGCCACCGCGATCGCCTCGCGCTCCCCGATCGTGCTGCGCGAGCTGGCGCCGGAGGCGAAGGCCAACCTCACGCCCGAGGCGTACAGCGCGGCGAAGTCCGCGGCCGCGGTGATGGCGATGAACAACGTCTTCTACCGGACCCGGCACCTGCTGTCCGACCACGAGTACGGCAACCTGCGCGCGGGGCTCCGTATGAACGTCATCGGCAACCCCGGTGTCGACAAGGTCGACTTCGAGCTGTGGTCGTTCGCTGTGTCCGCCATCAACGGCTGCGGCCTGTGCCTCGACTCGCACGAGCAGGTGCTGCGCAAGGCGGGCGTGGACCGCGAGACGGTCCAGGAGGCGTTCAAGATCGCGTCCGTGATCCAGGCGGTCGGCGTCACGCTGGATGCCGAGGCCGTGCTGTCCGAGTAGGCCGGTCTGTGCTGCGGGCCTCGCTCACCCCTGGTGGGCGGGGCCTTCGGCGTTTTCGTCGGCGTCCCCGGACGCCGGGCCCCCGGCAGACCCCGCTCCGGCCTGAACGGCCTCGTCCTCAATGGCCGGACGGGCTGGTTGTCGCGGGGCCGGCTCCTGTGAGTAGGCCCGCAGGTACCCCACGATCGTGTTCGAAACCGCCACCAGCGGTACGGCCACCACCGCACCCCCGATCCCCGCCACCAGGCCGCCGGCCGCCACCGACAGCACCACCGCCAGCGGGTGGACGCGGACGGCTCGGCCGAGGATGAACGGCTGCAGTACGTGCCCCTCGATCTGCTGCACGGCGAGGACGACCGCGAGGGTCATGACCGCGGTGAAGACGCCCTGTGTCACCAGCGCCACGACCACGGCCAGGGCACCGGAGGCCACCGCACCGACGAGCGGGATGAAGGAGAACAGGAAGATGAAGACGGCCAGCGGGACGGCCATCGGCACATCGAGGAAGTAGATGCCGATGCCGATGAAGACGGCGTCGATCAGGGCGACGAGGACCGTGCCGCGTACGTACGCCGTGAGCGTCGCCCACGCGCGCGGGCCGGCGCCGGCGACACCGGGCCGGGCCGCGGCGGGCACCAGCTTCAGCGTCCACTCCCAGATGCGCTTGCCGTCGTAGAGCAGGAAGAGGGTCGAGAAGGCGGCGAGCAGAATGCCGGTGAGGGCCTCGACAACGACCGTGACGCCTTCCAGACCGGCCGAGGTGATCTCGTCGGTGTTGGCGCCGATCGCTTCCCGGAGGTTCTCCGCGATCTCGTTGATCTGCTTGTCGGTGACGTGGAAGGGGCTGTTGAGCAGCCAGTTGCGCAGCTCGTCGATGCCGTCCTGGACCTGGTCGGAGAGGTTGTCGATGTTCTCCATGACCTGCCACGTCACGAACCAGCCCATCAGCCCGATGACGACGAACCCGAGGATCGCGGTCAGGGCGGTGGCGGGCCCGCGCGGCACACCACGCCGCCTCAGCCACGCCACCGAGGGCTGCATCAGCGCGGTGAGGAGCAGGGCGATCACGAACGCCAGCACGACCAGCTGGACGGCGCTGATGACCCGCATCAGCACCCAGACCGTGCCGGCCAGCACCAGCAGCCGCCAGCCTGCCTCCGCAGCGACCCGTACCCCCCACGGCACGACCTGCGTGGGGTCGGGCCGGGGCGGCGGAGCCGCGGGCGCGTAGTCGGGGGGCCGCGGGACGTGGTCGGCGGGGGGTGAGACGGCGTCGCCGGCGGAGGACTCGGACGTGACCTCGACGGGGGACCGCCGCACCGGCTGGAGCTCGCCGCTCTCCCGTTCCACCGCGGCGCGGCGCTCGTCCAACCGCTCACTCATCTCGGTCAGTCCGGCGCCGACCCGACCGAGCCACCCTGGCACTCGCGACATGATCCGTCCTCTTCCCCCGTCTCTCCCCACCACTCCCCCTGGAGTCGTCCGTCCGACCGTACATGCGTCGCCGGAGAACAGCGAAAGCCCCTCACCACAAGGACGGTGAGAGGCTTCGCAGGGTTGAGCAACGTCCCTAAGGGGCGCGGGGCTGTGTCGAATATGCGGCTCCGCCGCGCGGGCGCGACAAGCCACAACGGCGCCGCAGACAAATAACGACGTATCGCGGCTAGACCAGCGGAGCGCCTAGTACCAGTGGTTGGCCTGCCAGAAGGACCAGGCACCGCACGGGCTGTCGTACCGCTCGTTCATGTAGTTCAGGCCCCACTTGATCTGGGTGGCCGGGTTCGTCTGCCAGTCCGAGCCGACGGACGACATCTTGGAACCGGGCAGGGCCTGGAAGAGGCCGTAGGCACCCGAGGAGGGGTTGACGGCCCGGTAGTTCCAGCTGGACTCGTGGTCCACGATGTTGCTGAAGCACTGGAACTGGTCGCTCGGCACCATCTGCCGTGCCATCGCCTGGATCTGCTCGATGGTGTACGAGCTCTGAACGGGGAAGTCCGCGGAGGAGGACCGGGAGGCCTTCGCCTCGGCCTCTTCGCGCTCCTTGGCTTCCTGCGCCGCCTTCTCGGCGGCTTGCTTCTTCTCGATCGCCGTCTGGGCGGCGGCCTTGCGGGCCGACTCCTCAGCATCCTTCTTGGCGCTCACGTCCGCGGCGATGGCCTGTACGTTGGCCTGCGCCGTCAGGGACTCGGTCTGCACCTGGGCCTGCTGGCCCGCGGGTATGTCCGCGAGAAGCGTCGAATCGGCAGCCGTCGTCTCGGCGTCGTTGTTCTGCGCGGTGCTGCCCGAGGCAACGCCGACGACGCTTCCGACAGCGGTGACCGCGGTGGCCGAGGCCACTGCGAATCCCCTGACCGAAATCGGACTCACACGGTTTCCTTCCAGCATCGCCCGCTTCGGTGACCCTGGCGGACGCAATCGTGCCCCTGGCTCTGGCCTCCCAACTGCGGGGTCACGGGAGGCACGGACCCGGTGGGCAACTCTCATGACGAGAGCGCCGCGTGAAGACTCGGGCGGCATACGACGACGCTATGCAGTTGGCTGTGGTGTTGCTGTGGTGCCGTACCGCTGGGGGTACAGGTGTGTCGTATGCGGGGCCTGACAGGAGAGAGACTCTGCCGCACCCGGACGCCGCAAGGCAATTCTGTGTTGCGTGTGAAAGCTCACACCTTGTTTGTGCCAGGGGTTTTACGGAAAGCCGCACACGCCGAGGCGCCGCCCGGATAGGCTCCCTGCCTTTCCGAACGGCGCCAACCAACGAGTAGCTACCGCAAGTTGAGCACTTGGGTCAGATCTGCCCGTCCTCCAGCATTTCGGTCACAAGGGCGGCAATCTGGGACCTCTCGGACCGCGTCAGCGTGACGTGGGCGAAGAGCGGATGTCCCTTCAGCTTCTCCACGACGGCGACGACACCGTCGTAGCGCCCGACCCTCAGATTGTCCCGCTGGGCCACATCATGGGTGAGAACCACCCGCGAATTAGCGCCAATTCGGGACAGAACAGTCAGCAGGACATTCCTTTCCAGCGACTGTGCCTCGTCCACGATCACGAACGCGTCGTGCAGCGAGCGTCCGCGGATGTGGGTGAGGGGCAGCACCTCCAGCATGCCGCGGGCGGTGATCTCCTCGATGACCTCGCGGCTGGTGACCGCGGACAGCGTGTCGAAGACCGCCTGCGCCCAGGGGCTCATCTTCTCGGCCTCGGAGCCGGGCAGATAGCCGAGCTCCTGCCCGCCCACCGCGTACAGCGGCCGGAAGACCATCACCTTCTGGTGCTGGCGGCGCTCCAGCACGGCCTCGAGACCGGCGCACAGCGCCAGCGCCGACTTGCCGGTGCCGGCACGGCCGCCCATGGACACGATCCCGACGTCCGGGTCGAGAAGCAGATCGAGCGCGATCCGCTGCTCGGCGCTGCGGCCCTTGATGCCGAAGGCCTCCCGATCGCCCCGTACCAGGCGGACGTTACCCTCGGGCGTGACCCGGCCCAGCGCCTTGCCGCGCTCGGACTGGATGGTCAGTCCGGTGTGCACGGGCATCCGGGCGGCCTCGGGGACGTAGACGTGTCCCTCCTCGAAGAGGATGTCCACCTGCTCGCCGGGCAGGGTCAGTTCGGACATTCCGGTCCAGCCGGAGGAGTCCGTGATGGCGAGCTCGGCACGGTACTCCTCGGCGAGGAGACCGACGGACGAGGCCTTGATCCTGAGCGGCAGGTCCTTCGACACGACGGTGACGTCGAACCCCTCGGCCTGCAGATTGCGGGCCACTGCGAGGATGCGGGAGTCGTTGTCCCCCAGGCGGTAGCCGGTCGGCAGAACGCTGGGGTCCGAGTGGTTGAGCTCGACACGGACGGTCCCGCCGAGGTCCCCGGTCGGGATGGGGGCATCGAGACGGCCGTACTTCACCCGGAACTCGTCGAGCAGGCGCAGTGCCTGCCGGGCGAAGTAACCGAGTTCGGGATGATGCCGCTTGGCCTCCAGTTCCGTCACCACGACGATGGGGAGCACGACCTCGTGCTCGTCGAAGCGGTTCAGGGCGTGCGGGTCGGCCAGCAGGACGCTGGTGTCGAGAACGTAAGTGCGCCGGTCTGGCTTGTGGCGCTTTGTGCTGGTCACCACGGAAGGACGTACCCCCTCGGATGAGGTCGGGGAGCGACGGAGTGGAGCTGGACCGGTCGTCGGCCGCCCTGCACGCCATGCACGGGCCGAAAACCGGCCCTCCACTGCTTCTTCCGTGCCGTGACCGCACGGTAGGGCTGGTGCAAAGGGCCTCCCGGGCGGACGGCTCCGGCGCCGCCCGCTGAGATACGACACCCGTGGTTCGGGTGTCGACCTGCTTGGCTTATGCCCTCGAACATGCGGTGCCATGCCAGCGCATATGACGGCGCGCTGGTGAACTCCTTGTTACTTCTGTCCCGGAGAGGGTGAGTTTCGTCGCGCCCGGATACGGCGGTGAGAGCGCCGAAGGGGGATCAGCCGCCGTAACGCCGGTGCCGGGCCGCGTAGTCACGCAGGGCGCGCAGGAAGTCGACCTTGCGGAAGGCCGGCCAGAAGACCTCGCAGAAGTAGTACTCGGAGTGCGCCGTCTGCCACAGCATGAATCCGGACAGCCGCTGCTCGCCGCTGGTACGGATCACGAGGTCCGGGTCGGGCTGGTCACCGGTGTAGAGATGGCGGCCGATCAGGTCGACGCTGACGGACTCGGCGAGGTCCTCCATCGAGGTGCCCTTGTCGTGCGCGTCGACGATCATCGACCGCACGGCGTCG
Organism: Streptomyces regalis; assembly: GCF_001509475.1. Lineage (GTDB taxonomy): Bacteria > Actinomycetota > Actinomycetes > Streptomycetales > Streptomycetaceae > Streptomyces > Streptomyces regalis. The sequence continues at coordinate 81,381 of NZ_LLZG01000165.1, forward strand.
GCGATCTCCTGGCGTCCGCCGTAGCCGATGGCGACGTTGACCAGTATCCCGTCGACGTGTGCGGTGGCCTCCTCGGCCTCCTTGAGGGTGGTCTGCATCCCGGAGGGCAACAGGTCGGGCGTCCCGACGTGGTGCACCCGCCAGCGACCGTCGGCGGCGAGGGTACGGACGACGTCCTCGATGATGCCGAGGAGCGGGACGAGCTCGTCCTGCGGCCGGTCGAAGTTGTCCGTCGACAGCAGCCAGAGGGTGACGACCTCGACGTCCGTCTCGGAGCACCAGCCGAGGAACTCCTCGATCTTCTCGGCCCCGGCCCGGTGGCCGTGCACGGTGGAGGAGCCCGCGGCCTTCGCCCAGCGCCGGTTGCCGTCCATGATGACGCCGATGTGCTTGGGCACCTGAGCGTGGTCCAGGTGGCCTTCCACCCGGCGTGCGTACAGCCTGACCAGCAGGCCGCGCAGCTTGTCGCGCAGGTTCACGTGATTGTCAGCCCCTCCGTACGGATACGGTCCCCGCGCCGTGAGCTTACCCCTGCGCCTTGGGTGGGGCGGTGTTTGGGGTGCGTGGGCGGCTGCGGGTGATTCGTGGCTGGTGCGAGCACAAAAAACGGGCCGGTCCGTGGGGGGGAGACGGACCGGCCCGAGGGGGGGCTTCCACCATAACCCTTCGTAAGGGATGCTGCGCGCATCGGCGTGCCACAATCACTCTCCGAAATCACTCGGCGACGTCCCGGTAGCCATGACGGGGCGCTTTCGTGGCGGATTCACGACGGGATGGGGGCCGATTCCCAGGGGAAACGCGGGGGATCCGGCCGGATCCGGAGGGTTTGCCGCATCTTGAGCCCCGCTCGGTGACTTGTCCGCGCTTCCCTCGCCCGGGTGACCCCGACCGCGAACGGCCACTTGACGTCGCACACGACTGCGCGGGGCGGACGCGGGTCCGATGCGATGCGCGTTCATCAGGGGTGCGCACCGGCGCACAGCACCGCGCAGCCCCCTCCGCTGCGCGGTGCCGTCGCGCAGCTTTGCTTACGCGAATTACCTTGGTCTGAACCTAAGTGAGGGGCGGAGGGAAAGCGAGTCGGCCGCCATAACAATTGTGGAAAAGGTCGGGGCTCCTTTGATGCGCAGGAGGTGAAGGGCCTTCGCCCACGGATGCACGGTTTGCACCGCACGGCACACTGCAGGCCACAAGCGGACAGCATCTGACCTCTGTTCGGCCTAACGTCGCCCTATGACCGTCACTGTCACGTGGGGCCGGGCGAGTGCGCGGCGGCTGGAGCGGCAGTTCCTGGACCGTCCCGCCGAGCGCGGCACGCCGGTCGCCGATGTGGTCGGGGCGATGCTGGGCGCGCATGCGCAGGTGCTGTCCGCGGCCGAGGTGTCGGTGGGGGTTCGGGCCGCCGGGGTGACGCGGGCGGACGTACGGGCCGCGCTCTGGGACGACCGCTCACTGGTGAAGACGTTCGGCCCGCGCGGAACCGTACATCTGCTCCCCGCCGCCGAGCTGGCGCTGTGGTGCGGTGCGCTGACCGCGATTCCGACGGGCCGTAGCCCGTTTCCACCGGATGTCCGGGTGACGGAGGAACAGGCGGAGCAGATCGTGGCGGCGATCGGGGACGCCCTCGGCGGGGTGTGTCTGACCGTGGAGGAGCTGGGCGAGGCGGTGGTCGCCCGCACCGGTTCCTGGGCCGGTGACCTGGTGATGCCCGCCTTCCAGGACCTGTGGCCGCGCTGGCGGCAGGTGCTTCTCCCCCATAGCCTTAAGGGCATGGGGGGACCCCCACGGCCGGTCAGTCGGGCGCGCTGTGCTTCGGCCCGAACCGGGGGCGGAAGGTGACGTACACGCGGCCGCCGGAGTTCGATCCGGGGCCGATGCCGGGGAAGGCGGCGCTGCGGGAGCTCGTACGCCGGTATCTGCGCGCGTACGGGCCGGCGACGCCCCAGCACTTCGCCCAGTGGCTGGCGGCGCCCGGAGGCTGGGCGGTCGCCCTGTTCACAGAGCTGGCGGAGGCCGGGGAGGTCGAGGAGGTCGCGTTCGAGGGGGCGGCGGCCTGGGTGGTGGCAGGTGACACGGAGTTCCCGGTCGGGCCGGCGCGGGGCGTGCGGTTGCTGCCGTACTTCGACGCGTACGCCATCGCCGCGCAGCCCCGGGAGTCGCTGTTCCCCGGGGCGGCGTACCGGCGGGCGCTCGCGGGCGGCCAGGCGGGGAACTATCCGGTGCTGTTGGTGGACGGAGTGGTGGCCGGGGTCTGGCATCAGCGCCGCCGGGGCCGTCGTACGACCGTCACGGTGGAGCCGATCGGACGGCGCCTGTCGGCGCGGCAGGAGCGGGAGTTGGGCGAGCAGGTGGAGCGGGTGGGCGAAGTGCTGGAGGCGAAGGCGGAGTTGGTGGTCGGGGAGGTGACGGTCGGCCCGCATGCGTGAGGTCGGTGCCGGACAGGTGTGAGGATCGCGTCGGGCACGCTCAGGCGTCGGGCTTGCGGGCCTCGAAAAGGTGGCGGGTGCTGTGCGCGACGAAGGGGCCGTCGGTCCGGATCTGCTCGTGCAGGGCGCGGAGTCGGGGGCGGTACGCCTCGACGGTGAAGCCGGGGACCATCCACACCACCTTGCGCAGGAAATGGACGACGGCTGCGATGTCGTAGAACTCCATGCGCAGCCGCTCCGCCCGCACGTCGACGATCTCCAGACCGGCCGCCTCGGCGTCGGCGCGCTCACGGTCCGGGTGGCGGGCGGCGCTCTGCTCCTGCAGGAGGGGGCCGAGGAAGTACTCGACCAGCTCGAAGACGCTGCGGGGCCCGACGTGCTGGGCGAAGTACGTGCCGCCGGGCTGGAGGAGGCGGGCGATCTCGGCCCAGTGCGGGCTGACCGGGTGCCGGCTGCTGACGAGGTCGAAGGCACCGTCGGCGAAGGGCAGCGGGGCGTCCTCGGGTGAGGCGACGACGGCGACGCCGTGCGGGCGCAGGAGGGCGGTGGCCTTGGCGACGTTCGGCGGCCAGCCCTCGGAGGCCACGGTGAGAACGGGTGTCTTGGGGGCGGCACGGCGCAGGGCGAAGTCGAGTACCTCTCCTCCCCCGGTCTGGATGTCGAGGGCGGCGGTGGTGTGGGAGAGCCGCTCGGCGAGGGACGAGGCGTATACCCAGGACGGCCGCGCCTCGGTGGCCCGCCCCTCGAACCACGAGAAGTCCCAGCCTTCGGTGGGGACGGCGGCGCCTTCGGCGACGAGGTCTTCGAAGGTACGGCTGTGCTGCGGGCGCGGCTCCTTCATACGGTGATCGTCTCAGGGCGTGGTCCGTGGCCGCCGCTCATTTTCCTGCGGCGGACGGTCTTGGGGCGGGCAGAACGAGCAGCACGTGTTCGTCGTCGCCGTGGCGGAGGGTTCCTTCGCGTTGGAAGCCGTGGCGTTCGAGGAGCCGTACGGAGGCGGTGTTGCCGTGGAAGGGGTCGGCGTACAGCGGGCGTGTCTGCTCGAGTTCGAGGAAGAGAGCGAGGGCCTTGGTGCCGATGCCCCGCCCCCAGTACGGGCGTCCGAGCCAGTAGCCGAGGAAGCGGCGGTCGCCGTGCCACCAGGAGACGACGCTTCCGGCCACGTCGTCCCCCACCGTGACCGTCTGCACCAGGCAGGTCTCGTCCCCGAGCACACTCGTCCTCCAGTGCTTCAGGAAGGCGTCGCGCGGCCGAGGCGCGAATCTCGACCGCCGGACGGCCTCCGGGTCGTGCTCGTAGGCGAGGAAGGCCTCGAGGTCGGCGTCCCGCACGTCTCGGAGCCGTACGTCTGCGTGGTCCTGGTCGTTCGGTTCTTCGCGCATGTCCAGGAGTGTGGCAGGAGCCACTGACAACGCCACCGCGCCGACGAACGCACGAACGCACGAACGCCCGGACGCTCTACGGCACCAACGGCCGCACTTCCTCGGCCACGAACCGCACGAACCCCTCCGGGTCGGGCTCATCCCCCGTCGGCTGCAGAACCACGGTGTCGGCACCGGCGTCCGCGAGCCGCTGCACGGCCTTCGCGACGGTGCCGGCGTCCCCGGCGACACCGAGGTCCGGCACGGAGCCGAGCCCTTCCGCGGCGAGCTCGGCCTTGAGGCGGGCGGGACCGTCGGCCCCGGTGGCGGCGAGCAGATAGACGACGATGCGATGCGGCTCGGCATCGGCACCGGCGCGTCCCGCCGACTGCCGCCCTTCGTCGATGAGTTGCCGCGCCTTGCGCACCACGTCGGGAGAAGCCGAGGCGGTGAGCAGAGTGCCGTCGGCGGCCTCACCGGCGAGCCGCAGCGAGCGGGGCCCGGTGACCCCGGCGATGACGGGCACCGGCTCGGCGGGCGGCCAGTCGAGGGCGACGTCGTCGAGTGTGACGTACCGCCCCTCGGTGGTGACCCGCTCCCCGCGCAACAGGGCCCGCAGCACGTCGAGATGCTCGCGCAACAGGGTCACCGGCGACTCGACCCGGGCTCCGACCTGCCCCATCCAGTCCTGTACCCCGTGCCCGACGGCGAGGATCGGACGGCCGGGGAACATACGGTGGAGCGAGGCGGCTTCCATGGCGGTGATGGCTACGTTGCGCAACGGAACGGGGAGGAGTCCGATGCCGACCTTGATCCGCTCCGTCCAGGCGAGGGCGGCCGCAGCCGTGGAGATCCCTCCCTCACGGAAACAGTCCTCCCACAGCCAGAGCTCTTCGAGGCCTGCGCTCTCGGCGAGTCGGGCGACGGATCGGAGTCGTTCGGGGGCGAGTTGGGGACGGAAGACTGCGCCTAGTCCGGTCATGGGACCTTTCCTACCCGGGTTGTGCCCGGCGGACAACAGAGTTTGAAATGGCCCCCAGGAGGTGTCCGAGCGTGGGACGACGGTGGCGGGATGGGCGGGGGACGTTGGTTGTTCACGGGGAGCTGGGTGAGGTCTCGGTTCCCGTGGAGGTCGCCTCGTCCTATCGGGCCCGTACGAAAGGGCTCCTGGGGCGTGATTCCGTCGACGGGGCGATGCTGCTGACGCCCGCGAGTGGCGTGCACACCTTCCGCATGCGCATCCCCATCGACGTCGCCTACCTCGACCGCAAGCTGAACGTCATCGCCGTACGCACCATGAGGCCGGGGCGCTTGGGCCTGCCCCGGCTTCGTGCGCGGCATGTGCTGGAGGCCGAGGCCGGGGCCATGGCGGGGTGGGGGCTGCTGGTCGGGGTGCGGGTGACGGTCGTCAGCTCTGCTGCTCCCCTCCCATGAGCCCCGTCTGCACCAACAGGCTCCCCCGCCTCCGTGAGACGAAGGTCCCCCGGCCGCTCCATGAAGGGTTCGTAGGAGGACCTTCCGGCGCCCGCGGTGTTCCGGGCGACGTCATATGCCTGGTGAGGCTGGGCTCACCCCGGAGGTTCCGTCCCCGCCGCGTCTGATGGCATCGGTACGACGCCCGGCAGCGGGGTCATCACCCAGTGCGCGTCCTCCCAGGTGATCGTCTCGGTGACCCGGACAGGCTTGTGCTCGGCACGCGCGGTGCCGGTCACGTCCACGGTCCAGACGCCCGCGAACTCCGAGGTGCGGGTCCACCGGACGTCCCAGTCCTGTGCACCGTACGCCTTGATCCGGGCGCGGGCGTCCCGCGAACCCTGGGGGTGGGCGTCGA
>NZ_LLZG01000166.1 GCF_001509475.1 Streptomyces regalis
GGGGTGCGGTACATCGGGGTGGCGGAGCGGCGGGCTCGGCTGGGGTTGCGGCATCGGCTGGCCGGGGCCGCTCGGGCGGCCGGGCCGGTTGAGGTCGCCGAGTCGCTGGTCGCGCTGCACGGCACCGATCCGGCGACCGTGTACCTGGCCGTGGGCGCGCGGCTGGCGGAGCCCGCGAAGACCGTCGCACGGACCGAGCGGGCGTTGTACGAGGACCGGGCGCTGGTCCGGATGCACGGTATGCGGCACACCGTGTTCGTGTTCCCCACCGCGCTGACGGCCGTCGTGCACGCCTCGACCGGCCTCGCCGTCGCCGCCCGGGAGCGGGCCACGCTGGTCAAGCACATGGCGACGGCGGGGGCGCCGGACGCGGCCTGGCTGGCGGAGGTCGAGGAGTCGGCGCTGGCCGCGCTCGCCCGGCGCGGGCCGGCGACGGCGGCCGAACTCGCCGAGGACGAGCCGCGGTTGCGCGAACGGTTCGTGTACGGGGCCGGGAAGAGCTACGAGGGGGTGCACACCGTCTCGACGCGGCTGCTGCGGGTGCTGGGCGTCGAGGGGAAGGTGGTGCGGGGGCGGCCGTTGGGCTCGTGGACGTCGTCGCAGTTCCGGTGGACGGTGGCGCCCGACCATCCCGAGCTGGACGTGTCCGAGGCGCAGGCGGAGCTGCTGCGGCGCTGGCTCGCGGTGTGCGGGCCGGCGACGGAGGCCGACCTCAAGTGGTGGACGGGGTGGAAGGTGACCGAAGTACGCCGGGCGCTGGCGGCGATCGGGGCGCAGGCCGTGTCCGTGGACGAGGGGCCGGGGTACGTGGTCGACGGCGACGTCGGTCCGGTGGCCGGGCCGACGGAGCCGTGGGCGGCGCTGCTGCCCGCCCTCGACCCCACGGCGATGGGGTGGCAGCGGCGGGAGTGGTATCTGGCGCCGGAGCTGTGGCCGTCGTTGTTCGACCGGAGCGGCAATGTGGGGCCGACGGTGTGGTGGAGCGGGCGTGTGGTGGGCGGCTGGGCCCAGCGCGGGGACGGGGAGATCGTCTGGCGGTTGCTGGAGGACCTCGGGCGCGTGGAGCGGCGTGCGGCGGAGGCAGCGGTCGCCGTGGAGGCGGAGCGGTTGCGGGAGTGGGTGGGGGCGGCTCGGGTGACGCCACGGTTTCGGACGCCGTTGGAGCGGGAGTTGGCGGCGTAGGGGGCAGGCAGGGACAGGCAGGGGGAGGGGCAGGGCAGGGCCGGGTGCCCTCGGTCAGCGCGGGCACCCGGCGTCGCGGCTTACCTCGAATACCTCATGAGCGCCCGCACCATGTGGCACGTCGTGTCCGACGGCGGGTGCACACCGATCATCTCCGCGGTGCTTCGGATCGTCTCGTTGCGGGCCTGGTTGGCCATGAAGACGCCTGAGTCGAGCAGGGCGATCGCGAGGCGCATGGCCTTGAGGCGGCGGTTGTGGGTGATGTACCACTCGCGCGGACGGCCCGGCGGCAGCGGCCGCTTCTCCATGGGCGTGTACGGCAGGTCGAGCAGCACCGGGTGCTTCGCGGTGGACTGGGTGGGCAGCGGCTTGCGGGTCGGCTTCGGCTTCAGTGCGGCAGCGGGCACAGGCATCCTCCTGTCGCGGTTGAGCGTCGGTCGGGTTCCCCGGCGACGCTCTCGAACACTGCTTACAGTTTACTGCCCGGCACTGACAATCAGGGGCTCCCGAACGTCCAGGAAATCACCTGGTCAGCAAGGAAATTGTCGCTGTGTCACAGCGGGGTCGAGAGATGTGCGTGAGGCGGCGGCAAATTCGAACACGGGGCGTCCGGCAGGCAGCTGGGGCCCGGTCGCGGGAGGTTGTCGAGCCGCTCGGGATACCGTGAACCGCATGGAGATCTGGATCAATCCGGCCTGTTCCAAGTGCCGTAGCGCCCTCACCCTGCTCGACGCGGAGGGGGCGGACTACACCGTCCGCCGCTATCTGGACGACGTGCCGACCGAGGACGAGATCCGGGACGTGCTCGATCGGCTCGGGCTCGAACCCTGGGACATCACCCGGACCCAGGAGACCGTCGCCAAGGAGCTCGGGCTCAAGGAGTGGGCCCGGGACGCGGGTTCGCGGGAGCGGTGGATCACGGCCCTGGCCGAGCACCCCAAGCTGATCCAGCGGCCGATCATCACGGCGGACGACGGTACGGCCGTTGTTGCGCGTACCGAAGAGGCCGTACGGGATGCTCTGTCCCGGGAGAGCTGAAGCCCCCCGGCCTCCCGAACTCCCCGAGCTTTGTGTGATGCACGTTACTTCGGTGACTCCTGTAACCGCTGAGTAACTTCGTTCGGTATCTCGTACATAGCGGCGTACGCTCCCCTACCTCTCAGGAGGCGCGCATGTCGCGTAGGAGAACTCTCGGCACGAAGAAGAAACTCGCGCTGTTGCTGAGTGCGGCGACGGTGGCCGGAGGTGGTGCCTTCGTCATGGCGAGCACCTCGAACGCCTCGCAGAGTCCCAGGACCCTGTCGGCCGCAGAATCCAACGTCTGCCAAGGCCTCGCCACCGCTCTCGGCAACAACCAGAAGTTCATCGACGGTCAACGGGCCGATCCGGACGCGCAGTCCGAGGCGCGGATCGCCAACCGCGAGGCCGTCATCGCGCAGATCAAGGTTCAGCAGGAAGCGTCCGGGTGTGCGGTTGGGGAGTCGGCTCAGGGCTCCCAGGCTTCACAGCCGGCGCAGACCGCTCCCGCACAGACCACCCCCGCGGCGGCCGGCGACACGGGGGGCGCCGGCAACACGGGGAACGCGGGAGACACCGGCGGCGATGCCGCGGGCTCGGGGCAGCAGGTCTGCAACGGCTCGACCGTCACGCTCTCCGGTGAGGGCGGCGCCCCGGCGGCGTCCAGCAACCAGTTCCCGGCCGGTACGAAGCTGAAGGTCACCAACCTGGACAACAACAAGTCCACGACGGTGGAGGTCACTTCGGTCTCCGGCAGCTGCGTGCTGCTCAACAACGCCGCCTTCGAGCAGGTACGGGAGCCCGGCAAGTTCCTGATCCGCCGTGCGGTGATCGAGAAGGTGGGGTGAGGCTCGGGTAACCACGCCGTACGTGATGGGGCCCCCGCTCGAGCGAAGTCGAGAGTGGGGAGGGCCCTGCCGCTCGCGGCCACGAGCGGCAGGGCCCGCGTGCGTGCGTGGGGGTGCGCGTCGGATGCCTGCGGCGGCCTGTGTCGCTGCGTGGGGGTGCGCGTAGCGCCTGCGGGCGGTGGGTGGGTCGGGGCCGCGCCGG
>NZ_LLZG01000167.1 GCF_001509475.1 Streptomyces regalis
CCCCCCACCACCCCCAGCCCCCCGAACGCACCGGCAACCTCCGTCCACGCCTTACCTCTTTCGTGGGCCGGGAACTCGAACTCGACGCCATCCGTTCCGAATTGCACAGGGCCCGACTGGTCACGCTCACCGGACCAGGCGGCTCTGGAAAGACCCGTCTCGCCGAGGAAGCCGCCGCCGGCCTCCCGCAGGCATGGCTGGTCGAGCTCGCCCCGCTCGACCGTCCGGAGGCGGTGCCCGGCGCCGTGGTCAACGCACTCGGTCTACGCGAGACCGTGCTCATGACCAACGAGCTGACGGCCCCGCAGGACGACCCGGTCGCCCTGCTGATCGAGTACTGCGCCCCGCGCAGCCGACTCCTGATCCTTGACAACTGCGAACATGTCATCGGCGCGGCCGCCACCCTCGCCGAAACCCTGCTGACCCGCTGCCCAGGCCTCACCATCCTCGCCACCAGCCGTGAACCCCTGGGCGTCCCCGGCGAGTTGGTGCGCCCGGTCGAGCCCCTGCTCCCCGACCAGGCGCACCGCCTCTTCGCGGAGCGCGCGGCGGCCGTCCGCCCCGACGCCGGCGCCGTGCTGCGCGACGAGCGCGACCAGATGGCCGTCGCGGAGATCTGCCGCCGCCTCGACGGCCTGCCGCTCGCCATCGAGCTGGCGGCGGCCCGGCTACGGCTGCTCACCCCCCGGCAGATCGCCGACCGCCTGGACGACCGCTTCCGCCTCCTCACCTCCGGAAGCCGTACGGTCCTGCCCCGCCAGCAGACCCTGCGCGCCGTCGTCGACTGGTCCTGGGAACTGCTCGACGAGCCGGAGCGCACGGTGCTGCGCGAGGTGTCCGTCTTCGCGGGCGGCTGGGACCTCGCGGCGGCGGAGGCGGTGTGCACCGGGCCGGTCGCGGACTTGATCGGCGCGCTCGTCGACAAGTCCCTGGTCGTGGCCACGCCGGGCGAGCGGGACGGCTCCGGCGGCATGCGGTACCGCCTGCTGGAGACCATCCACGAGTACGCCGTCGAGCGCGCGGCCGAAGCTCCCGAGCTGCGCGTCGCGGCCGAGCGCCGACACCGCGCGTGGGTGCGCGCGCTCGTCGAGCAGGCCGAACCACTGCTGCGTTCTGCCGGTCAACTCCCGTGGATCGCACGCCTGGAGACGGAGTTGGACAACATCCGGGCGGCCCTCGATCGCGCCCTCACCGCGGGCGACGAACCGGATGCCACCTCCATCGCCCTCGCCATGGGCTGGTTCTGGTGGCTGCGCAACTACCGCCACGAGGGCACAGCCTGGATCGACCGGACCCTGCGTCTGGGGACGGCCCTGGCCGCCCTCGGCGACGATGCGCCGGCGGCCTCCCCCGACTCCCGGGTTGCCTCCATCGACTCCCCCGTCACCTCTCTCGACCCGATCGACGCCTTCCTCGCCACCCCGGAGGAGGAGCCCCACCACCCACTGCACCTCGCGCGCATGAACCTCCGGCTGCTCCACCTCTTCCTCAAGTCCGATACCGAACCGATCGACGCACTGCTGGACGAGCGGATGCGGCGCTACATGATCCGGATGCGGGACTTCTTCGAGCCGGGAGGCCCGAAGTCGGCGCGGCTGCCGGGGCTCGTCTGGCCGCTGATCGCCTTCTTCCTGGGCAGTTCGCCGGACATCCGGGCTGCCATGGACAAAGCCGTCGCCAACTGCCGTGTCCACGGCGGCGACTGGGAGGTCGGCGTCCTGCTGATGTTCCGTACGCACATGGTCGTCGACTCACCCGGTGGCCTGGAGGGCATCGACGACGACCTCGCGGAGCTGCGGACCCTCAGCCGCCGCGTCGGGGACCGCTGGATGCGGGCCCAGGTGTGCAGCGCGGCCGGCGAGACGGCCATGTCGCGCAGCCGCTTCGAGGAGGCCAAGGGCGAGTACGAGGAGGCGCTGCGGCTCGCCTACGAGGTGGGCGCGTACGCCGAGACCCCGTTCCTCGTCGCCCGGCTCGCCGAGATCGCCTATCGCTCGGGCGACCGTACGGCGGCGCGGACCGCACTGGACGAGGCGAGCGCGGCGGCCGACCGCCACGGCGTGACGGACTCACGGGCGTTCGTGCTGCTGGTGCGGGCCCAGATGGCGCTGGACGACAAGGAGACCGCCCGCGCGCGGGAGATGTGCGAGGCGGCCCGCGCGGAGATCGCCCGCGGCACACCACCACCCCAGTTCATCGCGATGCTGAACGCGGTCGACGCCCTGGTCGTGACGGCCGAGTCGGGCCCGGAGCACGGACTGCCCCTCCTGGCCGACACGCTGCGTGTGGCCGTGGAGAACCGGTGTGCCGACGTGATCACGGCAAGCCTCACGGACGCCGCGGCGGACCTGCTGACCCGCCTCGGCGACCACCCGTGCGCGGTCCGCATGCTCGCCGCCTCGGAGCACTGGCGCCGCGGTCACCCACGTCCTCTGCCGGAGCGCGCGCACGCCGAGCGCGCCGAGGCCGCCGCCCGCACCGCGCTGGGCGCCGAGCGGTTCAGCGACGAGCACACCCGGGGCGCCGCCCTGACCCCGGACGACGTCCTGCGCGACCTCGCCGAGGCCGTGCGCGACCTGCGCGGCCCTACGCCCGGCTGAGCCCCACCCACGGCTGAACCCTTACACGCAGCTGAACTTCGACTCCGCCCAGTCCGCCAGCAGCAGGGTGTCGAAGGTGCTGTGCGGCTCGACCACCAGCCGTACGGTCTCGCGCCCGACGAGGTTCACATGGACGGGCACCGCCGCGTCCCCGCCCTCGAGCACTCCGGACCGCCACAGCCGCACGCCGTCGGCGTAGACCGAGAAGGAGAACTTGCCGAGCCCCAGGTTCGTGTCGTCGACGCCGACCATCGCGTCGTAGGCGGAGCACTCCCGGTTGAGGTCGATGGTCACGGAGGACCGGCCGTGCACGGTGACGCCGTGTGCGTACTGCGTGTCGGCGATCGACACGCCGTACCGCTGCCACACCCAACTGCTCTCGCCGAGCCGCATCTCGGGCTCGGTGCCGTCGCCGGTGAGGTTGTACGACAGCTCGCTCCACTGGTAGACGGCCGGGGCGGGCGGAGGCGGGGGAGTCGGCGTGGGTGTGGGCGTCGGGGTGGGTGTGGG
>NZ_LLZG01000168.1 GCF_001509475.1 Streptomyces regalis
CTCCTGCGGAAACTCCGCTGCAGCACCAACCGCATCACCGACGTGGTGAAGGCCGTCCTCGTCCTTCACCACGCATCAGCGTGAGGTTGGAAAACGCTCCTTGATCACTTTGGGCGGTCCGCTGGGTGCCGGCCCAGGCTTCCTCTTCTTCTTTTTCTTGGGGATGGTGTGCCGGTTAGTCGACAGGCGGCAGGAGAGCGCGAAGCCGCGTAATTTGCTCGGACGTCGGCGCTGGGGCGTTTTCGACAACGCGCCTGATGTGCTGCCCCGACTTGTCCCCTGGGACACCCGCAGGTACTCGGCATGCCAGCAGCATGCATGAGCACCCATACCTAAGAAGTTTCACAGGGCGGAGCCCCTGGGGGATGGGACGGGTAGGGGCGGCGGGGGCGAGAAAAGCGATCGCGCGCCACGGCACCCCTTGCTACGGTCCCCGAATGCAGCGCGCCCACCCGTCTCTCACGACGACGCCGGACCCCGTCCCGGCGCGCTGACACCTGAGCGAATCTTCAAGCCCCGGGGCGAGTGCCCCGGGGCTTCGTCGTGGGTGCTCGTCCGTATCCCCTGGAGGAGCAGCCATGCACGACCACCGCCGACTCGGCCGTGAACTCGACCTGTTCGACACCGACCCGCTGATGGGCGCGGGACTTCCGTACTGGCTGCCCGACGGGGCCGTCGTACGGCACACCCTGGAGGAGTACGTCCGAGAGGCCGAGCGGGCGGCCGGGTACCGGCACGTGTACTCACCGGTCCTCGGCAAGCGGGAGCTGTACGAGATCTCCGGGCACTGGGCGCACTACAGCGACGACATGTTCCCGCCGATGAGGCTCGGCGCGGAGGAGGTGGTGCTGCGGCCCAGCCTCTGCCCCCATCACGCGCTGATCTACCGTTCCCGCTCCCACAGCTACCGCGAACTCCCGCTCCGCATGGCCGAGTTGGGCGGCATGTACCGCTCGGAGCTGTCGGGGGTGCTGGGCGGTCTGACCCGCGTACGGTCGATCCAGCTCAACGACGCGCACATCTTCTGCACCCTGGAGCAGGCGGTGCAGGAGGCCCGCGCCGCGCTGCAACTCATCGCCCGCGCTTACGCCGATCTGGGTATCCGGGCCGCCCGCCACCGTCTCTCCCTCCCGGGCGAGGCCGGGCGCGAGGGCGCGGGCGGCGGCAAGTACGTCGCCGACCCCGGCCTGTGGCGGCGGGCCACCGCGCTGCTGCGCGAGGTCCTCGACAGCTCCGGCATCCCGTACGAGGAGGCCGAGGGCGAGGCGGCGTTCTACGGCCCCAAGATCGACGTTCAGATCACCGACCCGGCCGGCCGCGAGGCGACCCTGTCCACCGTGCAGATCGACTTCCACCAGCCCGAACGCTTCGACCTGCACTACATCGGCCCCGACGGCGCCAAACACCGCCCGGTCATGGTCCACCGCAGCATCATCGGCAGCGTCGAACGGGTGGTCGCCCACCTCATCGAACAGCACGGCGGCGCCTTCCCGGCCTGGCTCGCCCCCGTGCAGCTGCTGATCCTGCCGGTGTCGCAGGCGCAGCTCTCAGCGGCGGAGAAGCTGTTGCGCCGGGCCCTCGACCAAGGCCTGCGCGCGGAACTCGCCGGTCCCGAGCACGGCAGTCTGGGCGCCCGGATCCGCGCGGCACGCCTCGTGCCGTACCAGGCGGTCATCGGTGAGCGGGAGGCCGAGGCGGACGGCGACCTCGTGGCCGTACGACTGCGGGACGGGCGCAGGCCGGGCGCCGTACCCGGCGCGGAACTGCTCGCCCGGATCGCCGCCCGCGTGGCGGCGCGCGGCCCCGAGCTGTGGGACGCGGTGGTAGACGCCGTATGACGCCGCACGCACGAAACCGCACGACGACGCCATACGGCGACGCACTCCACCTACATCACACCGTAAGGTCGCTTTCGTAGAGCCCGCCACCGCACCCGTGTCAGGAGCCTCGCCGTGACGAACGCCCAAGGGCAGCCAATCCCGGTGATCATCGACTGTGACACCGGCGTCGACGACGCTCTGGCGCTGCTGTTCGCCGTACGCCACCCGGGGCTCGACGTGCGCGCCGTCACCTGCGTGGCGGGCAACACGGATGTGGACGGCGTCGTACGCAACACCCTCACCGTTCTGGAGCAGGCCGGCGCCCCCGACATCCCCGTCGCCCGGGGCGCCGGACGTCCGCTGATCGAGCCCGCGCGCTCGGCGCGGCACGTGCACGGCGAGGACGGCATGGGCGACATCGGGCTGCCCGCCCCGACCCGCGCCGCGGTCGACGTGGACGCGGTGACGCTGCTGCGCCGCGAGATCCTGGCGTCGCCGCGGCCGGTGACTCTGATCCCGACCGCGCCGCTCACCAACATCGCCCTGCTGCTGCGCACGCATCCGGAGGTCACGCACAACATCGAGCGGATCGTGTTCATGGGCGGCGCGGTGGCCTGCGGGAACGCCACGCCGGTCGCGGAGTTCAACGTGTGGCACGACCCGGAGGCGGCCGCGATCCTGCTCACGGCCGGGGTGCCGATCACCATGTACGGCCTGGACGTCTTCCAGCGGGTCGTCGTCCCCGGGGCGGACGTACGGCGGCTGCGGGCGAGCGCGGAGCCCGGTGCGCGTCTCGCCGGCGAGCTGCTGGCCCACCGCCCGGCGACGCCGGACGTCGGCGCCGACTCCGAGGCCGGGGGGATCGGTGACGCGGGTGCGGTGTGCACGGTCGTGGATCCGGCGGGCATCACCACCGGGCTCCTGCCCGTGGAGGTCTCCCTCGCCCCGGGGCCGACGCGCGGTCAGACCATGGTCGACCGGCGCCCGCGGCCGGGGGAGTCCGAGATCCATGCCGGCCTGCGTGAACAGCAGCTCGTGGACGTGGCGTTGGACGTCGACGTGGACCGGTTCGTGAAGCTGTACCTGGCGACGGTGGAGCGCGCCTAGCGTTTCTCGCCCCCGCCGCCCCTACCCGTCCCGTCCCTGGGGGCTGCCGCCCCCAGACCCCCGCTTCGGCCCTGAACGGGCCTCGTCCTCAAACGCCGGA
>NZ_LLZG01000169.1 GCF_001509475.1 Streptomyces regalis
CCCCCCCCCCCGACCCCCCCCTCCCCCCCCCCCCCCCCCCCCCCCCCAACCCCCCCTCCCGCCACCCCCCCTCCCTCCGGCCCCCCCCCGCCGTACAACCCGCCCCTGCCGTACCTCCCCACCCCCCCCCCCGAAGGCCCCCGCCGAAGCGGGCGTTCCACGGCGGCGCTCATCGTCGTCGCGCTGGTCGTGGCGCTTGCCGCCGGCGGCTCGGTGTACGCCCTCCTGAACGGCGGCGCCGAAGACAACGGGACCGGCGGCGATCCGACGGCCACCCCGACCGTCACGACGGCCACCACCGAGGCCCCCACCGGCGATCCGACCACCCCCTCCACCTCCACCTCCCCGTCCCCGTCGGACGGCGCGATCCCTGCGGACTACCTGGGCACCTGGACGGCCTCGATCGACAACGGCAGCGGCGAGAACACCCGTCGGCTGACCATCCGGCAGGGCGAGGTGGGCGACACGGTCCTGACCCTGGTCGCCGACGGCCCCGCCGGCACCGGCACCTACCACTGCGAGTTCGCGGCGGAACTGGCCGAAGAGCCGGGTGGCGAAGGCCCGTTGGAGATCGGCCCGTCCACGGTGACGGTCGGCGATTCACCCACCTGTTCGCCGGGCGAGGCCACCGAGATCACCCTGCTGCCGGACGGCGGGCTGGAGCGCGTGAACACGAGCAGTGGCGAGAAGTTGACGTACACCAGGCAGTAACCCCAAGTACCCGTACATGTAAGGCCGTTGAGATCACCCCTGCCTACGGTGCTGCCGGTGGAGTGGCTGAGCGCAGAGAACATCGTGGCTGTCGGCACGGCGGTGCTCGGCGTCGTCGCGTCCGGTTTCATGCTCTGGTACGAGCGCCGGGTGCCGCACAAGAAGCGGATCGGCTACCGCGTCCAGATGGACAACCCCATAGGTGACGACCTGAGTTCGGGCCGGGCCAACGTCCGGCTTGGCGTGTTCGACGCGGACATGGACGACGCGACCCTCGTGCTGCTGCGCGTCGAGAACGACGGCGGGCAGAACATCGACCGCGACGATTACACCGGCCCCGAACCCCACGGCCTCACCGCGGTGTTCACCGACCGCACCATCCGGGGCGTCTCGGTCACCCAGCCGACCGACATCGACCACCTGATGGACCACTTCACCCCGCAACGAGGCTTCTCCTACGAGGCCAACCGGCTGCGTCTTCCACGCGTCCCGCTGAACCCCGGCGACCACTACAAGCTGCTGGTGCTGCTGTCCGGCGGTGACGTGGGCAGGGACATCCGGCTGCGCGGCGGAATCCGGAACGGCGAGGTGCACCCCAACCGCAGTGCGACCCCGGACGACAAACCGCCGGTATTCAGCCTGCCGGCCAGGATCTTCTCCGGTCTGCTCACGCTCAGTGTGCTGGCCCTCGCGACCATCGTCGTCTTCCGCGACGGCAATCCGATCGAGTGCGAGCAGGGCGAGGTGACGGTGATCGGCTCGACCGCCTTCGAGCCGGTGATCTCGACGCTGGCGAAGCAGTACGAGGGCAAGTGCGAGGGCGCCGAGATCGACGTCGAGACGCGCGGCAGCGAGGCCGGCGTCGCCGAGCTCGCCGCCCTGGCCGACCGATCGAAGAACTCGGCGCGTTCCGTGATCGCCTTCTCCGACGGCCCGCTCGGCGACCGCCTGGGCCTGACGGGGAAGAAGGTCGCGCTGTCCGTCTTCACCCTCGTCGTCAACGACGGGATCGAGCTCGGGCCGGACGGCCTGTCCGTGCAGCAGGCGCGGGACATCTACAAGGGCAGGTACAAGCGCTGGGGCGAGGTCATCCCCGGGGCCGACAAGGCGACCGCCGACCGGCCCATCGTCCTCGTCAGCCGGGGCGACAGTTCGGGCACGCGACAGGTCTTCCAGGACCGCGTGCTGGGGCAGTGGGAGCAGGCGCAGAGCACGTCACTGGACTGCCGCCCGCCCGCCGGCGCCGTCACCTCCGTCACGCGCTGCGAACTCCCCGGCACCGGCGACGTCCTGGACAAGGTCGCCGAACAGCCCGGCGCCATCGGATACAGCGAGCTGAGCGTCGCCGCCGCACACAAGGGCGTGCGAACGGTGCCCCTCGACGGCGACCGCGCCAACGTCGACGAGATCGAGCGCGGCGACAGCGCCTACCCGTACCGCGACATCGAGTACGCCTACACCGACGGCACCGCCCCCGACGACTCCCTCGCGGCAGGCTTCCTCGCCTACCTGGACAAGGAGAGCAGCCGGCAGGTGATCCGCACGCACGGGCATCTGCCGTGCGGGACGCCGGTGGGGCTGAAGCTGTGCCGCGACTGACCTCCCGCGACTGACCTCCCGCGACTGAGCTGCCGCTCGGCACCCTTGCCGCCGGTTGCCATGGCGGCGGGGGCGAAGACACCTCTACCGAGGCTCCGGTGGCCGCTGCCGAGGCATGTTCGGCCGCGCCCCATTCCCCGGCGGCACAGCAAGCCGCCCCTGCCCCACCCCCACATCCTGCCTAGCCCCACCGGCCACAGCCGACTGAATCCCCATCGGCGCCGACCCCGTCCGGAACTCCACCATCCAGTCCGCCGTCTCCGCCCGCACCAACTCCGTCACGTCCTCCGAGAACCGCCGCAGCACGCCCAGACACCGCTCCGCCGCCTCACTCGCCGTCCCCTCGGCCGGCCCCAGAACCTCCCGCACACTCTCCGTCGCCCAGTCGAACTGCAACACCTGAAGCCGCCGCTGCACCGCCTGAGCCGTGGCGACGTCCCTTATCCACCCGGACG
>NZ_LLZG01000170.1 GCF_001509475.1 Streptomyces regalis
GGCAGGGGCGGGGGCATGGGCAGGGGGCGGCGCTGCAGCTCCGAGGCGCTTGAGTTTGATGACGGGAAGTCGATGATTGACCGCCACGGCGGTTGCCGTACCCCCGTCGTGGTGCCATCTCAGCAGCGCACTGCGGTCGTCCACCGATCCGGCGAGGACTTCGGGGGCTCCGGTGAGGGGGAGTTCGCCGCTGATCTTGATATCGAGTCCGCACTGCTCGGTCCAGAAATAGGGGTCGGGCCGGTAGGGCCGCGCAGACTCCCCGTGCAGCAGGCTCGCCGCGGCCGTCCTTCCCTGCTCGACCGCGCTGGTCCAGTGGGGAGTCCGGCGCCCCTGGCGTGATACGACGTCTCCGGCGGCGACGATGCCCGGAGCGACGCGGCAGCAGGCGTCGGCGACGAGGCCGCCGCCCGCGTCCAGGGCCAGGCCGGAGTCCCTGAGCCATTCGGTGTTGGGTACGTCGCCCGCCGCGCAGACGATCACGTCGGCCTCCAGGACCGACTCCCCGCAGCGCACGCGGTGTTCGTCCAGTACGTCGACGCCGTCCGGCGCGACCCGGACCCGGATGCCGAGGTCACGGGCGGCCGCGACAGCGAGATCGGCCAGCCACGGCCCGAGCAGCCTGAGCAGCGGCGGTACGAGGTCGACGACGGTGACCTCCAGGCCGAGGGCGCGGCAGGTGCTGGCGACCTCCATGCCGAGGAAGCCGCCGCCCAGCACGATCGTGCTGCGGGCCGTGGTCAGCCTGGCGGTGAGGGTCGAGGCGTCATCCAGCGTGCGCAGCACCAGGTCGCTGTCGCTGTTGAGGCGGCGTGCCCGGGCGCCGGTGGCGATCACCAGCCCGTCGTACGGTATGCCGGTGCCGTCGGCCGTTGTCACCAGACGGCCGTGCATGTCGAGCCGCGCGGCCCGTGCTCCGGTGTGGAACTCGATGTCCTCGCTCGGCGGCGGCAGTTGGGCCGACTCCGCCGACTCCCGGCCTGCCAGCACGCCTTTCGAGAGTGGAACGCGCGAGTAGGGCGGATGCGGCTCCTCGGAGAGCACGGTCACCTGGCCGTCGTAGCCCTCGGTACGCAGGCTCTGCGCGGCCGTGACCGCGGCGATGGACCCACCGACCACGACGATCCGTTTCACGGCTGCACCTTCAACGCCGCGACGGGACATACCCGAACGGCGGCCGCGACGACAGTCTCGTGCTCCGCGTCCACCTCCTCACGCGTCAGGTGCAACTCGCCCTCGTCGTCGAGCCGGAACACCTCGGGCGCGGTCTGTTCGCACAACCCGTGGCCCTCGCAGCGGTCGAAGTCGACCACGATCCGGGTCATCTCACTGTCCTTCCATGCGTACGGTGACGGAAAGCGAAGTCGCGGCGGTCGCACCGCCGGTCTGGTTCCAGGCCTGCCGGCTTCCGCTGAGCCCGTTGACCGAGCCGTCCATCACGTCGCCGTCGCGCAGCAGTCGGCCCGAGTGGATGCCGTTGCCGACCGGGCTGCCGGTGAGGATCAGGTCGCCGGGAAGCAGTTGGGCGTTCTATATGTCCTCCCGAATGCGGTGCCACTAATTTGGCCCGCAACTTATGATCTGGGAAATCGATTCCCTGGATATCTGAATCCAAATGAGAAATACCCGCACGCTCTGCCCCGGCACTGGGACGCTTCGTGAATCTGGCAAGCCTCGACCTCAACCTCGTCGTCGCCCTGCGCGATCTCCTGGAGGAGCGCAACGTCACCAATGCCGGCCGCGCATCGGGCTCAGTCGGCCCGCCATGAGCGCCGCCCTGGCACGGCTGCGCCGCCACTTCGACGACGACCTGCTCTCCCGGGCCGGCGGACGCTACGAACTGACCGCCCGCGGCATGGCCCTCCAGGACCGCACCGCCACCGCCTGCGGCCTACTGGAGCGTGTCTTCACCAGCCAGGCCGATTTCGACCCCCACCCGCGAGGAACATGAGTTCAAGCTGATCTCCTCCGACAACGCGGTGGCCGTCTTCGGCGCCGAACTCGCCCGCGCCACCCACGCCGAGGCACCAGGCATCCGACTCCGGTTCAAACAGGCACCGACGGAAATCATCGACAACACCGGGGGACTGCTGAGCACCGCCGACGGACTGTTGATGCCACAGGGCATCATCAGCGGCTTCCCCACGGTCGAGCTCTACCGGGACAGCTGGGTGCGGCGAAGGAACGACTGCCACCAGCGGTCCACGTCCACCGGCGTCGCGGCGCCGGCTGAGCACCACAGCCAGACCGGTTTCGCCCGCACCTCCGCGTCTTCGCGCGCGGCCGCCACCGGCTGTGGTGCCGCGTTTGCGTCCTGCCCCCGGCCGACTGCTCGACGGTGCCTGGGTGGTGGGACGGCCTGCCGTCGACGCGGCACCGGACTGCCAGCGGATCGCGGGCGTGGTGCGCCGGAGGGCGGGCCCCGGCAGGCCATGGACCGCTGCAGGCCACGGGGATCGAGGTGGGGCCGGGCCCTGACAGGACGTCGGCGAAGGCCGAGGACAGCGCTCAAGGCCAGGCGTCCACGGGCCGCGGGTGGCTGCCGCTCAAGTGCCGGTCGGGGGGTCTGTCAAACGAGCGGTGTAACCGGGTTGACGGTTACTGACGGGCTGCAGAGAGGCGGCCGTCGAAGGTGATGTCGAAGGCGTTCAGCGCGGTCTT
>NZ_LLZG01000171.1 GCF_001509475.1 Streptomyces regalis
CTTCCCTTCGGTCTTGCGTTTCCGACTCTATCAGATCTTTTCTCGATCCGATTTCCTCGGCGCTTTCCAGGTTTCCGCTCTCGCGTTTCCCTTTCCGGCGGTTCCGACTTTATCAGAAGTTCCGGGCCGGACTGACCGGCCACTCATTTCCGAAATCATCGGGAGGGGCTTCTCGGGAATCGATGTTCCACTGAAGCAGACAGATACTCACTCTGCCCGGCTGGGATCTACATCCATGTCCAGGCAACTGTTCGAATCTACCTCCCCACTCGCTCCGTGTCAACGGCTCTTGTGGGGCGAAGAGGAGACTAGCAGCTCAGCAGGGGTGTCCGCACATCAAGCCGCCGTTGGCACGGCGGCGCTGCGCTCGGCCGCCTCGACGTCGCCCGTCTCGCCGGCGCGGGCGGCACGTCCGCCGAGGACATACACGTATGCGAGGAAGGCCAGCTCAGCGGCGACGCCGATGGTGATGCGCGCCCAAGTGGGCAGGCCCGACGGAGTGACGAAGCCTTCGATGGCGCCGGAGACGAAGAGGACCAAGGCGAGGCCTATCGCCATGCTGATCGCGGCTCGGCCTTCCTCGGCGAGGGCGGCGCGTCGGGTGCGGGGGCCCGGGTCGATAAGGGTCCAACCGAGGCGTAGGCCTGTGCCGGTGGCGACGAAGACTGCGGTCAGTTCGAGGAGACCGTGCGGCAGGACGAGGCCGAGGAAGGTATCGAGGCGTCCTGCCGAGGACATCAGGCCGAAGCCGACACCGAGGTTGAGCATGTTCTGGAAGAGGATCCAGAGCACTGGGAGGCCTAGAAAGATGCCAAGGATCAGACACAGGGCGGCGGCCCAGGCGTTGTTCGTCCAGACCTGGGCCGCGAAGGACGCCGCTGGGTGGCTGGAGTAGTACGTCTCGTACTGGCCGCCGGGGCGCGTGAGCTCGCGGAGCTCGCTGGGGGCCGCGATGGTGGCCTGTATTTCAGGGTGTGTGCCGATCCACCAGCCCAGGAGAGCTGCGATGAGGGTCGACAGAAGCGCCGTGGGAACCCACCAGTGGCGCGACCGGTAGACCGCGGCTGGGAAACCGTGGGCAAGGAAGCGGGTGACATCGCGCCAGGAGGCGCGTCGCGTGCCGGTCACGGCACTACGCGCGCGTGCCACAAGTTGGCTGAGCCTGCCCGTCAGCTGCGGGTCCGGGGCGCTGGACTGGATCAGGGAAAGATGGGTGGCCGTGCGCTGATAGAGGGCGACGAGTTCGTCGGCCTCGGCGCCCGTTAGACGGCGCTGGCGCCCGAGCAGGGCGTCCAGGCGGTCCCACTCGGCTCGGTGGGCGGTGACGAAGACGTCGAGGTCCATCTGCTTTCCTGCTCCCCGGCTGTTCGTCGACGGCTCGTCGTAGGTGTCAGCTTGTCGTACTGCGACGCAATGCGCCCTCAGCTTGGCAGACTGGCCATTCCAGGGGCAGGTCAGGGGAAGGACGGACCGCGTGAGTGAGCTGGTGACGGGCGAGGCGGTGGCGCTGGAGTTGCGCCCCGCGAAGCTGCCCAGCAGGGCGCTTGCCGTGCTGCTCGATCTGGCCGTGGCCGTGATCGCCTACATCGTCCTGACCATTGGTGTGGTGGCTGCCACCGCCTCTCTGGACGAGGCGGCGCAGACCGCGCTGTCGATCGCGATGTTCGTTCTGCTGCTGGTCGGCGGGCCGATCGCGGTTGAGACGCTCAGCCATGGGCGCTCGCTCGGGAAGCTGGCGTGCGGGCTGCGCGTGGTGCGAGACGACGGCGGGCCCATCCGGTTCCGGCACGCGCTGGTGCGGGGCCTCATAGGCGTGATCGAGATTCTGATGACGCTTGGTGTCGTCGCCGTCATCGCTTCGCTCGTGTCCGCGCGTGGGCGTCGGCTCGGTGACGTGTTCGCCGGGACGCTCGTCGTACGAGAACGAGTGCCCCTCACCCGGACAGGCTTCGTTCCTCCGCCTCCGCCGTGGTTGGCCGGACGGTTCTCGGGGCTGGACCTTTCGGCGGTTCCGGATGGGCTGTGGCTGGCCATTCGCCAGTACCTGACGCGCATGCAGCAACTCGACCCGCAGGTCGGATGGAGCATGGCGGAGCGGCTGGCCACGGACCTCGCGGCGCGTACGGGCGCCCCGGCGCCGCAGGGCGTGCCGCCGGCGGCGTATCTCGCGGCGGTTCTGCAGGAACGGCAAGCGCGGGAGGCGCGGCGCGCGTTCGGGAATGGGCCGACCGCGGGTGCAGTGCCTGCTGGTGCCGGTGCGGCAGGGGGTGCGAGCCCTGTGGGTGGGGTGAATCCTGTGAGTGGTGTGGGGGCTGAGACTGGTGCCCCGGGCGTGTACGGTCCTCCGGCTGTGTCGCCCGCTGCTGCTCCGCCTCTGCCTGCGCCGCAGGACGCGGTACGGCCGGCCCCGGCCGCCCCGGCGGCACAGGACGAGTCATCAGCCGAGCGGCCCACCACGGGCTTCGTCCCACCGGCCTAGTAGGGCTCCGTTAGGTCTGTCTCGCGGTCCTGTTTGGGGACATGTTGGTGGTGTGGATGCACATGAAGTGAACCGTGCTCGGGCGAAGTTGGCGTTATTCGTGGCTGACGTCTTCGCCTCGATGCCGCGCAAGGATCAG
>NZ_LLZG01000172.1 GCF_001509475.1 Streptomyces regalis
ACCCGCGCGAACAGCTCCCACAACTCGTCCGGCACCAGCCGCTCAACGATCCCTGCCACGACCGGCAGCTTACCCAGCCAAATGAGATGACGTCTAAGAGTCCGCATCACCCCGTTCCTTGCGGATCATCGAGCCGAGCCGATCGGCGATCTCGCGGTCACGGCCGTTGACCATGTGCTGATAGATCAGCGCCGCGCTCGGCGTGCTGTGGCCCATCCGAGTCATCAGTTCGCGCAGGCTCGCACCAGACGCGGCGAGGGTGTTCCCGGTGTGTCGAAGATCGTGGAAGTGCACGTCTACGGTGATGCCCGCCTTTTTTCGCGCGCTGATCCAGTCGTCGCGGAAGTTGCTCCGGCGGAGTCGACCGCCCTGGGGACCGAGGAAGACGTGACCGTCCCGCCGGCCGGCTCCGGCGTAGGCGTCGAGGTGGCGCTTCACGTCCGGCAGGAGTTCGGTCGGGAAGGCCACCGGGCGGACGCCGGCGTTGGACTTGGGTGCCTTGTCGAAGAGCGCCCCGGTCTGCATCTCAGCTTGCGAGCGCTGAACCATGAGCGCGGCGTTGTCGGTGTCGACGTCCCGCCGGCGGAGTGAGGCCAGTTCCCCGAACCGCAGTCCAGCGAAGGCGGCGAGGAGGACGAGCAACCGGTAGCGCGGGGCGATCGAGTCGGACACGGCGTACACCTCAGCCACGGTGAGGACGGGCCGTTCCGGCACGTCGTAGCTGTCGGCGCCCTTGATCCGGCACCGGTTGCGGCTGATCAGCTCATCATCAACCGCCGTGTTCAGGATCGCTCGCATGATCTGGTACGCCTTGACCACAGTCGGTTCACCGGTCCGCTCCAGACACTTCGTGCGCCACGCTCGAACCTGCGCTGTCGTGATCGAGGACAGCGGCCGCTCACCGAAGGTGGGCAGCAGGTGCAGCCGGATCACCGACTCGTGCCGCTCGCGTGAACGGGCAGCAAGCTTGCGGTCCTTGAGCCACGCCGTGGCGTACTCGCCGAAGTGGACCTTGCCCGCGTCGGGGTCGTTCCACTGACCACGCGTGATGTCCGCCTCGATGTGGGTCAGTGCGACCTCAGCATCAGTCTTGCTGGCGTAGGTCTCCTCCGCGCTCCGGAGCTGGCCCGTGTTCGGATCACGGTAACGGGCCTGCCAGCGCCCAGACTTGAGCTGTCGTACCGAGCCGAAGCGGCGACGCCTGCCCTGGTTATTCGCCATCAGGCAACCCTCCTGAGCACGCCCGGCCGAACGGTCACCGGCTGAACGGTGTTCGCGGCGATGTACTCGTCCAACACGCGCTCGGAGATCCGCACGTTACGGCCGACTTTGACGAAGGCGATGCGGCGTTCTTCGATCAGCCGACGGGGAAAGCGGACGCCTGTACCAAGGCGAGCGGCGACCTGCTTGACGTCCAAGAGTCGATCAGCCATCACCACTCCCCCGCTGTCTCGTGTGCGTCCAGGTCGGGCCTGACTTCGCGGGCGATCTCGCGGTTGTGCTGGATGTCGCGGTGGATGTTGGCGGCGAGCCAGGATTCGCCGGGAGTGTGGCCGTGGCCGGCGTAGGTCCAGTGGGCGAGGGTGAGCGTGGTTGCCTCCGGGTTGTCTTCGGGGTCGGGCAGGCCGAGGGCTTCGCGTTGTTGTGCGGCGCGATAGTCGGCGCGGGTCTGGCGGAGGGCGCCGAGGGTGGTGGAGTACTGGCGGGACTTGGTGGAGAAGTGGCCCCGGAAGCCGAGCATGTGAGCCCAGTCGCGCAGCCTGCGGTCTGGGTAGAGCGCGTGCAGGTCGAGGCACGCGGCGATGAGCCGGGCGGGGTGGTCGGGTACGCCGAGCAGCGCGAGGGCCTCTTTGTTGCCGATCCGACGGTCTACGGTGCCGGTCGTCTCAGCCGCCTTGGTCGCGTACTTGGCTACGTAGGAGGCCACGGCCGCTTCGGTGATCTCCTCGCCGTGGCCGAAGGCGCCGATCGGCTGGACATCGAGCTGTGTGCCCCAGCGCAGTGTGCGGGCGGGCTGATCTGGCCCAGGCCGGCGGCGGATCATCGGGTCCGTCCGGTCCGTCGAGGCGGATCACGGCATGGAAGTGAACGGCTCTGGGAACTCCCCGGCGGAGTGCTCGAACTGGACGAGGCCCCCGAGACGGGCGTCGCCCGGGAGGTCCTGGAGGAGACCGGCATCCACGTCGAGGTGGACGAGCTCACCGGGGTCTACAAGAACACGACCCGGGGCATCGTGGCCCTGGTCTTCCGCTGCAAGCCTTCCGGCGGCACCGAGCGCACGTCTAATGAGTCGACAGCCGTCGCATGGCTCACGCCCGAAGAGGTCAGCGAGCGCATGGCCGAGGTCTTCGCGATCCGGCTCTTGGACGCCTTGGACGGCAACGGCCCTCACGTGCGGAGCCACGACGGCAAGCGCCTCATCCCTGTCGGATCCCAGGTGATGCCTGACGTTCTGGTCCCAGGTGATGCTTGACGGTGGGCCTAGACAACATGGGAAACCCCGTGGGGCTTGTTCGCTTTC
>NZ_LLZG01000173.1 GCF_001509475.1 Streptomyces regalis
GATGTGGAGGGCGAGTATCGGGTGTGGGTGTCGCGGGGGTAGGGGTGGCTACGGGGGGTGGCATGCCCGGCGATTCATACGTCTGCGTACGTCTGCGCACGTTCGCGCACGTCCGCGCACGTCCGCCACGTCTGCGTCGCCGGCGTACGCGCGCGTGGGTCGCATTACGGTGAGAGCCTGCTGCGACCGCCGTACCGGAGAGCCGATGCCCGCGAAGACGACCATGGACGCCGCCCCTGCTGTACCGGCGGAGGCGGTGACGCCGTTGATCCGTGGCGTCGCGGTGCTGCGGCAGCTGACGGAGGCGGGCGGGACGCTGAGCGCGAGCGGGCTGGAGCGGGCCACCGGGCTGGCCCGCTCCACGGTGGACCGCATCGCGTCCACGCTCGCGCGCATGGGGTACGTCCGTCTCGACGGCCGCGACGTGGTCCTCGCACCCCGCGTGATGGAACTCGGCAACGCCTACCTGGCCGCCCTGGGCATGCCCGCCCTTCTCTCCTCCCACGCGGACGCGCTCGCCGACGAGCTGGACGAGTCGGTGTCGTTGGCGGTCGCCGACCGCGACGGCATCCGCTTCATCCACCAGGCGACCCGCCGCCGCGCGATGTCCCTCAGCTTCCGCATCGGCGACCTGCTTCCGGCCGAACGCACCGCACCGGGCCCGCTGTTCGCGGCGGAGTGGACGGACGCGGAGTGGCAGACCTGGCGCGAGCGCCGGGCGGCGGACCCGCAGGACCGGGACTTTCCCGCCGTACCGCCCCGGGAACACGCGTTGTCCGACGAGGACTTCGAGCGCCGGGCGCAGCGCGCACGCAAGGACGGCTGGGCGCTGGACGACCAGTTGATCGAGCCGGGGCTGGTGGCCGTATCGGTACCGGTACGGGATCCTCGCGCGGGCGGCCGTATCGCCTGCGTGGCGAACGTGGTCAGCCACACGAGCCGCCACACCGCCGCGAACCTGCGCGACACGCTCCTCCCCCGCCTGCGGACCGCGGTGGCGAAGATGGAGCGCGAACTGCGCGAGGCACCGCAGCCGCAGCCCGGGGCGGCACCGGCGGGCCTGGCGATCTGGACGGGCGCGTCCAAGCAGGAACTGGGCCGGGAGTTCGTCGAGTCGCTGGCGCGCGGGCTGACCGTACTGACCGCCTTCGGCGAGGGCCGGGCCGAGCTGACGCTCACGGACGTGGCCCGCGCGACGGGCCTGGCCCGCGCCACGGCACGCAGGGCACTCATCACGTACGAGTATCTGGGCCTGGTACGCCAGTCGGGAAACCGAGGCTTCACGCTGACCCCGCGCGTACTGTCGCTGGGCTACCCGCCCCTGTCCCGCACGTCCCTGTCCCAGATCGCGGCCCCGCATCTGGCCGAACTCGCCGACCGGGTCCACGAGTCGGCGTCGCTGGCGGTGCTGACGCCGTCGGGTGAGGAGATCCAGTACACGGCCCGGGCCGCCACCCACCGCGTGATGAGCGTCAACATCACGGTCGGCACGCGGCTGCCGGCGTATGCGACGTCCCTGGGCAGGGTGCTGCTGGCGGATACCCCGGCCGGGGAACGGCAGTTGGCTGCCGCACTGGGCGAACTGCACCCGCTGACCCCTCGTACGATCACGGACCCCTCGGCTCTCGCGACCGTGCTGGAGGACATCCGCAAGCGCGGATACGCCCTGGTCGACGAGGAGTTGGAGGAGGGCCTGCGGTCGGTGGCGGTACCGGTACGGGACCGGACGGGCCGGGTGGTCGCCGCGGTGAACGTGGCCATGCATGCGGCTCGGTGGTCGATGGAGGAGTGCGTGCGGGACGTGCTGCCGGAGCTGGTGGAGACGGCCGGGCGGGTGGAGGGGGATCTGCGGGTGGCGGGGCGGTTCGCTCGGGTTTCGGTGTCCTGATCCCCTTGAGGGGTTCAGGAGGCGTACGGCCTGACGGCCCGGCCCTCGCGCAGAGTCAGCCCCCACCAGGCGAGCTGGTCCAGCAGCACGGCCGCGGCCTTGGCGGTGCCGTCCTGGTCGTGCGGGCGGCCCTCGCCGTCGAACTGCTCCCAGGCCATGTGGAAGCTGACGGTGTCGCGCAAGGTGACGGCGTGCAGCTCGGCGAAGACCTGCCGAAGCTGCTCCACTGCCCGCTGCCCTCCGGCCATACCGCCGTACGAGACGAACCCCACCGGCTTGGCCCGCCACTCCCGGTAGACGTAGTCGATGGCCAGCTTCAGCGCGGCGGGGTACCCATGGTTGTACTCGGGCGTCACGACGACGAACCCATCGAGCCCACCGATGCGCTGCGCCAGCGTCGGGGCGTCATCCGCAGCTGCGGACCGCTCCAGGGTGAGCTTGAGTTCGTCGGCGAGAGCAGGTTCCGACAGGTCGATGACGTACGTCTCCATGTCCCCGCGCCGACCGACCTCGGAGACGAACCACTGGGAGACCTTGTCGGCAAAACGACCGGGGCGGACGCTGCCGATGAGGATGCCGATCTTGAGTGGGGGTTGGGAGGTGAGGGTGGGGGTGGGAG
>NZ_LLZG01000174.1 GCF_001509475.1 Streptomyces regalis
CACTGTGGAATCGCCAACCGCACCGACCTGAGCCAGGTGGCTGTTGGGACGTCTTCTGGCAGGCAGTCAGCAGCCAGTGAGAATTACCCGACCGCCTCCAAGCAGCAGCCACCAACACTGAAGCGTTCCCGCAGGTCAGCGCACCCTTCCCCGCGGTTTCAACGGCACCGGCGGTAGTTCCGGTGCGGGCAGGGGGGCACCGTCGTACCCCTTCACCTCCCCGAACCGGGAGCGTTCCATCCAGTCCTGACGGGCCTGCACGATCTCTTCCTGAGATCGCCCGATCCAGTTCCAGAACAAGTGGAACAGCCCTAGATGATCTATTCCAGGGGGTCAGTGATAGTAGGCGATCAGTGGGCGTAGGACGGTTTGTCCGGTGGCGTCGTTGTGCCAAATCGCGGCGGTCAGCGCGAGGATGCGTTGCATGACGCGGGCTATGACACGTCCGGGTGTGTGCCCTCGGTGCCGTTCGAGGTCAAGCTGTCCCTTGAAGGTCTCGTTGATTCGATTCGATGACCTGTCGCAGCGGCTTGAACAAGGCTGCGCCAGGCCGTTCCCGTTCACCTTACGGGCAGGCCGCAGCAACTGGACTCCATGCTCGGACAGTTCGCGTTCGAAACCACGGCCGAAGTAGTTCTTGTCGCCGATGAGAGTCTGTCGGGGGCGCTCTCGCAGAAGTTCGCGTTCGGCTGCCAGGAGGTCAAGGAGGGTCTCGCGGGAGCGGCCGCATTCCACCGGGGTGGAGTCCACGACCCATACGTCTCGCTCCACACCGAGGTGGTGGTGGCCAGGATCCGGTTGACGCTTCGCATCAGACCGGCGGCCTTGCGCAGCCGCTTGTTGTAGCCGGGCTGCTGGGGCAGGTAGGGGAAGAGGTGGCGCAGGTGGGCACGGGCATGGCGGAGCCATTTGGCCTCAAAGGTGTAGCCGAGTATGGCCTGCATCGTGGCGAGGGTGACCAGTTCGGCATCGCTCAGGCGGGGCGTAATGCCGACCGGCGGGCGCCACGGCGCCAGGTCGGAATGCTCCTTCAGCATGTCGTCGGTCGTCGCATAGAGTGCTGTCGCGAGGGTGTCCACGTCGTTCGTCACAAAACGATCTTGGACACCCTCGTTCTCGTCTCCGCAGGCACCCCTTGGACCACACCACCAGGAGGAACCAGTGTCATACCCGGATCTGCTCACCCCCGCGGAGAAGCTCGCCGACGCGAAGAAGCAGTTGAGCCTCCCGCGTATCGTCGTGATCTGCGGCTCCACCCGCTTCATGACTGAGATGAACGAGGCCGATCTGCGGGAGACCAAAGCCGGAAAGATTGTCGTCAAACCGGGCTGTGACATGAAGTCGCCGCACGAACTTTGGTCCGATCCTGTCGAGGCCGAGGCGCTGAAGGTTCGACTCGACGATCTGCACCGGGCGAAGATCCGGCTCGCTGATGAGGTGCTCGTAGTCGGCGACTACATCGGAGACAGCACCCGAGCCGAAATCGCCTACGCCCGGTCGCTGGGCAAGCCCGTGCGGTTCACGCACCCCGAAGTCGACCCTGACGCCTGACCGCCCGCTGCCACCTCGACAACCAGGGCCGGCAGCCCGCCGCCTGACCGTCTCGCGGTGGCTTCGGCCGCCGCCCACCCCACACCCTCCGCAGGCATCCCTTGGAATTGATCATCTAGATCGCCGAGCACGGCCATCTCCCAGTCCATACTGGGCGTGAGCGGGCGGGCCGGTCCGGCAGGCGCGGCATGGGCCTCGTGCCGTCCACGCAACCGCGCTGACGGGCATGCCGGACGGGCACCGCCATCCCTTGTTCAGCGAGGCCCCCAGGCCCCCACCCTCGAAGGTGAGCGTGGACATCGCCATTCGCGTCGCCCATTTGCGGTCTACCAACTGACGCGATCGCCCGCGGGGACACTTGCGACACCCTTGAGGTGTCAGGCCTCGGCTCCATGCTGGACCAGGCGACAGCAGCTGTCCGATCGACCCAGATGACGGAGTTCAACGCAGCGTAGTCAGCACCAAGTCAGCACGGGAGAGGTGGAGACGGCTGATGACGTGCGCTTTTAGTCAGCACCGAACCAGCACGGGAGTCAGCACGCCAGCGTCAAATCATCCCGAATGACGCAACACAGACACTGCCCGATCTGTCACTGATCAAGCCCTCGCAGCGGCCCGCGAAGCACCGACATAGGGGCGACACGCACACCCCGCTCCCGAACTATGTAGTCCCACCACATGTGCCCCTGACCTGCAGATTCCTACCGTGTGCGAACACGTACCCGTCCCCACCGCACACGAGGAAGTGGCGCACGTCCCCACCGCACACGAGGAAGTGGCGCACATGACCTCAGCAGCAACCGCTCCACCAACGCCGAACAACCTCCGTCGCATCGTCGCCGCCAGCCTCATCGGCACCACCATCGAGTGGTACGACAACTCATTCGATCGGGGCTAGGACCTGCGGTTTTCCATGATTCCCGGTCTGGTAGTCAGCACGGAACCAGCACGGGGTTGCCGGCGTGCTGACTCAGTGCTGGCAGGCCTGCGTCGCGGCACGCTCCATTGGCCCGGTCGGCATCCGCGCATGGTTGCTCAGTGTCACCAACGGCTTGAGCTGACAGGGATATACCGACACGGTGCCTTCGCCCTCCTGACCTGCCAGGCGGACCGATGATCGTGTGCCCGCCTCGCTGAGGCAACGCAAGCGCCCATGCGCACTTGCGTGCGCCCATACCTTCGCTCGTACGGTGCCGAGCCATGTCAGCATCTGTGGAAGAGGTACTCGACCGGCTCAGCACAACGATCCCCGTCCGTATCAATTCGACCGCCGCACTGGTCACGGACATGGACAAGGCCGCCGCGGCCATCGATCGACAGCGCGCACGGAACCGGGACGAGAAAGAGCCGAGTTTCCGCAAGCCCGAACTCGGACCGTTACAAGGCGCCGACCGCCAGGATCTCGTCTCCACCCCCTGGGACTTGCTAAGCGTCTTCGCGCGAGCCACCACCCTCGCCCGTCATGGACGCGGCAGAGGGCTGGCCGAACACTGGCAAGGACTGAAGTATTGCCAGGCCATGGCCACCGGTCCCGGCGGCCACCTGGCCCTCACCGACGACGGCCAAAGCCCCGAGCTCTCCTACAGAGCCATGCAGGCACGGGAATTGGGGCGAGCCTTCGGACTCGCCGTCGCCGAACGCACCGTGCGGAACCACTTCCCGGACCACATGGTCTCCACCCTGGACGCGGAAGCCATACTCCTGGCGGGCTTCGCGCGCTCCGGCCCTCGACCGTCCCTGGGCGCCCGGCCACGACCCGACTTCTTCATCGAAGCATGGCGGCCGGGCGAGCGGTCACGCGTCTTCGTGGTGACGGTCAGCGGCAACCATCAGAAGGCCAGCAAGCGCACCGCCAAAGCTGACCGCTCAGCATTCAAGCAGCTGGCCAGGGGCAGCGAGCGCGCCGAGCACTTCCACCTTGCCGAGTGGAACACCACGCCGTGCCTCTTGATATCCACCGAACTACTCGCGGTGGACGGAATCACCGTCAACGCTCTGCAGGCGCCGGGCGCAGGACTGCTGCCCGCGAGGCCGGCCGCGGGGCGAGGGTGTGCGGACGCAGTGCTGTCGGAACGGAACCTCGCGTACGCCGGCGCGGTGAACGTCCCTGCCGACGGCCGCAGGGAACGGATTCAGGACGGGTTCCTTATACCCGGCAAGGAGCTTGGCTGGTACGGCCAGCTGCTCGCGCGCACTGGAGCCGCTGGCCAGCTGGCCTTCGCTGGTGCGGGCACCGAGATCGCCCAGTACCTGACCGATAAGCAGGGCCACAAGCACTACAAGCAGCAGACGTTCGCCGGTTCGTCCAGCGTCCGGGACGCGCGGCACAAGATAGGGCCGACGGTGTACGTCGGAACCGATCAGGTCTTCCGACTCAACCGGATCCGTGTCGAGGCGTTCTCCGGGATATCCGAGGAACTGTACGACCTGCTGGTCAAGGGACGGGTGGAGTCATACCGGAACCGGGCGTACGAACTACGTGACACATACCCGACCAGCACCACGGCACCGCTGTGGGGTCCCGTTTCCTTCGGCGCCGAAGGCACCGTGATGGCTCTGCGCGTGCTGCCGAAGACGGACGACGAGGAGAGCCCCTGAGGGAGCCGATGCCTCCAGAGGACACCCTTGAACTATTGACCGCCCCACCAGCTTGGGCACGGCCCCCTACAGCGTCAGTCCGCGGAGGAGCAGCTTCAGGGCAATCCGGCTAACCCGCAGTGCTGTAGCAGCCGGGCGCATGAAAGGACCTCGACAGGCAGCTACGGCAAGATTCACATCCGCGACAACCGCCATTAGGGCTCAGCTCCACCCCCGCAGCCCGATACTCTTCTGCTCCACTCCCCATCAAGACCTTGCGCCTCCTGCCGGATGTGAGGCCCTCGGCATATCCTCGACTGCTTGCAGTCGGCCTGCCCCGGAACCGAGCGCGCTGGTGACGCCAGCGAAGCCCTCGTGGGACTGTAAGACGTTCGGTGTAACTCCCGATCATGGAAGATGCATCGATGACCAGTGAGAACGTGTCCGGATCCGAGGCTGTCGAGCCCGTGGAGGCT
>NZ_LLZG01000175.1 GCF_001509475.1 Streptomyces regalis
GACCCCCCGACCCCCCAACACCTCCACCGAACTCGCCCCAGAGGCCCGTTCGGAGGTCCGCTCACCCACCCCGACCGGCAATTCCACGGGCGCCACACCCAGCCGCACCGGCGTCTCCCTGTCCCGCGCCGAAGCGGTGACCGAGCGACGGCCGAACCCGGAGCCGGAACTCGTGCCCGCCGCCGCGCGGTCGTACAACTCCAGCAACTCCATGCCGCCCGGGGAGCTCCCCGGACCCGCGGTCCCGGCCCGACCCCGACCCCGGCGTGGGCGTCGCCGCACCGGCCTCATCGCCGCCGTCGGAATCGTCGCCGGGGGCGCCGTCGTGGCGGTCCTCCTGGCGACCAACCCCGGTTCACCGAAGGACAATCAGGCCGACTCCTCGTCATCGCCGTCATCATCGCCGTCCTCCCCCGGCAGCGCCCCGTCTCCGACGGTCGAGGGCACATCGAGGCCGCAGAGCCTGCCGCCCGGAGCGCGCCGGGAGGCGGGCGGGTTCGCGTGGGTGACGCCCGAGGGCTGGCGGCGGGACGTCAAGACGGGGTCGGAGGTGCACTACACCTCACCGGACGCCAGACAGGAACTCGCCGCCAAGTCGTCCTTGGCCCGCGACGACCTGATGGACTCCTGGCAGAAGTCGGAGGAGAACGCCCAGCAGGGCCAGTACCGCAAGATCCGCCTGGAACGGACGACGTTCCGCGGGCACCCGGCGGTCGTCTGGGAGTACACCTTCACTCTCCAGGGCGCCCCCTGGCACGCCCAACTGCTGGGCTTCACCGTGGACGGCAAGTCGTACCAGATCAACACCTGGTACCAGCCGGACATCGAGGCGCAGGCCCTCAGGACCTACGAGAAGGTGAGGGACAGCTTCACGGTGCTGTGACAGCACATGGTTCGCGACATGGGTCGGGACATGGTTCGGCGGGACATGGGTCGGGCCCTGAGGCGCGTACGCACGCACCTCAGGGCCCACCGGGCCAGGACGGCCAAGGACGACTACAGCAATCGGACCGACCGTCAGCCGGTCTTGACCTCGTCGCGCACCTCATCCGAGGCAGCCGCCGCGGCAGCCGCCGCACGCCCGCCGCGGAACCTCTGCTTCACGAAGGCGATGACCAGCACGACCGCCGCCACCAGCAGCGACAGCAGCACGGTCGAGCGCCCGTCGTGCTCGGTGTCGGTCAGCATGTAGCCGAGCACGAACACGATCAGCGCGGCCGTCGCCCAGGTCAGATAGGGGTACAGCCACATCCTCACGACCAGCTTCTCCGGCGCCTCGGCCTGGATGATCTTCCGCATGCGCAGCTGCGAGAAGCAGATCACCAGCCAGACGAACAGGGCGACAGCACCGGAGGAGTTGACGAGGAAGAGGAAGACGGAGTCGGGGAACTTGTAGTTGAAGAACACGGCCACGAAGCCGAACACGACCGACGCGAGGATCGCCGTCCGCGGCACGCCGTTGCCGGTCGTGCGGGCGAAGGCCTTCGGCGCGTCACCGCGCTGGCCGAGCGAGAAGGCCATGCGGGAGGCGGTGTAGAGGCCGGAGTTGAGGCAGGACAGCACCGAGGTCAGCACGATGAAGTTCATGATCTGACCGGCGTGCGGGATGCCGAGGGAGTCGAGCGCGGCCACGTACGAGCCGTCGTCCTTGATGGACTTGCTGTCCCAGGGCAGCAGGGCCACCACGACGAAGATCGAGCCGAGGTAGAAGACGGCGACCCGCCAGATGATGCTGTTGGTGGCCTTGGTGACGGCACGCTGCGGGTTCTCGGACTCACCGGCGGCGAGGGTGGCGATCTCGCTGCCCATGAAGGAGAAGACGACGAGCAGCACACCTGTGAGGATCGCACCTGCCCCGTTGGGCAGGAAGCCGCCGTGGTCGGTGAGGTTGCTCAGCCCGGCCTGATCGCTGTCGACGCCCGGCAGCAAGCCGAAGACGGCCAGTCCGCCGATGACGATGAAGGCGGCGATGGCGACGACCTTGATCCCGGCGAACCAGAACTCGAACTCGCCGTACGACCCGACGGAGACGAGGTTGGTGGCGGTCAGCACCACCATCACGATCAGTGCCCAGCCCCACTGCGGGACGGCCGGTATCCAGCCCTCCAGGATCTCCGCACCGGCGGTCGCCTCGACCGCCAGCACGACCACCCAGAAGAACCAGTACAGCCAGCCGATGGAGAAACCGGCCCAGGGCCCGAGCGCCCGGTCGGCGTGGGCGGAGAACGACCCGGACGTCGGGTTGGCCGCGGACATCTCACCGAGCATCCGCATCACCAGCACCACGAGCGTGCCGACGAGGGCGTAGGACAGGAGGATGCCGGGGCCGGCGGTGGCGATACCGGAGCTGGGCGCCGATGACGCCACCGATGGCGATCATGGACAGATGACGGTTCTTGAGTCCGGCCTGTAGGCCGTGGCCGCCTGCGGCCGGTTCGGCCGTCTTCTGGGTCGGCTGCGAAGTCATGGAAGGGATTTCCTTTGCGCCGTGGGGAGCGGTCCTCGCACGAGCGGTAGTGGTGCGGTGTACGAGTTGGACCAGTGAATCGGAGGGGAACGGATTCGGGAACCTTCGATTCATGATTGTTACTTGAGGTTTTCTTGAGCTTCCATTGCGTGCGTCACAATTGACCTGATCGACACCCGGCGCTGCCGCCCCGAAACAGCCGTGTCACACTCGTTCCATGCGCGTGTATCTCGGCTCCGACCATGCGGGCTTCGAACTCAAGAACCACCTCGTCGAATGGCTCAAAGCGGCGGGCCACGACCCGGTCGACTGCGGCCCCCACATCTACGACGCCCAGGACGACTACCCGCCCTTCTGCCTCCGCGCGGCGGAGAAGACGGCCGCGGACCCCGACGCCCTCGGCATCGTGATCGGCGGCTCGGGCAACGGCGAGCAGATCGCCGCGAACATCTCACCGAGCATCCGCATCACCAGCACCACGAGCGTGCCGACGAGGGCGTAGGACAGGAGGATGCCGGGGCCGGCGGTGGCGATACCGGAGCTGG
>NZ_LLZG01000176.1 GCF_001509475.1 Streptomyces regalis
GGGGCTGGCCGTGGCCGGCCGCCATGTGCCGCGCGACTTCTCCGTCACCGGAGTCGTGGCCGGCCGTTGGGCGGAGACGGTGACCCCGCAGCTCACCGCGGCGGACGTACCGGCGGAACAGATGGGCCAACTTGCCGTCGACCTGCTCATCGAGCGGCTCGACCACCCCGACGCCGCCCCTAGACACCACCTGCTCGCGCCACCGATCTCGCTGCGGTCCAGCACCGGTCCCGCCGGCACGAACCTCTAGCCACCCTCACCCAGACCCCTCACCCAGACCCCCTCACCCAAGCCCCCTCAACACCCTCCAGCAGCACCAGCCGCCCCTGATCGCCACTCCCACGGCACCCCCTTGCCCAAAACGCAGAGGAACGCGCAATGAACAGATCCACCAGACGGCGCCTCACCGCCGCAGCCATGACCGTCGTCGCCGTCGCCACCGGCACCACCGCATGCTCTTCCGGCTCGGGCAGCACGTCCGCGAAGGCGGACGGCGGCGCGTACACCATCTGGGACCCGTACCCGCAGTTCGACAAGAGCTCGGACTGGGCGAAGCTGCTGGACGACTGCGGCACCAAGGCCGGAGTGAAGATCAAGCGGACGGCCTTCGACACCAGTGATCTGTCGAACAAGGCGCTGCTGGCGGCGCAGCAGGACAACTCCGCGGACGTCCTCATCGTCGACAACCCGGTGGTGTCGACCCTGGCCGAGGCGGGCGTCCTCACCACGACCGACGACAACAAGCTCGACACCTCGAAGGTGGACCCCAACCTGCTCGCGGCCGGCCAGTCCGGCGGCAAGACGTACGGCACCCCGGTCGGCGCCAACACCCTCGCCCTCTACTACAACAAGGAGGTGCTGAAGGAAGCCGGAGTGGACATCGGCTCCGTCAAGGACTGGAAGTCGCTGACGGCGGCGCTGGCGAAGGTCGAGAAGGCCGGCAAGAAGGGCATCACCTTCTCCGCGATCGGTACCGAGGAGGGCAGCTTCCAGTTCCTGCCCTGGTTCTGGGGCTCGGGCGCACAGCTGACCGACCTCGACTCCGCCGAAGCCGTGTCCGCGCTGTCGCTGTGGAAGGGCTGGCTGGACAAGGGCTACGCCCCCAACTCGGTGCTCAACAACACCCAGACCACCAGCTGGCAGGAGTTCGCCAGCGGCGACTACGCGTTCGCCGAGAACGGCACCTGGCAGCTCGCAGGCGCCAAGAAGGCCGGCTTCGACTACGGAGTCGTCCCCGTCCCGAACGCCACCGGCGGCAACGCGGCGGCCCCGACGGGCGGCGAGTTCGTCACCATCCCGGTGCAGGGCGACACCGGCCGCTACGCCACCTCGCAGAAGCTCGTGTCCTGTCTGACCAGCAGCGAGAACCTCCTCGTCACCGACACCACGCTCTCCTATGTCGCACCCACCAGCGAGGTCCAGGACAAACAGGTCGCGGCCAACGCCGAGTTGAAGCCGTGGGTCGATGCGGTCAAGGCGGCCAAGGGACGTACGAGTGACGATCTGGGCACCAAGTACCCGAAGATCTCCGAGCAGTTGTGGAAGGCGGTCCAGTCCGCCCTCAGCGGGTCCAAGTCACCCGAGGACGCGCTCGCCACGGCACAGTCCGCCGCCAAGTAGCCAGCGCCAGAGGCCGGTTGATGAATCACACGACACAGGTGCCGGACCGGCTGCCGGTGCGCGAAGAGACCGGGGCGGCCACCGCCGCCCCGTCTCCGCCCCGCGCCAGGGCACCGAGGCGTCCTACCTCCCAGCAGTGGGCCGCCTGGGCGTTCCTCGCCCCGGTGACCCTCTACCTCGCCCTCTTCTACGCCTATCCCCTCTACCGCAACCTCGACCTGAGCCTGCGCAACTACACCGTCCGCTCCTTCGTCCAGGGCGACGCACCCTTCACCGGTCTCGCCAACTACCGGACCGTCTTCGATGACCCGACCTTCGCCCCCGCGCTCCTGCACACCGCGGTGTTCACCGCCGTATGCCTGGTCTTCCAGTACGCCATCGGCCTGGCCCTCGCGGTCTTCTTCAACCAGCACTTCCGGCTCTCCGCCACGCTGCGCGCCCTGTTCCTGGTGCCCTGGCTGCTGCCGCTGATCGTGTCGGCCTCCACCTGGTCGTGGATGCTCAACAGCGACTCCGGCATCGTCAACGCGGCCCTGCACGCCGTCGGCGTCGACCCGGTGAACTGGCTGACCTCACCGTCCTGGTCGCTGACCTCGGTGATCATCGCGAACATCTGGATCGGTGTGCCGTTCAACCTCGTCGTGCTCTACAGCGGCCTGCAGTCCATCCCCGGTGCGCTGTACGAGGCCGCCGCCCTCGACGGGGCGGGTGCCTGGCGGCGGTTCTGGAGCATCACCTTCCCGCTGCTGCGCCCGGTGTCCGCGATCACCCTGCTGCTGGGCCTGGTCTACACGCTCAAGGTCTTCGACATCATCTGGATCATGACCAAGGGCGGCCCGGCGGACTCGTCCACCACCTTCGCCACCTGGTCCTACCAACTCGGCTTCGGCAACCTCCTGCCCGCCTTCGGCCCGGGCGCGGCCGTCGGCAACCTGCTCGTCGTCGCCGCCCTGGTCTTCGGCCTGGTGTATCTCAGGGTCCAGCGAAAGCAGTACGAGTCATGACAACCATCGCGACCGCACACCGTCCGCGCCGGGCCCGCCGCACCAC
The DNA here is from genome assembly GCF_001509475.1 of Streptomyces regalis. Lineage (GTDB taxonomy): Bacteria > Actinomycetota > Actinomycetes > Streptomycetales > Streptomycetaceae > Streptomyces > Streptomyces regalis. The sequence continues at coordinate 2,671 of NZ_LLZG01000176.1, forward strand.
CTGGTGGAAGACGGCCACGGGCCTCGTCCTCACCGCGCTCATGCTGTTCCCGGTCTACTGGATGCTCAACGTGTCCTTCACCCGCGACCAGGACATGCGCAAGAGCCCGCCCGGCCTGTTCCCCGTGCACGGCACCCTGGCCGGTTACCGGGCCGTCCTGGACGAGCAGTTGCCCTACCTCGCCACCAGCCTCGTCATCGGCCTGGGCACCGTCGTCCTGACCGTCGCCCTCGCCGCACCCGCCGGCTACGCGCTGGCCAAACTCCGCCCGCGCGGCGGCGGCGTGCTCGGCTTCCTCTTCCTGGTCGCCCAGATGATCCCCGGCATCATCATGGCGATGGGCTTCTACGCCATCTACCTGCAGCTCGGCCTGCTCCAGTCCGTCCCCGGCCTGATCGTCGCCGACTCCACCCTGGCCGTCCCCTTCGCCGTCCTCATCTTCACCGCGTTCATGTCCGGCATCCCCGGCGAACTGCTCCAGGCGGCGACGATGGACGGCGCCGGGCCCCTGACGACCTTCCGGTCGATCGTCCTGCCGATGAGCCGCAACGCCGTCGTCACGGTGTCCCTGTTCGCCTTCCTGTGGTCCTGGTCCGACTTCGTCTTCGCCAGCACCCTCGCAGGCGGCGGCGCCCACGAACCGATCACCCTCGGCATCTACCACTACATCGGCAACAACAACCAGGAGTGGAACGCCATCATGGCCACCGCCGTCGTGGCCTCACTGCCCGCCACGGTGATCCTCGTCCTGGCCCAGCGCTACGTCGCCGCCGGCGTGACCGCCGGAGCGGTCAAGGACTGAGCCCGCGGCGCGGACCGGGACCAGGTCCTGCCACACCACCACCACTACTACTACGCCCGACCTGACCGAGCCCCCGGTCGGCCGTTGCCCCCTGCTCGAGAAACGAGTCACCCGTCATGACCGCCGCACCGTCCGGCCCGGCCTTCTCCGTCCACGACATACCCTTCAGCACACACGGATCCTGGTTCGGTATCTCTCCCGTACTCGCGGAGAAGACGCGTGCTGAAGACCTCCACCTCGTCTCGCACCAGAACGGCATGCACGCCGTCCTGCGCCTGGTCCCGCTCGAAGTGGCGACGGGCGGCCGGGCCGAGACGCGCGTCGAAGCGACACCGAGCCTGCTCCGCTGGATCCACGAGGCTGGACACATCGAACTCGCCTACGAGTCCCCGGACACGGTACGCGTATGCGGCGAGGGTCTGGGCCTGCGCGTCAGCGCGGCGGCGCAGACCCTGACTCCCTTCAACGGCACCTACTTCTACCGGGAGCCGGTCGCCGACGCGTATGTGTTCACCTCGTACGAGACCGGACGCCGATACCGGGTCACCGTACTGTCCGGCTCGGTGACCGACATGTCCGGCTCCGAAGCCCTGGGCAGCGCGGAGCGCGGTGTCACCATCGCAGCGGACTCCGGCGGAGGCTGGGAGATCGCGGTGGAGGAATTCGACGCGGCGCGAGCGCCCTACGCCTCGTCGGCGGCGTTCGGCAAAGTCGCGGAGGCTGCCCGGAACTCCTTCGCGGAGTTCGTCGACGCGGTGGCCCCCTGGCGCTCGTCCGCCACCCCGGCCGCCGAACTCGCAGCCTACGTCCTGTGGTCCGCGACCGTACGCCCGGCAGGGCTGGTCGGCCGTCCCGCCGTACTGATGTCCAAGCACTGGATGGACAAGGTCTGGAGCTGGGACCACTGTTTCAACGCCCTCGCCCTGGCGCCCGGTTGCCCCGAGCTGGCGCGAGACCAGTTCGCGCTGCCCTTCGACCACCAGGACGAGAGCGGGGCCCTGCCCGACTCGGTCACCCACTCGGAGGTGCTGTACAACTTCGTCAAACCGCCCATCCACGGCTGGGCCTTCGGCAGGCTGCGCAGACGGCTGCCCAGGCCGCTCGACCAGGCGGAGCTGGCCGAAACGTACGGCATGCTGGAGCGCTGGACGGACTTCTGGCTCACCGCGCGGCGCGCACCCGGCGCCGCGCTGCCCCACTACCAGCACGGCAACGACAGCGGCTGGGACAACGCCACCACCTTCGACCCCGCACGTGTGGTCGTCACCGCCGACCTGGCCGCCTTCCTCATCCTCCAACTGCACGAACTCGCGTTTCTCGCCACCGAGTTGGGGCGCCCGGAAGACGCCCGCAAGTGGACGCGCACGGCCGAGGAGACCCAGGCCGCCCTGTTCGACGAGCTCTGGAACGGCGACCGGTTCATCGCCCGTTCCGCTCACGGCGAGGACACCTGGAGCAGCTCCAGCCTGCTCGACCTGATGCCCGTCGTGCTCGGCGAGCACCTGCCGGACGATGTCAGCGCCGTACTGGCAGAACGCATCGAGGACCACCTGACACCGCACGGCCTCGCCACCGAACTTCCCGACTCACCGCACTACCTCGCCGACGGCTACTGGCGCGGCCCGATCTGGGCCCCGGCCACCGTCCTCATCGAGGACGGCCTGCGCCGCGCCGGCCACCACCGCCTCGCAAACGAGATCAGCGCCCGCTTCCGCGCCCTGTGCGAAACGTACGGCTTCGCCGAGAACTTCGACGCCCTCACCGGCACGGGCCTGCGCGACCGCGCCTACACCTGGACCGCCGGCAGCTACCTCCTCCTCGCCGAAGCCCATGAACTCCGGCACGCCGCACCCGCACCCGCCGCGCACACCGGCGGCTGAGCCCCCCCGGCGCCCCGCCCAGGCAGCACCCACCCTTTCGGGAGAACGAAATGCGCATGTCCCGCTTCCTTCCACCGTCCGGACGCACCACGGAGCCCGGCTCCGCAGGAGGCCGCCGTCCGCGTAGGACCACCGCGCTCGCGGCGCTGTTCGCGTCGGTCGCGGCCGTCGCCCTTCCCGGCACGACTGCCCAGGCCGCCGACACCACCGTCACCGTCGACTTCTCCGCCGCCGGGGGCGCCCCCACCTACCGTGCCTCGGGCACCATCTACGGGATGACCGAGAACGGCTCGCTGCCCCAGGAGCACTTCTACAAGGACATCAAGTGGAAGTTCATGCGGGCCGGCGGCGCCCAGCTCGACAACCCCGGCGGCTGGGTCGCCGGCAAATACGACCGCCGCTGGAACTCCACCCTCGCCCAGTACAAGCGCACGAAGGCGCTCGGCGGCACCTTCGTCATCCTGCCGCACGACCTGTGGGGCGCCGACGGGACCACCGAACCCACGTTCCCCGGTGACAACGGCGACTGGACCCGCTTCGACGCCTTCTACGACCGCCTCCTCGCCGACGCGAAGGCGGCCGGCATGACCGACATCCAGTGGGACATCTGGAACGAGCCCGACTGGCATCCCTTCTGGGACCGGCCACAGGCCCAGTACCTGGAGATGTGGAAGCGTGCCTACCAGAGGATCCGCGCGGTCTTCCCGAATGCGGTGATCGTCGGCGCCAGCACCGCCGGCAATCCCGCGTCGGGCGGCTCGTCCTGGTGGAACACGTACCTGGACTACGTCAAGGCCAACAACGTCGAGCCGGACGTCTACAGCTGGCACGACCTGCCCGGCGACCCCGTCGAGGACTCGAGCGCTGTCAGGTCGAAGCTGGCGGCCCGGTCGATGACCACAAGTCGGCCGTTCCAGGTCAACGAGTACGCCAGCCCGACCGAGCAGACCCCGGGACGTGGCGGCTGGTACATCTCCCGTCTGGAGCGGGCCGGGGCCGACGGCCTGCGCGCCAACTGGGCGTCTGCGAACAACCTGCACGACTTCCAGGCGAACCTGCTCACCAAGAGCAGCTCCGGCCAGTACCTGCCGCTGGGCGAGTGGTTCCTCTACCGGTACTACGGCTCCCAGACCGGGAACATCGTGAAGGTCACGCCCGGTACGAACACCGACGGGCTGGCGACGAAGGACAACACGGCTCGCAACGCGAAGATCCTGCTGGGCAGCAACGGCAACACCGGCAACGTCACCGTCAGCCTCAACCGCCTCGACACCACGTCGGTGGTGGAGAACGGCCGGGTGCGCGCGATAGTCCAGCGCATACCGAACAACGGCGGCGGCGCGGTGACGGGTCCGGTGACGGTCTCGGACCAGACCCTGACCGTGAGCGGCAACTCGGCCTCGGCGAGCGTGCCGTGGACGAATGCCGCCGACGGCTACACGGTCACCCTGCTGCCGCCGTCGAACACCACCATCTCCACGGTCGCGGTGGCCCAGCACAGCGGGCAGTGCCTGGACGACACCAACCTCAGCACGGCCAACGGCACGCAGTACCAGCAGTACCACTGCGAGGGCGGCTACCAGCAGATGTTCGACTTCAAGCCGGTCGCCGGCCGGGCGAACACCTACACGGTGGTCAACCAGCACAGCGGCAAGTGCCTGGACGTCTCGGGACGCTCCACGGCCGACGGTGCCGCCGTCATCCAGTACACCTGCAACGGCGCCACCAACCAGATGTTCACCCTCAACCCCGTCACCGCGCTCGGCAACAGCAAGGACTACCAGCTGGTCGCCGTCCACAGCGGCAAGTGCGTCGACGTCAGCGAGATCTCGACGGCCCCCGGCGCGAAGATCCACCAGTGGACCTGCGACCCGGCGAGCGCGCTGAACAACAAGAAGAACCAGATCTGGCGCCTCCAGGGCAAGGGCTGACCTGCGTGAACAGCGGTCGGGGGCGGGCACCCTCTTTTCGGGTGCTCGCCCCCTCCGTCGTTCCCGGGACGCCGGGCCTCACCGGATGTGCTTCGCCGGCTTGGTGGCGGCGTTGAGCAGATACTCCAGGGGTCCGCGGCGGAAGAAGCGGGACCAGATCCCGGCGAACACGATCGCCCCGAGGACGAACATGATCAGCGTCACCCAGGACTTCTCGTCGGAGGTCGCGCCGAGCCCGGGCAGCCAGCCCTGTACGACGAAGTGGCCGACGTAGGCGGTCAGGGACATGGTGCCCACGGCGACGACCGGTTGGGCCAGGCGGCGCAGTCGCGGCAGGCGGTCCATCGCCACCGTCGCGCCCACGATCATGAGGATCGCGACTCCCACGCTGCCGATGATGTCGAACGTGGTGCCGCTGTGCGGCCCGGCCGTGAAGAGCGACGAGACCGGAAAATCGGTCTCGAGCGACCCGCTGTCGAGGGGCATCGACCCGGAGCCGCCGGACGACGGCCCGTCTTCCGCCGTGCTCCGCAACGCGTCCTTGCCGGCCAGCAGCAAGGACATGCTGTACGCGGCCACGGTGAGGGCGGCGCCGAGCGCGGCCAGGCGCCACTGGACGGCGGTCGCGGACAGGTCGAAGCGGGCCAGCGCCATACCGGCGATCACGAACGGAATCCACGTGATCGTCGGGTAGAAGCCGGTGAACAGCAGATCGAGCACTCCCACGTCACTGAGCCGGTGGAGCGGGTCGTAGGCGTTGATGCTCTTCGTGACCGACTCGGTCAGCAGCGCGTTCAGGGCGAAGGACAGCTGCGGTGTGACGAGCGCGAGAACGAAGGCGATGATCGCGAGCGTCCTGGCCCGCAGTCGCACCAAGGGCAGGGCCAGCAGGAAGTACACCCCGTAAAAGGCGAGGATGACCACTTCCCCGTATTCCGTCGCCATCACGGTGCCCAGCGCCAGCAGGACCACGGCGCGGATCGCGATCCTGGCCTTCGCCTGCCGGCCGGCCAGGCCGGTCTTCGGCTCCCGGCGCCCGGCGAGCAGCATCAGCGAGAACCCGGCGAGGACGGCGAACAGGACCGACGAATGACCGTCCGCCAGGTAACGGACCCAGCTGTCGACGCCGTCCGTGGCGGACAACGCGGGGCCGATGTGCACGACGTACATGCCGAACACGGCCAGCGCGCGGGCCAGGTCCACCCCGACGAGGCGCCCCATCGAAGGACCGGGCGAGGCCGGAACGACGGACTCGGGCGGGGTTCGGGGCTGCGGAGGCGAGTTCTCCTGCGGAGCTGACGTCTCCTGCAGCGGCTGCGACTTTGTCATACGGGGAATCTCGCGTTGCCGCCGGGCGGCGGACCATCCGGCAGTCTTCGGTAACGGCCCCGCCGATCGGCGGGTACCACCCTGCCGACCGGCGGAGTCTCCTACCGACCGGTCCGGCGCGACTGGACGGCGGCCTTGGTCCAGCCACTCGGCGGGGGTGGACCCGACAGTTGCCGGATGGGCGCGGGGCGGCCGTGCCTCCAGGCTGGAGGCATGACACACCGTGCGCGACACAAGCCGGATCGCTGATGCGGTGCCCGGCAGACTGCAGAAGAAAGGAATTCCGTGAACACCGCATCCGCCCCGACGACGGATGAAACGTCCCTGTCCGCCCGAGAGACGGTCAAGGCACTGTACGCATATGTCCGCCCGCACCGGGGGGCCGTCGCCCTCGGCCTGCTGTGCGCCCTGGTCGGGGCCGCCGGGGGACTGCTGCAGCCGCTGGCCACGAAGACACTGGTGGACCGGCTGGCGACGGGTGAGACCATCGCCGGGGTCCTGCTGGCGCTCACCGCGCTGGTGCTGCTGGGCACGGCGGTCGAGGCGTTCGGCGCGTATGTGCTGGAGCGCACGGCGGAGTCGGTGGTCCTGGCCGCGCGGCGCACCCTTGTGGGGCGGTTGCTGCGGCTGCGGATCTCGGAGTGGGAGCGGATCCCACCGGGTGATCTGATGTCCCGGGTCACCTCGGACACCACGCTGCTGCGGGCGGTCAGCACCCAGGCGGTCGTCTCCGCGGCCACCGGCGCGGTGGCCTTCGTGGCGGCGATCGTGATGATGGCGTTCCTGGACGTCGTGCTGCTGGGTGTGACGCTCGGCGTGGTCGTGCTGGTCGGCGGGGCCTCCGCGCTGGTGATGCCGAGAATCGCCCGCGCCACCGAACGCTCGCAGGAGGCGGTCGGGGAGATCTCCGTCGCGCTGGAGCGGGTCTTCGGGGCCTTCCGCACGGTGAAGGCGTCCGGTGCCGAGGAGCGGGAGACCGCCCGCGTGGAGGCGGCGGCACGGAGGGCGTGGCGGCACGGCGTGAAGGGCGCGAAGTGGGAGTCCGTGGCAGGCTCGGCGGACGAACTCGCCGTACAGCTGGCCTTCCTCGCGGTGCTCGCGGTCGGCGGGGCGCGGGTGGCGTCCGGGGAGATCCCCGTATCCACCCTCATCGCCTTCCTGCTGTACCTCTTCTACCTGATCGAACCGGTGTCCAAGCTGGTCGACGCCGTGACCCACTATCAGGAGGGGGCGGCCGCGATCTCCAGGATCGCGCACGTGGAACGCCTGTCGACGGAGCCGCCCGCCCGGCAGACGGGCCCCGTGCCCAGGCAGCGGGCAGCGGTGTCGCCTCCGGCGTCGGTCCGCTTCGAGGACGTGTCCTTCCGCTACCGTCCGGGCCTGCCGTACATCCACCAGCAGGTGAGTTTCCAGGTGCCGGGCACCGGGATGACGGCCTTCGTGGGCCCCTCCGGTGCGGGCAAGTCGACGGTCTTCGCGCTCATCGAGCGGTTCTACGAGGCCACCGGTGGCCGGGTCCTGGTCGACGGCAAGGACGTACAGGACTGGTCCCTGTCCGAGCTACGGTCCGCCATCGGGTACGTGGAGCAGGACGCCCCGGTGCTGGCTGGCACGCTGCGGGAGAACCTGGTCTTCGCTGCGCCCGGCGCAACGGACGACGACATCCGCGACGTCCTGGCCCGGACGAAGCTCGACACCGTCGTCGACCGCCTGCCTCACGGCCTGGACACCCCGGTCGGGCACCGCGGCTCGCAGCTGTCGGGCGGCGAGCGGCAGCGCATCGCCATCGCCCGCACCCTGTTGCGGCGGCCCCGGCTGCTGCTGTTGGACGAGGCGACCTCGCAGCTCGACGCCGTCAACGAGCTGGCGCTGCGGGACGTCATCGCGGAGGTGGCCCGCGAGACCACCGTCCTGGTGGTGGCCCACCGCCTGTCGACGGTGACAGGCGCCGACCGGATCGTCGTCATGGACGCCGGCCGGGTCCGGGCCGTGGGCACCCACGCAGAACTGGCGGCCCAGGACCAGCTGTACGCGCAGCTGGCGGCCACCCAGCTCCTGACCTCCGCGCGATGACCCACCACACGCACCGACACCCACGGATACCAAGACCGCGAAAGGCCCTGTATGAGCACCGAGTTCGCCATCCGTCACAGACATGCGGTGTGGAACTGGCTGGCCCGGCCCACCGCGCTGTTCTGGCCCATGGCTATGCCCACCAGATTGCCCACCGCGATGCCCAGGGCCATCCCGGCGTACGGGGTGTGGTGCGCGCCGTGCTCGCCGAATGGACGCTGGTGCCGGCGGCACTGCCCACCACACTGCTGCTGTGGGGTGCGGGCCTCGGCTGGTGGCGTTCCGAGGGCATTGAGTACGTCGCCTTCGGAGCCAACACCGTCCTGCTGCTCTGCTGGGGCCTGCTCGCATGCAGGGCCGCAGGCCACACATGGGGACGAGCCGTCAGGATCGGCTGTACCGACGCGCTCCTGGGAGTGGCCGTCGCCTTGGCCAGCACCCTGTTGAAGTGACGCCGGGTGCCTGGATCTCCGGACGGCTGCGCCCCCCGTCGCCTCGGGATGGATCTCCATGGAGACGGCAGGCGCCAGCCCTCATCGCATCTCCGCGGCTGTGGCGGCGCCCCCGCTCGCGCAGCACAGAATCCCCTGAACAACTCCGTGTGATGGCGGCGCTTCCCGCAAGACGCCTTCGATAATACGGTCGCGCGAGTCACCTGCGGCCGTCGGAGGATTCCGCATGTCCGCACGCTATTTCGAGGACTTCGCACCCGGCCACGGCAGGGCCGCGCCGCGCGCGGCCCTGGACTCCGACACTCCCAGAATCGACCTCAACGGGGACTGGGCGTTCCGGTTCTCGCCTGCCCTGCGCCCGGAACCGGACGGATTCGAAGCCCCGGACTTCCACGACGGCTCCTGGGACACTCTTCGCGTCCCCTCGCACTGGCAGCTGCACGGCTACGGTCGGCCCATCTACGTCAACATCGCCTACCCGATACCGGTCGACCCGCCCTTCGTCCCGGACGAGAACGAGACCGGGGACTACCGCCGGATCTTCGACCTGCCCGCCACCTGGGCGAGCACGCCGGCCGTGCTGCGCTTCGAGGGCGTGGACTCCTGCGCCCGGGTCTGGCTCAACGGCCGCGAGCTGGGCGTCACCTACGGCAGCCGCCTGTCGACCGAGTTCGACGTGACCGAGCTGCTGCGGCCCGGCCGGAACGTACTGGCGGTCCGGGTGCACCAGTTCTCCGCGGGCACCTACCTCGAGGACCAGGACACCTGGCGCCTGTCGGGCATCTTTCGCGATGTGTCCCTGCTGGCCCGACCTGCGGGCGGCATCCGGGACGTCTTCGTGCACGCCGACTACGACGCGGACACCGGCGCGGGCCGGCTCCGGGTGGAGGCCGACGCTGACGCGCCGGTGCGGATCGACATCCCGGCTCTCGGGATCCACGACCAGCCGGCCGGGGCCGAGTTCGCCTTCGCGGCGGTACGGCCCTGGAGCGCGGAGGATCCGCAGCTCTACGAGGCGTACCTGGCCACCGACAGCGAGCGGGTCCGGGTCCGGGTCGGGTTCCGTAGCGTGGCCGTCGACGAGGCCGGAGTGCTCCGGGTCAACGGTCGCCGGGTGGTGCTGCGCGGCGTGAACCGGCACGAGTTCGACCCCGATCACGGCCGTACGCTCTCGCTCGAAACCATGTGCCGCGACGTGGAGTTGATGAAGCAGCACAACATCAACGCAGTGCGCACCGCGCACTACCCGCCGCACCCCGCGTTTCTCGACCTGTGCGACGAGCTCGGCCTGTGGGTCATGGCCGAATGCGACCTCGAGACCCACGGCTTCGAGCACGCCGACCCGGAGCGCTGGCAGCGCAACCCCTCCGACGATCCTCGCTGGCACGACGCCTGCCTGGACCGCATCGAGCGGACCGTGGAACGGGACAAGAACCACCCGAGCGTCATCCTGTGGTCGCTCGGCAACGAGGCCGGGGACGGCCGCAACCTTCGGGCCATGTCCGAGTGGGTCCGGCGGCGCGACCCGTCCCGCCCGATCCACTACGAGGGCGACCGGCTCGGCGAGTACACCGACGTCCACGCCGAGATGTACCGGCCGCCCGCCGCCGTCGCCCGGATCGGCCGGGGACAGCTGCTGCCGGGCGAGGTCTCCTACCCGCCGCGCGCCGGCTCCGGCGACCCGGCGGACGACCCGCGCAACCGCAAGCCCTTCCTGCTCACCGAGTTCGCCCACGCCACGGGAAACGGGCCCGGCGGGCTCGCGGAATACCTGCAGCTGTGCGACGAATACCCGCGGGTCCAGGGTGGCTACGTCTGGGAGTGGATGGACCAGGGACTGCGCACCCGCGACGCCCAGGGGCGCGAGTTCTTCGGCTACGGCGGCGACTTCGGCGAGGACCTGCACGACGGCAACTTCATCTGCGACGGCCTGGTCTTCCCCGACCGCACCCTTTCCCCCGGTCTCCTGGAGTACGCGAAGGTGATCGCCCCCGTCCGCATCGGCCCCGGCCCGGAGGCGGACGCCCTCGCGGTGGAGAACCGCTACGAGGTGCTGGATCTGTCCCATCTGCGGTTCACCTGGTCGCTGGCCCGCGAAGGGGTCGAGGTGGACCGCGGCGTGCTGCCCACACCGGAGCTCGCGGCCGGGGAACACGGCCGGCTGCCGCTGCCCCGGCTGGACCCGCGGGGCGGGGAGGACGGCGCAGGCGAACTCTGGCTCACCGTCCAGGCGGAGCTGGCCAAGCCCGCCGACTGGGCCCCCGAAGGTCACGTGGTCGCCTGGGGACAGCTCCAGCTCTCCGAGACGGGCCGCCGCCGACCGATCGGCCTGCCGGGCCCTGCCCGCAGCGAGGGCGAGCACATTCTGCTCGGCCCCGGCCGCTTCGACCGGACCACCGGAGCTCTGCTCTCCCTCGGCGAACTCCCCCTCCGCGGACCACGGCTGAACCTGTGGCGCGCCCCCACCGACAACGACCGCGGCTGGCACCAGCGCGACGCCGCCTACTGGAAGGACCGCGGGCTGGACCGACTGCGGTACCGCACCGTCTCCGTCACCCCTGACGCACACGGCATGACCGTCGTCGTCCGCAGCGCCGCCGCCGCGGGCAGCTCCGGCTACCTCACCACCTACCGCTGGGACAGCGACGGTGACAGCCTGCGCCTGCGGGTGCATGCCGAACCCGTCGGCCACTGGCCGGAGCGGGGCGACGACTTCCCCGGCTCCATGGTGGACCCGGCCCTCCCGCCGGAGGAGTACCAGGAGCTGGTCCGCAGGAACGGGTCCCGCTCACTGGCCCGCATCGGACTCGACTGGGAGATTCCCGCCGACCGGTCCCAGGTGGAGTGGTTCGGCACGGGCCCGGGCGAGGCCTACCCCGACTCGCGCCAGGCGGTTCGCGTCGGACGTTTCCGCGCGACCGTGGACGAGCTGCAGACGCCTTACGTACGCCCCCAGGAGAACGGCAACCGTGCGGACATCCGCTGGGCCACCTTCACCGACGGAGCCGGGAACGGACTGCGGGTCGTGGGCGAAGAGCCGTTCCATCTCGCCGCGCGCCGCTGGACCGACCAACACCTCGACGCCGCCCGGCACCACACCGATCTCGTCCCGGGCCCGCTGATCCACCTCCACACCGACCATGCCGTCCAGGGCCTCGGCACCGCCGCTGTGGGACCCGGCGTCCTGCCTCAGCACCGGCTCGAACTCGCGCCCGCGGACTTCGCGTTCATCCTGACTCCCTTGCAGCAGAAGTCGTCGAGGATGGTGAAGGCCGGCTCAGGCGGTCCCCGGCGAGCGCGGCCGCTTCCCGGCGCAGGGCATGACGGCAATGGATCCGGCCACGGAGCCTCCGCAAAAAGCCGTTGGCGGACCACCGCGACCACTGCTACTTTTCCCGCGGCCGTGCGAAAGAACGAGGAGGTGGTACCCGTGAACGCAGTATCGACATGGGTGCTCCCCTCCGGGGTCACGGTCGGGCGATAGGTCGTCCGGGAGCGCCGTTCAAGCGCACTCCCGAAAGGCACGACCATGCAATTCACTTCCGAACAGCGCCTCGACGACGGCGTCTTCGAACGCGAATTCACCCTCGGCGAGATCCCCGGCACCCTGTGGACCCCTGAATCCGCCGCACCGGCCCCGCTGATCCTCATGGCCCACAACAACGGCCTGCCCAAGGCGCAACCCCGGCTGGTGGCCCGGGCCCGGTACACCGCGGCGCGCGGCTACGCGGTGGCCACCATCGACGCCGCCGGGTGCGGTGACCGTCCCCGTTCCGCCGCCGACGAGCAGGCCCGCGCCGACCTCCGCCGGGCGATGCAGGCCGGCGAGCCGGTCGATGAGATCTTCGAGTCCTTCGTCGGCCCGCTGGTCGAAAAGGCGGTCCCGGAATGGCGGACCACCCTGGACGCCCTCCTTACGCTGCCCGAGATCGGCGACCCCGTCGGGTACTCGGGATGGACCGCCCTCGGCATCCGCCTTGCGGCGGTCGAGCCGCGCATCGCGGCCGCAGGCTTCTTCGCCGGGGGTTACGTGCCCCGCGCCCAGCGTGAGGAGGCCCGGCAGATCACCATTCCGCTGCTGCTCCTGCTGCAGTGGGACGACGAAGGCAACCCCCGGCAACGGGCCCTTGACCTGTTCGACGCCTTCGGCAGCAAGGAGAAGACGCTGCACGCCAATCTGGGAGGGCACACCGGCACCCCCTGGTTCGAGCTGGAGGACGGATGCCGGCTCTTCGGCCGACACCTGAAGTGAGGCCGGGCCGTCAGGCCGACAGCGGACGCTAAGGGGGCGTCGGCCTCGAGGCACCGCGGCCAGGGGCGGTGCCGACTCGCGTTTCGCGGAGGGAATCAGTCCACGTTCACCGCCTGCCAGAGCTGGCTGTCGGCGTTCGTGTCCGTCGTCTGGACGAGCTGAGCGCCTGCTGTCGTCGACGAGCCGGACACCGCGAGCAGCTTGCCGCTGTTCTTGTTGAGGACCTTGTAGAACGCGTTCTTGGCGGGGAAGGCTTTCGAACAGCGGCACCTGCTTCGTCACCGTCGAGGCATAGGCGTCGATGCCTCAAGCAGACCGCGCTGGAGCCCTACGACCTCATCGTTGGCCACGTCCTAGAACAGATTGCCGTCGACGGCTCCATCACCAAAGCCCCCAGCGGCGATGCCGCCGGGCGTTCACCGGTCGATCACGGCAAGCAGGGCCTGAACGCCCGGGTATGAAGCCGAGGCCGAAGACCGGTCCGTCCGCCCCGGGCAGCGGCATGTGAGGCGGCGTGCTCATGACACAAGAGTAGGTAAGATCTCTGGTCAGAAGGCCTGGACGCCACGGGGGGGGTGTTCGGCCGTTCAGATCAAGGGGCGGGGAGTATGTCCGGTGCGGGGTCGGACGGCTACAGGATCCACGCGAGCGGCATGGACAGTGAGGCCGGAAAACTCGACCGGGCAGGCGACGACGTCGGCGCCATACGCAACGCCGTGGGAGACCACATGTGCTGCGCACCGGACGCTCTCGGCGGCTCCGACTCCGGCCCCGCGTACGACAACTTCGCCGCCGCCTGGCAGGCCGAGGCGAAGACGCTGGAAGCCTCGCTGCACGAACTCGCGGGCAAGGTCGGCATCTCCCAGCGGAACTACGAGAGCGCCGACCACGACACCATCGTCGCTCTGCACTCCGCGGGCGTGGACGACGGCCTGACGACCATGCCCGTACCCGCCGCTGCCCACCCGGGGACGACCACGGGCCTTACCCCGGGCGCGCCCCGCCGCCCTCGGTGGGCCGCTTGGTACCTGACCTCGCCGGAGCCCGACCCCGACGTCGTCCGGAACACGGACAAGCGGGAGGAGATCGAGGCCGACGACGACGCCGTCGGCAGCGGGAGCGGAACGGACTTCTTCGACTTCAAGGCCGTCGGTCCGGGCACGACGAAGATCCGGCTCATCCAGTGTCCGCATGGTGCCTGCGACGACGGCGGCGATGCCGACGGTCCCGTCACTCCGTCCCCCGTCCCCAGCGGCAGTCCCACCCCCCCCCAGAAGAAGTACCGAGCCACCATCCACACCGTCACCGTCACCGTCACCGTCACTGTGAGGAAGGCATGACCTCCGCGCCGCAGACCTCGCCCCCCGGCCGGACCGACGACGAGCTGGCGCAGTCGGACATCCCGGCGATGCTGCGCTACGGCTGAGCGGTTCGCCCGGGGCGAGCCGAGCTCGGTGATCGCGAAGGAGTTACGGGTCAGTGTGCGGTCTGCGGTCTGTGCAGCGCTGGCGGCGGGCGTGGTCCATGGTGTGGGGGCCGTTGCCGGTGAGGAGGCGGGGCCTTGTCGTCCCGGACGACCTTGACGGTGCCGGAGTTGGCGGTGGTCTGCACGTCGTAGCCGGCGCCCTTGAAGGCGTGGTTGGGGTTGGTGGCGACCGTGCCGTCCTGGCGTACCCGGTACCTGGCTGAGGCCACGGCGATGAGGGCGCTTTCGTGGAGGGTGTTGCGGAGTTCGCCGAGCCGGTCGGCCTCCGAGCCGAGCCCGCGCGGCCGCACTCCGGTCACTGCCAAGCAGCCGCCGGGCATTCGCCTGAGCACAGCGCCGGGGAACGGGGAGGTGGAGGGCGCGACGGGAAGTGGAGCGGAGGTAAATGGATGGAGTGGTGGTCTATATCAACAACTCCTGTCCCGGTACCCTCACCTGTGGCCAGTAGCGCACCATCCCCCCACCCCCCAGGTTGCGTGCCGGCGTGGATGACACCCACCTAACTCTGCCCCTAGCAGCCGGGTGCCCACCCGTTCGCCGCCTCTAGGAGGATCACGGTGAAAGTTCGCACCAGAAGCTCGGCGATCATCGGCACCCTCTGCCTCGTCGCTTCCCTCGCCTTGACCACGGCATCTGCCGACGAGCCCGCCGCCCCACGTCAGGCAGCGAAGGTCGTGCTCAAGAAAGTGGCCACGGCCCAGAATCCAACCGCCGGCGCCGCCGGTCCCGGTGGCACGGTCTGGATAGCCGAACGCGCAGGCAAGGTAAGGGTCTTGGACGATGAGGGGCTCGGCGAGCCCGTCATCGACATATCCAGCGAGACCACCACCAACGGCGAACGCGGCCTGCTGGGCGTCGCGTTCGACAAGGAGTTCGCGCACTTCTACATCTCGTTCACGAACCTCGAAGGCACCAGCACCGTGGACGAGTTCGCCGTGCGGGACGGGAAGATCCAGCCGGACACCCGGCGCACCGTCCTCACCCAGACCCAGCCCTACGCGAACCACAACGGCGGCGACATCACGTTCGGCCCCGACGGCTACCTCTACATCGCGCTCGGCGACGGCGGCTCGGGCGGCGACCCGCACGGCAACGGGCAGAACCTCGACACGCTGCTGGGCAAGCTACTGCGGATCGACCCGAGCGGCGGCAAGCCGTACGCGATCCCGCCGGACAACCCGTTCGTGGACGACCCGAACGCGAAGGACGAGATCTGGGCGTACGGGCTGCGCAACCCGTGGCGGTTCTCCTTCGACGCGGGCACGGGCGACCTGCTGATCGGTGACGTCGGCCAGAACGCCTGGGAGGAGATCGACTGGGCCCCGGCAAACAGCAAGGGCGGCGAGAACTACGGCTGGTCCCAGATGGAGGGCAACCATCCCTTCCGGGGCGGCACGGAGCCCGCGAACCACGTACCGCCGATCCACGAGTACGACCGCAACGGGCTGGGCTGCTCGGTGACCGGCGGATACGTCTATCGAGGTGAGGCGATCCCGGACCTCAAGGGGCAGTACGTGTTCAGCGACTACTGCGACGGCACCGTCCGCACTCTGCAGATGGAGAACGGCAAGGTGACCGGCGTGAGCAACCTCGGAGTCGACGGCGGCCAGGTCGTCTCGTTCGCGCAGGGAGGCAATGGCGAGCTGTACGTGCTCGACCTGGGTGGCAGCGTCTCCCGCATCGACCCGGCGTAACGGCTACTGGATGATGAGGCTGCCGAGCAGCGAGCATCACCCAGGCTGGCTGGATCACCTCGGGGATCTCCGGCTCGCTTGAGGCACACCCGCCGCCCCGGCCCGAGAACCTTGACGTCCTTCGGGTGCAGGACCTGCAGTTCGGCCACCTTTGCTGGACGACGCTGAGTCAGTGTCGTGCCTTCGGGGCCATGTTCGGGTCGGGGCTCACCGGTCGGTCTCGTGCCCGGCCGACCGAGCACAGCGAACCTTGCCCTATCAGTGTTCGGCTGCCAGCCGGACGCCCAGACCGATGAACAGGCTCCCGGTCGCGGCGTCGACCCGGCGCCGCACAGCCTGCCGTCCGCGCAGCCAGCCGCCGATTCGTCCAGCCAGGACGCCGACCGTCCCGTCGGCGAGGAACTCCAGGACGATCAGGACGGCGCCGAGGACGGCGAACTGCGCCCACACCGGACCCGCCTCCGGGGCGATGAACTGGGGCAGGAATGCGACCATGAACGTGAACGTCTGCGGGTTGGCCGCGGAGGACACCACGCCGTTGAGGAACGCGCGCCTTCCCGACATCGCGCCGGCGGCCGCTACGTCGACGTGGCCATTCTTGCGCCGGCGAATCATCTGGACACCGAGGTAGACCAGATACGCGGCCCCGGCGAACCTCAGCACCGTGAACACGACCGGGAACGTGGTCAGCAGGACGGCGAGCCCGGCGGCGGCCGCGACCACGTACAGCGCGTCCCCCGTGATCACCCCGAGGGTTGCCAGCAGCCCGGCGCGGGCCCCGCCCCGCATGCCGCATCCGAGTACGAACAGCATGTCCGGCCCTGGCGTGACCAGGGCGACGATGGTGGTCACCGTGAAGACGGTGAGCAGGTGAGGATCAACGGGCATTCGGTGATCCTCGCGCCTGACGCCCGGCCGGGCAATCGATTGCCCGGCTAAATTGAGGGTGGGGCGGCTTGGTTGAGGCGCCGGACGCGGATCAGGGCGGACATTGCGGTGCCGGAGCCAGACCCGCGAAGACCGCCGCGAGCCCGTCCGGACTGGTGAAGCCTGGCAGGTCATGGCCAACTGCGGCGAGGGAGCTCTACTGCTGCGACTGGCCGGGCCTGGCAGGGAAGTCGCCTGTTTCACCGGCCGTGCCGGTTGCGCGGGGGCCGAGGTACCGGAGCCGCGCCAGCGGTGCTGTCGCCCCTTCCGTTTGCAGCCCCAGCTGCTGAGCCGTCGGCACCTCCAACTGCCCAGTGAGCACGCCGAGGACGAGGGGGGGGCGGCACCTGCGAGGATGAGGTCGGGGGATCGTGGAGCGGTCAACGTCGTTCGTATCTCGCCAACCAGTGGCTGCGAAACTCCTCGTCCTCGGAGACGTCGGCCATGTACCTCGCGCCGAACCGTCCGAGTGCCCGGATGATCGCCTCTAGCTCTCTGCCGGCGTCGGTCAAGTGCTTGTTCGGGCTCCAGGAGCGGCTTGTGCGCAGCAGCTCCGTCCCACAGGCCACGCAGAATGCCCGACGGGCACGGGCCGATCGCGGCGAGCATGTCGTTGAGAGTGAGGCCGGCAGCCTCCGGGAGCGCCCTGGAGTGCATACCGGGCTGCTACCAGTTCAGGTGCCTCAGCAAGCCGATCAGGGGCGGGGCGTGGACGGCTCCACCTTCTCGCGAGGGTGTCTGACCTGTTCCAGTACGTCCTGCTGCGCGAGGCCGAGCCGTTGCTTGACTTCCGTGAGTGCACCTTCTGCGTCGGTGAACTCACGCACCGACAGCTCTGCCTGGGCCAGGATGTCGTGCGGGCTTCCCTCACTCATGCCGGTGATTATGCAGCGGATCGGCGGACGCAGGTCCTGAAGCCGGTCAGGGCGCCGAGCCCCCCAGAACATCGACATCTGCGCAGGGTCGGGGCTCATCGGCTGCGCCCGGCGGGGAGGGCGGTCGGCGGCGAGCATGCGTGGGCAACTGCAGCGCCCAGTTTGGCTGGTGGGCGGCGTGGCCGCCCCAGAAGGTCCACGCGGGAATCTGATGTAGCGGCCGTCGATCGTGTGCTTCCAGTCTGCGTCGGTGATGTAGGTTCCGCGATTCCGTGAGCAATTCCAGGGGATCACGAGCACCGGATGAGCATTTCCGGGTGATCACGAGCACTTGTCACGGTCGGTAGTTGCTAGGAGAGGGTGTCCGACGGCTCTTCCCCCGCGCTGTCCCGCCGGGTTGCGATCAGGGCCAGCACCCCAAGCACGATCAGTCCGGGCGCGCCGGATACGGGATAGAGGATCTGGAGCGGCACACCGATGGCGAGCAGATACCAGCCCAGCTGTGCCGGGAGCCTGCCGGTGTCACGGACGATACGCCCACTCAGGGTGCCCAGGGCGAGGAGGCCGAACCCAGCGAGGAAGAACCACATCTCGTACTCACGCTGCGGTTCTCCGGGGACAGCGTTCCAGAATCCGTCGCGGGCCATGTCGTCGAAGGTGCTGGAGGCGATCAGGGCGACCGCGAAGTGCACTGCTGTCAGTCCCATTACCAGTCGGGGAATCAATCGGGTCATTGTCAACTTCCTCGATTCTTGCGGTCCTTGAGTCTCCGGATGGCGGGGCGCCGGTCTTGGCGGCGAGGGGCGCGGGTGGAGACGGCGAGGTATGCCGTCAGCCCCCCGAGCGTCAGACACAGCGGGGAGTACAGCGCCAGGTCCCAGCGGGTGAAATCGGTCGGCCGACGGGTCAGGCTGGAGGAGACCAGACCTGCCGTACCTCGCAGCAGCAGCACGCCGGCGACGCCCCATACGCCCTGGCGTACCAAACGATGTGGCCCCACCTGCGGAACCAACTCGGCCTGAGCCGCGGTCGCATAGGCTGCCGCCCCGAGCGCAGCCGTGGCCAGTGGCTAGGGAGAGAAGGTCCAGATCCCGTGCAGCGCCCCGGCCGCGCCGAGACCAATCGCGGCCGTCCCACCAGCGAGTTTCGTCAGCGGCACGCTGCCCCCCCATTCCGCCCGTACACCCCTGTATGGAATGACCATACAGTACTGTACGGGCATGGCGAGAAGGCACCTCACACCCCAGGACTGGTCGACCGCGGCGCTGCGTGCGATGGCACACGGCGGAGTCGCCGCAGTGTCGGTCAACGCACTCGCGGGCGAGCTGGGGACAACCCGGGGCAGCTTTTACTGGCACTTCAAGGATCGCGATGCACTGTTGACGGCCGCGCTGGAAGTGTGGGAGGAGGACAACACCACTGCCCTGATCTCAGAGTTGGGCGACATCACCGACCCCCGGCAGCGACTGACGGCCCTATTCACCACCGCGCTGGGGCAGCACGACATCAACGGCCTGGAGCCCGCGATCGTCGCCCACGCCGATCACCCCGCCGTCGCCCCGATCCTGCGCCGGGTCACCGACCGGCGGATCGCCTACCTCACCGACCTCTACACCAACCTGGGCCTGGCCCCCGCCCCAGCCCGGCGTCAGGCGGTCGCAGCGTACGCCGCCTACCTCGGATGGCTCGAACTGCGCCGTTCTGCCAGCGACATCGTGCCCGAAGTCGCCATCACCGGCACCACCGCCACCGCCGCGCTGGAGCACCTGATCACCGAGCTGGCCCGATCCGGCGAGCACCAGGCGAAGCCGGAGTAAAGGGCACCACCGTATGCGGGAACCGGCGTGGTGGCCGACCGAGCTCGAAAATTTGCGTCGACGAGTACCGCCTTCACCGACCGTGACCACCGACGATGCCGCGATGGCAGACGCTGTTCATGATCAGCCAACGTCACCTGTGCGCGTTGAGCGCGGATTTCGGTGTCTCCGCAGCAAGCAGTGCTCACGGATTCGCGGACCCGACAGGTGAGTGGCTGGGTCGCCTGGGCCATGGTGGAGTCCGTACTGGTGCATGGACCGCGGCCCCACGCGTTCTCGGTGGCCAGGGAGTCCAGCAGGGCACACACGATCGCGGTCGGAGCGGAGGCCGTGGCCGTGGCCGTGCCGTGCCACAGGAGGTCGCTGACCGGCGTTTCGTAGGCCGCGAAGGTCCACTTGATGTCGTGGCCTTCGGCGTCGTGGTCGTAGAGCGCTCGCAGGGTGAGTGATTCGTGATTGGCGATGGTCGTGTTGACATCCCAGGTGCGTTCCCCGTCAAGTCCTGCGTGTTGAGGCCAGGGAGTGTTTCGAAGTGCAGTGAGGACCGTGCAGCCGCAAGATCGGTATCGGTGTCACGGGCAGCGCGTCGACCGGGTTCAAGTCCCGAGGTGGTGGCTGAGATCATGCTCGCGAACCGCACTGTGGACTGGAGGTGTTGGCGTCGGCTTTGTTCGGTGGATTATGTTGTGGGGATGACTACCGGGACGGCATTGCGCCACACACGGATTGGTGACCCGGTGCTCTTCTGAGCGCCGTACGGGCCAGTGCGGGCCCGCTGTTCGGTCAAAGATCTTGCGCTGCTGCGCGGGCTCCGCCTCCGTCGTATTGATCACAGGCTCGACACATCAAACACGACAGGAGAATTCATGCCCACCAAGACGCTGCAGATTCCCACCGCGGACGGCCAAGCCGACGCCTTCGCCGCCCTCCCCGACCACGGCGAGCGGCACCCAGGCGTGCTGATGTACGCCGACGGCTTCGGCATCCGGCCCGTGCTGCGGGAGATGGCCCGCGAACTGGCCGGGCAGGGGTACTACGTTCTCGTCCCCAACCTCTTCTACCGGCACGGCCCGGCACCGGTGATCGAACTTCCCGAGTACATCGGAGAAGAGGTACGGCCCGCGGTCTTCGCCCAGCTGATGCCCTTGATCGAGGCGCACACCACCGAACGTGTCCTGCGCGACGCCGACGCCTACCTCAGGTTCCTCACTGCCCAGCCCGAGGTCAGCGCCGGACCGGTCGCGGTGACCGGCTACTGCATAGGCGGCCTCCTGGCGATGCGCACCGCCGCGGCCCACCCCGGCCAGGTGGCTGCCGTCGCCGGATTCCACGGCCCCGTGGGCGGGGACGGGCCCGACGCCCTCGCCAAGATCACCGCCCAGGTCCACTTCGGCCACGCCGAAAGCGACCTGACGCCCAAGGCCCTCGGCGAGCTCAACCAGGCCCTGGACGCCGCGGGTGTCGACTACACCTCCGAGATCTACCCCGGCACCGTCCACGGCTTCACCATGTCCGACACCGACGCCTTCAACCCCACCGCACTGCGGCTTCACTGGGACCGCTTGCTCTCCCTCCTCGGCCGCACCCTGGTCAAGGGTTGAGGTTCCGGCCCGGAAACCAAAATGGGTGGTGTAGCTCGCTCTTCTCCAGGGAATTGCTGATCTGGCACAACGCTGATGGAAAGGTGGGCTGTCCCGACGTCGGGACAGCGCCGGTGCAGAGGGCTGCCGACGCGGGCCAGGACAGTCGGTCAGACGACGCGCAGTGCCAGGAGGTGGTCGACGGTTGCGGCGACGACCACACCATCCTCGGCGATCGCAAGGCTGCGGATGGGAGAGTGGAGGTCGAGTCGTCCCGCCGGTTCGTCATCTTCCTGCCAACAGTGCAGAACGCCGTCGCCGCCGCCTGCGGCGATGAGCCTACCGTCTGCGGAAGCCGCCATGGCTGAGATCGTCGAGGATGCGCCGGTCAGCGTACGGCTGACGCGATTGAAGCTCAGATTCGGGTCGAAGTCACCTGCGTTCAGCTTGAGTTCGTGGATTTCGAGGGCCTTGAAGCTAGGAGCCACAAACGCGGCACGGCCTCGGTGGCAGCAGCCTGCCATGCGGATATCGAGGTTGGAGTCGTCCCCCTCGGCCGGGAACACGCCGAATCCGTGGAGCCCTCCGGCGGTATCGACCAGGTGGCCCACCGCGGCAGACGCGACCACCATGAACATGCCCTGCCCATCCCACGTCCCGAACTGGCGCAGCATCGCACCGTGATGGGTGTGAGGTGAGATGAGTGCGATCTCTCCGGCCTCGCTCCCGGAGCCAGCATTCCGGAAGAGGCGTCCAGAGCCAGGGTGTTCACCCCGCTATAAAGGTGGGACGTGTACCACTGATGTTCCTCAACGGGCTCTTCCCCGCTCTCGTCAGCGGACTCCTCCTGTTCCCGCCGGTCCTGCTCTTGAGCAGGACCGGGGCGTGGCGTGCAGGACAAGGGTGGATGCGGTAGGCGGGGCGTCAGGCAAGAAGGTGCATACCTCGCCGGAAGCGTTCCCTGCTGCATATGCCAGGCCGTCTTTGCACGCGCCCGCGCGCGGTGCCTGCGATGACCTCCCCGGTTTGGGCGTCGGACGGTCCGAGTGCCAGGATCGGGTCGGCCTCCTCATCCGGGTCTGACAGGGCGTAGTCGCGGAACTGGGAGTCATGACATGAACCGGGCCCTGTGCTGAGCGGGCCGAGCGTAAGGCGCCTGACGGGTAAAAGACCAGGTCAGGCGCCTTTTGGTGTGCCCTCTAGAAGAAGCCCAGCTTCTTCGGCGAGTACGACACCAGCAAGTTCTTGGTCTGCTGATAGTGCTCCAGCATCATCTTGTGCGTCTCACGGCCGATGCCCGAGCCCTTGTAGCCGCCGAACGCCGCGTGCGCCGGGTAGGCGTGGTAGCAGTTCGTCCACACCCGGCCCGCCTGGATGGCGCGGCCCGCGCGGTACGCCGTGTTGATGTCCCGCGTCCACACGCCCGCGCCGAGGCCGTACAGCGTGTCGTTGGCGATCTTGATGGCGTCGTCGAAGTCGTCGAAGGACGTGACCGAGACGACCGGCCCGAAGATCTCCTCCTGGAAGATCCGCATGCGGTTGTCGCCCTCGAAGATGGTCGGCTGGACGTAGTAGCCGCCCTTCAATTCGCCTTCGTGCTCGATGCGTTCGCCGCCCGTGAGGACCTTGGCGCCTTCCTGCCGGCCGATGTCCAGGTAGGAGAGGATCTTCTCCAACTGGTCGTTGGAGGCCTGCGCGCCGATCATCGTGTCCGTGTCGAGCGGGTGGCCGGTCTTGATCTGCTCGGTGCGGGCGACGGCCGCCTCCATGAACTCGGCGTACCGGCCGCGCTGGACGAGTGCCCGGGACGGGCAGGTGCACACCTCGCCCTGGTTGAGCGCGAACATCGTGAAGCCCTCGAGCGCCTTGTCCCGGAAGTCGTCGTCGGCCCCCCAGACGTCGTTGAAGAAGATGTTCGGTGACTTGCCGCCGAGTTCGAGGGTGACCGGGGTGATGTTCTCC
Organism: Streptomyces regalis; assembly: GCF_001509475.1. Lineage (GTDB taxonomy): Bacteria > Actinomycetota > Actinomycetes > Streptomycetales > Streptomycetaceae > Streptomyces > Streptomyces regalis. The sequence goes on from NZ_LLZG01000176.1 coordinate 25,731, forward strand.
GAGGCGTACTGCATGATCAACCGGCCGGTCGTCGTCTCGCCGGTGAACGCCACTTTGGCCACCCGGGAGCTGGACGCCAGTGGCTTGCCCGCCTCCACGCCGAAGCCGTTGACGATGTTCACGACCCCCGGTGGCAGCAGGTCGGCGACCAGTCCGAGCCAGTAGTGGATGGACGCCGGGGTCTGCTCGGCCGGCTTGAGCACGACGGCGTTGCCCGCGGCCAGCGCCGGGGCGAGCTTCCACGTCGCCATGAGGATCGGGAAGTTCCACGGGATGATCTGCGCGACCACGCCCAACGGCTCGTGGAAGTGGTACGCCACCGTGTCGTCGTCGACCTCACCGAGCGAGCCCTCCTGGGCGCGGATCGCTCCGGCGAAGTAGCGGAAGTGGTCGATGGCCAGCGGGATGTCGGCGGCCAGCGTCTCGCGCACCGGCTTGCCGTTCTCCCAGCTCTCGGCGACCGCCAGCTGCTCCAGGTTGGCCGCCATGCGGTCGGCGATCTTGAGCAGGATGTCGGAGCGCTCGGTCACCGACGTCCTGCCCCACGCGGGGGCGGCCGCGTGCGCCGCGTCGAGCGCTCGCTCCACGTCCTCCGCCGTGCCCCGCGCGATCTCGGTGAACGGCTGCCCGTTCACCGGCGAGGGGTTCTCGAAGTACTGCCCCCGGATCGGCGGCACGTACTCACCGCCGATGAAGTGGTCGTAGCGCGCCTGGTAGGAGACGATCGCGCCGTCGGTGCCGGGCGCCGCGTAACGGGTCATGCTGGTCTGCCTCCCTGCAGAAGCGCTGCCCGCCGTTGGGCAGCTCTCGGCGCGAGGCTAGGGACGGCGAGGTTGCAAGTACGTTGCGCGGGCAGAGGGGTCGGTCAGCGCTGCGGTCGGCGCTCCCAGGCGGGCCGTGAGGGCCGTGCGGACAGTGCGGGCCGTGCGGACAGTGCGGACGGGGCGGACAGTTCGGACTCCAGCGCGGCCAGCCGCGACCGCACCGCCGCCGTCGGACGCACCGCGGCGAGCGCCCGCCAGACGTCGAGGTCGTCCTCGCCCCACGGCGCGTGCGCCCAGTCGGCCAGCAGGTCGGGGTCGCGGCGGGCGATCAACGCCGTACGGAGGCCGTCGGCGAGGCGGCGCCTGAGCCGCACCACCGCCGGTGCCTGGGAACCGGGCAGCAGCGGGCCGGTATACGCCGCTGCCGCGCCCGTGACCGCACCGGTTTCCAGACGACGCTCGACGACCGCCACGTCCGACTCGACCGGCACCGTGAGCCGGTAGGGCCGCGAGCCGAGCAGCCCGGGGCCGAGTATCCGGCGCAGGCGGGCCAGTTCGGCGCGCAGTGTCACCGGCGTCACCGACTCGTCCTCGTACAGCGCGCACAGCAACTCGTCGCCGGTCAGGCCCTCCGGGTGGCGCGCCAGCAGCACCAGGATCTCGCTGTGCCGGCGACTGAGCCTGATCCGGCGGCCGCCTCTGAGCAACTGCGCCTCGTCGCGGCCCAGCGCGGACAGCTCCGGCGTGTCGGACGCGGGCACCGGCGGGGCGAGCAGCGCCAGATGGGACTCCGCGGCACGCGCGACCGCCTGCACGAACCCCAGGCTGTGCGGATGCGCGAGCCCGTCGCCGCCGGTGATGTCCACCGCCCCGAGCACCCGCCCGGTGCGCGGATCGTGCACCGGCGCCGCCGCGCAGGTCCAGGGCTGTACCTGCCGGATGAAGTGCTCGGCGGCGAACACCTGCACCGGCCGGTCCACGGCGACCGCCGTGCCCGGTGCGTTCGTCCCGACCGCGGTCTCCGCCCACCGCGCACCCGGCACGAAGTTCATCCCTACCGCTCTCCGCCGGGTCGTCGGATGGCCCTCGACCCACAGCAGCCTGCCGTGCGCGTCGCACACCGCGAGCAGATGCTCGCCGTCGGCGGCGAACGTACCCAGCAGCTCCCGGAACAGCGGCATCACCCGCGCCAGCGGATGCTCCGCGCGATAGGCGCCGAGATCTCCGTCCGCCAGTTCCACGCACGCGGTCCCGTCCGGACCGACACCGGCCCGCGCGGAACGCCGCCACGAGTCGGCCACCACGGCACGCACCGGCTGCGGCACGGTGCCCACCTCGGTGAACGTCTCATGCGCACGACGCAGTACCCGGACACGCTCGGCGGGGTCGGCTCCCGGCTCCAGGGCCACCCACGGATCGGTCAACTGGGCCTCCCGGAAGGCGATGCGGCTGGGGACATCGTCACTCCGGGTACGCGGGCGGACAACCTTTTCGACGGGGGACACCTGAATTTCGACGGGGGACACCTGAACAGGGCACACCGGTTCGGGCGGGCGCGGCCGGTCTCAGGCCGAGTTGACGAGCCGTATGTAGCGCGACCAGTCCCAGTGCGGACCGGGATCGGTGTGATCGGTGCCCGGCACCTCGTAGTGCCCGATGATGTGCTCCCGGTCCTTCGGGATGCCGTACTTTTCGCAGATCGCCGCCGTCAGCCGGGCCGACTTCTCGTACAGGACATCGGTGAAGTAGGCGGATTCGTCCACCCAACCCTCGTGCTCGATGCCGATGCTGCGCGCATTGTGGTCCCAGTCCCCGGCGTGCCAGGCGATGTCCCCCTCGCGGACGCACTGGGACGTGTGTCCGTCCGCTGACCGGACGACGTAGTGGGCGGACACTTTCTTCCTGGGGTTCTCGAAGACGAACAGGGTTTTGCGGTAGGTGGTCTGTGTCACGTGGATGATCACCCGGTCGACCGGGTGGGTCGTGGGGCGGTTCGCCCCCGTGTAGCTGGCGGCGCTCGCCGGTCGCCACTCGGCGAGGGGGTAGTCCGGTGCCGGGACGTGCGCACCGGCCGGTCGTTCGGGGAGGAGAACATACGGGACGGCGGCGAGGGCGGTGCCTTGGAGGAGGCGTCGGCGGCTGGGGCGTGGTCTTGCACGTTCCAAGGGGGCATTGCCTTTCAGTGGTGAGGTCGGTCGGCGGCACTCAGCGCAGAGTCGCTGCCGTCTCCCGCAGCCGCGCATGCAGTCCGCGGTACGTCTCGCCTGTGGGCAGCCACTGCTTGCGGATCTTGGCCACGCATGTGTAGTTGGTGTCGCACACGTTGGCCAGCGGCGACTCGACGGCCTGGGTCGCGAACTGGTACGCGTCCAGCTCACTGAACCCGTAGTCGCGCACCAGCCACTGCACGAGGTCGAGCTGGGATATCCGGAACGCGTCCTCCAGTGGCCGGGCCGAACCCGTCGAGATGATGTGCGTGTCCGACTCGATGCGGGGCCAGGGCGTGGCGAGCCCCTTCAGCAGCTCGACGATCACCACCGTGTTCATGGCGCACTCGACCGCCACCCCGCAGGTCTCGCCCTCGCCCTGCCGGGCGTGCCCGTCGCCGAGGCTGAGCAGCGCGCCCTCGACGTTCACCCCGAGATAACAGGTGACGCCCGCCCGCATCTCGGGTGTGTCCATGTTCCCGCCGTGGGCGTCGGGCACCAGGGCCGAGCGAACTTCCAGATTGGCGGGGGCCACCCCGACCGTGCCGTGCATCGGGTCCATGGGGAGTTCGGCCTCGATGTCACTGTCGTGCGCCCGGAACAGCGCCGTACGTCGTGTCCGGTCGAGCTGCCAGATCCAGACGGTCTCCGGCAGGGGCGGCTGTAGCGAGGCCGTGGTGTGCGTGGAGGTGAGGGCGCCGAACAGCGGAACAGTGGTCGACGCGGCCCAGTCCCGCGCCGGTTCGATCGACACGAAGTGCACGGCGACCGTGTCACCGGGCTCGGCGCCCTCGATGTGGAAGGGACCGGTCTGCGGGTTGAGGAAGGGGAACTCGCACACCTCGGACACCAGGTCCTTCTCCGACCGCACGCGGCCGGCGAAGCAGTCCTCCGTGTACAGGTCGAGGACTGTGCCGGGTTCGATGCGCGCCACGGGCGGTGCGCCGCCGAACGTCCACGCGAATTCGCCCGGCTCGGGTCGCACGGTCAGGATCCGGGGGTCGCTCATCGCTGCACAGCTCCGTTCTGCGGAAGGCCGGTGGGGGAGGGGTCGTCGAGGTGCACACGGGCGGTCTCGGCTATGCGCCCGGGGTGGCGCCGCATCAGTACGACCAGCACCACGACTCCGGCCGCCATCCACACGCCGACCACTGATCCCGCGTACGACACGGGCGCGGTCAGCTCGGAGACGAAGTCGAAGACGGGCAGTCCCGCGGCAGTCAGCAGTGCGGGCACGAACGCGGCGATGCCGAGGAGGGGCAGGAGCAGATGCCGTACGGGCTTGAGCGCCTCGCGCCTGCGGCGCAGGAAGTAGCCGGCACAGGCGAGGTTCACGACGATGTACACCCCGATCACGACCGTCACGATCACCGTGGCCAGCAGCAGGAACGCCGTCACCGGGTCGTAGGACAACCCCAGCCCCAGTGCGGCGCCGACCGCGACGACGGTCTGTACGGCGATACCGGCGACGGGGGAGCGGTACTTGGGGTGCAGTACAGCCAGGAAGCGGGGCAGAACGCGGATGCGGGCCAGGGCGAAGGCGGTCCGGGTGGAGACGTTGGCGCACGCGTTGGCGTTGGCGACGGCCGAGTTGACCACGGCCAGGAACACCAGCACCCAGAACAGCCCGAACGACGCCCGGGCCACGCCCTCCCAGGATGCGGCACCGGAGGCCCCGAACTCCCCGAAGCGGTCCGGCCCGTAGTACACGCTCATGGCGTAGGTGGTGAGCACGTAGAACAGGCCGATGCCGAGGGCCGCGCCGAGCACCGCGCGGTGCATCGTCCGGCGCGGGTTCCGTGTCTCCTCGGCCAGCGGTGCCGCGGCCTCGAATCCGGCGAAGGCGAGCACCGTGTAGACCGACCCGGCGAACACTCCGGTGAGGCCCTCGTAGCCCTCCGCGGTGTGCGACGTACCGAACACGGACAGCGTGTTGTCCCCGCCCGCTTTGCCGATCAGCCAGACGGCGAACACCACGAGGACGACAACCTCGAAGATCCCGAGGGCCGTGCCGAACCGGGCGGAGGCACGCACCCCCAAGTACCCGGAGACGGCGATGATCGCGGCACCCGCGAGCGCCCACGGCCACCACAGGTCCGCCGGATACGAGGACCACTCCTGGTGCAGCGTGCCTGCCGTCGTGAAGCCCAACTGCAGAAGCAGCAGCGGCGGGACGAGCGCCTCGACGAACACATAACCCCAGCCGACGAGGAAACCCACGGCGGGATGCAGCCCCTGCGCCACATACGTGGACACCGAGCCTGCGGCCGGCAGCTCCCGCGCCAGCTCGGCGACGCACGACGCCGTGAACAGACACGCCACCAGCGCGATCAGTACCGACAGCGGCAGGCTTCCGCCCGCGAAGGCCGCGCCCGCCGGAATGGACGCCGCGACCGCCGCGGCCGGCGCCATGGCCGTGATGCTCTGGAACAGGACCTCGCGCAACCCGATCGCGTCGCGCCGCAGCCCTGCAGCCGCTTGCCCCGCCGTATCCCCCGACATGTGAATCCCCCTCATTCACGCCGATACGCGCCGTCGCCATGACACGGCAGCTGCGCCTCGCGTGAATCACGGTACGGCGCGGGTGGGTCGGGCAGAAGGGCGCGCCGGGTATCCGTGGACAGCCGTGGGATTGTGGATAACTCGCTCACTCACACGAGTGAACTCGGTCTGGGTTCACGCGTGTTCCGCATGCATCGGGGCCTGTCCCGTCCGGAATCAGGGCTGTTGCGCCACTGCCACCGCCGCCGGATCGTCCAGAACCGCCCTCACCACCGAGTGTGCGGCCCCCAGCAACGGCCCCTCGGGACCCAGCCGCGACACGGACACCGGACAGGCGGGCCCCGCGGTGCGCCGGTCCAGCTCGGCCTCCAGCGACGGCAGCAGCCAGGGCGCGAGCCCGGCCAGCGCGCCGCCCAGCACCACGCTCTCGGGGTCCAGCAGATTGACCGCGCCCGTCAGCGCGACACCGAGCGCCGTTCCCGCGTCGTGCAGGGCCCGCCGTACGTCCTCGTCGCCCTCGGCGGCACGCCCGGCGAGCAGCCCGACGCGGTCCTCGTCCGACTCCAGACCTGCCGCACGCAGCACCGCCTCCTCGCCGGCGTACTGCTCCAGACACCCCCGCCCCCCGCACGGGCACTCGGGCCCGTCCGGCTGGACCGGCACATGCCCCAACTCGCCGGCGAAACCACGCGTTCCACGCAGCAGCCCGCCGTCCACCACGACCGCCGCACCGATGCCGATCTCCGCCGACACGTGCAGGAAGTCACGCGCAGTGCCGTCGCCGAGCCAGAGTTCGGCGAGTGCGCCGAAGTTGGCCTCGTTGCCCACGGTCAGCGGAAAGTCCACGGGCAACAGAGCGCCGAGGTCCGTGTCCCGCCAGTCGAGGTTGGGCGCGCGTACGACCGTACGGGCATCCCGCGCGACCAGACCCGGCACCGCGACCGCCAGACCGGCGGGCCACAGCCCTTCGCTCTCGGCCTCGGCGAGAACCTGGCGCACCAGCCCGGTGAGTTCCTCGATCACCGGTTCGGGGGCCCGGCCACGGTTCGCGCCGTGCCGCACCGCCCTGGACCGCACCTCGCCGCGCAGATCGACCGCGCAGACGGCGAGATGGTCGACGCCGACCTCGGCGCCGATCCCGGTCGGACCGTGCCCGCTGACGGCCAGCGCCGACCCGGGGCGGCCCACCCGGCCCGGCCGCTCGGGGCCGAGTTCCTCCAGCAGCCCCGAGCGGATCAGCTCGTCGACGAGCGTGGACACCGCGGCACGGGTCAGGCCTATCCGGGAGGCGACGGCGGCCCGCGAGAGCGGCCCCTCGGCGCTCACGGTGTGCATCACCCGGGCGAGGTTGCGCCGGCGCATGCCCTGCTGGGTGTTGGGCAGCGCCCGGCCCGTCCCGGCCGGGTGGGCCTCGTGCAGCGGTGCGGTCATGCCTCCGTCCTCAGTGAGCTTCGGGGCTCCGCTGAAGCAGCGGGGCCGCGTCGGAGAGTACCCCGCTGATCCTGGTCAGCGTCTCCTCGTCCCGCTCCACGGCGTCGAGCACCGGCCCGCGGGTGGTGTTCCAGCGCCGGGCGACCGCGGCCGGATCCTCGCCGGTCAGCAGGCCGGCCGCCTGGGCCGCCGCGCCGAGCGCGACCAGTTCCTTGGCCTCGGGGACCTGCACCGGGCGCCCCGACAGCCGTCGTACGGTCTGCTGCCAGGCCGTGCCCCGGGCGCCGCCGCCGATCAGCAGCAGCGGGGTCGAGCGGTCCGCGTCCTCGTCCAGGACCAGGTCCAGGGCGCCGAGCAGCGCATGGACGGCACCGTCGTAGGCGGCCTGCAGGAGCTGGCCGGCGGTCGTGTCGTGGCGCAGACCGTGCAGGAGACCGGAGGCGTTCGGCAGGTTCGGGGTGCGTTCGCCGTCCAGGTAGGGCAGGAGGGTGAGGCCGGTGGTGGGTTCCACGGCCTCGCGGTCGAGACCCAGCAGGGTCGCGAGGCGGTCGACGGCGAGTGTGCAGTTCAGGGTGCAGGCCAGCGGCAGCCAGTCGCCGTGCGCGTCCGCGAAACCCGCCACGGTGCCGGTCGGGTCGGCAGGGCGCCGCTTCGACACGGCGTACACGGTGCCCGACGTGCCGAGGCTCAGCACGGGCATGCCGGGACGCAGCCCGAGGCCCAGTGCGGCAGCGGCGTTGTCACCGGTGCCGGGCGCGACCAGGGTGCCCTTGGAGAACGGCAGGTCGTGGCTGTCGCGCACGGTGCCCGCGACCTCGCCGGGCCGGACCACACGGGGCAGCAGCGCCGGATCGAGCCCCACTCGCGCGAGGATCTCGTCGTCGTACGACTCGGTCCCCGACGCCCACCAGCCCGTACCGGACGCGTCGCCGCGGTCGGTGGTGCCCTGCCCGGTGAGGCGTTCGGTGAGGTAGTCGTGGGGGAGACGTACGGCCTTGGTGGCCCGGACGGCCTCCGGCTCGTTCTCGGCCAGCCAGGCCCACTTCGTCACCGTGAACGAGGCGGCCGGGACGGAGCCGGTGCGCTCGGCCCAGAACTTCGCACCGCCCAGCTCCTCGGTCAGGCGGCGGGCCTGCGGCGCCGAGCGCACGTCGTTCCACAGCAGAGCCGGACGTACTGGCTCGCCCCGGTCGTCCAGCGTGACCAGACCGTGCTGCTGCCCGCCGATCGACACCGCGGCGGCCTCGTGCGCCGCGTCGCCGCACTGGCGCAGCGCCTCGCACAGCGCGTCCCACCACTGGCGCGGGTCGCTCTCGCGCCCGGCACCGGAGGACACCGTGTGCGGTGCCTGGCCGCTCGCGACGACCTGCCCGGTCGACGCGTCGACGACCAGCGCCTTGGTGGACTGGGTGGACGTGTCCACGCCGACGACGAGCGGACCCTCGGCTGCTGACATCGTGCTCTCCCTTTTCCGCGGCTCTGCGGGATCTGGCCCGCTGTTTCGAGGGTGCCCCGGATGACCACGGCCCGGACCTCACCCCTTCGGGGACATCTTGTCCCTTCCCAGGGACGCGTCGGCATACTAATTTGTAAAGCGCCATGACGAAATAGTCGTAGCGAGTCGTAGCAAGCAGTCGTCCGTAAGCAAGGAGCCGCGGCATGAGCTACCAGCCCACCCCCGAGGACAGGTTCACCTTCGGCCTGTGGACCGTCGGCTGGCAGGGACGGGACCCCTTCGGCGACGCCACCCGCCGTGCCCTCGACCCGGTCGAGACCGTGCAGCGCCTGGCCGAGCTCGGCGCCCACGGCGTCACCTTCCACGACGACGACCTGATCCCCTTCGGGTCCTCGGACAGCGAGCGCGAGGCGCACATCAAGCGCTTCCGTGAAGCCCTCGACGCCACCGGCATGAAGGTGCCGATGGCCACCACCAACCTCTTCACCCACCCCGTCTTCAAGGACGGCGCATTCACGGCCAACGACCGTGACGTGCGCCGCTACGCCCTGCGCAAGACGATCCGCAACATCGACCTCGCGGTGGAACTGGGCGCGAGCACATACGTCGCCTGGGGCGGCCGCGAGGGCGCCGAGTCCGGCGCCGCCAAGGACGTGCGCGTCGCTCTCGACCGCATGAAGGAGGCCTTCGACCTCCTCGGCGAGTACGTCACCTCCCAGGGCTACGACCTGAAGTTCGCGATCGAGCCCAAGCCGAACGAGCCGCGCGGCGACATCCTGCTGCCGACCGTCGGCCATGCGCTGGCGTTCATCGAGCGCCTGGAGCGCCCCGAGCTGTACGGCGTCAACCCCGAGGTCGGCCACGAGCAGATGGCCGGGCTCAACTTCCCGCACGGCATCGCGCAGGCGCTGTGGGCGGGCAAGCTCTTCCACATCGACCTCAACGGCCAGTCCGGCATCAAGTACGACCAGGACCTGCGCTTCGGCGCCGGCGACCTGCGCTCCGCGTTCTGGCTGGTCGACCTTCTGGAGAGCGCCGGTTACGCGGGCCCGAAGCACTTCGACTTCAAGCCGCCGCGCACCGAAGACCTCGACGGCGTGTGGGCGTCGGCCGCGGGCTGCATGCGCAACTACCTCATCCTGAAGGAGCGTTCGGCAGCCTTCCGCGCCGACCCGGAGGTCCAGGAGGCTCTGCGCGCCTCGCGCCTGGACGAGCTGGCACAGCCGACGGCGGCGGACGGCCTCAAGTCGCTGCTCGCGGACCGCTCGGCCTTCGAGGAGTTCGACGTCGAGGCGACTGCCGCGCGCGGAATGGCCTTCGAGCGCCTCGACCAGCTGGCGATGGACCACCTGCTGGGCGCCCGCGGCTGAGGCCACACGCGCGTGCCCGGCGCAGCCTTGCCGCGTGTGACCGTCCGTCGGGAGATGCGGTCACACGCGGTACGGGTTGTCGACCGGTCTCCGCACGAAATGTTCCGGAATCATGCGGTCCAAGGCGTGGGTCCGTATCAACTCCCGTGTGGGGGTCGCGTCCTGACCGACGTGAGGCGACCCTTGACGGTATGGCCATGCCGCCCGTACCGCCTCAGCCGCCAGGACCGCCGGGTGACACGCCGCCTCCGGGCGGTTTCGGACCGCCTCCTGAAGGCTTCGGCCCCGGGCAGGGGACAGGAGGCGGCCATGAGACCACAAGGGGATACGGGAGCCCCGGAGGCTACGGTCCTCCGCCGGGCGACAGCGGCCCGCCCTCGTACGGTGGTTGGCCGCCGCCGGAACCGCCCGAGGACGGCGGTGGACCGGGGCGTCGGCGGAATCCGCTCTTCGTCCTGCTTGCCGTGATCGTGACCGCCGGAGCCGTCGTGGCCGTGGTCCTCATGGCCTCGGGAAGTGACAAATCGCCCGACGAGAAATCGCCCGCCGAGAGCAGTACGAGCAGCTCGCCCAGGCCGTCCTTCAGCATCCCGACCGAGCTCCCCACCAGGCTGCCGAGCGAACTGCCGACATCGCTGCCCTCCGGGTTCCCCACCGAGCTGCCCAGCGGCTTTCCGAGCGATCTCGAATCCCTGCTTCCGTCGCTGTCGGGAGAGCTGCCGTAGCCATGGCGCCGGCGCCTTGAGCGGACCGTCAGACGCCGCGCGGCAGCCGCACGTAGATCACCGACGTCTCCACACCACTGTCGACCAGCCGGCCCTGCGCGTCGAACGCGCCCGCTCCGTCCGTCATCCCGAAGTCGTTGTCGTTGATGAGGGCGAGCGCGTCGTGGTCCACGCGCGCGACGCCCTCGATCTTCCCAGGTACACCGGCGACCGTGCCCAGGTCGACGACCAGCTTCTTGGACAGCACAGGCACACCCGAGGCCGCCGGGTCGTCGAGTTGCTCGAGCGACGGAGACGTCGTGTCGTCGTCCCACGCCCCGCCAAGGATGTTCGCGTCGCGGCCCAGGCGCACCAGCTGCAGCCGCGCGGCCTTGTCGGTGCGCTCCTCGACCAGCAGCCGGTTTCCGCCCACGGCCACGACCGAAGAGATCTTCAGCTCTGAGGTGTCGTCCTCGCTCGGGTCCACCACGTTCACCGGGTCGAAGCGGTACGCGTACTCCGCGGTGACCGCCTTCTCCTTCGGCGAGAACCGCAGCAGCCGCGTGGTGCGTGACGCCTCCCCGGCGTCCGTGTCCGGCAGGGCCAGCGGGCTCTGCACGGCCATCACCAGGTCGCCGCCGGGCAGTTGGGCGAGCCCCTCGAAACCGCGGTTGACCTTCCGGTGCAGCAGGACGGACGGCAGCGCCTCCACCACCGGATAGTCCGTGCCGGTGAGGCCGAGTCCCTTGGGCACGTAGCGGGTGAGGACCTTCCCGCGCGTGGAGACGTGCACGAGGGAGGGCCCGTACTCGTCGACGAGCCAGAAACTCCCGTCGGCGGCCCGCACGATGCCCTCGGTGTCCAGCCCGTTCGGGTTGTACGTCAAAGGAGCCGTCGCGTCGTAGGAGTACGGGGCCTCGTCGCGCCCCTCCTGGTTCGGCAGCCCGGTGACGGGCTTCCCGGAAGCTGTCGTGATCGGGATCGCGTCCAGCACCCTCACGCTGCCTCCCGTGACCCGGATCCTCACGATCGCCGGATCGAATCCCGGAACGGGAAACGTACGACGCTTCTTGCCGCCCACCTTGATCTGGCCGTTGGGGCCGCGGTCGGTAACCGTCCAGAACTCGCCCTCACGGCCCGCCGGGTAGATGTCGCTGCCGATACCGCCCAGGTCCACGCCCCGGTCGTCGTCCACGGTGCCGGGCAGCAGCGCGTTGCTGAACGCGCCGAGCGGGATGTCACCGAGCGTCGCCGTGCGCACGACGTGTGCGTGGGCCTCCTTGTCCCCGGCACCGACGGCGGGCCCGGCGGCCACGAGCGCCGCGATCACCGCGAGGGGTACGCCCCCGGCAACGAAACGGTGTGCGCGGCGCCTGCCGGTGGCGTGCGGGGACATCGGGCCTCCTGAGGAGCAGGGTTCGCTGAGGAGCAAGTTCGCTGACAGTGGCCAGGTTTGGAGCCTGCGCGGAACGCCGTACGACCGTGAGGTGAACCCGGGACGACGGGCGCTCGTCGAGCCGACGTCGCCCTCGCCGGGGCCGCCGGGCATGCCCTACGGCTGCTCCTCCTCTGTCGCAAGCTGCGCCGAAGCCAACGCTGTTGCCGGATCCTGCGCAGGGCCTCCAGCCGGCACCCAGCGGCCGCGTTCCTCGCGATACGGCCACCAGCGTCCGTCCCGTCCCAGGCGCAGTTGGCCGGGCGTACCGATGACCGTCCACCGGTTGCCCTTCGCCCGCAGCGACGGCCGTTCGTCCTCGTCCCAGGCCGAGTCCAGTGCGGCACGCGCGCGTGCGAGCGCCGCGCCCTCGACGGTCCACTCCTCGTCGAGCACGGACAGCGCGGCGACGCCCCCGAGGCGCCAGGCGCGTACCGCCACCGCCAGCCGCTCGCGGCCGCGCTCCGAGCCTTCGGCCAGCCGCTGCGCCACGCTCTCGGAGGGGGAGGCGGAGGCTGCCAGGCGGACCGCGTCCTGGTCGAGCGTCAACTCCGCTTCCGCGGCGTGCTGTTCCGGCTCGGCTCGCAGAGCTTCCGCCAGCATGCGGTGCGCTTCCGCGGCGGTCCGGGCGGCCAGGAACTCCAGCGCGGCCGGGTCGACGCCGGGCGCGGGAGGCGTCTCGGTGACCAGGGAAGGCGGCACGCCTGGCTCGGCGGGCAGCTCGGGCAGGGCGGGGAGCGGCGGCAGGATGTCGCCGGTCGCATAAGCCTCGGCGGCATCCACGCCCTCCGGATCGGACGACACGGGCGGTTCCGCCGGATCCTCGGCCGGTGCGGTGCTGCGGGCCTGGAGGTCGTCCAGGAGGTCGTGTTCGCCCCGTCCGCGCATCAGCAGCAGCACGAAGGGGTCCTGGTCCAGGAGCCGTGCCACCTGGTAGCAGAGGGCCGCTGTGTGTCCGCAGTGGTCCCAGGCAGCGCAGCCGCACTCCGGCTCCAGATCACCCATGCCGGGCAGCAGTTCGATGCCCGTGGCGGCCGCGTCCTCCACCAGGTGAGGCGGCATGTCGCGGTCCAGCAGGGCGGCGACATGCCCGGCCCGCTCTGCGGCCATGTCAAGGAAACGGTCCCACTGTTCGCCGGTCAGCTCTTCCAGCAGCACGTCGGCCCGGTGCGCCGTACGGTCGCGGCCCTGCACGACGGCCGTGATGCGTCCCGGGCGCACCGACACCGCACCGACCGCTCCCGCGCGCGCGAGCCTGCGGCCGGCCTTGAGCTGCGCCGAGTCCAGTGCTGTCTCCTCCAGCGCCTTCAGCCAGGCCTGACCCCACCATGTCTGCGCGAATCCCCGTCCGTGCGCGGGCGGCAGCGCGGCGAACGTGCGCTCCATGTCAACGTCGTGTCGAGTCATCGGGCGTCCCCTCGCAGTTCCACCAGATCGGCCAGCTCCGCGTCGGTGAGCTCTGTCAGCGCGGCCTCGCCGCCGCCGAGCACCGCGTCGGCCAGTTCCCGCTTGCGGCTGAGCATGCCGGCGATACGGTCCTCGATGGTCCCCTCGGCGATCAGCCGGTGCACCTGCACGGGCCGGGTCTGGCCGATGCGATACGCGCGGTCGGTGGCCTGCGCCTCGACGGCGGGGTTCCACCAGCGGTCGTAGTGCACGACATGTTCGGCGCGGGTGAGGTTCAGGCCGGTGCCCGCCGCCTTCAACGACAGCAGGAAGACGGGCACTTCACCGTCCTGGAAGCGCCGCACCAAGGCCTCGCGCTCGGCCACGGGTGTTCCGCCGTGCAGGAACTGCGAGGGCATGCCACGGGCCGCCAGATGCTGTTCGATGAGGCGTCCCATGCGCACGTACTGGGTGAAGACCAGGACGCTCGATCCCTCGGAGAGGATGGTGTCGAGCAGCTCGTCCAGCAGTTCCAGCTTGCCCGAGCGTCCGGCGATCCTCGGTCGCTCCTCCTTGAGGAACTGCGCCGGGTGGTTGCAGATCTGCTTCAGACCCGTCAGGAGCTTCACGATCAGGCCCCGCCGCGCCATGCTGTCGGCGCCGGAGATCTCCGCGAGCGTCTCGCGGACCACGGCCTCGTACAGACCCGCCTGTTCCGTGGTGAGGGACACGGCACGATCGGTCTCCGTCTTCGGCGGCAGCTCCGGCGCGATCCCCGGATCCGACTTGCGCCGGCGCAGCAGGAAGGGGCGTACGAGCCGGGCGAGTCGTTCCGCGGCGGCCGGATCCTGGCCGCCCTCGACGGCCTGCGCGTAACGCGTGCGGAAGGTGCCGAGGCGGCCCAGCAGGCCGGGCGTCGTCCAGTCGAGGATCGCCCACAGGTCCGACAGGTTGTTCTCCACGGGGGTGCCGGTGAGCGCCACGCGCGCGCGTGCGCCGATGGAGCGCAGCTCCCGCGCGGTCGCCGAGTAAGGGTTCTTCACATGCTGGGCCTCGTCGGCCACGACCATGCCCCACAGCACCTCGCCGAGCCGGGGTGCGTCCAGCCGCATCGTGCCGTACGTGGTGAGCACGAACTCCCCGGCCGCCACGGCCTCGAGGTCACGTCGAGACCCGTGGAAGCGGCGCACGCGCGTGCCGGGCGCGAACTTCTCGATCTCCCGTTGCCAGTTGCCCATCAGGGACGTCGGACACACCACCAGCGTCGGACCGGCGGACGAGGCGTCGGCCTGCCGGTGCAGATGCAGTGCAATGAGCGTGATCGTCTTGCCGAGGCCCATGTCGTCGGCCAGACAGCCGCCCAGGCCCAAGGACGTCATCCGGACCAGCCAACTCAGGCCACGCCGCTGGTAGTCCCGGAGCGTCGCCGCAAGCGCGGCGGGCTGGCCCACCTGTTCCTGCCCCTCGGGGTCCGCGAGCCGCTCGCGCAGCGCCGCCAGCCACCCCGTGGGCCGCACCTCGACCTGGTGGCCGTCCACCTCGGTGGAGCCCGTCAGAGCGGCGCCGAGCGCGTCGATGGGCGCCACCTTGCGGTCCTGCTGCGCGCGGGCGCGGCGCACTTCCTGAGCATCGACGAGGACCCACTGGTCGCGAAGACGCACCACGGGGCGGTTCGCCTCGGCGAGACGGTCCAGCTCCTGACGCGTCAGGCGCCGGTCGCCCAGTGCGAACGACCAGTTGAAGGCGAGCAACGCGTCGGCGGACAGGAACGACGGCGTGTCCGAGGAGACTCGGCCGGGCGCGCACTCGTCGTCCGGCGGACCGATCACCGCGCGGGCGGTCAGGTTGCGGGCCAGCTCCTTGGGCCAGTGCACGTCGACACCGGCACCGGCGAGGGCGCGCGTGCCCTCTCCCAGAAGGTCGGTCACCTCCTCGTCGGCGAGTTCCACGGCATCCGGCACGGCGGCCGAGAGCAGCGGCATGAGCGGGTTCCAGGCCCGCGCGGCCCGGCGAAGCGCCAGCAGGGCGTCCATCCGCGCGCGCGGACCGAAGGCGCCGGATCCCGCCCACACGTCGCCCGCATCCGCGACCAGCGTCGGATCACTCACGCTGTGCACCTGCAGCACCGCCCGGAACGACAGCGCTGCGTCGTCCTGCGTCGCCGCGGCGAGGCCGGGAACCTCGAGCCGCAGGGAGAGCCGTACGCCCGCGTCGTGGCCGGAGGCTACGTCGGCGGCCCACGCACGCTGTTCGGGCAGGTGCTGCGGCTCCTGAGCCGCGTAGGCGGGTGCGCCCGTCACGAGCGCCGCCGCAGGGGAGCGGGGGAGCGCGTCGGCGACCGCGTCCAGGAAAGCCCGCAGCAGCCGCTCCGGGTCCGGCAGCCTCAGTGGCTCGACGCCTTCCAGTGGCACGGCGTGTGCCTCGGGCGGCATCGCGGCGGCGAGAGCACGGATGCGTTCGACGTCCTCCGGGCGCAGGGGACCGGCGCGCCAGGCCTCATGGTCCTGCACCGACAGGCCGGGCAGCAGCAGGCCGCGTGCCACGAGTTGCAGCGCCAGCACGGCGGCCGTGCCCCAGAACGCGCCCGCTCGGGAGGCCTGCGCGCAGGCACGCGCGCGCGTGAGCACCGGCAGGGCGGCGCGCACCGGCAGCGCAACAGCCGGCACGTTCACCAGCTCGATGCCGTCCTCGCCGGGAAGGGCGACGGTCAGCTCATCGACGGATCCGGACGCGACGGGCGGAACAGCGCCGTCGTCGGCTCGCCAGAAGGCGACCCGGCCGGTGCGGGCCGGATCACCGGGCACGAAAACGGCTCGGCAGCAGGCCAGCTCGGAGATCTCGGACGGTGTTGCCTCGGGACGCCTCGGCACGCTCTGTAGCACTCCTCAAATTTGACTACTCGGGGTCGAGTGGCCGAGGATACAGCATCTCGACGGCTCGCCCGGCATGCCCGCATCGTGACCTGGGTCACTTATCCGTCGGTGTGGGTATCTCCCCTGTGCGGAGCCCGGCGCGTCGACCGCACATCGGCTGTCGCCGGATCTCCGTGACCACTAGGGGCCGCACCTCAGGGTCGTCTCAGGGTCGCGGTTCGGAACCGCTGGAAGCGTGGACCCGTTTTCAGGTCAGAGAGCGGCAGTGGCCGCGAAGGAGGCGACGCACATGTCGAAGAACGCGAAGATCGCCGCAGGAGGTGTGGCGGCCGGTCTCATCCTGCTGATCTGGCTGCCCTGGTGGGCGGCGCTCCTGATAGTCCTGGGAGTCCCGGCCGCCGCGTACCTCACGCTCGACCCGTCACAGCGGCGCAGGCTGCGCCGCGCCACGCGCAAGGAACTCGGTCGCTGACATACATCACCCGGCCGTCGGAGCGGCCGGGGTGGACAGCGTGCAGGAGTTGACCACATCGCCGCTCGCGGGCCTGCCGACGGTACGGTCCGCGGGTGGTCGAGTGCCACGCTCCACCCATGAGACCAGCGCGTCGAACGCCGACCGGTAGCAGGGCAGAATCGGCCGGAGGCGGTCGGGATGGGTGTCGTACAGCCCATCGACATGAGTGCCGCCCGCGATCGTGAAATAGCGGTGCAGTGGGCCCCTTCCGCTCGCGTCGACCATGCGCGCGTACACGTCCGAGTCGGTGGCCTTCGGCAGCAGCGCGTCCAGATCGCCGTGCAGCGTGATCAGCGGTCTGCCGATGCGCCCGGTCAGCGCCACGCGGGCCACGGCGCGGCGGACGGACGCCGGACGCGACGCGTAGTCGTATGTGGCATCGGAGGCGCACGGCGACAGGATCTGTTGCGGGGTGGTTCCGGCGGACGGGCCGGGACAGCCGGGGTCGTACGCGGGGTCGAACTCGGCGCGGTAGATCTTCTGCGTGACTCCCCAGTAGGCCTGCTCGTGGTAGGGCCACAGAAACTCGGAGCCGCGCGGGAAACCGACCGCGTACAGGTCCTCGTCCCGTGCGGAGCCGAGCTTGCGTGCCACCGTCGTGGGCAAGGAGGTGAGCAGGTTGGGGCCGTCCGTGGTCCACAGGGCGCCCTCCCAGTCCACGCCGCCGTCGTACAGCTCGGGATGGTTCTCCAGCTGCCAGCGGGTGAGGTAGCCGCCATTGGAGATGCCGGTCATGTACGTACGGCGGGGAGCGTGCCCGTAGCGCTGGGCCACCGCCTTGCGGGCGGCCCGGGTGAGCTGGGTGGTTCGCACATTCCACTCGGCTACCGCGTCACCGGGCCGCTTGCCGTCGTGGTAGAAGTCGGGGCCGTTGTTGCCCTTGTCGGTTGCCGCGTAGGCGTAACCCAGCGCGAGGACCTGGTCGGAGATCGCCGCGTCCGTCGCGTACTGCCTGCGGGTGCCGGGCGCTCCGGTGACGACCAGTCCGCCGTTCCAGCGGTCCGGCAGCCGGATCACGAACTGTGCGTCGTGATGCAGGCCGTATGTGGCGTTGAAGCGGGAGGAGTCCGGGAAGTAGCCGTCGATCTGCATCCCGGGAACCCCGGCCGGCGTCCGGGTGCCCTGCGCCGTCAGCCCGGCCTGGTCGGCCATGTCGGTATAGGGCGTGCCGGCGAGTCCGGTCGTGGTCAGATCCGCCAGGCATGCGCTCCGCTGGAAGGCCGCGCCCGGTACTCGCAGGCGCTCTTGACGGGAGCAGTGGTGCTCGGCGACTGCCGTGGCGGTTGCGGGAGTCGGCCAGGTGAGGGCGGCGGTCAGCACAGTGGCGGCAACGAACGGAACACCTTGGGACAGGCGCATGACGGCCTCCTGGAAGGGGGAGACGAGGGCAGCAGAGAGGGCGGAGCCGCGAAGGCTGCCTCATGGTGCGCGCCTGGCTCCTCCGCTTCCATGGGCTGGGGCCACATGGAACGCCGCCGCCAGATGGGGCCCCGAGACACGCCACTACACAGGGACCCAAGGCAAGTGAGGAGGAGCCCCAGTGCCTCTGTATGAGGCTGATGGCTGTGGACACGAGGCGCGGCGAACGCCCTCCAGACGGTCCTGGACGCTCAGCTGGGGCGTACGGCCATCTTGTCGAGCGCTTCCAGCAGCCCAGGCAGCTCCGGCCCGCGCCCGACCGGCAGGACCTCGCCGGGTTCGTCGTCGAGGAGTACGAACGCAATGTCGTCGGTCCTGGCGACGAGCGACCAGCCGGGGCCGTCCGCGCGCAAGGTCCGCGCGTCGCCCGGAGCGAACGCCGACCGGACGCGGCCGAGGGGCGGCGGGGAGTCCACGTAGGCGCGTGCCTCGGCGAGGACCCGCCGGATGCCGCTGTGGCCGCCCTGGCGCGCGCCCTGCTCGCCCCTCTCGGCCTCGTCCGGTTCTCCGCCCTCGTCCGCCGGCTCGGCGGCGTCCGACGAACTGCCCGGCATCACGAACGCGACGTCGTCGAGCTGCTCCCGCCACATCGCCCACTGCAACGCGATCTCATCAGCGCCCAGGCGCCGCTGGGCCGGCCCCCACACGCTCGTGTCCGGCGGCGCCAACGGCGGACCCTCCGCGATCTCGGGGCCGGGATCGTGCGGCGCGGGCACATTGGGGGCGGCGACGGCGACCGCCAGGGGCCACCCGGGCAGCGCGGCCACGACCGTGCGTTCGTCGGGCGACAGGTCGTACTCCATGCCGCAGTCCCAGGAGGCGATGGCGACGGCGACCAGCGAGACGTCGTCGATGACGACCGTCCATCGGGCGCCGTCGCCGTCCTGGCCGAGTACCAGGCCGTATCCGTCGGCGAGCGGCGCGAGGCCGAGCGCCGCGCAGGCCTCCGGATAGTCGTCGCCCAGCACGCTCGGGAACTTCGCCGGCGTCAGCAGTACCGCCGTGAGCACATAGAGCGCATCGTCCGCGGCGGCGACGGCCTCCTCGTCCGTCCCGGCCATCCCAGCCTCCCCATCGGTTCGTCCATCGGCGCGCACCCTAGTGCGAGCGGAAGCCGCTTGTCACGACTCCCAGGCACCCCGGAGCTGCAGTTTCCCGACCGGACGGGACGAATCGACCACGATTGCGCGCGGTGTCAGGCCGCCGGGAGCCCGAGAAGCGACCGGGCGACGGTCTGTGGCGACTCGTCGCGCTCCCGGGCGAGCGCGATGACGGCCCGGCACGCCAGCTCACTCACCCCGAACGACAGCGCCTCTGGAGACACCCAGCCGGCGGCCTCGTCGATCTGCTCCTGGTCGTCCTCCGCGCAGGCCGACACATAGACGGCGGCGGCCTCGAACAGATTGTGCGTCTGCCTGTCCCTGCCGGTGTCCGCCTCCGTACGCATGGACCGGAGAAATCTCGCATACGACTTGCGCACCCTGCCCCACATGCTGATCGCCTTCCCCCTGCTTGGCTGACCTGATTGATCGTCCATCTTCCCCTAATCAACGTAGAGTCGGAGCCTCGGCGGCAGAAGGGGGACGGTGCGGTGAAGCGCTTCTGGCGCCTCGAGCGGATCCGGCACCCGAATGGCACATCGACCGGTCAGCCGCCGAGTGAGGCGATCGTCTCGCGCAGCCAGGTGAGTTCGGCCCGGGACGTGGCCCGAGCGATGGTCAGGATGCCGCGCCGGAAGGGATCGTCCAGTTCCTCGGCGCGCAGTGGCCGGTCACCGTCGTAGAAGAAGCTGGCGGGCTCCTCGAGGAAGGCGAGCCGACGTCGTAGTACGACGGACTGAGCGGCCGCGTCGTCCAGGTGACGCAGGAAGGCGAGCACCGTGAACCACCGGTTCTCGTCGCTGATGTCACGCGGGTCGGGCTCGGTGAGCCGGTGGCGTAGTTCCCGTCGGCCGGCATCGGTCAGCGTCAGCACGTGACGCGGAGCGGCCACGGCTCCGGGCTCTGTGGCACGGGCCAGCAGGCCCGCCTTTTCCAGCCGCTTGATCGCGGGGTACAGCGTGCTCTCGGCGACCGGCTTCACGTGTCCCGTCAGCGCCGCGATGCGTTTGCGCAGTTCATAGCCGTGGAGCGGGGTGTCGTAGAGGAATCCGAGGATGGCGAGCTCCAGCATGCCCACATTCTCGCTCAGGTCCGGTGTACATCCGGGATGGCATACATCGTCTTATTAATACATCGGTATCGAGGTATAGGGTGGGGCGGTGACCACGGCTCCAAGGGAGGACGCGATGAGGCAGGCCGAGTTCGACGGCAAGGGCAGCTGCATCCGCTGGACGGAGACGCCGGGGGAGGAGCCCGCGCGCGTGTATGTGCACGGACTGGGGTCGGTGTCCTCCGTGTACCACGCCCATATCGCCGCCCGGGGCGAACTCGCAGGTCGACGTAGCCTGTTCATCGACCTGCCGGGGCACGGCATCAGCGACCGGCCCGAGAGCTTCGGTTACCGGTTGGAGGAACACGCAGACGCCCTCGCGGCGGCGCTGGACGCGGCGGAGCTGAGGGGTGCGGAGCTGGTCGCGCACAGCATGGGCGGTTCCGTCGCCATCGTGCTCGCCCACCGTCGGCCCGACCTCGTCTCCCGGCTGGTGCTCACCGAGGCCAACCTCGACGCCTCGCCTCCGCCCGCTCCCGGGAGCGCAGGGATCACGGCCTACGAGGAGGAGGAGTTCGTCGGCGGCGCGCACGCGCGCGTGCTGGAGGCCGTCGGGCCGCTGTGGGCGGCGACCATGAGGTTGGCCGACCCGCGCGCCCTGCACCGCAGCGCCGTGTGGCTGAGGCGAGGCTCCGAGCCGATCATGCGCGAGATCCTCGAGGGGCTGACCATCGACCGCGTGTACCTTCAGGGCGAGCTCAGCGGCGAACTTCCGGGCAGGAAAGCTTTGGAGGCCGCGGGCGTGCGCGTGGTGATCGTGCCCGGCGCCGGCCACAACGTCATGTTCGACAACCCCGACGCCTTCGTGGCGGCGGTCGCCGGGCGGGACTGAGCCTTCAGGACTCCCGTACGGCCAGCGCCAGGAAGCGGTCGTCCTCGTCGACGTACAACGTCATGCGCCATCCCGCCCCGGCCAGCAGCGGCCGAAGGCTGGGCTCGGCCCTCAGGTCGCCGGGGGTGATCTGGCGGCCCTGGCGTGCCGCGAGTGCCGCCCTGCCGATCGGGTGGAACAGTGCGAGCGTGCCGCCACGGCGCACCACACGGGCCAACTCCCGCAAATTCGTCGTCGGATGAGGCAGGTGTGCGATGAGGCCGGCCGCGAACACGGCGTCGAGTGACTCCGACCGCAACGGCAGCGCGGCCACATCGGCGAGCAGCAACTGCCCGTCGGCGTCGCGTCCGGCCCGTACGGCGGCCTCCAGCATGGCCGGGGTCAGATCGGCCCCCAGGACCACTCCTGAGGGCCCCACAGCGGCACGCAGGGGCGGCAGGGCGCGCCCGGTGCCGCAGCCCGCGTCGAGCACGCGGCCCCCCTCGCGCAGCCCGAGCTCGGCGACCGCGGCCGTATAGGCGGGCCCGTCGTCGGGGAACCGACTGTCCCAGTCGGCGGCGCGGGCGGTGAAGAACTCCTGCACGTGTGTGTGGTCGTCGCTCATGTTCCGCATGATCCCTCACCGGCACGGATGACGCCGCTGTGCACACGTTCGAGCGTGACGCGATCGTTCCGGTGCATCTGTGCGTCATATTCCAACAGCTTTCGAAATGCGCCCCCTTCTTGCGTCCGTGCCCCCGCTAGCGTCCCGGGGTCATGGGACACCTGGACCACGCCGCCCTGGGCTGGCTGACCCCCGTGCTGTCGTACGTGATGGCCTGTATAGGCGCCGCGCTCGGCCTGCGCTGCACCGTCCGTGCGCTCGGCGCCACCGGCCGTCCGCGCCGCAACTGGCTCATCACCGCGGCCTCGGCGATCGGCACCGGCATCTGGACCATGCACTTCGTGGCCATGCTGGGCTTCAGCGTCAGTGGCACCGACATCCGCTACGACGTGCCGCTCACCATCGTGAGCCTCCTCGTCGCCATGGCCGTCGTCTGCGCCGGCGTCTTCGCCGTCGGATACAGTCGCGACCGGACCCGCGCGCTCTTCCTCGGCGGGCTCACCACCGGACTCGGCGTCGCGAGCATGCACTACCTGGGCATGGCCGCCGTACGACTCCACGGCGACGTCACCTACGACCCCGTCCTCGTCGGACTCTCCGTCCTGATCGCCATCGTCGCGGCGACGGCAGCCCTGTGGGCCGCGCTCAACATCAAGTCGCCCGTGGCCGTCACTATCGCCTCCTTGATCATGGGCGCGGCGGTCAGCAGCATGCATTACACCGGGATGTTCGCCGTCGGCGTGGACGTCACGCCCTCCGGTGACGTCCTGCCCGGGGCCACGGCGATGCAGTTCATCTTCCCCCTCGCCGTCGGCCTCGGGTCCTACCTCTTCCTGACCTCGGCCTTCGTCGCGCTCTCGCCCACCACGAGGGAGCGCGAGGCATCCGCGTCGGCCCAGCGGTCGGTCGAGAGCGTCACCGGCTAGCGGCGGGTCCGGACCGGTGACGGCCCGGGAAGGCACGCCCCCCGAACCACTTCCGAGCGAGGAGGCCATGCGTACACCCCGTAGGACCACCGCAGCCGGCGCCGAGACGCCGTCCCCGCCACCCGTGCGCGGCCGCCGCGCCCATGCCGGACCGCCGGCCGACGAAGACCCGGAAGAACTCACGGGCGTGGCGCCGGGCGACCCACCCACGCGCGCGGAGCGCTGGCGCCTACGGCCGCGCACCGTCCGCGCCAAGATCGTCTGCCTGCTGATGGTGCCGGTCGTCTCGCTGCTGGCCCTGTGGGCCTACGCCACCGTCAGCACCGCGCAGGACGTCTCCAGGCTGCGCCAGTTGCAGCGCGTCGACTCCGAGATCAGGGTCCCCGTCGCGGCCGCCGTCGCCGCCCTCCAGGCCGAACGCGAGGCCGCGGTGCGCTATGCGACCGAGCCTGGCGCCGGACAGGGCGCCGACTTCAAGAGGCTCGCGGAAGGCACCGACAAGGCGGTGGCGCAACTGCGGCTCGGCGACCGCAGCACCGTCGCCGACAGCGAGGAACTCCCCGCCGGAGTGGCCCGGCGACTCGAGGCCTTCGTCACCGGCGCCGAGCAGCTGAGCAGCGTACGCAGTGCCGTTCTCGACCGCCGCTCCGGCTGGGACGAGGCGTACGGGCGGTACACGAAGACCATCGCGAGCGCGTTCTCGGTGGGCGGCGCGCTCACCGGCATCCAGGACGCCGAACTCGGCTCCGACGCACGCGTGCTGCTCGAATTCGCCCGCGCGGGCGAGGCGCTGGCCCAGGAGGCCGTGGTGCTGGACAGCGCACGCCTCGCCGGGCGTCTCGACGGAGAGCGGCTGAGGCTGTTCGCCGGCGCAGTCGACACCCGTCGTACGCTCACCGAATCCGCCGTCGCCGACCTGCGTGGCCCGGAACGCGCGGCCTGGCAGAGTCTCGCCGACGGCAGCGTCTATGCGACCGTGGCCGCCGTCGAGGACAAGGTCCTGTCCACCGCACCGGGTGTACGGGCGATCGACGCGGCGCCGGAAGCGACCTGGAGCAAGGCGCACGCACGCGTGCAGGGCGGAATGCGGACGATCGAGCAGGACGCCGGGCGCGGAGTCGCAGACAGTGCCGACCCCTTCACCCGTGGCCTGCTCACCCCGGCCGGCGCCGCCGTCCTCCTCGGCCTCGCCGCCGTCGCCGCCTCTCTCGTGATCTCCGTACGCATCGGCCGAGGCCTCGTCGTCGAGCTGGTCAGCCTGCGCAACGGCGCCCTGGAGATCGCCCGGCGCAAACTCCCCGAGGCCATGCGCAAGCTGCGCGCCGGTGAGGAGATCGACATCCACGCCGAGGCACCGCCCGGACCGCCCGCCGAGGACGAGACCGGCCAGGTCGGCGAGGCCCTGAGCACCGTCCACCGCGCCGCACTCCGGGCCGCCGTGGAGCGCGCCGAGCTCGCCAGCGGCATCTCCGGTGTCTTCGTCAACCTCGCCCGCCGCAGCCAGGTCCTGGTGCACCGCCAACTGAGCCTCCTGGACAGCATGGAGCGGCGCTCCGACGACCCGAACGAACTGAGCGACCTCTTCCGGCTCGACCACCTCACCACCCGCATGCGACGCCACGCCGAGAGCCTGATCATCCTCTCGGGAGCGGCACCCGGGCGGGCCTGGCGGATGCCGGTCTCCCTGACCAACGTGGTGCGCGCGGCCGTCTCCGAAGTCGAGGACTACGCGCGCGTGGAGGTACGACAGCTCCCCGAGGCGTTGGTCATCGGCGCGGCCGTCGCAGACCTCACCCACCTCCTCGCCGAGATCGTCGAGAACGCCGCCCAGTTTTCGCCGCCCCACACACGCGTGCGCATCACCGGCGAGCCCGTGGGCAACGGCTACGCCGTCGAGGTCGAGGACCGCGGCCTGGGCATGGGCAAGGAGACCCTCGCCGAGGCCAACCGGCGCATCGAACAGTCCGAGGCGCTCGACCTGTTCGACAGCGACCGGCTCGGCCTCTTCGTCGTCAGCAGGCTCGCGTCCCGGCACGGCATCAAGGTGCACCTGCGCACCTCTCCCTACGGCGGCACCACCGCGGTCGTCCTGCTGCCCACCGCCCTGCTGCACGACGCCACGGCGGAACGTTCCCTCGGCAGGAAGGCGGACGACGAGCGGCCCGCCGAGCGCGAGTACGCGCGCGTGCCCGCCGCCGACCGGCACCAGGAGTCCGTCCACGCGGTCGCCGGCCGGCCGGCCCTGGTGGCTCCCGCACCAGCGGTGGCGGAGGCCACCACGACCGACACCCCACCCTCGGGAGTCACCACCTTGCGACTGCACCGCCCCCCGGACGTCTCCGAGGCCTCCGACGACCTCCCACGCCGCGTACGGCAGGCGAGTCTCGCCCCCCAACTGCGCGAGGGGCGGCCCGAGGAACCGGCGCAGCCGCCCGCCGCCCGCGACGACGACCAGCGCACCCCCGAACTCGTACGGGACCGCATGGCGGCATACCGCGACGGCTGGACGCGCGGCGGCGGCAGGCAGCCCGGCCGTGACGCCACTCCCGATTCCACAACGCGTAGCGACAGCAGCGAAGGAGACCCCGCATGATCCAGGATCCGGGCATGAGAGCGGCCGTGGGGGTCCCCCCGCTCGAGCGAAGCCGAGAGTGGGGGAGGTCCGGCGAACTCGACTGGCTGCTGGACGACTTGGTGCTGCGAGTGAGCGAGGTACGGCACGCCGTGGTGCTGTCCAACGACGGACTCGCCGTGGGCGCGTCGACCGGCCTCCGCCGCGAGGACGCCGAGCATCTCGCCGCCGTCGCCTCCGGCTTCCACAGTCTGGCCAAGGGCGCGGGCAGGCACTTCGGTGCCGGCGGCGTACGCCAGACCATGGTGGAGATGGACGACGCCTTCCTGTTCGTGGCGGCCGCGGGCGACGGCTCCTGTCTCGCCGTCCTCACCGCCGTGACAGCCGACATCGGACTGGTGGCGTACGAGATGGCACGGCTGGTCAAACGCGTCGGCGAGCACCTCTGCACGCCGACGCGCGTGGCAGCGCGGCCGCCTGCCGCGGGATGAGCCGGAAGGGCGGTCCGCGCGCATGACCGAGGACACGACGGGCGCCCCGCGCGAGCAGGGCAGCCAGTGGTACGACAGCGAGGCCGGGCCCCTGGTCCGCCCGTACGCCATGACGGGCGGACGCACCGACCCCGGCCCCACCGGGGTGCGCTTCGACCTGATCGCCCTCGTCACCCTGGACGCCGCCGCGCCCGGCGCCGACGACGACACCGCACTCGGGCCGGAACACCGGGCCCTCATCGAGCTGTGCCGTACGGAGACGCAGTCGGTCGCGGAACTCGCCGCGGGCGCCGATCTGCCCGTCGGGGTCGTCAGGGTGCTCCTGGGCGACCTCCTGGAACTGGGCTGCGTCACCGTCAGCCGTCCGGTACCGCCCGCACAGCTTCCGGACGAACGGATTCTGCGCGAGGTGATCGAAGGATTGCGGGCGCTGTAGATGACATTCCAGAACCAGTCAAAAGCAGTCCAATCCCACGAAGGGCAGCCGCAGTTGCCATGATGCTGACTTCGCACCGCGACGTCGACCGATGCCGGCACTCCCGAGAGAAGTGATCGATGGTCTCCGAGCACTCCGACGCCTCCGACGCCTCCGACGGCGAGACGGCCGCCCTGGCGCTGAAGATCCTTGTCGCCGGCGGATTCGGCGTGGGCAAGACCACCCTGGTGGGCGCGGTCAGTGAGATCCGGCCGCTGCGCACCGAGGAACTGCTCAGTGAAGCCGGGCAGTTGGTGGACGACACCGGCGGCGTGGACCAGAAGGTCACCACGACCGTCGCCATGGACTTTGGACGCATCACGATCCGGTCCGGCCTGTCCCTCTACCTCTTCGGCACCCCCGGTCAGGACCGCTTCTGGTTCCTGTGGGACGAACTGTCACAGGGTGCCCTGGGCGCGGTGGTCCTCGCGGACACCCGGCGCCTGGAGGACTGCTTCCCGGCGGTGGACTACTTCGAGCACCGGCACATCCCCTTCGTCGTGGCCGTCAACTGTTTCGCGGGCGCCCGGACGTACGGCGCCCACGACGTCTCACGCGCCCTCGACCTGGACCGGGGTACACCCGTGGTGCTCTGCGACGCCCGGGACCGCGACTCGGGAAAGGAGGTGCTGATCCGACTCGTCGAGTACGCCGGGCGGATGCACACTGCCCGGCTGCTCGACTCCGTGGGCTGACCGATTCCCTGCGGGCCGACTGGCTCCATGGGCCCACCGGTTGTCAGCCGCTACCCGCCTCCGGCGCCGACCGCCCGAGGCGCGTGAGACCGGAACCGCTGTCAGTCCGCGACACCCTTCTCCGCCAGTACCTTCTCGATCGTGACGCGGACGAGGAGTTCACCCGGGACGCCGTTGCGGGCTCCGAACTCCTCCGCGCGTTCCTCGCCCATGTACCGCGCCCCGATACGACCGGCCCAGTGCCTCAACTCCTCGAGATCCTCCGAAATCCGGGCGACGCCCTGAAGCACCACGAAGGCGTACGGCGGCCGGTCGACATCCACGCACAGCGCCCCCCGGCCGTCACGGGCCAGATTGCGTCCCTTCACACTCGACTTGCCGGTGTTGAACACCACCTCGTCTCCGTCCAGTACGAACCAGATCGGCGTCACATGCGGACTCCCGTCGGCTCGCACGGTCGACAGCTTTCCGGTGCGTGTGCCCTGCGAGACGAACGCCCGCCATTCCTCATCGGTCATCTTCTGCGCCATGCCCCCATCCTCCTTGCCCGCGGGCCGGATCGTCGGGAAGGGTGGCGAAGAGATCCTCCGGCGCAGGGGGAGACATCTACACGGGGAGACCGGAACATGGCGCAGAACCAGGGACTTGGCTGGTTGCTGGACGACCTGACGGAGCGCGTCGATCATGTGCGGCACGCGCTGGTGCTGTCCAACGACGGTCTGGTGACAGGCGCGAGCACAGGACTGCGGCGCGAGGACGCAGAGCACCTCGCCGCCGTCTCGTCCGGACTGCACAGCCTCGCCAAGGGGTCGGGACGGCACTTCGGCGCGGGCAGAGTGCGTCAGACGATGGTCGAGTTCGACGACGCGGTGCTGTTCGTCACGGCGGCGGGCACCGGCAGCTGTCTGTGCGTGCTCAGCGGCGCGGAGGCGGACATCGGCCAGATCGCCTACGAGATGACCCTGCTCGTCAACCGGGTCGGTGAGCACCTCGACGTGGACGCCCGACAGCCCGAACGGGCACCGATCACAGACGCCTGAGCTGCTGTTTCGTCGCCCCCCGGGAGTTATCCACAGGCTCGCCGCGAGATCCGCCGGACCGGCTACGGTTTTTGTCACGGCGAGCGCACACAGCGTGAGCCATCGACTCCACGGGGGAGACCGACCATGTCAGGCGACACCGTCACGAAACCGCACCACCTTTCCTACGCGCCGAGTCGTGCGGCCCGCGAACTGGGACTGAAGCGAGGAGAGCTGGATCTCGCCGTCCACCTCGGACTCATCCGGACCGTTCCGGACGAGGGAGGTGGGGGCCGACGCGTCTCGCTCTCGGAGATCGACCGGCTGCGTTCGGGGGTCGGGTTCCCCGACTCGTTGCAGGACCGCGTGAAGGTGGTGGGTACGACAGAGGGCGCGGGCCTCATGGAGGTACCCGTCGGCAGGTTCACGCGCCTGGCACGCCTGGGGCTGGCCGTGCCGGTGAAGTGGTATCTCAATCGCTACCGAGCCGTGGTCTGGCTGTATCTGGCCGAGGAACTGAAGCAGTTCGCCGCCGATGAGAAGAACGCCCCGCTGCTGAACGCCCGACGTACACCCGAAGGGCTGCGCGGCATGCTGGACGCGGGCGTGGATCTGCGGGCACGCAACTGGCGGGGACGCCATCGGGGATTCCTGCTGCGCATGGCCGACGACCCGTGGGGGAGCGCCGGCGCGCTGGCGGCCTTCCTCGACCCCGTCCAGATCGCCGAAATCGTCCCCGACCCCTATGAGCGCTCCCACCTGAACCGCTTCCGGCCAGGACCGCCGGCATCCGGCGCACCGGGCTCGCCCGCCGCGCACATCGCCGAGAGGATCATGACGGCGGACGACCCGGACGAGATCGGCCTGCTGCGGGCCGACCTGACGGCAGCACTGGAAGCAGCGCGCGAGAGGCGGCCGGCCCCGCGTCCGACGGCGAGGCGGGTCCAGGCTCCAGCACACCCGGTGCACCTGGGTTCGCCCCGGTCCGAGGAGTCGGCATCCCCACGCGGCTTGCTGAGCTGGCTGCGTCGCAGAAACCCCCGGGCTACAGCGCCCTGAACAGGCCTTCCTGTACGACGGACACCAGCAGGCGCCCTTCCAGGTCGTAGATCCGCCCCCGGGCGAGGCCCCGTCCACCGGTCGCGATCGGCGACTCCTGGTCGTACAGGAACCACTCGTCCGCGCGGAACGGCCGGTGGAACCACATCGCGTGGTCCAGCGACGCGATGTCGAAACTCCGCGGGCCCCACAGGGGTTCGACCGGGATGCGGACGGCGTCCAGGAGGGTCATGTCACTGGCGTAGGTCAGCGCGCAGGTGTGCACGACCGGGTCGTCGCCGAGCGGCCCGACCGCGCGCATCCACACCGCGCTGCGCGGCTCGGCGTCCTTGACCTCCTCGGCGGTCCAGCGCAGCCGGTCCACATAGCGGATGTCGAAGGGCTGACGGCGCGCCATCCGTTCCAACTGCTCGGGCAGCGCGCCCAGATGCTCCCGGATCTCGTCGGTGACCGTCGGCAGCGACTCCGGGTCCGGGACCTTGCGAGCCGGCGGCAGCTGGTGCTCGAAGCTCCCTTGCTCAGGCTGATGAAAGGAGGCGGTGAGATTGAAGATCGTGCGGCCCTGCTGCACGGCGGTGACCCGGCGGGTCGTGAACGACCTGCCGTCCCGCACCCGTTCGACCTGGTACACGATCGGCACGCCCGGCCTGCCCGGGCGCAGGAAGTACGCGTGCAGCGAGTGCACCGGACGGTCGCCGTCCGTGGTGCGCGCGGCGGCGACCAGCGCCTGGCCGGCCACCTGGCCGCCGAAGACCCGCTGCAGGGACTCCTGCGGGCTGCGGCCGCGGAAGATGTTGACCTCGATCTGCTCCAGGTCGAGCAGGTCGACGAGCCTCTCGGCCGGGTTCGTCGTCATGGGTGGGATTCTCCTGTGTTCACAGCTGGCCTACGTCGGTGACGCGGACCACCGCGCGGCCCTCCGCGTCGGAGGCAGCGAGGTCGATCTCCGCGCTGATGCCCCAATCGTGGTCGCCGTTCGGGTCGTCGAAGATCTGGCGGACGCGCCACAGGCGGTTCGCAGGCTCCTCCTCGATCACCAGGAGCTTGGGGCCACGGGCGTTGGGCCCGGTGCCGAGGTCCTCGTACTCGTCCCAGTACTTGTCCATCGCCTCGCCCCAGGCCTCGGCGTCCCAGCCGGCCTCGGCGTCCAACTCGCCCAGTTCCTCGACCTGGTCGAGGGCGGCGAGCTCGACACGACGGAACATGGCGTTGCGGACGAGGACGCGGAAGGCGCGCGCGTTGGTGGTGACCGGCTTGACCTCGTCGGCCTTCTCCTGCGCCTCCTCGGCGGTCATCTCCTCCGGGTTGGCGAGCTGCTCCCACTCATCCAGCAGGCTGGAGTCGACCTGGCGCACCATCTCGCCGAGCCACTCGATCAGATCCTGCAGATCCTCGGACTTGAGATCGTCCGGGATGTTGTGGTCGAGAGTCTTGTAGGCGCTGGCGAGGTAGCGCAGCACGATGCCCTCGGTGCGGGCCAACTCGTAGAAGGACACCAACTCCGTGAAGGACATCGCCCGTTCGTACATGTCCCGGATGACGGACTTCGGCGACAGCGGATGGTCGCCGACCCAGGGGTGGCTCTTGCGGTACGTGTTGTACGCGTGGAAGAGCAGCTCCTCCAAGGGCTTGGGGTAGGTGATGTCCTGGAGGCGCTCCATGCGCTCCTCGTACTCGACGCCGTCCGCCTTCATCGCGGCGACGGCCTCGCCCTTCGCCTTGTTCAGCTGGGCGACGAGGATCTGCCGCGGGTCGTCCAGGGTGGACTCGACGACGGACACCATGTCCAGGGCGTAGGACGGCGACTCCGGGTCCAGCAGCTCGAACGCGGCAAGCGCGAAGGTGGACAGCGGCTGGTTGAGCGCGAAGTCCTGCTGGAGGTCGACGGTGAGGCGGACGATGCGGCCGGTGGCGTCCGGCTCGTCGAGATTCTCGACGATGCCGCCGTCCAGCAGCGAGCGGTAGATCGCGATCGCGCGCCGGATGTGCCGCAGTTGCTGCTTGCGCGGCTCGTGGTTGTCCTCCAACAGGTGCCGCATCGCCTCGAAGGCGTTGCCTGGCCGGGCGATCACCGACAGCAGCATGGTGTGCGTGACCCGGAAGCGGGAGGTCAGCGGCTCCGGTTCGGAGGCGATGAGCTTCTCGAAGGTGTTCTCCGTCCAGCCGACGAACCCCTCGGGCGCCTTCTTGCGAACGACCTTGCGGCGCTTCTTCGGGTCGTCGCCGGCCTTGGCGAGCGCCTTCTCGTTCTCGATGACGTGCTCGGGCCCCTGGGCGACGACAAAGCCCGCCGTGTCGAATCCCGCCCGCCCGGCGCGGCCGGCGATCTGGTGGAACTCCCGGTTGCGCAGGGTGCGGACGCGGTTGCCGTCGTACTTGGTCAGCGCCGTGAACAGCACGGTGCGGATGGGGACGTTGACCCCCACGCCCAGTGTGTCCGTGCCGCAGATGACCTTCAGCAGACCGGCCTGCGCGAGCTTCTCCACCAGGCGGCGGTACTTCGGCAGCATGCCGGCGTGATGGACACCGATGCCGTGCCGCACGTAACGGGAGAGGTTGCGGCCGAACTTGGTGGTGAAGCGGAAGTTGCCGATCAGCTCGGCGATCTGGTCCTTCTCCTCGCGCGAGCACATGTTGATGCTCATCAGCGCCTGCGCCCGCTCCACGGCCTGCGCCTGCGTGAAGTGCACGATGTAGACCGGTGCCTGCCTGGTCTGCAGCAGCTCGGTCAGCGTCTCGGTGAGCGGGGTGAGCTTGTACTCGTAGGACAGCGGCACCGGACGGGTCGCCGAGCGGACCACCGCCGTCGGGCGGCCCGTTCGCCGGGTGAGGTCCGTCTCGAACATCGAGACATCGCCCAGCGTGGCCGACATCAGGATGAACTGCGCCTGCGGCAGCTCCAGGATCGGGATCTGCCAGGCCCAGCCGCGGTCGCCCTCCGCGTAGAAGTGGAACTCGTCCATGACGACCTGGCCGACGTCCGCCTGCTTGCCGTCGCGCAGCGCGATCGACGCGAGCACCTCGGCGGTGCAGCAGATGACGGGAGCGTCGGCGTTGACGGACGCGTCGCCGGTCAGCATGCCGACGTTCTCCGTGCCGAAGATCTTGCACAGCTCGAAGAACTTCTCCGAGACGAGCGCCTTGATCGGAGCGGTGTAGAAGGTGACCTCGTCCCGGGCCAGCGCGGCGAAGTGGGCGCCCGCGGCGATCATGCTCTTGCCGGAGCCGGTGGGTGTCGACACGATCACGTTCGCGCCGGAGACCACCTCGATCAGCGCCTCCTCCTGATGGGGGTAGAGCGTGAGACCACGCTCCTCGGCCCACGACTCGAAGGCTTCGTAGAGGGCGTCGGGGTCGGCAGTCGGCGGCAGCTGATCGATGAGGGTCACCCACCCATCTTGCCTGCCCTCCTGCTCCAGAGGGGAATCGGATGCAGGGGCGAAGATCGCGAACGCTACTCTGTGTCGCCGACGACAAGTCAGCGCACCAGGTCAACTGGACAGCGGCACACGAGGAATGGGGCGGGCAACGGCGATGATGGGACCAGCACACTCACTGTCGGGGGCCGCCGCGTGGCTCGGCGTCGGAGCGGCCGCCGCCGCTGCTGGGCACGGGATGCCCTGGCCCGTCCTTCTGGCCGGCGCGCTGATCTGTGCCGGTGCGGCCCTCGCTCCGGACCTCGATCACAAGGCGGCCACCATCTCGCGGGCGTTCGGGCCGCTGTCGCGGTGGCTGTGCGAGATCGTCGACAAGTTGTCCTACGCCGTCTACAAGGCGACGAAGAAGCAGGGCGACCCGCGCCGTTCCGGTGGGCATCGCACGCTCACGCACACGTGGCTGTGGGCGGTCCTGATCGGCGGCGGCGCCTCAGTCCTGGCGATCACCGGTGGACGCTGGGCGGTGCTGGCGATCCTGTTCGCGCACATGGTGCTGGCCATCGAGGGCCTGCTGTGGCGCGCGACCCGTGGCTCCAGCGCCGATGTCCTGGTGTGGCTGCTGGCCGCGACCAGCGCGTGGATCCTCGCGGGCGTCCTGGACAAGCCGGGCAACGGCTCCGACTGGCTGTTCACGGCGCCGGGCCAGGAGTATCTGTGGCTGGGGCTGCCGATCGTGCTGGGCGCGCTGGTGCACGACATCGGGGACGCGCTGACGGTCTCCGGCTGCCCGATCCTGTGGCCGATCCCGGTGGGACGCAAGCGCTGGTACCCGGTGGGCCCGCCCAAGGCCATGCGGTTCCGTGCGGGCAGCTGGGT
Source organism: Streptomyces regalis (assembly GCF_001509475.1). GTDB lineage: Bacteria > Actinomycetota > Actinomycetes > Streptomycetales > Streptomycetaceae > Streptomyces > Streptomyces regalis. Next base: position 58,929 of record NZ_LLZG01000176.1, read on the forward strand.
CGAGCTCAAGGTGCTGATGCCGGTGTTCATGGTGCTCGGCGGGGTGGGCTGCGCGGCGGCGCTCAACGTCATCTGAGCGGGACGAGGCAGGCACGTCGCCATCTGAGCGGGAGGGGGTGGGCGGGTCGCCGCGCCGGTGATCCGCCCACCGGACCGAGCCGCCGGGCGGCGTGGCTCTCCGGTCTGGCCTCCGGCCCCGCCGCCCTGTTCCCCAGATCAGCCACCCTGCTCCCCGGATCAGCCACCCTGTCCCGCTCCGCCGCCGTAACGCCGCTCGAAGGCGGCGACGCGGCCCTCGGAGTCCACCGTTCGGGCCTTGCCGGTGTGGAAGGGATGGCTCTCCGAGGAGATCTCCACGTCGACGACCGGGTAGGTCTGGCCGTCGTCCCAGTCGATGGTCTGGTCGCTGGTCGCGGTGGACCGGGTCAGGAAGGCGTAGCCGGCGGCGCGGTCGCGGAAGACGACCGGGTGGTAGTCGGGGTGCTTGTCCTGCTGCATGCGAACTCCTCGTGTGGCGGCATCGGCAAGGGCCGACGGGGCGGGGCCGAAGGCGCGGGGGTTGAGCCACAGGGACTGCTGGGTCAGCCGTACGGGGACTGCCGGTCAGCCGGACAGGGAGTCCTCGTCGACGATGTGCATGGCGGCCTCCTCGGCGGACGCCGCCGCGCCGTCGATGCCCACGTCCGTCGCGACGAGTGCGCTCTCCTCGTCCTCGTGGGCGCCTTCGTCGGGTGCCACGAGTCGGCCGGAGCGCATGGCGCCGACCTCGTTGTCGAGGAGTTCCCCGTCGGTGCCGTCGGCGTCGCCGAGGCCGTCACCGTTGGGGGCGACGACATCGGGCACCTCCTCGGCGAGCCGCTGGTCGAGGGTCTCGCCCTGTTGGCGCTCGGCGGCCGTCACATCGGCGCGCTCCACCGCCCACGGCCGCTCCGGAGGGGACCAGCCCCGGTCCAGGGGGTCGTCGACGCCGTCGTTCTCCAGGGTGTCCTCCACGTCGAGCAGCCCCGTGTCCTCACGTTGACCGGATGCGTCGGGCTGGTAGACGTCGTCCCCCCATCCGTCGGCGCTGTTCACGGGTACCTCCAGGTGGTGGGGACGGGCCCGAACTCACCGCGGTCGGCGGCGGGCCGCCGCGGCGCGGGGCACAGGCCGCACCCGGCGCGAACCGCGTGGTTCCCGGGTGCTCCCCGAACCGGTGCCGCTATCCAGCCTTCCACCCCTTTTCGCCCCGGCGCAACGGCACGGAGCAAGGGCGGGGGCTCGGGATCGGCCGGATCCCGAAACCGCGCCGTTGCGCCGGGCCACCTCCACCCGGCCAGTCCCACACCCGCCCCCCTGCGGGTTCCGGCCGCCTCGGCGCTCCCGGTCACCGCGAGCTGCGTTTTTCGGCCCCGCCGAGCCGGCCTCTGGGCTTTGGTCGGCCGGTGTTGCCTGGGTGGGCCGACCGTGGTTCCGGCTTGGTCGGCGGGGGCGCTTGCCCTGAGTGGCCGTGCTTTCCGGCTCCGGTCTGGCGGGGCGTCGGGTGTGGACGGACGGTGCTTGCGGCCTTGTCAGCCACGATTCCGGCTGGCGCCGACCGTCCCCGCCGATTCCGGCCGCCGGTCAAGGCTCCCGGTCGCCGTAGCCGACCGCACCTTGACCCCAGCCGCCCGCGGCTACCGGCTTCAGCCAAGTCGGCCAAGGCCCCCCGGCCTCAGCCGACTGCGCGTCCAGCCTTCAGTCGGCCAGGCCTCTCGCCCGAGCCCAGCGCACGTCCAGCCCCGCTCGGCCACAGCTTCCGCCCAACCCCACCGTGCGCCCAGGCCCGCTCAGCCACAGCTCCCCAGCACGCCTCCCCGCGGCCAAGGCGTTCGCCTCAGCCCAGCCCAGCCCAGCCCAGCCTTCAGTCGGCCAGGCCTCTCGCCCGAGCCCAGCGCACGTCCAGCTCCGCTCGGCCACCGCTCTCGCCCGAGCCCAGCGTGCTCCAGGCCCGCTCGGCCACAGCTCCCGCCCAACCCCACCGTGCGTCCAGCCCAGCCCTCACTCACCCATGCCAAGACCGCCACAGCGCCGCATACGCGCCGTCGGCGTTCACCAGCTCGTCATGGCTGCCCAGCTCGCTGATGCGGCCGTTTTCGACGACCGCGATGACGTCGGCGTCGTGGGCGGTGTGGAGGCGGTGGGCGATGGCGACGACCGTGCGGCCGTCGAGGACGCGGGCCAGGGATCGCTCCAGGTGGCGGGCGGCGCGTGGGTCGAGGAGCGAGGTCGCCTCGTCCAGGACCAGCGTGTGCGGGTCGGCCAGCACCAGGCGGGCCAGCGCGATCTGCTGGGCCTGGGCCGGTGTGAGCGCGAATCCGCCCGAGCCGACCTCGGTGTCCAGGCCGTCGTCGAGCGCACGGGCCCACGCGTCCGCGTCGACCGCGCCCAGCGCCGCCCACAGCTCGGCGTCGGTCGCGTCGGTGCGGGCCAGCAACAGGTTGTCGCGCAGGGAGCCCACGAAGACGTGGTGCTCCTGGTTGACGAGGGCCACGTGGGAGCGGACCCGTTCGGCGGTCATCCGGGACAGTTCCGCACCGCCGAGGGTGATCCGGCCGTCCCGGGGTGCGTAGATGCCCGCGAGCAGCCGGCCCAGCGTGGACTTGCCCGCCCCGGACGGCCCGACCAGCGCCAGCCTGGTGCCGGGCGGGACCTCCAGGGAGACCTTGCGGAGTACGTCCACGCCCTCCAGGTAGCCGAAGTGCACCCGGTCGGCGTGCACGTGGCGGCCGTCGGGCGCCAGCAGGGCGTCCCCGGCCTCCGGCTCGATGTCCCGGACCCCGACCAGCCGGGCCAGCGACACCTGGGCCACCTGCAGCTCGTCGTACCAGCGCAGGATGAGCCCGACGGGGTCCACCAGCATCTGGGCGAGCAGGGCGCCCGTCGTCAGCTGACCGACTCCGATCCAGCCCTGTAGGACGAACACGCCGCCGACCATCAGGACCGAGGCCAGGAGCATGACGTGGGTGACGTTGATGAACGGGAAGAGCACCGACCGCAGCCAGAGCGTGTAGCGCTCCCAGGCCGTCCACTCCTTGATCCGCTGCTCCGACAGCTCGACGCGGCGCTCGCCGAGGCGGTGGGCCTCGACGGTGCGCCCGGCGTCCACGGTCTCGGCGAGCGCGGCGGCCACGGCGGCGTACCCGGCGGCCTCCGAGCGGTAGGCGGACGGCGCCCGCTTGAAGTACCAGCGGCAGCCGGTCACCAGCAGCGGCACGGTGAGCAGCACGGTGGCCGCGAGCGGGGGCGCGGTGATGACGAGCCCGCCCAGCAGCAGGAACACCCACACCACGCCGATCGCCAGCTGGGGCACCGCCTCGCGCATCGCGTTGGCCAGCCGGTCGATGTCCGTCGTGATCCGGGACAGCAGGTCGCCCGTCCCGGCCCGCTCCAGGACACCGGGCGGCAGCCCGACCGACCGGACGAGGAAGTCCTCGCGCAGATCGGCCAGCATCCGCTCCCCGAGCATCGCGCCGCGCAGCCGCACCTGCCGTACGAACACGGCCTGGACGACGAGTGCGGCCGCGAACAGCCCGACGGTGAGCTCGAGATGGAGCTCCCGCGCGCCGACGTCGTCCGACACCCGCTCCACCAGTCCGCCCAGCAGCCAGGGCCCCGCCATCGAGGCCACCACGGCGACCGTGTTGACGCCGATGAGCAGCAGGAAGGCACGGCGGTGCCGACGGAACAACTCGACCACATAGGCGCGTACGGTCGCGGGGGCGCCGATCGGCAGGGTGTTCGCCGTCGTCGGGGCCGCCGGGTCGTACGCCGGTGGCGCCACGCCGATCATGCCGACTCCTCGATTTCTTCCAGTTCCTTGTCTTCCAGTTCCTTCAACACGTCGTTGAGAGGGGTCCCTCTGCCCATGTCCAGGGCGGCATCGTGGGAGGCCTCTTCGTCCAACGTGGCGTTGCGGGCGGCCTCTTCGTCGGTCTCCCGGGTCACCACGGCCCGGTACCGCGGTTCGTCGTGCACCAGCTCGCGGTGCACGCCGACCGCCGCGACCTCGCCCTCGTGGACGAGCACGACCCGGTCGGCGCGGTCCAGGAGCAGCGGCGAAGAGGTGAACACCACCGTCGTGCGTCCCGTCCGCAGGTTCCGCACGCCCTCCGCGATCCGCGCCTCGGTGTGCGAGTCGACGGCCGAGGTCGGCTCGTCCAGGACGAGCACCTCGGGGTCCGTGATCAGCGACCGGGCGAGCGCGAGGCGCTGGCGCTGGCCGCCGGACAGGGACCGGCCGCGTTCGGTGATGCGGGCGTCCATCGGGTCCTCGGCGCCGAGCGACCCCTGGACCAGCGCGGCCAGGACGTCCTCGCACTCCGCGGCGGCCAGCGCCTCCTCGGGACCGACGTCGCCCGACCGTGGCACATCGAGCAGTTCGCGCAGCGTGCCGGAGAGCAGCACCGGGTCCTTGTCCTGCACGAGGACGGCCGTACGCGCGCAGTCGAGTGGCAACTCGTCGAGCGGGACGCCGCCCAGAAGCACCGGCGTGCCCTCCTCGGAGCCGTGTCCGCCCAGTCGTTCGGCCAGCCGCCCCGCCGCGTCCGGATCGCCGCAGACCACGGCGGTGAGCCGGCCGGTGGGGGCGAGCAGTCCGGTGGCCGGGTCGTACAGGTCCCCGGAGGGCACCTCGGACCCGTCGCGTGCCCCTTCGGTGTCGGTGACCCGCTCCAGCGACAGCACGCGCGCGGCCCGCCGGGCCGAGGGGCGTGAGAAGGAGTAGGCCATCGCGATCTCTTCGAAGTGCCGCAGCGGATAGGTGAGGATCATGATCGAGCTGTAGACGGCGACAAGTTCGCCGACGGTGACCCGGCCCTGGCGGGCCAGGTGGACGCCGTACCACACGACCACGATCAGCAGCAGCCCCGGCAGCAGCACCTGGATGGCGGAGATCAGGGACCACATCCGGGCGCTGCGCACGGCCGCGTGGCGCACCTCCTGCGACGCGCGGCGGTAGCGGTCGAGGAAGAGTTCCTCGCCGCCGATGCCGCGCAGGACGCGTAGGCCGGCGACGGTGTCGGAGGCCAGCTCGGTGGCGCGGCCCGCCTTCTCGCGCTGGAAGTCGGCCCGCTTGGTGGCCCGGGGCAGCAGTGGCAGCACGGCGACCGCCAGCACGGGCAGACCCACGGCGACGACCACACCGAGCGCCGGCTGGTAGACGACCAGGCCGACGCAGACCACCACGATGGTGACCGCCGCCGCCGTGAACCGTGACCAGGCCTCGACGAACCAGCCGATCTTCTCGACGTCACCCGTGGAGACGGCCACGACCTCACCGGCGGCGACCCGCCGGGTCAGCGCCGAGCCCAGTTGCGCGGCCTTGCGGGCCAGTACCTGCTGGACTCGGGCGGCCGCAGTGATCCAGTTGGTGACGGCGGTGCGGTGCAGGAAGGTGTCGCCGAGCGCGTTTCCGGCGCAGCACAGTGCCAGGAGCCCGCCCGCGAGGGCGAGTCGCGCCCCCGAGCGGTCGACGACCGCCTGGACGGCGACGCCGACGCAGAACGGCAGCGCGGAGACGGACAGGAAGTGCAGCAGCCCCCAGGCCAGGGACTTGAGCTGACCGCCCATCTGGTTCCTGAAGAGCCACCACAGGAATCGGGGACCCGAGCGTGCGTCCGGCACACCTGGGTCGGGATACGGAAGGTCTTGAATCTGCATGACGTCCCAGTGGCTCGTGTCAGTGGGGGGAGGGGATGGAGATGGGGATGAGGAGTCGATCGGATGCCGACGCGCGGAACGGACCGCGCACGGCGGCAGCAAACCGTGACAGGTTCGCGTCGCAGCGTGGTCGGACGCAAACGGTTTTCCGCACCACCGCACAGATCCGGCTGCCGCCCGGAACGCGGTGCGACCATGGAGTGATGCGGAACGGCGGAGTGCGGAACGGCGGAGTACGCCATGCCATGGTTGCGACAGTGGCCCTCGGATCGGTCCTGGCGACCTTGACGACCCTGACCGCGTGCGGCGGCGCGCAGCACGGCGGAGGTGAGGACGTCGGCAAGGCCGCACGCACCCGGCCGGCCAGGCCGGCCACGGCCTCGGATCCGACGCGCATCCCGGACCTAGCCGACCGGTGGCAGCGACGCATCCCCGCCAACTCCCGCCAGGTCGTGGCGGTCTACGGCGACGGCAAGAACTCCCCGGACTCCACGGTCGTGCTCTACACCAAGCACGGCTCCACCTGGGACCGCACCCGCAGCTGGCCCGCGCACAACGGCAGGAAGGGCTGGACCACCGACCACCACGAGGGCGACAAACGCAGCCCCGTCGGCGTGTTCACGCTCAGCGACGCGGGTGGCGTACTGAAGAACCCCGGGGCCAGACTGCCGTACACGCAGTCCGCGGCGTTCGCGGCGCCGCGCTGGTGGTCGAAGTCGTACTGGCACGACTTCGACTACGTCATCGCCATCGACTACAACCGCGTCAAGGGCACCCCGCCCAACGACCCCACCCGTCCCGAGGGTGAGTCCAAGGGTGGTGGCATCTGGTTGCACATGGACCACGGCAGCGGTACGTCGGCCTGTGTCAGTCTGTCCGGATCGGCCATGGAGTACCTGCTCCGCACGCTCGATCCGGACCGGCATCCTGTCGTGGTGATGGGGGACCTGGCGGACCTGAAGAGCTCGCACTGATGGGGGAGGCCCGAAGAGGCCTCATTGCGGGGGGCGCCCAACTCCCCGTAGAACACCGGCCATGAAGAGACGGATCGTCATGTCCATGTTCGCGGGAGCGACCCTCCTGGCGAGCACCCTCCTCGGAGCGAGCCCCGCCCCCGCGGCGGAACCCGCCGACGTCCCCGCAGGTGTCCCCGCCGAGTTCGGCACCGACTGGCACGACCCCATCACCGCCGCCCCGCCCGTCACCGAGCCCTCCGGCAAGTCCTGCCGAGTCACCGTCGCCGAGGCGCAGTTCCGCGACTTCACCCCGTACAAGGGCACCTACACCCCGCCCCGAGGGTGCGGCGACCGCTGGAGCAAGGTGGTGCTGCGGATGGACGGCAAGGTCAAGGGGCGCCAGTTCGACCGGCTCGGCCATCTGCACGTCGGCGGCGTCGAGATCTTCCGTACGTCGACGCCGGAGCCGTCACCGGACGGCATCGAGTGGTCCGTCGAGAAGGACGTCACCCGCTACAGCGACACCTTCCGCCGCAGCCAGGATGTCGAGATGCTCATAGGGAACGTCGTCGACGACACGTACACCGGCGTCATCGACGTCAAGGTCACGCTGACGTTCTACGCCGGTCGCCCCGCCGCCACCCCCGACCGCGTCCTCACGCTCCAGGACGGCACGCTCACCACCCCGCGCAACAGCGAACGCATCGTCGCCGAGGTGTACGCCACCGGCTCCGGCGGGGGCTGCGAGGAGTTCTGGTACCTGTCGGTGCCCGACGAGGCGCCGTACTCCTGCAAGGCCGCCGGCGGCCCCTACCGCGAGGTCCAGATCAAGGTCGACGGTCAACTCGCCGGAATCGCCGCCCCGTTCCCGCACGTGTGGACCGGCGGCTGGTCCAACCCCTTCCTCTGGTACGTCACTCCGGGGCCGCGCGCCTTCGACGTCAAGCCGATCGAATACGACCTGACACCGTTCGCCGGCATCCTCAACGACGGCCGCCCGCACCGCGTCGAGGTCTCCGTCGTCGGCGTCCCGGAAGGGCAGAGCGGCTGGAGCGCGCCCGTGAACGTCCTCGTCCGGCAGGACGCGAAGAGCAAGCACGTGACCGGGAAGCTCACCACGCACCAGGTCGGCGATCTCGCCAACTCATCGACGTACACGCCCGGTTCGGAGCACCAGGTGGACACCGAGGGCAGCCACCGGCTGACCGTCGCCGGATACGTCGACACCTCGCACGGCCGGGTGGCGACCACCGTCAGCCGGACGCTCACGAACACGTCCACGCACCGCTGGACCGACGGAGAGAACCTGGACGCCCTCGACGCCACCTGGGGGGACGATGAGTTGGTCACCGTCGACGGACGCGGACCGGCCCGCACGACCCGTACGCAGCGGACGTACACGATGGACGGCTCGATCACGATCGGCGCGGGCGACCGGCTGCGCACCGTGCTGACCCTCGGTGACCGTGCCACGGTCGGGACGACCCAGGCGGGACGACGGATCGCGTGGTCGTGGCTCGACGACACCGTCGAGGGCGACGCCTCATGGACGTTGAACGTGCCGCGCGACCAGCGGCACGCGGTCGGCACGACGAGCGAGCGCTACCGGCTGTACGGCTCGGACGGCTGCTACGACCGGTCCCTCACCAGCGTCCAGGGGGTGCTCACCGAGGATCGCAGCGGCTGCTGAGGCCAGTTGTGTGCGATGCGTCACTCAGGGCGCGATTTACACGGATGCAACACGGGGGTCTTGTGCGGGACCAACATCACCCGCAAAGTATCGCCACGGAATCCGCTTTCCGTATCGCAGAAGTCCCGTCCCGGCTTCTGTGTGCGCCACCGTCCCCAAGGAGTGCCCGTGCCGCCGTCCGTTCCGTCCCTGCCGCGACGCGTCGCACGCATGCTGCGTACCTCTCTCTTCGCGCAGGTCGCCTGCGCGCTCGTGCTCGGAATCGTCGTCGGGAAGCTGTGGCCCGGCTTCGCCGCGGATCTCCAGCCGCTCGGCGACGGTTTCATCCGGCTCATCAAGACGATCATCTCGCCGCTCGTGTTCTGTGTGGTCGTCGTCGGCATCGCCAAGGCCGGTGACCTGAAGGCGTTCGGCCGGATCGGGCTCAAGGCCCTGATCTGGTTCGAGGTCGCGAGCACGCTCGCGCTGCTCATCGGGCTCCTCGCCGCCAACGTGGTCCAGCCCGGGTCCGGGATGAACGTCGACCCGTCCACGCTCGACACCTCGGCGGTCGACGCGAAGACGGGCGGCGGTTCGCTGCCGTCGACGACCGAGTTCGTGCTGAACGCGATTCCCACCTCTTTCATCGGCGCCTTCGCCGAGAACTCCCTGCTCCAAGTGCTCATTCTGGCCTGTCTGGTGGGCGCCGCGCTGCTGCACCTCGGCCGCACCAAGGTGCCGAAGGTGCTGCCCGCCATCGAGCAGGCCCAGGAGATCATCTTCGCGATCGTCGGCTTCGTCATGCGGCTGGCCCCGATCGCGGTGTTCGGCGCGATGGCCGTCCTGATCGGCAACTACGGGCTCGGCGTCATCGAGACCTACGGCAAGCTGATCATCCTGTGCTACGCGGCCGCGGCGCTCTTCATCGCGCTCCTCGCTGTCGCCCTGAAGGTGGTCACCGGGCTCAGCCTCTGGAAGTTCCTGCGCTACATCCGTGAGGAGATGCTCCTCGCGCTCGGCACCGCGTCCACCGAGTCCGTCCTGCCGCGCGTGATGCAGAAGCTGCGCAAGGCCGGCGCCCGCGACGACGCCGTGGGCCTGGTGCTGCCGACGGGCTACTCCTTCAACCTCGACGGCGCCTCGCTCTACCTGTCCATCGGCACGCTGTTCATCGCCCAGGCCGTGGGCGTGGACCTCAGCTTCAGCCAGCAGATCACCGTGGTGCTGGTGCTGATGCTGACCAGCAAGGGCATGGCGGGCATCCCCGGCTCGGCGTTCCTCGCCCTGTCCGCGACCGCCTCCTCGCTGGGCGCCATCCCGGCCGGAGCCGTCGCCCTGCTGCTGGGCGTGGACCGCATCATGGACTCGATGCGCGTCGTCACCAACCTGCTCGGCAACTGTGTCGCCGTCTTCGCGGTCTCCCGCTGGGAGGGCGCCCTGGACAAGGAGCGGGCCAAGAAGGTCCTGGACGGCGAGATCGTGGTCGAGCTGGAGGACGACGAGGCGGAGACGTCGGAGAAGGCGGAGCTCAAGAAGCCCGAGGAGTCTGTCGCCGTACCGGCCCAGACCGCCAAGGAGACGGCCTCCGAGGCCAGTTGACGGTCACAGTCAGCACGATCGCGGCCACCGCCCCAGCAGTACGGAGCGGTGGCCGCGGTCTGTCACCGCCAGAGCCGGCTCATGAGCAGGTGTCCTGGCAGGGAATTGCCGGCTCGACGTGGCCGACAACCGCTCAGCAGCGCCGCTCGCCACCCCCGTCGATCAGCGTGTCCAGCAACCCGCCCAGCACCTCGCGCTGTTCGTCCGTCAGCGGCGCCAGGATCTCCTCCGCCGCGGACCGTCGCGCACCGTGCAACTCCCGCAGGGCCCCCCGCCCGTCGTCGGTGAGCTCTATGCGGATCACCCGCCGGTTCGTCGGATCCGGCACCCGTCGTACCTTCCCGCTCGTCTCCAGCCCGTCGACCAGCGTCGTCACGGCGCGCGGTACCACCTCCAGGCGCTCGGCGAGGTCGGCCATGCGGGGCGGTGAGTCGTAGTGCGCGAGGGTGCGCAGGAGGCGGGACTGGGCCGGGGTGACGCCCAGGCCGCACTGCTGCAGGTGCCGTTTCTGGATCCGGTGCACCCGGCGGGTCAGGCGCAGCAGCTGCTCGGCGAGCGGGCCGTCGGGATCGGGGGTGGTCATGCGGGAACAATATCAGGACCACGTTCATTGTGAGCATAGGTAACAATGAGCTAAGCTCCGTGAGTCCGTATCGCCACACCTCCCGTAGGAGCCCATGCACCCCGACAACGAACCCACCTGGACGCCATCCGCCGCGGAGCAGGAACAACCCCGGCAGGTGCGCCGCATCCTGCGACTCTTCCGTCCCTACCGTGGTCGCCTCGCCGTAGTCGGCCTCCTCGTCGGCGCCGCGTCGCTGGCCGGCGTCGCCACGCCCTTCCTGCTGAAGGCGATCCTCGACGTCGCGATCCCCGAGGGCCGCACCGGCCTGCTCGCCCTGCTCGCGCTCGGCATGATCCTCAGTGCCGTCCTCACCAGCATCTTCGGCGTGCTGCAGACCCTGATCTCCACGACGGTCGGCCAGCGCGTCATGCACGACCTGCGCACCGCCGTCTACGGCCGCCTGCAGCGCATGTCGCTCGCCTTCTTCACCCGCACCCGCACCGGCGAGGTGCAGTCCCGCATCGCCAACGACATCGGCGGCATGCAGGCCACCGTCACCTCCACCGCGACCTCCCTGGTCTCCAACCTGACCAGTGTGGTCGCCACGATCGTCGCGATGATCGCCCTCGAGTGGCGCCTGACCGTCGTCTCGCTGCTCCTGCTGCCGGTGTTCGTGTGGATCAGCCGCCGCGTCGGCAGGGAACGCAAGAAGATCACCACCCAGCGTCAGAAGCAGATGGCCGCGATGGCCGCCACGGTCACCGAGTCGCTCTCGGTCAGTGGCATCCTGCTCGGCCGTACGATGGGCCGCTCCGACTCGCTCACCGCGGCTTTCGCCGACGAGTCCGAGCGGCTCGTCGATCTCGAAGTGCGCTCGAACATGGCCGGCCGCTGGCGCATGGCCGTCATCGGCATCGTCATGGCCGCCATGCCCGCCGTGATCTACTGGGCCGCGGGAATGGCTCTCCAACTCGGCGGCCCGCAGGTCTCGATCGGCACGATCGTCGCCTTCGTCTCGCTCCAGCAGGGCCTGTTCCGTCCGGCCGTCAGCCTGCTGTCCACCGGCGTGCAGATCCAGGCCTCGCTCGCGCTCTTCCAGCGCATCTTCGAGTACCTCGACCTGCCCATCGACATCACCGAGCGGGAAGACCCCGTTCATCTCGACCGCATCAAGGGCGAGGTCCGCTTCGAGGACGTCGAGTTCCGGTACGACGGCAAGGGTGGACCGATACTCGACGGCATCGACCTCACCGTCCCGGCGGGCGGCAGCCTCGCGGTCGTCGGCCCGACCGGCGCCGGAAAGTCCACGCTCGGCCACCTCGTGCCGCGGCTCTACGACGTGACGGGCGGCCGTGTCACCCTCGACGGCGTCGACGTGCGCGACCTCGACTTCGACACCCTCGCCCGCGCGGTCGGCGTCGTCTCGCAGGAGACGTACCTCTTCCACGCCTCCGTCGCCGACAACCTGCGCTTCGCCAAGCCGGACGCCACCGACGAGGAGTTGCGTGCGGCGGCCGAGGCGGCCCAGATCCACGACCACATCGCCGGCCTGCCCGACGGTTACGACACGGTCGTCGGCGAGCGCGGCCACCGCTTCTCCGGCGGTGAGAAACAGCGCCTGGCCATCGCCCGTACGATCCTGCGCGATCCGCCGGTCCTCATCCTCGACGAGGCGACCAGCGCCCTGGACACCCGCACCGAACACGCCGTCCAGGAGGCCATCGACGCGCTGTCCGCCAACCGCACCACCCTCACCATCGCGCACCGCCTGTCCACCATTCGGGGCGCCGACCAGATCGTGGTCCTCGACGGCGGGCGCGTGGCCGAACGGGGTACACACGAGGAACTGTTGGAGCGGGAGGGGCGCTATGCCGGGCTGGTCCGCCGGGACGCCCAACTGGAGCCGACGAGGTGACGTTATGTCGGGTTTATAAGTGTTTGCGGGATACCGTGCCCGCATGCACTTGAACACTCCGCCACGGAACACGATTCGACTGACGCACCGGGGCCGTATCGCTCTCATTGCCGCCGGCGCCGTCGTGGCCGGCGCCGCCGTGGCGGTGCCGCTGCTGATCCTCGGCGAGGAGGAGCCGGCGCGGCCCACCTCGCTGGTGATCCCTGAAGGCTGGCGCGCGAGCCAGGTGTACGACGCCGTCGACAGGGCCCTCGCCCTGCCGCCAGGGTCCACCAGGAAGTCCCTCGGCAAGCTCGACCTCAAACTCCCGAACGACGCCGATGGCAACCCCGAGGGCTACCTCTTCCCGGCGACGTATCCACTGGAACAGAACGGTAAAAAGGCGACACCGGACTCCCTGCTGTCGGCCATGGTCGACACCGCCAACAAGAAGTTCAGCGGCGCCCCGATCGCCGCCGGCGCCCAGCGCAACGCCATGAACGTCTATCAGGCGGTCACCATCGCGAGCATCGTCCAGGCCGAGGCCGGCAGCAAAGCTGACATGGGCAAGGTGGCCCGGGTCATCTTCAACCGGCTCGAACGCGGGATGCCGTTGCAGATGGACTCCACCATCAACTACGCGCTCAACCGCTCCACGCTCAAGACCACCGAGGCCGACACGCGCATCGAGAGCCCCTACAACTCGTACCAGCGCATGGGCCTGCCGCCCACGCCGATCGACAACCCCGGCGAGGACGCGATGCGCGCCGCGATCAGTCCGTCCCCGGGCGACTGGCTGTACTTCGTCACGGTCAAGCCGGGTGACACCCGCTTCACGGCCGACTACGCGGAACACCAGCGCAATGTCGCCGAGTTCAACGCCCAGCGGAAGGCGAGCCCGGCCAGCCCGCAGCCGACGAAGTGACCGCGGGGCATCGTACGACGACCGGGTCTTCGGCTGGTCCACGTACGGACACGCGCCGCGGCGACCGGTGCTGCGTCCGGCGCCCGGCGATGGCCTCGCAGGCTTGCAGGCCTGGCGGTGACGGGACGACAGCAACCGGAGTGCGGTCTCGGTTCCCGGCGACATGAACCGGCTGCTTACGGGCGCCGGTTCCCATCGACGTGAAACCAACGGCCCGAGCCCGTCGGCGCGCAGGCACGGGAAATCCGACGACGCCCGTCCTCCGTCCCGGGCCTCAAGCTGCCCAGGCCTGCTTGCTGGTGGCTGCCAGCCACCAAGTCGCCCACCGCAATACCGACTGCCGCTTGGTTGGTTGCGTCCACGTGCCGGCCGCCGCTCGGTCGGCCTCGGTCCCGCTGGCCGCCGCTGGGTTGGCCGCCGCCGAGTGGCCTGCTGCCGGGTTGGTGGCGCCCGAGTCGGCCGTCGTTCAGCCGACAGCCGTCAGGTTGGCCGCCGCCGAGTGGCCTCCTGCCGGGTTGGCGGCGCTCAAGTTGGCCGTTGTCCAGCCGGCTGCTGCTTGGTTGGTGGTCGACACGTGTCGGCCGCTCGGTCGCCCGCCGCAATGCCGGCTGCTGCTTGGTTGGTTGCGGCCATGTGCAGGCCGCCGCTCGGTCGGCCTCCGTCCCGCTGGCCGCGGCCGAGTGGCTTCCCGCCGGGTTGGCGTGCTCAAGTTGGCCGTTGTCCAGCCGGCTGCTGCTTGGTTGGTGGTCGACACGTGTCGGCCGCTCGGTCGGCCGTCGTCCAGCCGACCGCCGTCAGGTTGGCCGCCGTCGAGTCGCCTGCCGCCGGGTCGGCCGCGACCAAGCTGGCCATCGCTCAGCCGACCGCCGCGCAACCCGTCGCCGGAACGTCACGCCGCCACCGGCTCCTCGGACAGCAACCGCCTGATGTCCCGTACGGCCGCGCGGCCGGCCCGGTTGGCGCCGATCGTGCTGGCGGACGGGCCGTAGCCGACCAGGTGGATGCGGGGGTCGGCGACCGCGCGCGTTCCCTCCACGCGGATCCCGCCGCCCGGCTCGCGCAGGCGCAGCGGGGCCAGATGGTCGATGGCGGCGCGGAAACCGGTCGCCCACAGGATGACGTCGGCGTCCACGCGCCGCCCGTCCTTCCACTCCACCCCGTCCGGCGTGATCCGGTCGAACATGGGCTGCCGGTCCAGGACCCCGTCCGCGAGCCCTTGCCGCACGGCGTCGTTGAGGGGCAGCCCCGTGACCGAGACGACGCTCTTCGGTGGCAGCCCCTGGCGGACCCGCTCCTCGACCAGCGCGACGGCCGCCCGGCCGACATCTTCGGTGAAGGAGCCTTCGCGGAACACGGGCGGGCGTCGCGTGACCCAGGTCGTGGCGGCGGCGTAGCGGGCGATCTCCAGCAGATGCTGGGTGCCGGAGGCGCCCCCGCCCACCACGACGACCCGCTGCCCGGCGAACTCCTCGGGCCCGGGGTACTGCGCGGTGTGAAACTGCTGCCCTCGGAACGTCTCCTGACCGGGGTAGCGCGGCCAGAACGGCCGGTCCCAGGTGCCGGTAGCGTTGATCAGCGCCCGCGTCGACCAGGTCCCCGCCGAACTCTCGACGAGCAGCCGTCCGTCCGCGCCCTCGCGCACGGCACGCACGTCGACGGGCCGCCGCACACGCAGGTCGAAGGTCCGCTCGTAGCTGTCGAAGTACTCGGCGATGACCTCGGACGACGCCCGCTCGGGGTCGGCGCCGGTCAGCTCCATGCCGGGCAGCGCGTGCATCCCGTGCACCTTGCCGTACGTCAGCGAGGGCCACCGGAACTGCCAGGCGCCGCCCGGGCCGGGGGAGTGGTCCAGCACCACGAAGTCGCGGTCCGGCTCGAGGCCGGTGCGCCGCAGGTGATAGGCGCTGGAGAGGCCTGCCTGACCAGCGCCTATGACGACTACGTCGACTACGGCGAGTGCTTCGGCCGCTTTGGCCACCTCGCCCGCTTCGTCCGCCTCAGCATTGTTCACGTTTCTACTAACTGCATCGAGGGCGAGGAACTTCCCCGGGCCCGGCCCCGAAGATCAGCGCGCGCCCGCGACGAGCAGCGGAACACCGGCCTCGGCGCCTCCGCCGCCGTAGCGCCGATCAAACCGCGCGCCGCCAGCTCGGGAATCACCCCCTCGGTCAATTCGGCACCTCGGCATGGCTCCCGACCAGCGCGGTCCCCGCACCACCGCGGACCAGCCCGACGCCCGCCCAGAGGTTCGGTAGATCTCCAGATCGGCCGCCAGGGAGGAACCGCCGAAGAACAGCTGCGGCACCGGCTCGGGCGGCAGTGCGGTGAGCCCGCCGTCGACTTGGTGGTGGGCGCCATGGAAGTCGTACGGCTCACCGCGCCACACCCCGCGTACGACGGACAGGAACTCGTCCGTCCGGGCATACCGCTGATCGTGGTCGAGACGGTCGCCGAAGCGGCGCTGCTCGGCCGAGTCGCCGCCATCTGCGCGGCGAGCGTCGGCGAGATCAGGCCCGGCCGGAACGCGACCAGGAACTTGAGGCGTTCAGTGTGCTGGGCGAGGACGTCGGCCGTCAACAGGCCTGTGCTGCTGAGCAGTTGCCACAGGATGAGGAGGAGGACGGGGCCGGTGGTGCGGCGCAGCCAGTGAGGGAGGCGGGTGTGGCGGGAGGAGGCGGAGAGGAGGGGTTCTAGGTCGGGTGGAGAGGGGGTGGAGTCGTCGGTGGCGGTGTGGGTCTTCGTACGACCGGCACCGGATATATCGGAAATGTCCGGCTCGGGAGAGCCGGGTGGGGCATGGCTGATGCTCATGAGTGCTCCACGGGGGCGAGCGACCGGTGGGGATACGCGTCTCGGCGCCGCCACGTCTCATGGAGAGCTCAGACGTGCGGGTGGGGCGGTGCCGCGACGGCGGAAGGGGTGAGCGAGAAGAAGGGCGTCAGCAGCCGCGGCGACACGCGGCGGAGGTCACCCGCAGCAGGTCGATGTGACCGCGCGTGGTGAGCAGGGCTGAACGCAACATGCCGCCGAAAGTGGCCAGATGGCGCGGCTGCGGTCAACGGTGTCCCGTCAAGTGGACCCCGTGTATCACAGCTCGGTCGTCTCGGATCGTCCCCTGGCGCGCGAACTTCGGCGCATGGGCGAGGATGGACGACATGTCAGACGCCTTCACCACCCGAGTTCTGAACGTCGCCTCCGGCTCCTCGGAGAGGGTCGTGGACATCACCCGCGACTGCGAGGCCTTCCTGCAGGAGACGGCGGCGGGCCGCGACGGCCTCCTGAACGTCTTCGTGCCGCACGCCACGGCCGGCATCGCGATCATCGAGACGGGCGCAGGCAGCGACGACGACCTCCTGGCCGCCCTGCACACCCTTCTCCCCGCCGACGACCGCTGGCAACACCGCCACGGCAGCCCCGGCCACGGCCGCGACCACGTCCTCCCGGCCATCGTCCCGCCTCACGCGACGCTGCCGGTGCTGGGCGGGCGGCTGGAGCTCGGGACGTGGCAGTCGGTGTGCCTCGTGGACACGAACAAGGACAATCCTCGTCGGCAGGTGCGGTTGTCGTTCCTTGCGTGACGAAGGTGCGGACTGTCGGTCTGAAGTCCGGCCGAACCAAACAAGTCTGGCTCGGACTCTGCCGTCCACCCGCTGTTGCCCGGCCCCCAAGTCGCTTGTTCGCAAGGAGACTTGACTCGACCGATCAGGCGGGATCTGAACCCACGACCTCTTCGTCCCGAACGAAGGTCTCGCAGGCTGTCCACCTGTCGTGCTTGATGTTTGCGCAGGTCAGAGCGTTGGTCTCGGTTGGTCTGGGGTGGCCCCGAAGGGACTCTGGGAGAAGATCTTCTCCCAGATTTCTCCCAAGGTGCTGATCGGCCACTAAGGAACCAGGGGCCACGCTCGCTTTGCATAAGAACATTTGCCTGACCTGATCGCTCCGTCTCAGGTCAACGCGGCCCGCATCTCGGGCAGTGCGTCGGTAACAGTGCGGGCATACTCGGCGAGAACCGTGGTCACCCTGCTCACCTGGTCGGACAGGCGGTCGTACTCGGCAATCTCTGCCGGAGTCCAGGGAGCCTCATTGCTCTCCATCTCGGAGAGGCGCAGTCCCGCCCTCGTCACACGGATTACTGCCTGGGTGGCGGACTGCAGACGTTGCGCAACCCCCTCCGGAGCAGGGGCCAGTAAAAGATCGAGTTCCTTCGGATCGGGGAGTCGCGGGAGCCGGTGATCGATCCAGTAATCACCCCAGAGACGACGTCGACGTGCCTCCGGCTCGGCATCGTCCAGCACTCTCACATTGCCTGTCTCGTCTCGGCGGAGGCGCAGTCCGGAGTGCGCCGCCATGCCGGCAGCCATGGCCGCAGGATCCTGTGCCTGATCGCTCATCTCTCCCACAGGGGGTGGGCCGAGAAAGGCACACAGTTCCACAAGCTGCCGCGTCAGGTCATCAACCGTTGGCAACAACGCCAGGTCTTCGTCGGGCATCAGTGTTTCGGGCGCGGCTGCACCCATACGGGCGCGATGCAGCGGTGCTCCGTGAGCTGTGGATCGCCAGGCCGCGATGGCCGCGTCGACCCACCAGCAGACGAACTCGTGCGCGGCATCCTGATGCGTCTTCGCGGTGTTGACGGCCACCTTCAGCCGGACTGAGACAAGCACGGACTCCGGGTCGTATGTGGAGCTCCGAGCGTTGCCGTGTTGCCGGAGCTCGGCCTCTTTGAGGGTATCCAGCTCGTCCATGTGCTGCCGCGCGGCTTCACTGGCTTGAAGTAGTACAGCCGATGCCCGGGCCATGGATGACAGGGCATTGTCGATCTCTTCGGCGGTCATGCCGCCGGATGCCGTCGGTGAGTTGGATGCCTGGTCGACTGGGGCCAGCTCTCCACTCATGCAGGGCTCCTGTGAGGTGACGAGGACCGGGGTGCTCCAGAAGCCCCCTCAGGGCAGAACGTAATCCGTCCGGCGGTGAGGTCGGTTGAAAGTGCGCAATCTGGCACACGAAAGCTGCTGTGGTGCTATCGGCGGTCGCATGGTGGTGTGCGTGATCGCTTCGGCGCTGCGGAGGCGGACGGAGCTCTCCTCGCTGCGCTCGGCTCGTCGCGGATGCAGGTCTCCACCCGGGTGGTCTTCCCGGCCGCCCTGTCCGGCATCGTCGCGGCGATCGTGCTGGGCATCTCTCGGGCGATCGGCGAGACGATGATCGTCGCCGTGGCGGCGGGCGGGCGCCCCAACCTGTCCTTCAACCCGCTCGAAGGCATGCAGACCATGACCGCGTTCATCGCCGCGGCCGGCATCGGTGACCAGCCCACCGGGTCCCTCGGCTACAAGACCATCTTCGCGGTGGGCCTGCTGCTGTTCGTGATGACCCTGGTGATGAACCTGGTCAGCATTCGCCTGGTGCGCAAGTACCGGGAGGTGTACGAGTGATGAGTTCCCCGACCGTCGACCGCGACCTCGCCGTGGACCTTCCCGAGGCTCCCCGCCTGAAGGGCCGGGGCACGCCGTGGCGGGAGCGGTTCTTCCAGCTCAGCCTGTGGGCCTCGCTCGCCGTGGGTGTGGTCTTCCTGGCTTCGCTGCTGGTCTACGTGGTGGTCGAAGCCTGGCCCCGCCTCGACTCGCGGATCTGGACGAACTTCCCGGACATCATCGATCCGTCCAGCGCCGGTGCCCAGTCGGCGATCATGGGCACGATCTGGGTGATCGCCTTCACCGCGCTGTACTGCCTGCCGACCGGCGTCCTCACCGCGATCTACCTGGAGGAGTACGCCGACCCCAACCGCTGGTACAACCGCGCGATCGAGATCAACATCCAGAACCTGGCGGCCGTACCGTCCATCATCTACGGCATCCTCGGACTCGGCGTCATCTCCCGCGGCCTCGGCTTCGGCCAGACGGTCCTGACGGCCTCGCTGACCCTGTCGCTGCTGGTGCTGCCCGTCGTGATCATCTCCTCGCGCGAGGCGATCAGGGCCGTACCGCAGTCGATCCGGCAGGCGTCCCTCGCGCTGGGGGCGACCCAGTGGCAGACCATCTGGCGCCAGGTCCTGCCGGCCGCGGTGCCCGGCATGGCGACCGGCTCGATCCTCGCCTTGTCGAGGGCGATCGGTGAGGCCGCGCCGCTGCTGCTGCTCGGCGGGCTGACGTTCATCACCTTCAACCCGACCGGTGTGCAGAGCCCGTTCACCGTCCTGCCGATCCAGATCTTCAACTGGATCAGCCAGTCCCGCGCCGAGTTCGTCTCGCTCGCCTCCGCCGCGATCGTCGTCTTGCTGGTGATCCTGCTGGCGATGAACTCCCTGGCGATCTGGCTGCGCAACCACTTCTCCCGCCGGTGGTGAGCCCCGTGACCGACCCCACCAGTCGCCCCGAGATGCCCGTTTCCGCCATGCAGGAGCCCGTCATGACCCCACCCACCGACGCCACCGGCGGCACCAAGACCCCCCAGGTCACCTTCCGCGACGCGCCGTCCCTGGCCAGTCCGGTGTTCGAGGTCAGCGGTCTGTCGGTCTTCTACGGCGACCACGAGGCCGTCCGCGACGTCAACATGACCATCGGTCAGCGCCAGATCACGGCGATGATCGGCCCGTCCGGCTGCGGCAAGTCCACCGTGATCCGCTGCTTCAACCGCATGAACGACCTGGTGCCCACCGCCCGCGTGGCCGGCAAGATCCGCTACCACAACGAGGACCTGTACGGCCGTGACGTCGACCCGATAGAGGTGCGCCGCCGCATCGGCATGGTCTTCCAGAAGCCCAACCCGTTCCCCAAGTCGATTTACGACAACATCGCCTACGGCCCCAGGGTGGGCGGCTTCAAGGGCAACCTCGACGACCTGGTCGAGGAGACCCTCACCCACGCCGCGCTCTGGGACGAGGTCAAGGACAAGCTCAAGACCTCGGCTCTGGCGCTGTCCGGCGGTCAGCAGCAGCGGCTGTGCATCGCGCGCACCATCGCGGTCAAGCCCGAGGTGATCCTCATGGACGAGCCCTGCTCGGCCCTCGACCCGATCGCCACGGCGAAGATCGAGGACCTGATGGAGCACCTGGCCCAGGAGTTCACGATCATCGTCGCCACCCACAACATGCAGCAGGCCGCGCGCGTCTCGCACCGCACTGCCTTCTTCACCGCCGACGTGGACGACAAGGGCGTACGCCACGGCCGTCTCGTCGAGTACGACGAGACCGAGCGGATCTTCTCCAACCCCTCCGACCAGCGCACCGAGGACTACATCTCCGGCCGCTTCGGCTGACGGAGATCGAGATCGAGTCCTGCGACCGCCCCTTTGCGCGCTTCACGTAAAGGAGTTCACCGGGTGACACCCGAACCGCACCGGCCGACGGCGACCGGCTCTCAAACCGGTCCCGGCGGCCCCGACGACGGCACGCCGCCCCCGGACCTGCTGCTGGCCGAGCCCGACACGGACCTGGCCGCCAAGGTCGTCGCCCGCTTCGCCGCCGCGGGCGTGTCCACGGTGGTCTGCCGCGACGGAGCAGAAGCCCTGCTCCAACTCGGTGTGCAGCACCCCGGCGCGGTGCTGCTCAGCGCACCGCTGCCCGTGGTCAGCGCCGCCCAGGTCACCGCGCTCATCGCCCGGCTCCATCCTGTCCCGGTCATCGTGGGCGCCGGCCCCGACGGCGCCGAGGAGGCCACCGGGGCGGTGGCGGCGGGCGCGGTGGCGTTCGTCGCTCGCCCGTACCGGGCCGAGGAGATCCTGCCGCTGCTCATGCCCCGCCTCGACACCGACGCGGAGGCCCGCATTGTGGTCGGCGACGTCGAACTCGACGTCGCCGGCTTCCACGTGTACGTACGCGGTTGCTCCCTCCAGTTGCCGGTGCGCGAGTTCCTGCTGCTGCGCTACTTCATGGAACGCTCCAACAAGCTGATCAGCCGCCAGGAGCTGACCGCGGCTCTGTGGGGCACCGAGAAGCCGGACAGCAACACACTCACCGTGCACGTACGGCGCGTACGTAACAAGATCCAGGAAGCGGGCAGCTGCTGCACCATCGACGCCATCCGCGGCATGGGTTACCGCTTCGAGTGCGGCCCCGGCGCGTGCGCCGAGACGCAGAGCGCGCCGACATCTCGCCCGGCTCGGGCGCGATAAAGGGGGAGGGAGTCCCGTGCCGGAGGGGCAGGAAGAGGACTCCTACATCGACCTGCCGATCTGGGCCACGCGCTACCCCCGGTGGGGCATCGTCCACGGCCGTCACCACATCCCTACCGTCGGCACGCTCATGCACCGAAAGGGCTGGCTTTCGGCCAGGGTTCACGTGCGGTTCCTGCCCGCAGGCCAGACGCGGTGGCAGACCTTCATCACCGACTGGATCACCATGGCGGAGATCATCACCGCCCCCACGCTCGCCGAGGCGCGGACGCTGATCTCCCTCTGCCTCACCGACGCATGCACCTGACTGGGCTCGCGGAGGGACGTGGTCAGGACGCGGCAGTCCTGGGCGGCGGATGCTCGATGGTCCAGCGGCGCTCGATGTTCCGGTCAGGCGGGAACACCGTGTACTGGATCGCGTACTGCGGAGCCGAATGGTCTTCTCCGGCCCAGGGTCTCGGCTGGCGAGGGCTGTGCGGTTTCCAGTGCAGCCACGGGTCGTGGCGGGGATGGTGGACGACGAACTGGTCTGCCACGTCGTAGGCGACCTCGACCAGGGCCATGCCGACGGCACCTTCTATGTGCAGGAGGTGGTCCGTGCGCTTGCGCGGGTCGGTCAGTTGCTCGGCCGGGCTGGGCAGGAACAGCAGCCGGTGCGGGTCCAGGGGCAGCATGATGTCGCTCTGGGCCACGGCGAGGACCTGATCGTCCGCGTCAGGACGATTCCATATGACCACCGGGACGTCGCTGGTGAGCAGGCACATATCGCTGAAGCCCAGGCCCCAGGGGCGGTTGTGCAGCACAAATGCCAGGACGGCGATGTTCTCGACGATGTAGCGCAGGTGGGGGTTGTTCGCGGCGATCCTGGCGATGTCGTCAGGGAGGTCGGGAGCGTCCTCGGGCGGCGGTTGAGGGTGAGAGAGGCGCTTGCGCTGGCGCGTGGTGCGCAGGATCTGCGCCGCCATCCACCAGGAAAGGGCGCTGCGTTGCTCGGGTGGGAGCGGCCACTGTGGTGTCAGGGCCCAGTCCTTGTCGTCGAGGATCGTTTTGAGGGCGGTCTCGGCGTTGCCCTCCAGCGAGGTGAAGAGCTCCTCGCACGAGTGATGGGGAACGCCGTCCAGGGTGGTGCCCCAGTAGAAGCCGCGCTCGGCGCCGATCGCGCTCGGTGCCGCCGGGAAAGCCCGGTCGGGGTTGTCGAGGCGCCGCACACGCAGTTCGTACTGACGACGTGCCTGATGTTCGGCGAAGTGCCGCAAGTACATCTGGGGAACGGTGTGGTCACGCGTCCTGCCGGTTCTGGCCGCCTTCTTTCCTGCGGACGCTCTGCCCACGTACCCGCTCCCTCCCCGCGATGTGATGCTCCACGGCAAGTAAACAGCGCGCCGCAGGGCACCTGTTGACGACTCTTGCCCTGGAGCTCGGCGGGAGCGGCGGGGTCGCTGTGACGGGGGCTGCGTCAGCGATGGCACATCACATGCTGCGTCCGAGATGGCCGTGATCCGAAGAGGTGCCGGGGACCGGGGCGTCGACCAGCTCGCGGGTGAGGCCGTCCACCCGTGCGGCCAGAGCCGTGCACACCGACCGCGCACTTTCGATGTCCAACCCCGACAGCTCGGGCAGGTCCCAGTCCACATAGCGTCGGCCCGGCAGTACGGCGCAGGCGTCGCCGCAGCCGAGCGTCACCACGACATCGGCCGCGGCGACGACCTCGGACGTGACGGGCTTGGGGAACTCGTCATCCGTACCCAGGCCGCGCTCGGCAAGCAGCTGCTGCACGATCGGGGAGATCTCGGATCCTGGATCGGAGCCGGCCGTGCGGACCTCCACCGTGTCCCCGGCCCGGTGGCGAAGGAGAGCGGCGGCCAGCTGGGAGCGGCCGGCGTTCTCGGTGCAGACGAACAGCACCTGCGGAACCGGCTTGGGGCACAGCCCTGACGCCTTGGCCAACGCGCCCAGGCGCTGATCGGCGAACCGTTCCACCAGGATCGGGAGGTGGAGGGTGTTTCGGGCTCGGTGACCGAGGAGCTCGGCGCACTCCTCGACGTAGGCGGCGATGGTCTCGCGGGAGAAGGCGCGGCCATGGCGTGCGGCCAGGCGGCGGGCGATGCGCTCCAGGACCGGCCCGGTGTCGCGAAGGGGAGGGGTGGCTGGGCCGAAGCGGCTTTGCTCGTCCATGGCGGCACCTCTTCCGTTCGCGACAGAAAACCTCTCCCTGCCTCGCATCATAGGCGCCTGTCTATGTATTGGACAGGGCGGAGCGAAAGTGAACCCTGGGTGAACAAGTGGGTAGGAGGGTCTTCGAACGCCGGGGGAACACCTGACCGGCGCTTATGGTGAATAGATGGCTATCTCTACGTATGGCGAGGAGGCGAAGGCGGTGTCTGACGAGGCGGAGACGTGTACGCCGGGCCTGTCCTGCCTGCTGATCGACCGTGAGGAGGCAGAGCGGCTCGCCGCCATGCTGAAAGCCATAGCCGACCCAACCCGTCTGCAATTGCTACGCCTCATCGAGCGCGCGCCGAAGGGTGAGGCGTGCGTCTGCGACCTCACCGAGTGCCTGGGGCTGCGTCAGCCGACCGTCAGCCATCACCTGAAGGTGATGACCGAGGCCGGGCTGCTCAACCGCGACCGCCGCGGCACGTGGGTCTGGTACTCCCTCAACCACGATGGACTGCGCCGCGTGCGGGAAATCCTCGACCCGGCGTCGGCAATCGAGCCGGAGCCTGTGGCCGCCTGAGCCCCACCCTCGGCGTTACGACGCGCTCAGCATCCTGCGCTGTACGTCGAGCTGATGCTCGCTCATCCACGCCTGCGCCGCGACCTGTACCGCGTCCCACGGGGAGCCGAGCGGCGGAGTGTAGGACAGGTCGAGCTCGCTCACCCCGTCGACCGACATGCCGTGGAAGATCGCGGTGGCGTAGGTGTCGACCCGCTTGGAGATCTCCGCGCCGCGCCGTCCCACGAGCTGGGCGCCCAACAGGAGACCGCTGCCGGTGTCGCCGGTGACGCGGATCGAGACGGGTGAGGCGCCCGGGTAGTACGCCTTGTGGTCGTCCGGGCGGCTGGCGGTGGTGGCCGGGGTCCAGCCGCGCCCGGCGGCTGCTGCTTCCTGGTCGCGCAGGCCGGTGCGGGCCGCGACGAGGTCGAAGACCTTCACGACCTGGGTGCCCAGGCTGCCGGCGAACCAGCGGCGACCGCCGAGCGCGTTCTCGCCCGCGACCCGGCCCTGCTTGTGGGCGGTCGTCCCCAGCGGCAGCCAGGTCTTGCCGAGCAGCCGGTGGTGGGTGACGACGCAGTCCCCGGCCGCGTACACATCCGGCAGCGAGGTGCGCATGTACTCGTCGACCTCGATCGCACCCTTCACGCCGAGCTTGGCCCCGGCGGTCGCGGCGAGCGTGGTGTCGGGGCGGACGCCGACGACGACCAGGACGAGGTCGGCACCGCGAGTGAAGGTCTTGCCAGTGGGCCCCGTGGCCCGGACGTGCAGCACTCCGCCGGTCGGGTCGCGGGTGATCGCGGAGACGTGGGTGCCGGTGATCACCTCGACGCCGTGAGTCTCCAGTTCGGCGTGGACAAGGGCGCCGAGCTCGGAGTCGACGGTCGGCAGGACCTCCGGCAGGGCCTCGATCTGGGTGACCTGCATGCCGCGCGTGCTCAGCGCCTCGGCCATCTCCAGACCGATGTATCCCGCGCCGATCACGACGGCCGACCTGGGGCGACGCTCGGCGATGGTCTGCATGACCTCGAAGGTGTCGCCCATGCTGTGC
Organism: Streptomyces regalis; assembly: GCF_001509475.1. GTDB lineage: Bacteria > Actinomycetota > Actinomycetes > Streptomycetales > Streptomycetaceae > Streptomyces > Streptomyces regalis. The sequence continues at coordinate 84,092 of NZ_LLZG01000176.1, forward strand.
AGCAGGTGCACGCCATCTGTCGGGCCGAGGGCATCGGGCCCGGTCAGGCCCATGATGGGCGGGCGCGCGCTGACCGCGCCGGTGCCGACGATCAGCGCGTCGTACGGCAGTTCCTCGGCCCGTCCGTCCGCGCCGCGCACCGCCAGCAGCTTGCCGGCCACGTCGATGCCGGTGGCGAGGGTGTCGGTGCGTACGTCCATGCCGGTGGCCTTGAGGTCGGCGAGGGTGCGATGGGCGAGGTTGCTCCAGTGCCCGACCTCGCCGGAGACGTAGTACGGGATGCCGCAGATGGAGAAGTTCGGGTACGCGTCGGCCACGACCACGGTGACCTCGCTGTCGGGATCCAGCTCGCGGGCGCGCAGCGCGGCGCTGATGCCGGCGTCGCTGCCTCCGACGGCGACGATGCGCTTGCTGGCCACCGGGATACCTCCGTTGGAGTGGGAAGAGAAGCGTGCGGTGGGGTGCGCAGGGCACCCCACCGCTGGTCGCGTCAGGCGAGGTGGTCGGCGAGCTCGCGCTCGAGGGCGGCCTTGGGCTTGGCGCCCACGATGGTCTGCACGACCTCGCCGCCCTTGTAGACGTTCATCGTCGGGATGGACATCACGCCGTACTGGGCGGCGATGGCGGGGTTCTCGTCGATGTTCAGCTTGACGATCTCGATCTTGTCGCCGTGCTCGGCGGCGATCGCCTCCAGGGAGGGGGCGAGCTGGCGGCACGGGCCGCACCAGGCGGCCCAGAAGTCGACCAGGACCGGCTTGTCGCTCTTGAGCACGTCCTGGTCGAAGGACTCTTCAGTGACGCTCTTGAGAGTCATGGTGCTTGTCTCCTACGGATGGTGAGGGTCAGACGCCAGCCGTGACCAACTCGTCCTCGACCGTGGTCTCTCCGGCGCCGGTGTCACCCAGGGCGGCGAGGTACCGCTCGGCATCGAGGGCCGCCTGGCAGCCGGACCCGGCGGCGGTGATGGCCTGGCGGTAGGTGTGGTCGACGACGTCACCGGCGGCGAAAACGCCGGGGATGTTCGTACGGGTCGAGGGCGAGGCGACCTTCAGGTAGCCCTCGTCGTCCAGGTCGAGTTGGCCCTTGAACAGCTCGCTGCGTGGGTCGTGGCCGATCGCGATGAACAGACCGGACACGTCCAGGTCGCGGGTGGCGCCGGTGAAGACGTCGCGCAGGACGACCCCGCCGAGCATGCCGTCCTTCTCCTTGATCTCCGCGATCTCGCTGTCGAAGGCGAAGGAGATCTTGTCGTCGGCGAAGGCGCGGTTCTGCATGACCTGGGAGGCGCGCAGGGCGGAGCGGCGGTGGACGACGGTCACGGAGCGGGCGAAGCGGGTGAGGAAGGTGGCCTCCTCCATCGCGGTGTCGCCGCCGCCGACCACGACGATGTCCCGGTCACGAAAGAAGAAGCCGTCGCAGGTCGCGCACCAGGACACGCCCCGGCCGGACAGCTCCTCCTCGTTCGGCAGGCCGAGCTTGCGGTAGCCGGAGCCGGTCGCGACGATCACCGTCCGCGCCCGGTGCACGGTCCCGGCGGTGTCGGTGACGGTCTTGATGTCGCCGGTCAGGTCGACCACGACGACGTCGTCCTCGATGATCTCTGCGCCGAACTTCTCGGCCTGCGCCCGCATGTTCTCCATGAGTACGGGGCCGTCGATGCCCTCGGGGAAGCCGGGGAAGTTCTCGACCTCGGTGGTCGTGGTGAGCGAGCCGCCGACGAAGATCGCGCCGCCGAAGACGAGCGGCTTGAGGTTGGCGCGGGCGGTGTAGAGGGCGGCGGTGTATCCGGCGGGGCCGGAGCCGATGACGATGACGTTGCGGATCTCGCCGGTGGTCTCGTCGTCGCTCATGCGGTCTTCTCCGGCGCGATCTCCTTGATCAGGCCCTCGACCAGCACCTTGATCTCGTCCCGGATCGGACGGACGGCCTCGACGCCCTGGCCCGCCGGGTCGTCCAGCTGCCAGTCCAGGTACCGCTTGCCGGGGAAGACCGGGCAGGTGTCGCCGCAGCCCATGGTGATGCACACGTCGGACTCCTTGACCGCGTCGACGGTGAGCATCTTCGGCACCTCGGCGGAGATGTCGATGCCGACCTCGCGCATGGCCTCGACGGCGGCCGGGTTGACGTGGGCGCCCGGGTTGGAGCCGGCGGAGCGGACCTCGACGCGGTCTCCGGCCAGGTGGGTCAGCCACGCGGC
>NZ_LLZG01000177.1 GCF_001509475.1 Streptomyces regalis
CAGGGGGGTGGCTGGAGCCGGGGGCGGCAGGGGGTCGTGCACATCTTCTCGTTCTGGGAGAGCCGTTCCTTCTACGACTCCTTCATGGCCCGGTCCCACGACAGGCTGGCGGCGGCCCAGTCGGGCACCTACAAGGACATACAGGTCAAACTCTTCGACTACCGCTTCGACGTGAAGACCGGCTTCGAGCCGCGCTTCACCGACGCGGACCTCGTCCGAGTGGCCCACTGCCGTGTCCACGAGGACCGGGCCGAACACTTCACGCTCATGCAGGAGAAGGTCTGGAACCCCGCGATGGCCGGCTCCCCGGGCATGATCCGCGGACTGTTCGGTGAGGCGCCGGGCCATGAGTTCCTGGTGCTGTCGATGTGGCGGTCGGCCGCTGAGCACGGTAAGTACCGCACGGAGCGCGTGGAGCGACTGGCACTGCGAGCCCAGACGGAGGCGGATGTCGCGGCCCTCACGGGTGACATCGTGGAGCTCGAGCCGACCTGGACGGTTTGAATTCCGGACCCGTTAGTCGTGCGCCTTGGTGCGGCCGGTGGTGCAGGAAGTGTGTGACCTACGCCGTATGGGGCCCATACGAGTGCTCGATCAGCTGTCACCCGATCTAGGGTTTTGGCATGGCACGACCACGGCGCATCGTCCTTGTCCGGCACGGCGAGTCAACGGGCAATGTTGATGACACCGTGTACGAGCGTGTACCCGACCACGCCCTGGCCCTGACCGAGCGGGGCCGGCGGCAGGCAGAGGAGACGGGTAAACGGCTGCGGGAGGTGTTCGGACGCGAGCGCGTCAGCGTGTACGTCTCGCCCTACCGCCGTACGCACGAAACGCTGAGCGCCTTCCACCTGGATCCCGAGCTCATACGGGTGCGTGAGGAGCCCCGGCTGCGTGAGCAGGACTGGGGGAACTGGCAGGACTGTGACGACGTACGCCTGCAGAAGTCCTACCGGGACGCCTACGGCCACTTCTTCTACCGCTTCGCCCAGGGCGAGTCCGGCGCCGACGTGTACGACCGGGTGGGTGGCTTCCTGGAGAGCCTGTTCCGCAGTTTCGAGGCGCCCGACCACCCGCCGAACGTGCTGCTGGTGACCCATGGCCTGGCGATGCGGCTGTTCTGCATGCGCTGGTTCCACTGGACGGTCGCGGAATTCGAGTCGCTGGCGAATCCGGGGAACGCGGAGATGCGGATGCTCGTTCTCGGGGACGACGGCAAGTACGCACTTGACCGGCCTTTCGAACACTGGCGAGATCCGGAACCGTACGGGATCACCGGATAGAGTGGCAGGGCGATGACCGCTGACTCCTCTCCCGACGGGCGCCTGGACCGCGCCCTCGCCAGCCTGCGCGGACTCGCGGTGGGGGACGCGCTGGGCTCGCAGTTCTTCGTGCCGGCGAACTATCCGCTGCTGAAGCGTCGCGAGCTGCCGTCCGGCCCCTGGCAGTGGACGGACGACACGGAGATGGCCTGTTCGGTGGTCGCGATCCTGGCCGTCCACCACCGCATCGACCAGGACGCTCTGGCCCGCTCTTTCGCCGAGCACCACGACTTCGACCGGGGCTACGGCCCTGCGGTCAACCGGCTGCTGCGCCTGATCCGGGAGGGCGGGGACTGGCGCGAGCTCTCGGCCGCGCTCTTCAACGGACAGGGATCCTGGGGCAACGGTGCCGCGATGCGGATCGCGCCACTGGGTGCCTGGTACGCGGGCGACCCGGAGCAGGCGACCCACCAGGCCGAGATCTCGGCCTACCCCACGCATCAGCACCGCGAGGCCGTCGTCGGTGCCATGGCCGTCGCCGCCGCTGCCGCGTTGGCCGCCGCCCCCGGTGGCCCGCCGAGCCCTGGATCGCTCCTCGACGATGTCGTCGCTCTCGTCCCGAAGAGTGCGGTGGGCGCGGGCCTGCGGCGCGCCCGGGACATGCTCGACTACGGCGACGCGGCCACCGTGGCGGCCGTGCTGGGCTGCGGGCGGCGCACGACGGCCCACGACACCGTGCCCTTCGCCCTGTGGTCGGCGGCGCGGGCTCTCGGTGACTACGAGCAGGCATTCTGGACGACCGCCCAGGTCGGCGGTGACATGGACACCACCTGCGCCATCGTGGGCGGGGTGATCGGCTCCGGGAAGGCCGGGGCGGTGCCGGCCGAGTGGGCGGAGCGGACCGAGGCCCTTCCGACGTGGGTGCCGACGTCGGCCTAGCTATACTCGGTCATGACTTTGGTGGCAGTCGGCTGATCGGTGGCTGGCCGCCGAGCGCGGTGTGTCGGCGGCCAGTGTTGTAGAAGTGAAGCCAGGGCGCGAGGGCGTCGGCGCGTTCGGTGTT
>NZ_LLZG01000178.1 GCF_001509475.1 Streptomyces regalis
GGTCAATTCCCCCGCCGTACCGCCCCCGCCAGAATCCACCCCTCCACAGCCTCGTACTGTCGCCGCTGGTTCTCCGACTTCCGGCGCCCCGACACGACCGTCCCCAGCCAGCCGAAGAGGAATCCGGCCGGGATCGACACCAGCCCGGGCGTCGTGAAAGGGAACCAGTTGAAGTCGGCGTCGGGGAAGGCCGAAACCGGTGATCCCGAGACCAGGTTGGTCCCCGGCATCAGCACCAGCACGGCCACCGAGCCGCCGATCAGGGTCCACAGCAGTCCGGCCCGGGTGTACCGGCGCCAGAACAGGCTGTAGACGAGGGCCGGGGCGATGGCCGAGGCGCCCAGGGAGAAGGACAGGGTCACCAGTGGCTGCAGGCTGCGGTGCTGGACCATCGTCGCCAGCACGATCGCCGGGACCCCCACCGCCAGCGCCGACAGTCGCGCCAGCATCATCTCGCGGCGGCCGGACAACTCCCGTAGCCGCACGGCGAACACGTCATGGGCGAGGGAGTTCGCGCAGGCGAGGATCATGCCCGCGACCGAGGCGAGCACGGTCAGGAAGATGGCCGTGGTGACCGTCGTGAAGAGGAGGGTCTCCGCGGCGGAGACGTCGGCGCCGAAGGCGGCCCTGGAGCCCAGCAGATAGGCCGTGTTGCCCTGCGGGTCCGCCCCGGCGATGACCTCACGCCCGATCAGCGCCGTCGCGCCGAAGCCGATCACCGTGATCACCAGCACGAACAGTGCCACGCTGGACACCGCCCACGACATCGAGCGCCGCACCTGACGCGCGCCCGACGCCGTGTACATGCGCATCGTGATGTGCGGCAGACAGGCGCCGCCGAGGACGACCGCGAGCTGCGAGCTGATCATGTCCAGGCGGGGATGCGGTCCGCCCGCGAACTGCAGCCCCGACTCCAGGAACGCCGAGCCGACCCCGCTCCGCTCCGCCGCCGTGTTGAACAGCGCCCCCGGATCCCAGTCGAACCGCGCCAGCACCAGTACGGCGACAACGGCGCCCGACCCGAGCAGCATCACCATCTTCAGGATCTGGATGAGCGCGGTGCCCTTCATCCCGCCGATCGCCGCGTAGCTGATCATCAGCGCGCCCAGCCCGATGATGCACCCCGTCTTGAGGGAGTCGCCCGAGAACCCGAGGATGAACGCCAGCAACTGCCCGGTCCCGGCAAGCTGCACCAGCATCAGTGGCACCAGCGCGGCCAGCGTCACCGCGCACGCCGCGATACGCACCCCCCGCCCCGGCATACGGCGTGCCAGCGCGTCGCCCATCGTGAACCGGCCCGCGTTGCGCAGGGGTTCGGCCAGCAGGAACATCAGCAGCATCAGCGACAGGGCCGTGCTCAGCGCCAGCACGATGCCGTCGTAACCGCACAGCGCGACCACGCCGGTCGTGCCCAGTACGGTCGCCGCGCTGATGTAGTCGCCGGCGATCGCCAGGCCGTTGCGCATCGGGGACAGGGAGCTGTAACCCGTGTAGAACTCGTCGAGGTCGTCGCGGTCCGGGCCCGTCATCACGCACAGCAGCAGCGTGATGGTGGCCACGGCGCAGAACGCGACCAGCGACATCGCCTGCGCGTCTCCACTGAAGTCCGTCATCCCCACGTCCCCCTCGTCCCCGTCCCCCTCGTCCCCGTCTGCCTCGTCCCTGTCCCCCGCTTCGCCGACTCCCGTTTGGCGTCCACCGCGGCCTCCTTGCGGATGCGGTCCGCGAGCGGGTCGACGTAACGGCGGGCGGTGTGCTCGTACAGGCCTATCGCCAGCCAGGTGACGGGCAGTTGGAGCAGCGCGAGCAGCAGGCCGGCGGGGAGTCCGTCGGTGACCGTGCTCGTCATGAACCCGGGCGCGAAGGCGGACAGGATCAGGAAGATGGTGAAGTACCCGAGCGCGGTGAGCGTCGCGACGCGCCGCTGCCAGCGGTAGGCGGTGCGCAGGATGCGCAGGTCGCTGTGGTGGCCGAGGGGCGGGCGGTCGGGGGTTCGGTGCCGTGGGGGTGGCGGTGGCTGCGGTGGGGCGGGGGGTTGCCAGGGGTAGGTGGCGTACGGCGGTGACGTGGGTGGTGGAGACGTGCCGGTGTCACCAGGGCCGTACGGGTACGGCGGTGACGGGTCGTAGGGCGGGGGCATCCCGTGCTCCTTTCGTGGCTCGGGTCCGGGGGGGCGGACCGCAGGGGGGGGGGGGGGGGGGAGCCA
>NZ_LLZG01000179.1 GCF_001509475.1 Streptomyces regalis
CTCCACACGTACGGACCCCCCGTCGACGTACCACCGACTCCCCACCATCGCGCCCGGCAGCAACACCACAACAACGGGCAGATACGACACAACCAGCGCCAGATGCCAGTGCGCCCCCACCCAGGCCAGCGAGGCCCCCACAATCCCGCCCAGGCTGTACACCGCATGAAAACTGAGCATGATGCTGCGCCCGTACGACCGCTGCAGGCTCACCCCGAGCATGTTCATCGAGGCGTCGAGCACCCCCACGGCCAGACCGAACACCGCGAGCGCAATGCCCAGTTCGACCATCCGCTGCCCCGCCCCGACGCCGAGCAGTGCCAGGAGCACGACGGGCTGGGACCACCGCAGCAGCCGGCTCGGCGGTATCCGCTTCACCAGCCGCTCGGTCGTCACACTCCCGATTCCGGCCAGGATCGGTACGGCGGCGAGAAAGGCGGGCAGTAGCGCGTCGGAGACCCCGTACCGGTCCTGAATGGCCGGAATCCGGGTCACGAGCAGCGCGAAGGCGACACCCTGAGCGAAGAAGCTGAACGCCAACGAGGCCCTACCGCGCCGCAGCACATCAGTCATGGCGGCGAGCGTAGGGCCCCGGCGTACCGGTGGGTAGATCCAGCCAAAGATGAATTCTCCTCAGCTTTACCTTCCTCACTCGGCAACGGCCCCCACAGCCACAGGAACAGGGGCAGCGCCCGAGCGGTCCGTGCCCTTGTCGCACACCTCCCGCGCGAGCATGGCCGCCATCGGCCCGGCCGCCGGGGCCCCGCTGACGATGAACCCGAGAACCATGGCGACGATCACGATGACGGTGCCCAGCCAGACCATCGTGTCCACCGGCAGCGTGTACACCCCCACGATCCGCACCACACACTCACTGAGCAGCACACCACACCCCACACCACGGAGAACACCCGCTCGGCCCGCCGGAAGTCCTCGGACCCGTTCTGCAGCCGCGCCCAGGCGGCCTCCCGCGTCTCGTCGCCCTTCACCAGCCAGGGCTTCATACCGGCGGTCATCATCGGCCTGCCCATCGCCACGGAGACCAGCATCCCGATCCCGACCGCACTGCTGACCTCGCTGTCCTTCACGAGCATCAGCCGCGGATCCCCGGCGACGAAACTGAGCAGCAGCCCGACCACATTGACGAACAGGATCAGCACGGCCAGCCCGTTGACCGCCCGGTCCTTGACCACACCCCACGCGGTCCGCCCGGCCGGCACCACACTGCTCCACCCCAACGCGCGAGCGTGCTCATTCATGCCCCCAGCTTCGCGGCGGGCCCCCGGACGCCAGCAGAAACGATCGTCCGGACCTCGGCATGACAAATGTCAGACCAGCAGGTCAGCCAACTCCCCCATATCGGAGAAGAGTTGAGTGGCCCCCACCAGCCTCTCGGCCGGCGTCATCGCCGTGAACCCGTACACGTCCATCCCAGCCCCGACAGCCGCCCGCACCCCCAACGGGCTGTCCTCGATCACCACACACCGAGCCGGCGCAACCTCCATCAGCTCGGCGGCATACAGAAACAGATCCGGTGCCGGCTTCCCCCGCCCCACATCCTGCGAACTGAAGATCCGCCCGTCATCGAACCACCGGTCCAGCCCGGTCTTCCGATGCCCCACCCGAATCCGCTCATGACTCCCGGAGGACGCGACACAGTACGGCACCCCATCCGCAGCCAACTTCTCCAGCACCCCGACGGCCCCGGCCACCGGCTCCAACTCCCGCTCGAAGGCAGCAAAAACCCGCCCATGAAAAACGTCGTCGAAGTCTTCCGGCAGCCGCCGCCCGGTCCGCTCCTCCACCAGATCGTGTACGCGGTGCATGGCGGCGCCCATGTAGTCGTGCACGGAGTCCTCGTACGAGGTCGGATGCCCGAGCTCGGTGAGGTAGCCGGCGAGGAGCCTGTTGGAGATGGGCTCGCTGTCGACGAGCACACCGTCGTTGTCAAAGATGACGAGGTCATAGCGCATACCCAGACCCTAATCGGACCCGAAACGCAGAAAGCCCCCGTGCCGGTATCCCCGGCCGGGGGCTTTCTCAAAATTTGTTCGGCGGCGTCCTACTCTCCCACAGGGTCCCCCCTGCAGTACC
>NZ_LLZG01000180.1 GCF_001509475.1 Streptomyces regalis
GGCGGGGTGTGCGCGGTGGCGGGGGTTTGGCTGGTGCTGGGGTGGGGGCTCACTGCGGTACGGCGGTGAAAGTGCCGCACGGCAATGAAGTCGCGGCGTCGGCGGTCGGGACGGGTGCCGGCCACGGAAGAGCGCGTCCCGTCCCGGCCCGTCCCGGCCACCGTATGGGTGTCAGAGCTGGGTGATGTCCAGGTTGCCCTCGGCGTACTGCCTGCGCAGCACCTTCTTGTCGAACTTGCCGACGCTCGTCTTCGGCACCGCCGGGATCACCGTCCAGCGCTCCGGGAGCTGCCACTTGGCGATCTTGCCCTCGTCGGCGAGGAAGGCGCGCAGGGTCTCGAAGTCGGCGGTGGCGCCCTCCTTGAGGACGACCGTGGCCAGCGGGCGCTCGCCCCACTTGTCGTCGGGGACGGCGACCACGGCGGCCTCGGCGACGTCCGGGTGGGACATCAGGGCGTTCTCGAGCTCGACCGAGGAGATCCACTCGCCGCCGGACTTGATGACGTCCTTGGCGCGGTCGGTGAGGGTGAGGAAGCCGTCGGGGGAGATGGTGCCGACGTCGCCGGTCTTCAGCCAGCCGTCCTCGCTGAACTTGTCGGCGGGGCACAGGGGTTCGCTGTCCGGGCCGTTGTAGTAGGCGCCCGCGATCCAGGGGCCGCGCACCTCCAACTCGCCGGCCGACTCGCCGTCCCACGGGATGCGCTCGCCGCCGGGGCCGGTGAGGCGGGCCTCGACGCTCGTCGGGAAACGGCCCTGGGTGAGCCGGTACGCGAACTCCTCCTCCGTACCGACCGCATGCGCGGGCGGACGGGCGATGGTGCCGAGCGGGGAGGTCTCCGTCATGCCCCAGGCGTGGCAGACCCGCATGCCCAGCTTGTCGAACGCCTGCATGAGCGAGGGCGGGCAGGCCGAGCCGCCGATCGTGACCTGGCCGAGGGTGGAGACGTCCCGGGGCTTCGCGGTGAGCTCGGCGAGCAGGCCCTGCCAGATGGTGGGCACGGCGGCGGCGTGGGTCGGCCTCTCGCCCTCGATCATCTCGGCGAGGGGCGCGGGCTGGAGGAAGCGGTCCGGCATCAGCATGTTGATGCCGGTCATGAAGGTGGCGTGCGGCAGGCCCCAGGCGTTGACGTGGAACTGGGGGACCACGATCAGCGACGTGTCCTGGTCCGTCAGTCCCATCGACTGGGCCATGTTGACCTGCATGGAGTGCAGGTAGACGGAGCGGTGGGAGTAGACGACACCCTTCGGGTCCCCGGTCGTCCCGGAGGTGTAGCACATCGAGGCGGCCTGACGTTCGTCCAGCTCCGGCCAGTCGTACGTCGTCGGCTTCCCGGCGATCAGCTCCTCGTACTCATGCACCTGCACGGACGCGCTCGCCAGAGCGGAACGGTCACCCGGCCCCGACACGACCACATGCTTGACCGTCTTGAGGTGCGGCAGCAGCGGGGCGAGCAGAGGGAGAAGCGAACCGTTGGCGATGACCACCCGGTCGGCCGCGTGGTTGACGATCCAGGCCAACTGCTCGGCCGGGAGGCGGAGGTTGAGGGTGTGCAGGATCGCGCCCATGGAGGGGATCGCGAAGTACGCCTCCACATGCTCGGCGTTGTTCCACATCAGGGTCGCGACCCGCTCGTCGCCGACCACGCCCAGGTCCTCGCGCAGGGCGTGCGCCAGCTGGGCCGCGCGCGCACCGACCTCAGCGAAGGAACGGCGGTGCGGCTCGGCCTCTCCGGTCCAGGTGGTGACCTGCGATGTGCCGTGGATCGTCGACCCGTGGGTCAGGATCCTCGAGATCAACAGCGGTACGTCCTGCATCGTGCTCAGCACGGCGTCCTCCCGGGGGCGACATTGCCTACGCGGTGGTAAGGGTTGCGGAGATTCTGCGCGCATACCGCGCGGTATGTCACTAGGGTCGGGCGATCGATCATGTCACGTTGCGTTCATGGGGGCGTGACGATAACGGGGGAGGCGGGGTGGATCGGGATGGATCGGGGTGGATGAGGGTTGATGGCGGCGGGATGGGTCGGTCGGGGGCAGGGGAGATCGGGGT
>NZ_LLZG01000181.1 GCF_001509475.1 Streptomyces regalis
TGTCGGATCCCAGGTGATGCCTGACGTTCTGGTCCCAGGTGATGCTTGACGGTGGGCCTAGACAACATGGGAAACCCCGTGGGGCTTGTTCGCTTTCACGTTACGGACCGGGACGTCGGTCGTGCGCCGGATGACTCGGACCTGGCCGTCCAGCTCGACGCTGATCGTCGTGTCCGACACGTGCACGGTCACGGTCTGCCCTGCGTACGGGCGGCCGAGGGACACGACCTGCCGACAGACCATGACTGTGCCCACCGCGCTGACCCGCCGCTGCACCCGCATGGGCTCGATGCCGGGACGCGGCGGCGGTCCGGCCGGCCGCAGGCCCCGCAGCCTGCGGATTTCCTCGCTGGTCAGCGGGTTGGGCCGCACCCGCAGCAGTTCCCGCGAGGACAGGTCGAAGAACGACAGCGTCTCGTCGTCGATGCGGATACCCACCTGGTGGCCGCCCAGGATCTCCGCCGCCAGAACCTGGTGCCCGCCCAGGCCCACCAGGCCGCTGTTGTTCACGACCCGGTCCACCTCGAACGCGGCCCCGTCGTCGGCCGGAAGCGGGGCCGGTCCAGCCGCACGTCCGCCCCGGGCGGCCAGCCGTCCCAGATCCGCCACCGACAGATGCGACCGCACGGTCTTGATGCGTGCTCCCGCGATCAGCAGATGGATCACCGAGGTGTCGGCCCAGAAGGTCACCGTCAGACCTGAGCGGGCCGGTCCGAGCCAGAACTGCTTGCCCGCGACCTGCAGATTCCCACTCGCAGGCACCACCCGCTCGAACTCCACCGGCCCACCGGGCTCCAGCTGGACCACTGGCGGGACCAGCTCAGGCAGGCCGGCCGGCACGGGTGCCACCTCCGCCGGATCCGGCTCCGCAGGAGGTGTCCGCTGCTGCGGCACCAGCCCGAGCACTCCGGGCACCCTCAGGCCCAGTACGTCCCGCTCCTGCTCAGCAACCGGGGTGAACAGGTCGGCAGGGGACTGCATGTCCAGCGCCTGATGCGGACGATCGGAGTTGTATTCCTGCACCCACGCATCCAGTGCCGCCTGAGCCGCCCCGATACTTTCGAACGCACCGCAGTCGTCGAGGAGTTCACGCCGCAGCGTCTGATGGAACCGTTCGACCTTGCCCGTCGTGGTCGGGGATGCCGGCTGGGTGAGACGGTGCGCGATCCCGTTCTCCCGGCAGATCCGGTCGAACAGCACCTCCCCGCCTTGCCCGAACCGGTCGGTGAACTGCTTGCCGTTGTCGGTCAGCACCTCCTCGGGCACCCCGAACGTCTGCAAGGCCCGGGCGAACGCAGAGCAGACCGCCCGCCCGGTCGCCCGCTCGACCACCGACGCGATCACGCAATACCGGGAATGGTCATCCACCCCGGTCACGACCTTCGCCTCGGTCAACTCCCCGGTCACCGGGTCGACCAGCATCACGCCGCCGACGATGTCCATCTGCCACAACTGCATCGGCCGATCCCGCTGCCAGCGCTTGTAGTCCGACCGCTTCCGGCGCCGAGCCCCAGGTTCCACCAGGCCGTGACGGACCAGGATCCGATACACGGTCATCCGCGACGGCACCGGGCTCACCGCCCCGGACCGCTCCAGCACATGAGCGATCCGCCGCGGACCCCAGCGGGGATGCTTGCGCCGCAGCTCGCACACCGCCGCCTCCACCTCGGCAGAGGCCTGATGCGGACACGACGCCGGCCTCCGCGAACGGTCCGCCAACCCGGCCAGACCGGAGGCCTCATACCGGGACTTCCACCCGCTGACCGTCTGCCGCGACACCCCAAGCTGAGCGGCAACTTCCGTCACGGTCGCTCCCGCCAGCACGGCCAGGACAGCCCGGTATCTCTGCTCGACAACCGACAACTCCACCAGCGCCAATCCCGGCCTCCCCACACGCGCCGCAACGACGCGCACAGAAAAGCCGATCACGGCCACTGTCAACCATCAGCTGGGACCGAACTGTCAAGCATCACCCGGGATCGGACAC
>NZ_LLZG01000182.1 GCF_001509475.1 Streptomyces regalis
GTTGGAGTTCTTCATGGCCTCTTCGTAGGACGGGAACTCCACGATCTCGACGACATGGGTGGAGTCCGAGCGGTCCTGCCCGACGATCGAGTGCGTGGCCGTCCGCTTGCCCTGGGTCGCCTCGACCCAGTTGTCCATCAGCTGGTTGAGCTGGTCGATGTTGCTGGTCTTGCAGTCGATGAGCTGGACGAAGGTCATGAGCCCCTCCCGTGCGATCAGCGACGCGAATGAATGAATTCGGCGATTTCAGGCTATAACGGGGCTTTTATCCTTGCTTCTTCTGTCGCTCCAGCTGCTGAGTCATCGGGGCCGACATCTGCTATTGCGGAGCCCGCGCCGTTCTGGATGGCAGACCAGCCGCCGGTTCCGGGGTAGCGGAGTTGGCACCTGGTGTGGACGCTGCCCGACCCGGAGGCGGCGCTGTGGGCCCTGGGTCACCCGGCTCCGCCCGGGCGGGGCGTTGACGGGTTGCTGGCCCACCTGATCGCCTGCCTCAGCCGCGAGAACCTCGACTCCGTCCGGGCCCGGTCGCACCTAAGGGCGGTGGACCTCAGCCCCGCCGCCCCATCGCCTGCCCGGCCTTCACGTCGGCCGCGTACCGATCCACGTACTCCTGGCCCGACAGTCGCAAGATCGCGTATGTGATCTCGTCGGTGACGGCCCGCAGCACCGTCTTGTGGTGCGCCATCCCTGCGAAGCGCGAGAAGTCCAGTGGTTCCCCGAAACGGATCGTCACCGGCGGGAGTCTCTGCAGGACACTTCCCGAAGGCCAGATCTGGAACGTCCCCACCATCGCGCACGGAACCACCGGAACCTGCGCGGCCAGCGCCATCACCGCCACTCCGACCTTGCCCTTGTGCAGCCGGCCGTCGGGAGAACGCGTGCCCTCCGGATAGATCGCGAGCAGTTCTCCCTTCGCCAGTACCCCGAGCCCCTTCCGGATCCCCGCCTGCGCCGCGGCCCTGCCCGACCTGTCCACCGAAATCTGTCCGGCACCGCGGAGAACGAGCGCGGTCAGTCGGCCCCTGGGGCCCGGCGCCGTGAAGTACTCCGCCTTGGCCAGGAACGTGATGCGCCGTTTCAGCACCGCGGGCATGAGGAGGGGGTCAGCGAAGGACAGGTGATTCCCGGCGACGATCGCCGCGCCCCGCGCCGGAACATGCTCGAGCCCCTCGACCCGCGGCCGGAACAGCAGCCGCAGCAGCGGCCCGAGAAGGACGTACCTGAGCACGTAATAGAACACGGGCGGCTCCCCACTGCCGAATCAGGTGCTGTGGTTGGCCCGCGCGGCCCTCACCTCTCCTACGCCCCGCCGTCCAGCTCGCCCCGCCCGCGGCCGTCGCCCGGATCGTCTCACCAGGGCGACGTCGTCCCCGGCTACCGCATGCAGTCGGCCGACCCCTGTAATACGCCAGACCGCGGTACGGGCCCCGTCACCGAGTCAGCGGGCGCAGCCGACGTCCAGCACTTCGATCACGTCACCATGGCGGGTATATACGAGCCAGCACCATTCACCGAACGCTGCGGCCAGGTCCGAGACCTTCGTCGTCGAGTCCACGGCCACAGCGGTGATGAGCGCGATGATCTCCGCATGCACGTCGTCCGGGACGTCGAAGAGCACGTCGGCGGCCGGTTGGATCAGTTCGTCTTTCATGGTGACTCCCGCGGACAGCAGGAGCGGCACGGTATGGAGCCGTTCATTGCGCCCGGGCCTGTGGGCGACTACCACCAGAATCCCTCCGGACACGAGTGCTTGGCCACTCCCCGGCGGGGTCGGTCCGGCCGTCGGCCGGACCGACCCCGCTCTGCGCCGCCGCTGGGTCAGAACGTGGCCTGGCGCAACCGCAAGAGGGCGACCTTCATGCCGAAGCCGATCTTCGGCGACAACGGCTCCGGTATGCACACGCACGGCGTTCGCCACCCCGGCGGCGAGCTCCTGCCACCGG
>NZ_LLZG01000183.1 GCF_001509475.1 Streptomyces regalis
TCGTGCGCAAGGTGCTCATCGCCAACCGTGGCGAAATCGCTGTCCGCGTGGCCCGGGCCTGCCGGGACGCCGGGATCGCGAGCGTGGCCGTCTATGCGGACCCGGACCGGGACGCGTCGCATGTCCGCGCCGCGGATGAGGCGTTCGCCCTGGGCGGTGACACCCCGGCCACCAGCTATCTGGACATCGACAAGGTCCTCAAAGCCGCGCGCGAGTCCGGGGCGGACGCGATCCATCCCGGCTACGGCTTTTTGTCGGAGAACGCCGACTTCGCCCAGGCCGTCCTGGACGCCGGGCTGATCTGGATCGGCCCGCCCCCGCAGGCCATCCGCGATCTGGGTGACAAGGTCGCCGCCCGGCACATCGCCCAGCGTGCGGGTGCCCCGCTGGTCGCGGGCACCCCCGACCCGGTCTCCGGGGCCGACGAGGTGGTGGCCTTCGCCGAACAGCACGGCCTGCCCATCGCGATCAAGGCCGCGTTCGGCGGCGGCGGCCGCGGCCTGAAGGTGGCGCGGACGCTGGAAGAAGTCCCGGAACTGTACGACTCGGCGGTGCGTGAGGCGGTGGCCGCGTTCGGGCGCGGGGAGTGCTTCGTGGAGCGCTACCTCGACAAGCCCCGGCACGTCGAAACCCAGTGCCTGGCCGACTCCCACGGCAACGTGGTGGTCGTCTCCACGCGTGACTGCTCGCTGCAGCGCCGCCACCAGAAGCTGGTCGAGGAGGCGCCGGCGCCGTTCCTGTCCGACGAGCAGGTCGCCGAGCTGTACTCCTCCTCCAAGGCGATCCTCAAAGAGGCCGGCTACGTCGGCGCCGGCACGGTGGAGTTCCTCGTCGGGGCGGACGGCACGATCTCCTTCCTGGAGGTCAACACCCGCCTGCAGGTCGAGCACCCGGTCACCGAGGAGGTCGCCGGCATCGACCTGGTGCGCGAGATGTTCCGCATCGCCGACGGCGAGCACCTCGGCTACGACGACCCGCCGCTGCGCGGGCATTCCTTCGAGTTCCGCATCAACGGCGAGGACCCCGGCCGGGGCTTCCTGCCCGCCCCCGGCACCGTCACCACGTTCACCGCGCCGTCGGGTCCGGGCGTGCGCCTGGACGCGGGCGTGGAGTCCGGCAGCGTGATCGGCCCGGCCTGGGACTCGCTGCTGGCCAAGCTGATCGTCACCGGCGCCACCCGCGAGCAGGCGCTGCAACGCGCGGCCCGCGCGCTGGCGGAGTTCCAGATCGAGGGCATGGCCACCGCGATCCCGTTCCACCGCAAGGTGGTCACCGATCCGGCGTTCGCGCCGGAACTGACCGGCTCCAGCGCCCCGTTCACGGTCCACACCCGCTGGATCGAGACCGAGTTCGTCAACGACATCAAGCCCTTCGCCACCCCGGCCGGCACCGAGGCCGAGGACGAGGCGGGCCGTGAGACGGTCGTCGTCGAGGTCGGCGGCAAGCGCCTGGAGGTCTCCCTGCCGGCCTCCCTGGGCATGACCCTGGCCCGCACCGGGCTGGCCGCCGGGGCCAAGCCCAAGCGGCGCGCGGCCAAGAAGTCCGGCCCCGCGGCCTCCGGCGACACCCTCGCCTCCCCGATGCAGGGCACCATCGTCAAGGTCGCCGTCGAGGAAGGCCAGGAAGTCAAGGAAGGCGACCTGATCGTCGTCCTCGAGGCGATGAAGATGGAACAGCCCCTCAACGCGCACAAGTCCGGCACCGTCAAGGGCCTGTCCGCCGAGGTCGGCGCCTCCCTCACCTCCGGCGCACCCATCTGCGAAATCAAGGACTGAG
>NZ_LLZG01000184.1 GCF_001509475.1 Streptomyces regalis
GGGGCCCGTATTTCAATAAGTGCTCGGCAGAGGGGTGTTGGTGGGAGTCTGAGATATGACCCCGTGTCTGTCAGGCCGCGTTGCCGCTCGTGCTCTGCGGGCCAAGTTCGATCAGATCCTGCCGCACTTCGATGAGCGCCGCCGTCGGTTGTACCTGGCCAGTGAGGCGACGGCCCTCGGCCGCGGCGGGATGGTCCGGGTCGCCGCCGCCTCCGGCACCAGCACTGCCACCATCGCGCGTGGTATGGCCGAGTTGGCCGGTTGCTCCTCGCCGACCCTGCGGGTCCGGGCTCCTGGTGCGGGCCGCAAGCGGCTGGCTGACACCGACCCTGGTCTGCTGCCCGCGCTGGAGTCGCTGATCGAGCCGCACACCCGAGGCGACCCCGTCTCTCCGTTGCGGTGGACCACGCTGTCGTTACGGGCCCTGGCCTCAACCCTCACCGCCCAGGGCCACCCGGTCAGCGCTTCAACCGTCGGACACCTGCTGCACACGCTGGGCTACAGCCTGCAGGGAACCGCGAAGACAACGGAGAGCATCAGCCATCCGGACCGCGATGCCCAGTTCACCCACCTGAATGCCACCGCCGCCGCGTTCCTCGACGATGCCCAGCCGGTGATCAGCGTCGACACCAAGGCCAAGGAATGGCTCGGCAACCGGGACCGGCCCGGTCGCACCTGGCGGCCGGGCAAGAACGCGATCAAGGTGGACTGCCACACGTTCACCACCAACGAGCAGCCCATGGCGATCCCCTACGGGATCTACGACATTGCCAACAACAGCGGATGGGTCAACGTCGGCACCGACCACGACACCGCCCAGTTCGCGGTGGAGTCCATCCGACGCTGGTGGCAGCACCGCGGACGGGCGGACCACCCGAATGCCCGCAGGCTCCTGATCACCGCCGACTCCGGCGGCTCCAACGACCCCCGCCGCTGGACCTGGAAAAACAACCTTGCCGCCTTCGCACGAGAGAGCGGCCTGGAGGTCACGGTCTGTCACCTACCGCCGGGGACTTCGAAGTGGAACAAAAAAGAGCACCGGATGTTCTGTCACATCACCGCGAACTGGCGGGGGCGGCCGCTGACCAGCTACCAGGTCGTCCTCGAGACCATCGCCGCCACAACCACCCAGACCGGCCTGACCATCGGGGCCGAACTGGACACAGGCAGCTACGACCTCGGCATCAGCGTCACACCCGCCGAGTTCCACGCCCTTCCGATCACACCCAACGCCTTCCACGGTGACTGGAACTACACACTGTCTCCCGTTCCACCGCGAGCGCCAGACGCGCCGGCAACGACACACCGGACCGACCCGGCCCTGACCGCGATGCTCACCGATCCGGCCCTGACCGGCATGTCACGAACCGCCTTCGAGTATCTGGTGGCGGTCTCGGAGCCCTTCTGAGACGCCTTGGCCGAGGCAGCATTCCAGCGACGCTTCCACCGCCCGCGCAGCTACCGCCACCCACAGACCAGCAGCGTGGACCACACCCACCGGCTCCTGGCAGCCATCCCGCGCCGCCGCAGAGCGGTGACCATGACTTTCCTGGCCCAACTACTGGGCGTCAACCGCACCAACCTGTCCATCCAGTACCAGGACGCAAAACGGCTCCTGGACCTGCACCGGATCCTCGTCACGCCGATCCCCGGATCGCCCGCCCGCACATTGGAACAGCTACACGCCCGAACAACTGCGGAATCCCGTCCCTGACAGTTATTGAAATACGGGCCCC
>NZ_LLZG01000185.1 GCF_001509475.1 Streptomyces regalis
CCCGCCGCCCGCCGCCCCGCAGCCGGGCTACGGCTACCCGCAGCAGCAGCAGCAGCCGGCCCAGCCCGGCCAGCCGGGCCCCTACGGCCAACCGCCGCAGCAGCCGGGCCCGTACGGCTACCCCCAGCAGCCCGCGCCCTACGGCCAGCAGCCCGCCCCGGGTTACGCCTACCCGCCCCAGCCGCAGTACCCGGGCGCCCCCGGCACCCCGCCGCCCGGCTCGGGCAACCCCTTCAAGGACAAGCCCGCCCTCGTCATCGGTGCCGCGGTCGCGGTGCTGCTCGTCCTCGCCGGCACCGTGTTCGCGGTGACCCGCGGAGGCGACGACGACCCGAAACCGCCGGTCGCCCAGCCGAGCGGCGACCCGAAGGGCTCCGGCTCCCCGACCGACGACCCCGACAACGGCGGTGGCGGTGGCGGCGCCGACCCGGAGAACCTCAACGGGGGCCGCCAGTCCGGTGAGTCGAAGGTGCTCTGGTACAAGCAGGCGCCCGACGCGCCCGCTTCCGGTGCCGACGCCCCCGGCATGTGGATCACCGACAAGGCCGCGGTGAAGGCGGCGTACAAGCAGCTCTTCGCCTACAACATCGGTGACGGCGAGGCCACTTGGGACCCGATCACCTTCCCGCAGAAGATCTGCGCGGTCACTCCGCAGAAGTCGGCCGACGACAAGATCGTCGTGGCGTACATGAGCGGCAGCAGCGACCGCGCCAAGTGCAACCAGCTCCAGCAGGTCGACCTCAACACCGGCGCCCAGGGCTGGAAGGGCAGTGTCGCCAACGGCGCGCTGTTCGACAGCACCCTCGACGTCGAACTGTCCATCACCGGCAAGACGCTGATGGTGGGTCGCTCGCAGTCCGGCACGGCGTACGACATCGACAGCGGCGAAAAGCTGTGGGACAAGACGCGATTCGGCGACAAGTGCTTCCCGGACGCCTTCGCGGGCGGTGAGAAGCTGATCGCCGTGGCGGGCTGCGACGCCACCGGCACCAACGAGCACGACGAGGTGCAGGAGCTCGACCCGGCGACCGGCAAGGTCAAGTGGACCTGGCAGTTCTCCAAGGGCTGGCAGGTCTCTCGCGTCTTCTCCCTCGACCCGCTGGTGATCTACAGCACCAACAAGGACAAGAAGCAGTGGAACATCTCCACGTTCGGCTCCGACGGCAAGCGTCGCTCGCAGGTCGAAGCCGCCCTCGAGATCGGCGCCCAGTGCGGCTGGGCCATCCTCCAGCGTGACCTCCAGGGCTGCACCGGTGTCGCCGCCGACACCGACATGCTCTACATGCCGACCAAGGCGACGACGGGCGCCAACGAGATCGTCGCGGTCAGCCTCGCCAACGGCAAGGAGAAGTGGCGCGTCAAGTCCCCGGCGGACGAGTCGATGCTGCCGATCAAGGTCGAGGACGGCAAGCTCATCGCCTACGTCGAGCCGTCGTACGACGGGGGCGGCCAGGTCGTGGCCATCCCGGTCACCGGCAGCAGCCACCAGCCGTCGAAGCTGCTGCAGAACCCGGCCAGCGCCGCGAGCGTCGAGAACGGCTTCTTCTCGAAGGACTTCGACTGGGTCGACGGGCGCCTCTACCTCTCCAGCACCCGGCTGAGCGGCAACGACCAGGCGAAGGAGAAGCTGATGCTCGTCTACGGCAAGTGAGGCGTGCGTCCCCTCTCCCCTTCCCCGCCACCCCCCCACCG
>NZ_LLZG01000186.1 GCF_001509475.1 Streptomyces regalis
CCCCCCCCGCCGCACCCCCTCCGACCGAGCCCCCTCCACCCCCTCGCCGTGACCGCCAGGCCGATGCCGACCGGCGCCGACGTCTCGCCCAAGCCCGCAAGGACGCCGACGAGGCCGCGCGGGAACTGCGGGCGCGGCAGGACGAGGCGGCGAGCGCGAGCCGTGAGGCCGACGAGGCCGGCAAACACCTGGATGAGCTGCAGCAGCGCGTCAGCGAACTGACCGCCGAACTGCAACGCGCCAAGGACGAGCAACGACAGGCACGCTCCGCCGAGCAGGCGGCGCGCGACAAGGTGCGTACGGCAGATCGACAGGTCCGTGAGGCCCGGCGCCGGGCAGAGGCCGCTGCCGCGGGTGTCGAGCGCCTCGCATGAGAGGCCCTGGCCACCGAGTGACTGAATCCGCAGGCCGAGCAGCGTGTCCGGCAGGCGGGGCGGCTGGCTTGGAGCAGGCTGGTCGGTGCTGTCACCGTCGAGGAGGAATCGTGAAACGTCGTGTCGTCACCGCCTTGGCCATCGCCCTCGCCGGGCTGATGCTGTCCGCAGTACCGGCCACTGCCCAGGGCGGCCCTGGCGAAATCGGGCGGGACGACTGGAACATCTTCCTCACCAATATCGGCCTGTAGACGTGGCCCAGGAGACAGGGCCCAGGAGACACGGCCCAGGAACGCCACGAACCCGTTGATCCGCGCGTCGTTGCGCCACTCCAGCGCGACCACCGTGCCCCGGGCACGCTCTGCATCCGCCAGGAACGACACCGACACACCCGTCAGGACCAACCGGACGACCAAGAACGCCGCCCCGAACGCGATCGCCCCGAACACGACCCACCGACGGCCACCCCGCCCACGCTGCGAGGTCGCCGTGCCCCAGCAGGATGCGAACCTGACCTGCACCGCACACGAGCCAGCGCGGCGGCGGTCCGCTCACGGCTACTGAGCGAGCCGTCGCCGATATATCGCATAACTTCCGGATCCGCGTCCATCGCGGCAAGCGGGTCCAGGTCTATGTCTCTCCACTGGCGCAGCAACAGACGCTCGGTGCGCCGCTCCGGGTGCCGCGTCGTCACCATGATCGGTCCGGGGTCTGTCGGCTGGTGTCCCCGGCAGGTGAAGGCGCTGCCTGGGCAAGGTCGGGCGGTTCGGGCTTGTAGGAGGCCGAACCGGCCGTACCCTTCATGGTGTCTACGGCGTCACATAGCGGGCGCCAAACTCTGGAGGCAATACCTCGTGCTGATCGCTCAGCGTCCGTCCCTGACCGAAGAGGTCGTCGACGAGTTCCGCTCCCGGTTCGTGATCGAGCCGCTGGAGCCGGGCTTCGGCTACACCCTCGGCAACTCGCTCCGCCGGACTCTCCTCTCCTCAATCCCTGGCGCGGCGGTCACGTCCATCCGCGTCGACGGCATCCTGCACGAGTTCACCACCGTGCCGGGCGTCAAGGAGGACGTCACCGACCAGATCCTCAACATCAAGCAGCTGGTCGTGTCGTCCGAGCACGACGAGCCCGTGGTGATGTACCTGCGCAAGCAGGGCCCGGGTCTGGTCACCGCCGCCGACATCGCGCCCCCGGCCGGTGTCGAGGTGCACAACCCCGACCTCGTCCTCGCC